>CAVDHB010000022.1:0-53026 GCA_963608705.1 Prevotella sp. P5-108
AATGTTTCATACCTTTGCCGACGAACCGCCGACACAGCCCCGGCATTCCGCCGGGGGGATTTGACAAAGTGCGGCTCCAGCGACTTCACGAAGCAGGTGGCCAAAATGCGTGCCATCCTGAAACGCTCCAAACTCAATCAAGAAAGATAAGGCGGTATGCTGGAGCATTGCGAGCTTTTGTACACAACTAAAAGAAAATGATATGATACTGACTGATTCTATGCTGGAAGCGGCATTCAAGTTCCGCAAGGCGGAGCTTTGGAACACTTTGACGGACTCGGATATTTTCGCTGTCAAATTCACTGACGGGAAAATCGGCTATATGTGTGTGATGGGAAACGGAGGCGAACATTTCGCTTTGGGTTTGTATATCGGGACAGAGGGGCTTCGCACTTATTATGACTCTATATCTCCTGACAGCTTGGCCTCGATGCAGGAGTTAATGGAGTTAAGCCTTCATTTTGACTGTATTAACTGTGACTTCATGCAGGCTAAAAAGCTGGACTCTGAGGTGAAGAAAAAGATTCGGGCGTATGCGGAGGCTCATGGACTGAAGATTCCTCGGCAGCACGGGTGGCCGGACTTCACTCGTCATACTCCTTTGCATGAACCTTTTTGCATTACAGACGAGGAAGACGCGCGGCGGATTACAGAGGCGTTGAACGCCGCGTTGGAGGTGGCGGAGAAATTGCATGGGACGGATAAATCGGAAGCGGGGTTTGATGAGGTGTACGCCAGTAGAAAAGGAGGCAAGAACATCCCCCTGTTGACTAAAACGGAGGAAGGATATGAGTGGACTACAATCACGCTTCCTCCTTACAAGAAGAGAGAGCTGGTGGAGTATGTGTTCGACAACCCTGTCCAAGCGGCCAATGTGCGTGCCTTGCCGTCCAAAGGTGAATTATGGATGAGAGCTGCCTGTATGCCTGTGGCGGTACCTGTGAAGGAGGATAGACCGGGTTTCTTCCCGAAGTTCCTGATAGCCAGCGTTCAGCCCAAGGGAATGTTTTTCCCGGTGTTTCCTGACAATGATTCTGAATATAACGACGCCTTTCTGCTTTCCAGTTTCGCCAACCAAATGAAAGAGGTGTTGCGGGTAAGACCTCAGTTGATAGTGACTGACCGGGAGGAAACTTATGCGTTGCTGAAAGACTTCTGCCGGAAATGTGACATCGAGTTGCGGATGAGTGATCATCCCCTGGATGACTTGGACAGGCTGTTTGGCATGATGTTGCAAATGGGTGATTTGGTCTTTTATTAGTTGGTAGAGATGCGATTCATCGCGTCTCCGCTTTTTCATAGTGTTTTAATATCTTACCAATCACAGATACAATTCATCACTGATGAATGTGGAGACGCGATGAATGTGGAGACGCGATGAATGTGGAGACGCGATGAATGGAGACGCGATGAATGGAGACGCGATGAATGGAGACGCGATGAATGGAGACGCGATGAATGGAGACGCGATGAATGGAGACGCGATGAATGGAGACGCGATGAATCGCGTCTCTACTTGTTGCGATATGCAAGACAGTGGTATGTTTGCGAAGATAATAATAAGTTTTGTAAATATGAAACTCTTTTGCTTCTTTTCTGTCTTGAAACAGCGGAATCAGCCAATTAAACACTAAACATCAAACATTAAAAATTATTCAGGCCGTATCGGCCGTGTTTTCCCGTTTTATTTACGATATTTGCAATGTTATCTTTATACTATACACACATGGAAAAGGGAAATAAATACTTGATGGCCTTGGCGGCACTTCTTGGAAGTGTCTCCGCACAGGCGGGTGACTATACGAAGATGTGGAAGGAAGTGGAGCGGCTGGAGGGCAAGTCGTTGCCACAGTCCGCCATATCACAGGCGCGGAAGATATTCCAGTCCGCTTCCCGCAAGGGGGACAAGGCGGAGATGCTGCGGGCGTACCTTTATATAATCGCACAGCGCGGCACCTTGTCCGTGGACAGTGTGCAGCCGGACATACAGCGCATGGAGACTTGGACTGAAGAGACCCGGGACAAGACGGAGCAGGCTGTGCTTCATGCCCTTTTAGGCTCCTTATATATGGACAAGGCGGGAATGGGGCGTAGAGACGCGGTTAATCGTGTCTCTACTGACGCGGAGACGCGGTTAAGTGCGTCTCTACCGGAATATCCTGCGGATATGTCTGAGTGGACGGTGGGGATGTTCAGGCAGAAAGCCCGCGCGCATTTCACCGCTTCGTTGGCCGATCCGCAAAGGTTGGGGGAGACTTCCCTGACAGCTTGGTTGCCTGTCATCCAGAAAGGAACGATGGATGAGAAATTAGGCGGCGGCAATTTGCTGGATGTGATCGGTCAGACTGCGGTGCGGACACTTCCCCGTCAGGACTCCCTGCTGGCGGATGCTTTCTACCGGAAGATGGTGGCGTATTACCGGCAAAAGGGGAATACGGACGGGGAGATATTGGCTTCTTTGCGACAAGCCCAACTGGCTTATCGTAATGGAATGCTTTCCAAGGAGGTGTATTGTCATCGGTTAGAGAAGATGATGGAAAAATACAGGGATGCCAGAACCTGTCCGGACATCTATGCCGACTATCTGGATGTGTGTGATTTAAAAGGGGAAAAGAAGCTGGCGTTCGTGAGAGACGTGTTGAAGCGTTTCCCGGATTATGACCGCAAGAATCTTTTCCTCAATGCGGAGAAAGAGCTGACTCTCCGCCGTAGTTTGCGGATAGACACGGAGAATGTATTGCCGGGTAAGCCTCTGAAAGCCGCCGTGCAATGGAAGAATATGGATAACGCCACTGTGTCTTTTTATAAAATAAAGGACGGGTTCACCTCTGCCATGTATCAAGACTATGATAAAAACGGGCAATGGTCTGCCGGACAGAAGAGCTTCTTCTCGAAATACGTAGAGTCCAAACCGTTCCTTACACATAAGATTGCGTTGGATGGTCGTCCGTATGAGGACAATGACTCCGCCATCACACTCCCTTCTCTTCCCGCTGGTCTGTATGCAGTGCGGATAGATGGAAAGGACGGGTATAATTGCCAGCTTTTGTCGGTATCCTCTCTCCGGGCAATTGGTCGGAGTGTTTCGTCTACCTTCGATATGACCATTGTGGACGCCCTGAGTGGAAAACCTGTGCCGAACGCCACGGTCATCGTGTATGAAGACAACAAAGGCGCGAAAGAGATTACACGGCTAAGTGCGGATGCGGAAGGCAGAGTAAGCAAGGTGCCGAAGGGGTGGATTTGGATGAGGTTGGAGACGTCCGAAGACCGCTTCTCATTGCCTGACAGAGTATATAGCTATGTCTATGGACGGCAAGACAGTAGAACGGAGGAAGAAAGTGGCAATCTCTTTACGGACAGGGCTGTGTACCGCCCCGGACAGAGGGTGCAAGTGGCGGGGGTGTTCTATCGCAATACTACGGAGAAGTCGGAAGCACTTCCGGACAAGAAGGTCACTCTGACGTTGAGAGACGCGAATGACCAGAAGATAAGTGAGAGGACACTGACCACGAACGAGTTCGGCTCTGTGGCCACCTCGTTCACTTTGCCGGATGGCGGCTTGTCTGGGATGTACAGGGTGGAAAGTACGCAGGGAGCCAGTGTGTCTTTCCGGGTGGAAGAATACAAGCGGCCTACGTTTGACGTGCGGTTTGACAAGGTGGAGGAAGTGTTCAAGGCGGGAGACAGTCTGACGGTGCGGGGCATTGCCAAGACTTACGCCGGGGTGCCGTTGGCGAATGCCAAGGTGGCCTATACGGTGCAGGTGAGAAGAAACAGCTGGATGCGATGGGATGATGGCGTGAAAATTCCGGATGCGGTCAGCAAGGTGGTGGAGACGGACGAGCAAGGGCGTTTCGCCATCCCTGTGCAGTTCATGACACTGCCCGGAAAGCGTCCTCGTTTTTATTGGTATGACTACGAAATCAAGGCGGACGTGACTTCCTCAGCCGGAGAGACGCAACAGGGTACATTGACGCTGCCGCTGAGCAACCGGGCGGTGTATATGGATCTGACGTTAATGTGGGACGGAGGCTGTCTGCGGAAAGAGGCCGCAGAGAAAGGGACGGTCTTTGTGCGGAACTTGCAGAACCTGCCGGTGGCTTGCAAGGGGACTTATACCCTCTATCAGATAGACAAACTGCCTGAAAGACAATCTTACAGATGGGATGCGGAGATGCTGCGTGCCAGTCGTGGAAAGAAAGTGCTGGAAGGAAGCTTCGAGGCGAACAAAGAGCAGGACTTCAAGGAGGTGTACGCCTTGAAGACAGGCGCTTACCGCATGGTGTGTCACATAGACGCACAGGTGGACGGCAAACAGCTTACGGCCACGGACTCTACTGATTTCGTGCTGTTTTCCGAGAAAGACATGCGTCCGGCGTTGCCTTCCGATATATGGTTCCAGGGGACTTCTTATGAGATGTCTTCTGTGGAAGACGGTGGAAAGGTGGGCAAGCTGCAAGTAGGCACCAGTCTGAAAGACGTGTCCTTGTTCTATGAGTTGTATGCGGGAGAAGAACGGATAGACCATCGGATAATTAATTTGTCTGACAGTATCTTGAACTTTACCTATCCCTACAAGGAAGAATATGGAAACAAGGACTTGACAGCCTCCTTCGCGTTTGTCAAGGACGGAGAGTTCTATCAGCGGCAAGCCACCATCAGGCGAGTGTTCACGCGAGACCAGTTGCAAATAGCGTGGACTTCTTTCAGGGACAGACTCGTGCCCGGACAGAAAGAGACTTGGACGTTGAAAGTGTCCCGCAAGGACGGCACACCGGCCAAGGCGGAGGTCATGGCTTCGATGTATGACGCTTCGCTGGATAAATTTGACACGTTGAGATGGTGGTTGAACCCGTTCAGACTACGGACGTACAGCTATGTGCCTTCTCCTTCTCTTTTTAATGAGGGCGAGGGTGTTCGTTTGCAGGGAATGTACAAAGGGATAAATCTGCTCCGGGTGTCTCAACCCACTTACAGCGTATTGAATCTGATGAAAACCACAGGGCAGACGCTGGTGACAAGGGCAGATGTCAGACTCTATAAACATTCTGTTTTGGCGATGAGCGGCGCAATAAACGCGCCGATGGCTTTGAGTGAGTCGAAAGTGTTCGTTACGGGCGCTTTGGGGGACAGCGCTTCGCCGAAGAAGGAGGTGGTTCCCTTGCGCGCGAATTTCAACGAAACCGCCTTCTTCTATCCGCAAGTGCCTGTGAATGAGAAAGGGGAGGCTACACTCTCTTTCACGCTTCCTGAGAGCCTGACGCAATGGAGGGTGAAAGCCTTGGCGCATACCAAAGACATGTTATGGACACAAACCGACACTACGGTCACGGCCACCAAGGATTTCATGCTCCAGCCCAATCTTCCTCGCTATGTGCGTAAGGGCGACAAGGTTTATTTCCCTGCCACACTGACGAACCTCACGGGCAAGCGGTTGAAGGGAGAGGCTCGTTTCTCGCTGATAGACCCCGCCACGGAGAAAGTGCTCTTCACCCGGACGAAGAATTTCCGTGCGGAAGCGGGACAGACGGACAGCCTTTCCTTTGAGTGGGACGCTACGGCCACTCTTCCGGCTTTAATCTGCCGCTACGAGGCGAAAGCCGGCAAGAAGACGGACGGTGAGCAAAACTGGCTGATGGTGCTCGATAACCGTCAGCAAGTGGTGCAAAGTGTAGCGGTGTCCGTGAACGGGAAAGAGACAAAGAGCTATTCGTTGAAAAGCCTTTTCCAGCACAATGACCCGCAAGCGGAGAATCGCCGACTGACGGTGGAGTTCACTTCCAATCCGATGTGGTATGCCGTGCAGGCTTTGCCGTCGATGGTGGAGGCGAATGGAAGGGATGCGGTGTCTGTCTCTGCCGCCTATTATGCGGAGTCTTTGGCTGGATGGATTGCTTCCCGGAATCCGAAGTTGCGCTCGGTGTTCGAGCGTTGGCGGCAAGAAGGGGCGGACAGTGAGACGCTGTGGAGCAAACTGCGGCAGAATAAGGAGTTGAAGACATTCGTGCTGAACGAGACGCCGTGGGTGGCCGAGGCGCAGAGTGAGACGGAAAGGCAACGGAGGTTGGGCGTGCTGTTCGAGGTGAACACACTTGCTCAACACCGTGAAAGCACGCTGCGCCAGTTGCAGGCGTTGCAGCGGACGGACGGTGCGTGGTCTTGGTTCCCCGGCATGGAAGGCAGCACGTTCATCACGCTTCAGGTGGCCGAGCAACTGGCCCGTTTGCGACATATCACCGGGGAGAATCCTCCGTTGTTGGACAAGGCGATGGCTTTCTTGAAAGAGAAAGTGAGCCAATCCTATCAGCGGGCGAAAAAGCAGAAAGACTATGTAGGCGGCACGATGGAGATGCGCTATTTCTATTTGTGCGCCCTGCGGGGGGATGTGAAGAAAGAGGCGATGACTTCGTTCTATCTGAAAGGATGGAAAACACACCTTGCTTCGCTTTCCCATGAGGAAAAGGCGTTGTGCGCCGTGATTCTGCGGAATTACGGAGACCGCCAGTCTGCGGAGGATAATGTGAAAAGTTTAGTGGAACATACCGTGCACACGGAGGAAATGGGGCGTTATTTCGACCGTGCTTCTTACAGGGCGAGTTGGAATGACAACCGCATTCCGTTGCAGACGTTGGTGATAGAGGCGTTGGCGGAACAGGGCGGTTATCCGCAGGAGATGGCGCAGATGCAACAGTGGCTGCTGAAGCAGAAGCAGACTCAGGCGTGGGCGAATCCCTTGCAGAGCGCGAACAGTGTGTACGCCTTGCTGCTGGGCAGTGGAAAGGAGGACTTGCACGACGGACAGCCGGCTTCCGTGAGACTGAACGGCGAGGAGGTGAAGTCGGAGAAGGAGACTGCCGCTTTGGGTTATGTGCGTCAGACCTTCTCGCAGGGCAGTCCCGTCATGAAACCGGAAACACTGACTGTAAGCAAATCCACCTCGGGCATCGCATGGGGCAGTGTGTCGGCCTCTTTCACCCTGCCGATGGAACGGGTCTTGTCTTCCGTGGCCGACAGCTTGCGGCAAGCCCTCACCATTCGCAGAGAACTATATATTGAGCGGGTGGTCGGCGGCAAGAAAGTGCGCTATGCGTTGAACGCGGTGCGGCCGAAAGTGGGAGACCAGCTGGTGTCCCGTCTGATAGTGAAGACCGACCGGGACTTGGAGTTTGTGCAGGTGAAAGACCTTCGTCCGGCTTGCGCCGAACCGATGCAGTCCGTGTCTGGCTACCGTTTTGCGGATGGCCGTGGTTATTACTATGAGCCGTCGGATGTGTCTGACAACGCTTTCTGCGACCGTCTTTCGAAGGGCACGTTTATCATGGAGCATACTTCCTACATAGATCGGAAAGGAGCGTACACGATAGGAGCTGCTACCGTGCAATGCGCCTATGCGCCCGAGCTGAACGCAAGGACGGAAGCCGTCAGAATGGAGGTAAGATGAGGCGTTTTATGCTATTGTTTATGGCTTGTCCGCTTTTTGCCATGGGAGAGGTAAAACCCTCGGCAAAGGCGGACAAGGCGTTGACGGTCGTGGAGCTGCAACCGCAGCAGTCCATGCGGGCTATCGATGTGCCGGCCGGGGACTATAGCGGCATCACTCATATAAAGGGGGATGTGTATGCCGTGGTGAGCGACAAGGAGACGGCGGACGGTTTCTATCCTTTCACCATCCGGCTGGACAGCCTTACGGGAGAAGTGCGGGAGGTCTACCGGAATGGCATGGTAGGGCATAAGCCACGGAAGATGACGTTGAACAGCCTTTCGGCCAGGGATGCGGAGGATATTGTGTATCATCCTTCCACGAACACGTTCTTCATCGCAGGAGAAGGAGACCAGCGTGTCGTGGAAGTAGACTTTACGGGCAAATTGACCGGACGGGAACTGCAAGTGCCGGAAATGTTCTCCACGGCTCATATTCAGCCCAACCGCGGGTTCGAGTCGCTTGCGTATGATGCGGAAAGGGGGCTGTTCTGGACAATGACAGAGGGAACTTTGAAAACGGATTTGGCGGATGGCGACAAGGGAGAGGGAGTGCAGTTGCTCCGTCTGCAATCTTTCGGAGAAGACTTGCGTCCCCTCTCTCAGTATGCGTACCGCACGGAGACTCCTTCGGAGCATCCCTCCAAAGCTGTCTGCATCTTCGGTGTGTCCGCTCTTACGGCAATGGAGGATGGACGGTTGTTGGTGTTGGAGAGGGATGCGGTGATAAAGAAGAATTATTTAGGAAGCTATGTGGAGCATAAGCTTTTCCTGGTCGATCCGTTGAAAGAGGGCGTGCCATTGGGCAAGTCCGTGAAGCTGTCTTCCATCCCCGAGAGCCACTTTCTCCGCAAGCAGCTGCTCACGTCTTTCCGCACCCATCTGACCATGTTCGACTGGGGCTTCGCCAATTTCGAGGGAATGTGTCTGGGGCCAAGGTTGGCGGACGGAAGGAGGACGTTGTTGCTGATTAACGACTCACAGCATCATTACGGCAACGCCCTCTTCCATTTGAAGGATTATGTCAAGGTGGTGATATTTTGATAATGTTTAATTATTAATGTTTAGTGTTTGCTTAGTGTTTAATTATTAATGTTTAGTGTTTAATTCGTGAAATGCTTTGCCAATTAAATATTAAGCACTAATTGTTTAATTATTAATGTTTAGTGTAGAGACGCGATTAATCGCGTCTGTACCGTCCAGCCAATTAAACATTAAACACTAAACACTGAACATTAAACATTCCATTTTGATAGTCGCTGGATTTGCCCTATCTTTGCATTCCGTATGGAAACAGCAAAATTACAACAATTATATAGCGGATTGACGCAAGTAAAAACGCTGTCTTCCCTGTTTGCCGGAAAGAAGAGGGAAGTGGCGTTGGTGGCAGGCGTGTGCGCTTCCTCGCCATCGCTTGTGTTACTTTCTGCCTATCGCAAGGCGAACGCCTCCATTCCTGTCCTTTTCATTCTCAATGACGAGGAAGAGGCGGGCTATTTCTACCATGATTTATGTCAGGAAGGAGGGGAGGAGACAGTGTGCTTCTTCCCTTCTTCCTTCCGTCGTGCTATCCGCTACGGACAGCGGGACTCCTCCAACGAGGTGATGCGGACGGAGGTGTTGAGCCGTATCGCCGCATGGGGCAAAGACCACGCTCCTTTGATGATTGTGACTTATCCTGAGGCGTTGGCCGAGAAGGTGGTGTCTCAATCAGTGCTGGACGAGCATGTGCTTTCGCTCCATGTGGGGGAAAAACGAGACATGGAATCGGTGAGGAAAAGGCTGGTGGAGCTGGGCTTCGAGATGACGGATTATGTGTATGAGCCGGGGAAGTTCGCCTTGCGAGGAAGTATTCTGGACGTGTATTCCTTCGCTTCGGATGAGCCGTACCGTGTGGATTTCTTCGGAGACGACATAGACAGCATCCGTACCTTTAATGTGGAGACACAGTTGTCGGACAGGAAATTAGAGAAAATACAGATATTGCCGGATTTGCAGCAGTCTGCACAGAAAGACTCTGTGTCGCTGTTGGGGCTGTTGCCCGACTCCTCCTGTCTGGTGTATAAAAACGGCCAGCTGATTGTGGATACGTTGGATGCCACTTCGCAGAAGGGCTTTTCCCGGCAGGCCGAAATGGAGGCGGAAGACTATGGCTCGCATATCGAAGGGCCAGTGTTTTACTCCGGGGAGGAGTTTGAGAAGGAGGCGAAAGCTAAAAGTCACCTCCTGTTCGGACATTCACCGCAGCTGCCCTCTTATCTGAAAGGACAGACGTTCACGGAGATAACCTTTCATCAGCAGCCACAGCCGGCCTTCCATAAGAACTTCGACTTGGTGTCGGACTCTCTTTCCGATTTCATAAAGCGGGGATATACCGTGTACATCCTTACGGACAGTAGCAAACAGGCGGAACGGCTGAAAGCCATCTTTGATGAGCGGGACGATTCGAAGCCAGAGCCGGAGAAGCGGCATATCGTGTTCACTCCCGTAGACCATACTCTCCATGAGGGATTCTCGGACGAGGACGCGAAAGCCTGCCTCTTTACTGACCACCAGCTTTTCGACCGCTACCACAAATATTCCCTGCAAAGCGACAAGACAAGGATTGGAAAGGCCACGCTCACCATGAAAGAGCTGAACGAGTTGAAGCCGGGAGATTTCGTGGTGCATATCGACCACGGTATCGGACAGTTCGGCGGACTGGTGCGGGTGCCCAATGGAGATACGGTGCAGGAGATGATGAAAATCACTTACCAGGGCGGAGACACGGTCTTCGTGTCCATCCACTCCCTGCACAAGGTGGCCAAGTACCGGGGAAAGGAGGGAGCTTCTCCCAAATTGAGCAAACTGGGTACGGGCGCTTGGGAGAAACTGAAAGAGCGAACCAAGAAGAAAATCAAGGATATTGCCCGCGACCTTATCAAGCTGTATGCCCGCAGAAAGGAGGAGAAGGGTTTCGCTTACTCGCCCGACAATTTCATGCAGCACGAACTGGAGGCCAGTTTCATCTATGAGGACACACCCGACCAGCTGAAGGCCACCAAAGAGGTGAAGGCGGACATGGAGAAGCAGCGTCCCATGGACAGGCTGGTGTGCGGAGACGTGGGCTTTGGTAAGACGGAAGTGGCTGTCAGGGCTGCCTTCAAGGCTTGTTGCGATAACAAACAAGTGGCGGTGCTGGTGCCGACTACCGTGCTGGCTTATCAGCATTACCAGACGTTCAAAGGCCGTCTGAAAGATTTTCCTGTCAGAGTGGAGTACCTCTCACGAGCCAGGACGGCTGCGGAGACGAAGAAGATACTGGCGGATTTGAAGGAAGGGAAGATTAACATTCTGATAGGCACGCATAAGCTGATAGGGAAGACTGTGAAGTTCCACGACCTCGGACTGCTGATAATCGACGAAGAGCAGAAATTCGGTGTGGCGGTCAAAGAGAAACTTCGCCAGCTGAAGGTGAACGTGGATACCCTCACGTTGACGGCCACCCCTATACCGCGTACCTTGCAGTTCTCGTTGATGGGGGCAAGAGACCTTTCCGTCATCCAGACTCCGCCTCCTAACCGTTATCCTATCCAGACGGAGGTGCATACGTATAATCCGGAGATTATCAAGGAGGCCATCAACTTCGAGATGAGCCGCAACGGGCAGGTGTTCTTCGTGAACAACCGTATCTCAGGACTTCCCGAGATAGCGAACCTGATTCACAAGTATGTGCCGGATGCGCGCGTGTGCATCGGCAACGGGCAAATGCCGCCCGAAGAACTGGAGAAGATTATCTGCGCTTTCATGAACTACGAGTACGATGTGCTGCTCTCCACGACGATTGTGGAGAATGGTATAGACATTCCCAACGCCAACACCATTATCGTGAACGGCGCGCAGAATTTCGGACTGAGCGACCTGCACCAGATGCGTGGTAGAGTGGGGCGTGGAAACAAGAAGGCGTTCTGCTACCTGCTTGCTCCTCCGTTGAGTGCGCTGAGCACGGATTCCCGGCGTAGACTGGAGGCCATCGAGACGTTCTCCGATTTGGGCAGTGGCATTCATATTGCCATGCAAGACTTGGATATCCGTGGGGCGGGCAATATGTTAGGAGCAGAGCAGAGCGGATTCGTGGCCGATTTGGGCTATGAGACTTACCAGAAGATTCTGACACAGGCGGTGGACGAGCTGAAGAATGACGAGTTCGCCCAGCTGTATGCCGACGATTCGCAGGAAGACGGAAAGGCCAAAGGGGACAACTTCGTGGACGATTGCACGATAGATACCGACTTGGAGATGTTCTTCCCCGACTCGTATGTGCCGAGCAGCAGCGAGCGTATGAACGTGTACAGGGAGCTGGACAACTTGGAGACGGACGAGCAGGTGGAGGCATTCAGGAAGAAACTGGTCGACAGGTTCGGCCCGTTGCCTTCGCAAGGCGAGGAACTGCTGCACATCGTGCCTTTGCGCAGGATGGGAAAACAGTTGGGTATGGAGCGGATTGTCTTGAAGAAGAACCGCCTGAGCTTGTATTTCGTCTCCAATCCCGACAGCCCGTTCTATCAAAGTCTTGCGTTCGACCGCTGCCTTGAATATATCACGACTCATCCGCAACGGTGCAACTTGCGGGTGATGAACGGAGGAAAGCGGAATATGCTGGTGCTGAATGTGCGCACCGTGGAGCAGGCGGAGCGTGTCTTCCGTGAGATACTTTCCATGAACCCGCAGAAAGAGCGATGAATGTAGAAGCAATCAGACAATACTGCCTTTCCAAGAAAGAGGCGACGGAAGACTTCCCTTTCGACGAGACGGTTTTAGCCTTCCGGGTGCGGAATAAAATCTTCTGCATGATTGACTTGGACGACACGGACTGGTTCGTGTTGAAGTGTGACCCTGCCTATGCGCAAGATTTGCGGGCGGCACACCCGGACACGATAACCGGCGCATGGCACATGAACAAGAAATATTGGAACCAGTTGCATCATGGCGAGGACTTGGACGACAACCTTGTGAGGCATCTCATAGACCATTCTTACGAGGAGGTAGTCAAAAAGCTGCCTCACTATGTAAGGCAAGAACTAATGGAGGAAACGAAATGAAACAGTGTTTGATTTTGTGTGCGGCGGCATTGCTTGCGGCGTGCAGCGCCGAGCCTATTATTAAGGAGGGTAATCAACCGACCACCACTCGTATTGAATACAGAGAATATGCACTCCCAGTGGTGTGTCATGTCATCTATCAGAATGCTTCGGCTGATTCGCTCGCCAGAGTGTCCGCCCGTATCCGTGCGATTATAAATAAGGTGAACACCTTGTATAAGGACAATGAGACAGGCGTGCAGTTTGTCTTGACCAATTCCGTGCCGACAGGTAAGAAAGTGGATGAGCCGGGCATTGAGTATATACGCAGGACAGAGGCGGAGTTTGACCCTGATAAGGTCATGGACAACAACTCTTCCTTTAAGCAGTATGTCTGGGATCCTAACCGCTATATCAATCTGCTGTTCTATCCTTTCGCAAAGGAGAACGGTGAATATATTACTTTAGGCATTTCCCACATGCCGTTGGGCTATACAGATGGCACAACGCCTGAGGGTTTGCAGGAGGTGAGTAAGTCAACGTATCCATCCATGACGCTTGATAATGTGGAGTGGGGACCTTGTTGTTCTATCAATAGTCTGTATATTTCCGAGGAATCGTCGACTGAAAATTATAACATATACGATTCTAGTGTGACCACTGCGCATGAATTAGGGCATTACCTTGGCTTGTTTCACGCCTTTACGGAGCGGAACTCTGCGGAGTCGAGTGAAAATTTGCTGGACAGCTGCGGCAATACGGACTATTGCAAGGATACCCCGGACTACAACCGGGCAGAATATGAGTACTGGCTGGAGAACTACATGAATCAACATCAAGGTAAAACGATTAATATGCGTGAGGTGGTAAAGCGTCAAAACTGTCAAAATCAGCAGTTTAACTCGCATAACATCATGGATTACTCCGTGAGTTATACAGACCAGTTTACCACCGAACAGAAAGACCGTATGCAGAAGGTGTTGCGGTACTCTCCGCTTATGCCGAGAGAAAACGGGGCTACTCGTGCGGAGGTGCTTACGAGGAAAGTGTTGCGGATGAAAGCCCCTGTGATACGAGAACCCGCACACCGTCTACCTCTGACAAAACTAAAGAAATAGCCTGTACTCTTTCACTCTTGCGAAAAAAGTCGTAATTTTGCGTGCGTAGAGTACAATGAATTAAAACAACAGAAGAAAAATATGCCTAAGATTTCAATACGAGGCAGTGAGATGCCTTTTTCCCCGATTCGCAAACTGGCTCCTTTGGCGGCAGCCGCAAAGAAAAGGGGTATCCACGTGTTCCACTTGAATATCGGACAGCCAGACTTGCCCTCGCCAGTGGAGGCGTTGAACGCTATCCGTTCCATCGACCGCAAGATTCTGGAATACAGTCCGAGCCAGGGCTTTGAGAGTTACCGCAAGAAGCTGGTGAACTATTATAAGAAATACGACATAGAGCTGACGCCGGACGAGATTATCATTACCAGCGGAGGTTCGGAGGCCGTGTTGTTCTCTTTCCTTTCTTGCCTGAATCCCGGCGACGAGATTATCGTGCCTGAACCTGCCTACGCCAATTACATGGCCTTCGCCATTTCAGCGGGTGCGGTCATCCGCACGATTACCACCACCATAGACGAAGGATTCTCCTTACCAAGGGTGGAGAAGTTCGAGGAACTCATCAACGAACGCACAAGGGCTATCTTGATTTGCAACCCCAACAATCCCACAGGCTATCTGTACACAAGGAAGGAGATGAACCAGCTGCGGGACTTGGTGAAGAAGTACGACTTGTATCTCTTCTCTGATGAGGTGTATCGGGAATTCATCTACACGGGTTCTCCTTATATCTCCGCCTGCCATTTGAAAGGCATAGAGAACAATGTGGTGTTGATTGATTCTGTATCTAAACGATATAGCGAGTGCGGTATCCGTATCGGTGCGCTGATAACGAAGAATGCGGAAGTGCGCAAGACGGTGCTGAAGTTCTGCCAGGCTCGGTTGAGTCCGCCGCTCATCGGGCAGATTGCCGCGGAGGCTTCGTTGGATACTCCTGATGAGTATTACCGCAACACGTATGATGAGTATGTAGAAAGACGTAAGTGCTTGATAGACGGACTGAACCGCATTCCGGGTGTGTACTCGCCCATCCCGATGGGGGCGTTCTACACGGTGGCGAAACTGCCCGTGGATGACACTGAGAAGTTCTGTGCCTGGTGCTTGGAAAAGTTCAATTATGAGGGCGAGACGGTAATGATGGCGCCTGCCGCGGGATTCTACACGACTCCGGGACTTGGTAAGAACGAGGTGCGTATAGCCTACGTGCTGAAGAAAGAAGACCTTATCAGGGCTATTTTCGTATTGCGCAAGGCGTTGGAGGCTTATCCCGGGAGGACTATATGAATTTCGCGCTTTTCATAGCCCGCCGTCTGTACAAGGCGAAAGGCGACAAGAAGAAAGTCTCTCGTCCGGCCATTACCATCGCCACGATGGGAGTGGCTATCGGACTGGCGGTGATGATTGTGTCCGTGTCGGTGGCCTTGGGCTTCAAGAACGAGATTCGCTCGAAGGTCATAGGTTTCGGTTCGCATATACAGGTGGAGAACCGGCAGACCGTGCAGTATGCCGACACCTTCCCCGTGCAGATGAACGACAGCATGATGCGTGTGCTGAAAAGTGTGCCGGGCATTGACCATGTGCAGCGTTTCGCCTTGAAGGCGGGCATGGTGAAGACGGATGAGAACTTCCAAGGTATGATTTTGAAGGGAGTGGCGCAGGAGTACGACCCCACTTTCTTCAAACAGTACATGGTGGAAGGGACGTTTCCGAAATTCACCGACTCTGAGGCTTCCAACAAGGTGCTTATCTCCAAGACGGTGGCGGATATGCTGAAGCTGAAATTAGGCGACAGGATTTACGCTTATTTCTTCAATGACAATATCCGGGTGCGTCGTTTCAAGATTGCGGGCATCTACCAGACTAATCTGACGGCATACGATCAGAATTTCTTGATTACCGACTTGTACACCGTCCGGCGGTTGAACAACTGGAAGGCTGACCAATGTACGGGAGCGGAACTCACGGTGAACGACTTTGACCGGCTGGACGACATTGACATGGGAGTGGTGCGCACGGTAAACAAGCAGGCGGATGCCTACGGGGAAGTATATTCCGCTAAAACGATTAAGGAGGCCAACCCCGACATTTTCGCTTGGCTGAGTTTGATGGACATGAATGTGTGGGTGATTCTCATACTGATGTTGGGAGTGGCGGGATTCACGATGATTTCCGGACTGCTCATCATCATTTTGGAACGCACGCAGATGATTGGACTGCTGAAAGCGCTTGGCGCTCGTAATAAGCAAGTGCGTCATGTGTTCCTCAACTTCTCCGTCTTCTTGATAGGACGCGGCTTGCTGTTAGGCGACATCCTTGGCATCGGCTTGCTGTATCTCCAGCAGCAGTTCGGTTTTGCCCGTCTGGATCCGGCTACCTACTATGTGGATGCCGTGCCGGTAATGTTCGACTGGTTCTTGTTCTTGTTGCTGAATGTGGCTACATTGGTTATTTCCGTCTTCGTGCTGATAGCCCCCAGCTATCTGATTAGTCGGATAGACCCGGCAATAGCCATGAGGTTTGAATAATCGAAGAATGCAGAAAATGGATAATCAGACATATCAAGGCGCACCTTCTCCCTGCTATATCATGGAGGAGGACAAACTTCGGCGTAATCTTTCCCTCATCCGTAGGGTGGCTGAAGCGGCAGGAGTGGAAATCATACTGGCTTTCAAGGCGTTCGCGCTTTGGAAGTCTTTTCCTGTGTTCAGAGAGTACATCGCACACACCACGGCCAGTTCTCCTTACGAGGCACGGCTGGCAAAGGAGGAGTTCGGCAGTCTGGCGCATACCTACTCGCCAGCTTACGAGGAAGCCACTTTTGGCGAGATACTGCGTTGCAGCGGTCATATCACGTTTAATTCGCTGACGCAATACGCTCGTTTCTATCCACTTGTAAAGGCGTGGAAAGAGCATCCCATGTCTTGCGGACTGCGGGTGAACCCGGAGTTCTCCGAGATAGAGACGGAGCTGTACAATCCCTGTGCGCCGGGTTCCCGTTTTGGCATCTTGGCGGACACCTTGCCGGAAACTTTGCCAGAGGGAATCGAAGGCTTTCATTGCCATAACCATTGCGAGAGCAGTGCGGAGGCGTTGGTGGATTCCTTGGCGCATCTGGAAGCCAAGTTCGGTCGTTGGTTTCCTCAGCTGAAATGGCTGAATTTAGGCGGCGGACATCTGATGACCCGCAAGGACTATAATGTACCCTTGTTGATTGATACGCTGAAAGGGTTGCGCAAACGTTATCCTTGGCTGAAAATCGTGTTGGAACCAGGCTCCGCTTTCGCATGGCAGACCGGGCCGTTGGTGGCCTCCGTGGTAGACATCGTGGAGAACAAGGGTATTCGTACCGCCATCTTGGACGTGAGCTTCACCTGCCACATGCCCGACTGTCTGGAGATGCCCTATCAGCCTGCGGTCAGAGGAGCGGAGACTTTGCCGGCGGAGGCCGTAAAAACGGCGAGCCTTGGTGAGCATGTATACCGATTGGGCGGCAACAGCTGTCTGAGCGGAGACTATATGGGAAGCTGGCGATTCAACCATGCGTTGAAAATAGGGGAGCGCATTATCTTCGAGGACATGATTCATTACACTACGGTGAAAACGAATATGTTCAACGGAATAAACCATCCTTCCATCGGAATGCTGCATTCAGACGGCACGTTTGAGCTGTATCGGAAGTTCTCTTACGAGGATTACCGGGACAGGATGTGTTGAGAGAAATTTGCTATTTGGCGTGATGATTGTCAATTAAGTAAGGTATACAATGAAATTATGGCAGATGTACGAATTAAGAATATCAATATAAATCTCTGGAGTCATCAGAAAGTACAGTTCTCGGCACACTCTGATGTCAATATCATCATGGGCATCAACGGCAGCGGCAAGACCACCTTCCTAAGTAATCTGTATAAGTCATTGACTGGAAGCAAAAAGAACTGTGAGGATGTAGTCTATTTGCCTTCTATAGATAATATCTCAATGAGAGACAAACGAAAAACGGCGACCGCTCTTTCGCAGGACTTGGAGTATTTTATCTATGATATGAAGACAGGGCCATCTTTGATGAGCCTTCGTATGTCTATGATTGACAGTCCTGAGGGTAAGCAAGTCGAACTTAGGTCTCGGATTGTGGATTTCCAAAATATCGTCAATAGTCTTTTGGCTTTGACCCATAAACGGATAGAGATAGAGGGCAGCAAGTTCTCTGTTATCACGGCGAATGGCACGTTGCCAGTAGGGGTGTTGTCTTCAGGAGAAATGCAGATGTTGCTCATCCTCCTGAGAGTATTCCTTCTAAATGGTCGGGAAGCGGTAGTGCTGATAGACGAGCCTGAAAACTCCTTGGACATCGACTGGCAGTTTGATTTGGTCAATCTGCTTGTCCGTCTTAATTCCAATGCTCAGTATTTCATCACGACCCATTCCCCGGCTCTCTTTGGTGAAGGTTGGGGTGATAAGGTTTGGTACATGGAGCAAATCACCAAGAAGTAAGACGTATGGATTGGATTAGTAAACAAGCCAAACTTTATCGTAACCTTGCCCTTACCAACCGCTATCAGGCAATAGTGCATTTGGAAGACAAGGATGACGAAATATTTTGGAATTATCAGTTGCAGTATGTCAAGTCTGGTCGTTATCGCTACTTGTATTACAGTAAGAACAATAACGGTACGGATACTCGTGGATGTGAGCAATGCCTTAGATTCAGGCCCTATCTCACAGACCGTTTCTTTATCTGCATAGATAGCGATTTGCGCTTGCTTAGAGGAGAAAGGGGATTGACTGCAACGAATCACATCGCCCAGACTTATGCTTACTCATGGGAAAATCATCTATGCGAGTCCTTGCACATTAATGAGCGTATGAAACAACATATGGCACAAGTGGACTTTGACATGAAGGAGTTTATGGAAGCTTTTTCTAAGATTGTCTATATGCCTCTACTTTATTTAATCCATTACTCTACAAGTAGTGAATTGAACAGGTTGTGGAATATCTCCAAGTTCAATGCTTGCATACCGTTGCAACTCAAACGCTCTGACTTGGAGAATAACGGAAAGATATATCTGTCAGTTATAAAATCTCGATTTGACCAAGAACTAAAGAAGTTGACAGAACAACCCATCAACAAGATAGAATCTATTACCGAAGCGAATGCATATCTTCATATTCAGGGGCATTTGCTTTATAAGATGATACTCCATATTGGTACATTATTATGTCGAGGCACAGGCATTGCTTTTAAAACGGATATTCTTGATCAGTGCTTGCATACTACAGGATATGCTGAGATAGAGTTGTTGCAAAAAGACTTGAAGCACATTCTTATTTTATAACGATATGAGTTCAAGCAGAATCAAACGCTTCGCCACCGAGGCTTAAAAGTATAATTTTTCTCAATGAGCGAGAGTACCTCGCTTTTTTTTTGTAAGTTCGCGAATGACTTTCCGATAGGCCATCGGAGAGAATGATTATATGTGATTCGAATTTCATTTAGTAAGATGTTTAGACGTATAAAAAGACGCTGGCATATAGTGAAAGGCCAGCCATTGACGGAGTTGGACAAGAAGGTGCTTTACTGGCAGGACAAAGGAAAGCTGGTGCCTTCCCGCGACTTGATAAAGACCCCGGAGCAAATAGAGGGTATCAAACGCAGCTGTGTGGTAAACAATGGTGTGCTGGATTTGGTACAAAGCGAGATACACGCCGGTATGCCTACTTCGGAGATTGACAAGCTGGTGTATGACTACACGGTGGAACATGGCGCCATTCCTGCGCCGTTGAATTACGAGGGCTTTCCTAAGAGTGTGTGTACGAGTATCAACGAGGTGGTGTGCCACGGCATACCGAATGACCAGGAGATACTTCAAGAGGGAGACATCATTAATGTAGACGTTTCCACCATCTTGGACGGCTATTTCAGCGACGCTTCCCGTATGTTCATCATCGGAAAGACCACGCCGGAGAAAGAGCGTCTGGTGAAGGTGACGAAGGAGTGTCTGGATATTGGCGCTGCGGCGGCTAAGCCTTACAGCTTTGTGGGAGACATTGGAAACGCCATCGAGCATCATGCGCACAAGAACGGCTACACCGTGGTGCGTGAGTTGTGCGGGCATGGCTGCGGATTGCAGTTCCACGAAGACCCCAATGTGGAGCATTACGGCAAGAAAGGGACAGGTATGCTCTTGGTGCCGGGAATGTGCTTCACCATAGAGCCGATGATTAACATGGGCGACCGTCATGTGTACATTGACGAGGCTGACGGTTGGACAGTATTGACGGAAGACGGCAAACCCAGTGCGCAGTGGGAGCATCTGTTCCTCATGACTGAGCATGGAGTGGAGATATTAAGCGAGTAAGATGGAAGAGAAGAAAGACGTATATATATTGGCGATTGAGTCGTCTTGCGATGACACTTCTGCGGCAGTGCTGCGGAACGATGTGTTGCTGAGCAATGTGACGGCCAGCCAGGAGGTACACCGGGCTTACGGAGGCGTAGTGCCGGAATTAGCCTCAAGGGCGCACGAGCTGAACATCGTGCCAGTCGTGGACCAGGCGTTGAAAAGAGCTGGTGTGGACAAAGAACAGCTTTCCGCAGTGGCGTTCACTCGTGGACCAGGTTTATTGGGTTCTTTGTTAGTGGGCGTGTCCTTCGCCAAGGGATTCGCAAGGGCGTTAGAGATTCCGTTGATAGACGTGAACCACTTGCAGGGGCATGTCATGGCTCATTTCATCCGTTCAGTAGACGGAGACGACCATATTCCTCCCTTGCCTTTCCTCTGCCTGTTGGTATCGGGCGGCAACTCGCAAATCGTGAAGGTGAGCGCATATAACAAGATGGAAGTCTTGGGACAGACCATTGATGATGCGGCAGGAGAGGCCATCGACAAATGCTCTAAGGTAATGGGACTGGGTTATCCTGGAGGTCCTATTATCGACAAGCTGGCAAGAGAGGGTGATCCGAAAGCCTTCCAGTTCAGCAAGCCGAATATACCGGGCTATGATTACAGCTTCAGTGGATTGAAAACCTCTTTCCTCTATTCGTTGCGGAAATGGTTGGAGGATGACCCTGATTTCATCGAGCATCATAAAAATGACTTGGCTGCTTCCTTGGAGAAAACCATTGTGGATATTCTGATGAAGAAGCTGAAGCAGGCGGTGAAGGACACGGGCATCAAACACGTGGCGGTAGCCGGTGGTGTGTCTGCCAACACAGGACTGCGCAACGCCTTCAAGGATTATCAGAAGCGGTACGGATGGGATATTTACATTCCCCGTTTCAGCTATACCACGGACAATGCGGCCATGATTGGTGTGACAGGCTATTACAAGTTCCTCGACAAGGACTTCTGCTCCATCGACAAGCCGGCGTTCTCCCGTGTCACCTTTCAATAACAAGTAAAAGACTATGGATTTAGCGATAGAAGTAATAAGCCGTGAGTTGAACCGTGTGTTGTATGACGCGGAGAAGACCGTTTCCACGGCGGAGAGTTGCACGGGTGGAGGCATTGCCGCCGCCCTTACTTCCGTAGTCGGCAGTTCCGCCTATTTCATGGGTGGGCTGGTGGCCTATTCTCCTGATGTGAAAGAACAGTATCTCGGAGTGGACGAGAAGACCATAACAGAATGCGGCGTGGTTTCCGAGGAGGTGGTGAAGCAGATGGTGCAGGGCGCCTGCTGCATGTTCAGCACTGACTATGCCGTGGCCACTAGCGGAGTGGCTGGCCCTACGGGTGGCACTGACGAGACACCCGTGGGTACTATATGGATTGCGGCGGGCGATAAGGAAAGGGCGATTACCCTGTGTCTGACGGAAGACAAGGGCAGGACGCGCAACGTGGAGAACGCCAAGTTGGAGGCGTTGCGTCTTTTGCTCGCTTTTATAGAAGAAGATAAAAAGGAGAACCTGTAATAGGAGATTTTACGATGAACTCAATGTATGTAAGGAAGATTAAGGCGGAGGTATCCGACCCTGAATCAATCGACTCCATATTGGATACGCATAAGATTGGATGGGAATCTGTGGACATTCTCAATTGGAAGGAGTCTTATCCGTATGCCCCCAAGGTGCGTGTGCGGATAGCTCACACAGGCGATGCCTTGCTCTTGGAGTTCGACGTGGAGGAGGATTGTGTGGCTGCGGCCTGTGGAGAGGACAACGGAGAGGTCTGGAAGGATTCCTGTGTGGAGTTCTTCTCAATGCCCGGAGACGATGACGAGTTGTATTACAACCTGGAATGCAACTGCATCGGCAAGGTGCGGTTGGGATGTGGCTCGGTGCGTCATGGAAGGACGCTTGCGCCGAAAGAGGTAATGGCCTCCATCCTGCGCTATTCCACTTTGGGCGACAAGCCTTTCGAAGAGGAAAAAGGAAGCCGGGAGTGGAAGGTCATGCTGTGGATTCCTGTCAAGGCGTTCTGGAAGTCTTCTTTGAAAGACTTTAGCGGCGAGACTGTCCGTGCCAATTTCTATAAGTGCGGAGACAATCTGTCCAAACCGCATTACCTTACATGGAGTGAGATAGAGTCGCCCAATCCCGACTTTCATCGTCCTGACTGGTTCGGCTCTTTGTTCATGGATAAGGTGAGCGGAGAATAAAAGAAAGCATAAATATATACATCTCTAAATAGCATTCACATGAAAGGAATCGTGTTGGCAGGTGGCAGTGGTACTCGTTTGTATCCTATCACGAAAGGGGTCAGCAAGCAGTTGATACCGATTTTTGACAAACCGATGATTTATTATCCCCTCTCGGTACTGATGTTGGCGGGAATACGGGAGATATTGGTAATCTCCACTCCATACGACTTGCCGGGCTTCAAGCGGTTGCTGGGAGATGGCAGTCAGTTCGGCGTGAAGTTTGAATATGCGGAGCAGCCTTCTCCCGACGGACTGGCGCAAGCGTTCATCATCGGGGAGCAGTTTATCGGTGATGATAGTGTATGCTTAGTGTTGGGCGACAACATCTTTTACGGTGCGGGATTCACGGGATTGCTCCGTGAGACTGTGCGGTTGACGGAGGAGGAAGGAAAGGCTTCCGTGTTCGGCTATCCAGTGAGTGATCCCGAACGCTATGGCGTAGCGGAGTTCGACAAGGATGGCAACTGTCTCTCCATCGAGGAGAAGCCTGCTAAGCCGAAGAGTAACTATGCCGTGGTGGGATTGTATTTTTATCCCAACTCCGTGGTGGAGATTGCCAAGCATATCAAACCGTCCGCACGTGGCGAGCTTGAAATAACGACCGTAAACCAAGAGTATCTGAAACAGGGTAATCTGAAAGTGCAGACCTTGCAGCGTGGCTTCGCTTGGCTGGATACGGGTACGCACGACTCTCTTTCCGAGGCTTCCACTTTCATTGAGGTAATAGAGAAGCGGCAAGGATTGAAGATTGCCTGTCTGGAGGCCATCGCCTACAAGCAAGGGTGGATAACCAAAGAGCGTCTTGTAGAGGAGGCAACGCCCATGGCGAAAAACGACTATGGCAAGTACCTGCTCAATATTGTTTAATGAGTAATGTTTAATTGGCTGGTCGGTAGAGACATAATTAATAGCATCTCAACATTAAACACTAAACATTAATAACTAAACACTACTAATAATGAACGTAATAAAGACAGATATAGAGGGCGTGGTGATAATCGAGCCACGCATATTCAAAGACTCCCGCGGGTATTTCTTCGAGAGCTATTCACAAAGGGAGTTTGAGGAGAAAGTCGGAAAGATAGACTTCTGTCAAGACAATGAAAGTATGTCGTCATACGGTGTGATGCGCGGACTGCATTTCCAGCGTCCGCCTTACACCCAGAGCAAGCTTGTTCGCTGCGTGCGTGGGGCAGTGTTGGATGTGGCAGTGGATATCCGCAAGGGCTCTCCCACTTACGGCAAGCATGTGGCGGTGGAATTGACAGAAGACAACCATCGGCAGTTCTTCATTCCGAAGGGCTTCGCTCACGGCTTTGCGGTACTTAGTGAGACTGCCGTGTTCCAGTACAAGTGCGACAACTTCTACCATCCGGAAGCTGACGGAGGAATCAGTATCCTTGACGACTCGCTGGGAATTGACTGGAGAATCCCTATAGACAAAGCGATACTGAGTGAGAAAGACACCAAGCACGAGCTACTTAAAGATTTCGATTCACCGTTTACATTTTGAGTAGAGACGCGATTCATCGCGTCTCCACATTAGATGAAAATAAGAAATGAACATTTTAGTTACAGGTGCTAACGGTCAGCTCGGCAACGAGATGCGCATCGTTAGTAAGAAAACGAATGACCATTATATCTTCACGGATGTCAATCAGGTGGAGGGGCTTGAAACCACCTACCTTGACATCACGGACATGGATGCCATCCGCAAGATGGTGAAGGAGAATGACGTGAAAGCTATCGTCAACTGTGCGGCGTGGACAAACGTGGACGCTTGCGAGACTGACCCGAAGCTGGCGGCACTGGCGGAGAAGCTGAATGCGGACGCCCCTGAGAATCTGGCCAAGGCGATGAAAGAGGTGGACGGTACGCTGATACAAATCTCCACGGACTACGTGTTTGGCAAAGAACCGTACAATGTGCCTTGCAATCCCGACCAGAAGGGAACGCCGACAGGCGTGTATGGCACGACCAAGCTGCACGGGGAGCAGAAGATAATGGCTTCGGCGTGCAAGTACGTCATCATCCGCACGGCGTGGCTTTACTCTGAGTTCGGCAAGAACTTCTGCAAGACGATGCTCAATCTCACGGCTACCAAGCCTCAGTTGAAAGTCGTGTTCGACCAGTGCGGCACACCGACTTACGCCCTTGACCTGGCTAATGCCATTGTGACCATCCTGGACAAGGTGAAAGCGGCAAAAGACAAGAGCGAGTTTGAAGGAGTGTATCATTTCTCCAACGAGGGCGTCTGCTCTTGGTACGACTTCACACAGATGATTGCCCGTATTGCCGGACACACAAGTTGCGACATCCAGCCCTGCTACAGCTCCGAGTATCCTTCGCCGGTGAAGCGTCCGGCTTACTCCGTGCTTGACAAGCGGACAATCAAGGAGAAGTTCGGCGTGAAAGTGCCATATTGGGTGGACTCGCTCAAAATATGCATCAATAACTTGATGTTTAATGTTTAATTGACTAAGCATAACCACTACTAATTAACCACTAAACATTACTAATTAAACACTAATGAAATCTCTTATTATCACAGGCGGTGCGGGCTTTATCGGCTCACATGTGGTGCGCCTGTTCGTGAACAAATATCCCGAATACCACATCATCAACCTCGACAAACTGACGTATGCCGGCAACTTGGCAAATCTGCATGACATCAAGGACAAGCCCAACTACACCTTCGTAAAAGGTGACATTTGCGACTATCCGTTGATGCAGAAGTTGATGAAAGATTATAAGGTGGACGGTATTATCCATTTGGCTGCCGAGAGTCATGTGGACCGCTCTATCAAAGACCCCTTCACGTTTGCGCATACGAATGTAATCGGTACGCTGACCTTGCTGCAAGCTGCGAAGGAGTATTGGGAGAGTCTGCCTGAGAAGTACGATGGAAAGCGTTTCTACCACATCTCCACAGACGAGGTGTATGGCGCATTGGAGCTGACGAACCCTGAGGGAATAGAGTCGCCCTTCACCACCAAGGCTTCCTCCGCACACCATCATGCCTATGGCACGAAGTTCTTCACGGAGGAGACCAAGTACAATCCGCACTCTCCCTATTCGGCCTCCAAGGCAAGCTCCGACCATTTTGTCCGTGCTTTCCACGATACCTACGGAATGCCAACTATCGTGACCAATTGCTCGAACAACTATGGTCCGTATCAATTCCCGGAGAAGCTGATTCCGCTGTTCATCAACAATATCCGTCATCGCAAACCATTGCCTGTCTACGGAGAGGGCTTGAACGTGCGCGACTGGCTGTATGTGGAAGACCATGCACGGGCCATCGACCTTATCTTCCACAAGGGCAAGACAGCGGATACCTATAATATCGGCGGTTTCAATGAGTGGAAGAACATCGACATCATCAAGGTGGTCATCAAGACGGTAGACCGTCTGTTGGGCCGAAAGGAGAACGAGGACTTGAACCTCATCACTCATGTGACCGACCGCAAGGGCCACGACCTCCGTTACGCCATCGATTCCCGCAAGTTGCAGCGTGAGCTCGGCTGGGAACCGTCCTTGCAGTTCGAGGAAGGCATTGAGAAGACCGTCCGCTGGTATCTCGACAACCAGGCGTGGATGGACAACGTGACTTCTGGAGATTACCAGAAGTATTATGAAGAAATGTATAAAGAATAAGCAAAGACGCGATTCATCGCCGTCTGTACATTACGATATCTTCGTGCTGACACACCGTGTCGGCACGAAGATTCGCTTTTAACCATAGACCTTTCTGTGCTAAAACACCCGTTCGCACGTCTTATCTCAAATGATACACGTGTTCATCTCAAATGATACACATGTTCATGACGTATGATACACGTGTTCATGTCATACGGTGTGAGTGACCAAAACTGCCGTTTGTATACACTTTAACGCCATTACGGATAATGTTTAATGATTAGTGTTGACCAATTAAACATTAAAGCATTGTTGTGTATGCAGGAAAAAACCTGTATCTTTGCGACCTCGAATAAAGACGGGATGTCTTTCAGTCCTTAGAGATGAAGATTATTTTATAGAATTACTAAACAATAAACATGAATCATCAGAGATGAAAAGTCTATTTATTCTGTTCACCTCCGTGGCTCTTATGGATGTGTGTCCGGCTTTCGCCCAGCAACAGATTGTGCGGGGAAAGGTGATAGACGCACAGACGAAAGAGCCATTGATTGGAGTGGCTGTACGGCAGGCTGGAAATCCAAAAGGTGTCGTTACAGACATTAATGGGGAGTATGCTGTACCGCTGATTGGGGGGGGTAAAACAACGGCTCTCACGTTCTCCTATGTGGGTATGCAGCCGTTTACGCAGACTGTCACCCCAGGTCAAGGGGAGCTTAATGTGTCACTCCAGCCAGACTCCAAGCAAATTGACGAAGTGGTTGTCGTGGCGTACGGTACACGAAAGAAGGGAACCATCGCGGGTTCCGTCGCTTCCATCAAGGCGGACGCAATTGCCGATGTGCCGACTGCCGGTTTCGACCAGGCGTTGCAGGGAAAGGCTACGGGCCTTTCCGTGATTTCTAATTCGGGTGAGCCGAGTGAAGCGGCCACCTTCACCATCCGTGGTGTCAATTCTATCAATTCAGGTACTTCACCGTTGTTCATTCTGGACGGAGTACCCATTAATTCTTCTGACTTCAATACCATCAGTCCGAACGACATTGAATCCGTCTCGGTATTGAAGGACGCTTCTTCCACTTCTATCTATGGTGCGCGTGCGGCGAATGGCGTGGTGGTCATCACTACGAAAAGAGGTCGTGCGGCTGACAAGGCGAAAGTGACGTTGAGGGCGCAATACGGCTTCTCACAGCTGGCCAAAGGCAAGTGGGACTTGATGAACACGTCGGAGCGTATCCAGTATGAGAAAGAGATAGGGTTGGACGCAGGGAAAGACTACAGCTTATTGAGCCGGACGAATGTCAATTGGCTGGACGAAGTGTTCAACGATGCGGCACCGCTTCAGAATTATGAGCTGTCCGTAAGTGGCGCGACTGACAAGACGAACTATTTCGTGTCGGGAAGCTACTTTGACCAGGATGGTATTACGGTGGGGTCTTCCTTCACTCGTTACAATTTCCGCACTAATGCGGAGGCCAAGTTGAAAAATTGGCTGAAAGTGGGCACGAACTCCATGTTCTCCTATGAGAACACACAGAAAGCGGAGCAGGGAGAGTACTATATGAATTCCCCTATTTCGGGTGCGCATTTCATGTTGCCTTACTGGAATCCGTACAAGGAGGATGGCTCGCTGGCTTCTGTCAGTGACGGTTCATGGAAAGGAACGGGAGAGAATCCGTTGGAATGGATGGCCAACAATCCCGTGAAATACAAGAAATACAAGGTGATGTCCACGGTGTTCGCCGAGGTGACTCCGATTCAAGGATTGAAGATTCGTTCTCAGTTCGGGGTGGATTTCTCTCATCAGGCGGCTTATATGCAGTCCATGCCCAGCTACTTGCCCAACAGCGGAAGCGGAGCTGCGGGCAGAAGCAACACCGATATGTTGCAGCTGACCATCACGAATACGGTGGACTATCAGTTTATGGTGAAGAATCTCCATTCTTTCCATTTTATGGTAGGACAGGAAGGCGTGGACTTCCATCAAGAGGGTTTCACGGTAAGCACCGCCGGTCAAGGCAATGATTACTTGACCAATGTGACTTCCGGAACACGTGCTTCCCGTTGGTCGGATGCCACCTCTGAATACGCTTACCTTTCTTTCTTCGGACGGGGTGAGTACAATTATGACAACCGTTATTATGCGGATTTCTCCGTGCGTACGGACGCTTCTTCCCGTTTCGGAAAAGACGGACGATGGGCGGGGTTCTGGTCTGTCGGCTTGATGTGGAACGCCCGCAAGGAGAAGTTCCTTTCAGGGTTGGACTGGCTGACGAACGCACAGGTGAGTTTCAGTACGGGTACGTCGGGAAACTCTTCCATACCTAACTATGACCACTTGGCCTTGGTAGGCGGTGGATTGGATTATATGGGAGATGCCGGCCTTGCTCCTATGCAGCGAGGAAACGAACAATTGAGTTGGGAGAAACTCTGGACGAACAACCTCGCTTTCCATCTCGGCTTCTGGAACTTGGTGAACCTGGATTTGGAGTTCTATTACAAGAAGACCACCAATATGCTGATGGAAGTGCCCACTTCCTATTCAGACGGCGGATATGGCTTCCGTTGGGACAATGTGGGTGCCATGGTCAATAAGGGTGTCGAGCTTTCTGCCGATGTGACATTGCTGCGGACGAAGGATTTCAGCTGGTCTGTGAACGCCAATGTGTCGTTTAATGACAACAAGCTGACCGCACTTTATAACGGAGTGCAGGAATACACGCTCAGCTCCACGGCCACGAAGCTGGTGGTGGGACGCAATGTCCGTGAGTTCTTCCTGGTGCGTTATGCGGGAGTGAACCCGGCTAACGGAGACCCGTTATGGTACACGAAGGACGGACAGATTACCAACGAGTATAACGAGAACGACCGGGTGATGTTGAACAAGAGTTTCTTGGCCGACTGGCAGGGAGGCTTCGGTACAAATCTTTCCTGGAAGGGCGTTTCCCTTGCGGCGCAGTTCTCTTGGGTGGGCAAACGTTATATGTTCAACAACGACCGGGTCTTCGAGGAGAGCAACGGACTGTACTCATCCTATAACCAGTCTCGCCGTTTGCTGTATGACCGTTGGAAGCAACCGGGCGATGTGACAGACATACCTCGTAATGGCGTGTCTCCGCAGATGGACTCCCGCTTCTTGGAGAACGCTTCATTCCTCCGTTTGAAGAACGTGACGTTGTCCTACAGTCTGCCGCAAACGTGGTTGAAGAAGAGTAAGTTCTTCACTTCGGCTCGTGTGTATGCGCAGGGACAGAACCTGCTTACGTTCACGGGATTCAGCGGACTGGATCCTGAAAGTAACTCGAATATGTATCGAGCGCAGTATCCGGCTTCCCGGCAATACAGCTTCGGAGTTGAAATCACCTTTTAACGCATGAGTGACTTTATGAAATTATCAAGATTAAATTATATAGTATTGTTGGCGGCACTGTCTCTTTCCTCCACTTCCTGTCTGGACAAGTATCCGGAGGATTCCATACCGGACGGAAAGGCGGTGACCTCTGCCAAGGATGTGAATGAACTGGTCATCGGTTTGTACTCATCGTTCAAAAGCAGTTACTTGTACAGCGGCCAGCTTACCCTCCTGCCTGACTTGCAAACCGACTTGGCGTATGCCGTGGATGGATACAGCAACGTCTATGGAGATATTTGGAGATGGAACTTGCTGACAGACAACAATGATATTGAGGGTGTGTACGGCTCCTTGAATACCGTGGTGGGGCAGGCCAACTACATATTGGAAAACACGGCGAAGATAGAGAGCAAGGTAAACGACGATGACTATGACAAACTGCAAAGCTACAAGGGAGAAGCTTATTTTGCCCGTGCGTTGGCGAATGCAGAACTGATCAAATTGTTTTGCCCTTCTTATAAAGCGAACGGGGCGGACAAGCAGTTGGGCATCGTGCTTTCAAAGAGTTATTACCAATCGCCGGAGTTGAAGCGTGCTTCGCTGAAAGACTCCTATGCTTTCGTGCTGGAGGATTTGGCCAAGGCCAAGGAATTGCTCAAGATAGACGAGGATGATAACTCTTCGGTCTACAATCTGCCTTATTTCAGCGAATATACGGTAGATGCCTTGTATGCCCGTGTATATCTTTATATGGGAGACTGGGCGAATGCGGTGAAGTATTCTTCAGAGATTATCGACAGCGGGAAGTTCGGATTGGCCAGTGTTTCGCAAATGTACACAAGTTCCACTTCCTACTTCCGGTATATGTGGCAGTATGGCGATTCGCCCGAAACCATTTGGAAAGTGGGTTTCACCACGACTTCTTACGGTGGCGCGTTGGGAAAGGCGTTCTTCAACACGGTGCCGCCCAGCAACTATAAACCGGATTATGTGCCGGCACAATGGGTGTTGAATCTGTATCAGAGCGGCGACTTGCGTGCGGATACCTATTTCCAGACAGTGACCACAGGATATGACAGTCATTTCCAATGGCCGTTGTTGGCGAAATATTTCGGCAATCAGGACTTCTTGAACATCAACATGTATGGCGTATGTCGTCCGCATGTGTTCAGATTGGCGGAACAGTACTTGATTCGTGCGGAAGCATATTGCCGCTTGGGGAATTACGGAAATGCGTCCAAGGACTTGACTACTTTGGCCAATGCGCGCTATGGCTCCACGGATTCCAATGGCAATGTGAGCAGTGCGAATGTATCCGTGTCCGTGAACGAAAGCAACTGGTTCCAGACAATCAATGAGGAGCGTGTGAGAGAACTGTATATGGAGGGATTCCGTTTGCAGGACTTGAAACGCTGGTGTGCGGATGGGCTGATTAAAGGCACTGCGTTCAAGCGCACTCCCCAGTTGCAGTCACTCCCCATGGGCAGCAGTCTGGAAATCAAGGCGAACGACCCGAGAATGGTATGGCCTATCCCTAAACATGAGATAGACCTTCCCGGAAGTCATATTGAGCAGAACGAAGGATATACAAAATAGACAGCGATATGAGACGGATAAAACAACTAATATTCGGATGCGTTTCCTTGTGTGTCGCCTTGTGCGGACTCACGGGATGTGAGGAGGAAAGAACGGTGTACACTGGGCCTGACCATGTGATGTTCGCCGACTCGGTGCAGACCATCGCCATCCAGAACAGCGAGGATTTCCATGACATCCTGATTAGCACGATGGAGACCGCTGACCACGACCGTCATTACGGTGTGGAAGTCGTGGCGAAGCAAACAAATGCCATCGAGGGATTGCATTATCAGATAGAGTCTAACACAGTGACAGTAAAGGCTGGACAGCGTACCGCCGCCTTTCGTGTGAAGGGACTTTACGAGAATATAGACGACACGGACTCGTTGGGATTGACTCTTCGTCTGGTGAACAAAGACCAGACATGGAATCTCTATGGCGACCAGGCGAAAGTGACATTACGCAAAGTGTGTCCTTTCAATTGGGACACGTTTACGGGATGGTGTCGAGTGAAATCCCAGTACTTTACGGATTATATGCCGACTACTTCAGAACGTTATGTACGGACGGTGAAAGGAGCGGAGGAGAACACGATTATCCTGAAGAATTTCTTCTATGACGGATATGACTTGAAACTTCACTTGAATGCCAAGGAACCGCTTGAACCTGCGCTTGAGATGGAGGACGGACAGAAACTGGGTACGACGGGAGAGGCGTTCGGTACTATTTATGGTGACGGCTTCTTGAGAATGCAGTCCACGCCTACCGCCACTTCTTTCTTCAACGAGTGTCAGCATTATGCTATCCTGTATTCCACCATCTATGTAGACGGAAGGGGTACGGTGGGTACCTATCTGACCACGCTGGAGTGGATTTCCGATGCGGAGGCAGAGGCTAACGGAGCGAAATAATCAATGAGCATAGATTAAAAATGAATACAATATTTTCAATAAGACAATGGGCGAGATGGGCGTTGCTCCTGTTGATGGGAGTGATGGTGTGCACGGCTTGTTCCGATGATAACGAGGGTGGAGGCGTTAAGCCTGCATTCCCCGGTCCTTTTGCCTTGCAGTGCAGTCCGAAGGATGGGAAGCCGGGTGAGGTTTCTTTCCAAATGCACGCCGATGGTGACTGGTTGTTGAATGCGGACAGAATATGGTGTCAGTTCAAGGACAAGGATGGCAATGTGGTACGTACACTATCAGGTGCCGCTGGAGACTATACGGTGACAGTGGTGGTGAACAGCGACGCACAGAATTTCAGTGACGCTACCGCCAACTTGCCTATGACTATGGCGGGATTCACGGATACGGTAGCCACGGTGAACCGTTCTCCGAAAGGTTATCAGGTTATCGCCTACAAAGACAAGGAGACGGAGGTCATCACGGCGCAAAACCCGGTGGCTTTCACGTATCGTCCGGGCGTGTTGGCATCCCAGACATTCCATGTAAAGGCCAACTTTGACTGGCAGATGGATGTGAAGAAGCTGCCGTCTTGGGTTACGGTCAATGCGGACGAGGATGGAAATCATCTGACTGGCAAGGCAGGTGAGGTCGTAACGGTGAACGTGGATTTCAGCGAAGCCGCCAGCAAGGTGAACGCACAGAATGCCGTATTCCATTTATTAGACCGTGCGGGTGTGGAACACGCCACCATTCCAGTGACTTACAATGGAATGGGAGACATGGACATCGAGATTAACTCTGTGTTCAACCTTCGTCTCAGTATGGATGGACAGTCTTACTGGACGGAGAATTCCACTACGGGCGATAAGGAGAACCAAGGAGAAGGTGCCTATAAGATAAAGGTGGCCGCCAAGGGTGAAATTGTGCCGTGCTATTTTGAGTACAAAACTGAATGGTCGGCATGGAATCCTATTCAGACACAATGGGGAATGCCTTCATGGTTCAATGTGGCTACGGACGCCAATGGCAAAGTAGTGGCAGACAAGGATGGAAATATCTCTTTCACGGTGGATGAAAACACCGCTGCTTCACGACAGGGTATGCTTGTGTTAGTGCCGAAGAAGTTCTTTGACGAGACACTGCAAGGCGATCCTACTAACCTCATTGTGGATGGCGGTGCAGGTTCGGACATTGACGAGAAGTATCAGCAGTATATTGCGGCGCAGTTCACACAAGATGGCAACACAAGCACTGCGGGCGGTTTCAAGATAATGAATGGACAGACGTATGAGGAAATGTCCGTGGAATTGGGTAAGCTGAGCGACATGGGCTTAGATGATGAGACCTTGAAGGCCGAGTATGGAACTACCAATGCGTGGGTATGGTCAGCCAGCTCATTCCCGGAGTCTATCGTGATATTGCCGAATGGCTTTACGTCCAATGCAGATCCTTTCTTTGAATTGAAGAATGAGTGGAGCGGTATTGAGCCGGGAAGCACTACTTGGCCTTCTGCGGGTGTGACGCTTATTATTGATAACGCCCAGATTGACGTGAACAAGCTGATGCAGGTACGCTTCCTTAACACGGATGGCTCTGTGTATGCGACTTTGGTATTTCAGAAGTTTGACGGACGTAAGCGGAATGCGCTGAAGATGCGCAAGGTTGTACGTAAAGTTCATAAACGCTAAACAGACATGAAAATGAAGATATATAATATGCTAAAACGGTGTGTACTGCCGCTCGTGGCGTTGCTTTGTGTCATGGGACTTGCCATGAGCTGTTCCGATGATTATGCAGAGTTAAAGCCAGGGTACGGGTATGCGCAATTCAAGTTGTACAAGAGTGCGGACGCAAGCAATGCACCCGGAAACCCTATGACGAAAGCATTGGGGGATGACCGTCTGGACTCCATGTCGCAGGCCGCCAAAATACAAGTAGTGCTGCTGCATGAGGGACAGACCGTGACACAAACGGTGGAGTTGGAGTCGTATGACGGTACTACGGCAGAATACGGACTGACCAGTGGCAAACTGGAATTGCAGGCGGGCAGTTACACGTTGGTGGGCTTCTATCTCTTTGACAAGGCGGAGAACCAAATCTTGGCAGGAGAACCGAAACAACGGACGGATTTCGTGGTGGAGGACGGTGGACTCACCGTGCAGTCCGTGGATGTGAACGCCTTGCATCGTGGACGGGTGCATTTCGCTTTGACAAAGGATTTGACTGAGTTCAAGACCAGCCGTGCGAGTGGCGGCACTTATCTGTTCAGTTCCGTAGGCTTTGTGGATGTCACCCTTGAGAATACCTACACGGGAAAGCAGACGGAATTCAAGAAGCTCAAAGTGAGCTATAAGGAGGAATACCGTATGGAGAACGGAAAAGCGTATACCTCTGGTGTGGGGGTGATTGACACGATTGTTTCTGTGGAGGCTGGTCCCTACCGTGTGGTACGCTATGCGACTCGTCCCAAAACAGACGCAAGCTCTACATTGGGTATCGTACAGGCCGACGATGAAACCCGTATAGGAAAGGATTTCAATGTGAAAGACAATGTGATTACGGATGCGGAAGTGCCTGTGACCATTCACAAGGCGGATGCGAATATCCAGGATTACTATGCGTTGAAAGAAATCTGGGATGGCTTGAAAGGACCTCAATGGAGCTTCAGTGGGGAGTCTTATCCCAAGGGGACGAATTGGAACTTCAATAAGGACATTGATATGTGGGGCGATCAACCAGGCGTGGCACTCAATGGCGAGGGGCGTGTGACCTCCTTGAACATTGGTGATTTCAATCCGCAAGGCGCAGTGCCGGCTGCTATCGGTAATTTGTCCGAGCTGACTATCCTGACCTTGGGTACGCACAATGACTTGATTGGCGGAGTGAATCCTTCCGCCGCCGTGAAAGGGCATGCCACGAAAGCGCAATTGGCCGCTATCCGTGCGGATTACTACAACCGGGTGTTGAAGCGTGCGCCAATGCAGGGCTTCTCCTCCGCTTTGATACTGGGCGAACAGCGTCATGATGAGAAACGGGGAGTGAAGCGTGACTATCGTCCCATCCGTCCGAAAGACGTGCAAGTGGGCGATTTGACAAACGGCATCACTTCCATCCCGGCTGAGGTCGGCAACTTGACGAAACTGGAGCAGTTCTATGTGGCTAATGGTAAGGTGGCAGACCTTCCTTCCACATTGAGTCAGTTGCAGAATTGCCGTGATGTGGAGGTGTACAACTGTCCTTTCATGAAGAAAGTGCCTGCGGTGCTGGCGAATATGCCGAATATGGAGGCGTTGAACTTCGCCATGAATCCGCAAATCTCTTCTGCTGATATTGTAAGTGGCATGAAAACCATTGCTAATGGGGCAGCGGGAAAGACCTTGCAGATTCTTTACATGGGGCATAATAACATGACGGAGATTCCCGCCGAGTTCAGTAAGATGAAGAAGATGGGTAAGATTGACTTCACTTACAATAAGATTAAGACCGTTCATCCGTTTGGCACGGACGTGAACTTGGTGCAGGTGACTATGGATCACAATCAGATAGAGACGATTCCTTCGAACTTCTGTGGAGTGGAGGATGTGGAAGAGTTCACTTTCTCCTACAACAAGTTGAAGAAATTCCCGAATATCTTCGATGCAAAATCAGCGTATGTGATTTCCAGCGTGGACTTCTCTTTCAACCAGATTGATGGTTTCGACGGTGCGGCTTCGCTGAGCGGTGTGGGGAGTTTCAAGGGAGTGAATGCTTCTGAGATAAACTTGTCTTACAACCGTCTGACGGCCTTCCCTTCTGTGATATTCAAGACGAATTCTCCGGTGGCGCAGTTAGGATTGGCGGGTAACCAGATCAGTTCTTTCACCAATAAAGACGTGGAAGGAAAGAAACTCAATTATCTGTCCTCCTTGGACTTGAGCTATAATCACTTGAGTGAGCTTCCTTCTCGTTTCGAGGCGACGTATTTCCCGTATCTCTATGGTATTGACTTGAGTTACAACCGTTTCAAAAACTTCCAGTTTGTGCCGTTGAACATCGCCAACCTGACAGTTTACTCTTTCCGTTATCAGCGAGATGCGAACGGAAACCGTATCATGCGTGAATGGCCTACGGGTATCGCTCGGCATACAGGACTGAGGGCGTTGTACTTGGGTGGCAATGACATCCGCCAAGTGCCGGAGACGGAGACCATTTCCTACTTGATTTACAACTTGGATATTTCGGACAATCCGAACATCTACATCAATGTGAAAGACGTGTGTCCTTATATCAAGAGTGGTGTATTCAAGTTGTATTACGACCGCACGCAGAATATCGTGGGGTGTGATGCCTTGACGTTGGATAAATAATGAACGATGACAGATATGAAACATCTTTTGAGAATATCGTTGGGATGCTGGCTGTTGGGCGTGCTTCTCTTTGTCGCTTGTAAGAGTGAGGACGAACCGGGGATTAGCCAGTTGAGCGTGGACAAGACGGAATTGGACATTGCGGAAAATGGCAGTACGGAACAGCTGCAAGTCTCAGCTTCGGAGAACTGTGTATGGACCGCTTCTTCCGACAAGCCGTGGATTCAAGTGTCTCCCGCTTCAGGAGAAGGTTCCGCTACTTGTCAAGTGAAAGTGGATAACTCCGTGGAAGATCTCTTCCGTGAAGGAACTATCCGTTTCACAGATAATACCGGGGCGGTGAAGGCTGTGACAGTGAAACAAAGCGGACACAAGCTGGCCATCGTGCCGGATGTGGTGGATACTTTGATTTCCAATTCTGAATCCAGAGAAAAACGTGTGCTGAAAGTCAAAGTGACGACCAATGTGCAGTTTGATGTGCAGATAGAGAACGGCAAATGGCTTACCAACAAGACGGCTCCTTTCAAATTGGAGTATGGCAAACGTCCTGTGACGGTGGAGCTGGCGTTGCCATGGGAGGTCAACATGGAGACAAAGGAGCGTACTGCCACAGTGAAGTTCGTGCCGAAAGAAGTTGATGCAAGCAAGGTGGTGGTGAAGAATCTTACTATCAAGCAGAAAGCGTCTCCGGTCATTACCGACGACCGTGCCGGAGATTCACTGGCGTTGCTCACCATTGCGCAGCGTATTGGCTTGATGTCAAATTATGACTCGGGCCGGCGGATGGACTACTGGAACGGTGTTACCGTGTGGGAAAGTACAGACCAGGGAGTGACCGAAGAGATGGTGGGACGTGTGCGTTCCTTGTCGCTTCGTATGTTCAACACGGACGAGACCATTCCGTTTGAAATCAGTAAGCTGAAATACTTGGAGAGCCTGACTATCGGAGGAAATGAGAATGCGTTCCGTAAGAGCATTACCATGGGTACGGACAATATCGTGAAGCTCAAACATCTGAAGCAGCTTACCATCATGAGCTACGGTTTCAATAATCTCCCGGATGAGTTTGCCGAGCTTGGAAAAACGTTGGAGAGTCTGACAATCAGTTCGGAGCATCTTACGGACTATCCCACATGGCTCACTTCAGCGAACTTCCCCAAGCTGCGCACTCTGAATTTCTACGGCCTTCGCAAGAATGAATGGCAGAAAGACTTGCGGAAGAATGATATCGTGGGATTCCGCAAGGACATTTCAGGAGAAGCTAAGAGCTGGTTCATCAATCTGATGAAATGGGAGAAGCTGGATACGCTTCGTCTGAACGTGAATTACTTGGAAGGAACGTTGCCCACGGATGCGGATATGCGTAATAACGGGTTCCGTGCGTATATGTCAAGCGATACGGCGGATACCAAAACACGTAAAATCCCGGCGGCGTTGGTGAATGGAAGAGTACCACGGGTATTGCCCAACACGCATTTCTTCGCCATCAACTTGAATTTCCTGACAGGGAATGTGCCGAACTGGATTATGTGGCATCCACATCTGATAGATTGGAATGCGTTCACCTTCATATTCTCGCAGGAGACTGGTTCGAACACCTATACCAAAGAAGGTAAGGTACCGGGATTCTCCAATGAACCGCAGAATTACAGTTACTATTACGAGATGTATCCTTGGCGTAAATACGTACAGGACGACACAGAGACGACTTCACGGAGCGTCAGACGACTCCACAGACGTTGAATAAAAAACATACGAAATGAAGAAACTATATTATAGCCTCTTGGCGTTGGGCGCACTGTGTGCCACGGGATGTGCCGATTCAGTCTCTGAGCTTTCAGGCTCTTCCAAACCGCAGACGGGATTGCAAATCTCTCCCGATGCGGCTAAAGGCGAGTTGTTGATTAAATTCAATCCGGAAGTACTTTCCGTGCTGGACAAGGCGGAAGCCAAGGCTACACGGGCTGGAGGAGGGGGAAAGATGACCCGTTCCACCCTTCCTTCCGTGGACAGAGTGCTGGATTTGCTCGGAACTTATCACTTTGAAAGAGTGTTCCCCGTGGACAAACGCCACGAGGAGCGCACCCGCAAGACGGGATTGAATCTTTGGTATCTGGTGAAGTTTGACGAACACAAAGACTTGATGCAGGCTGCCAAGGAACTGGGTGACTTGGGTGAGATAAACACCGTGGAGTTTAACCACAGTATAAAGCGGGCTTATAATCCGAAAGCCCGTCCTGTCTTAGTCAATCACCAGGCGTTGAGCCGCCAGTCCAAGGGGTTGGCGGGTTTCAATGACCCTCAGGCGGCAATGCAGTGGAATTACATTAACCTTGGTCCGAAGTCTATTCCTGTGCCGGCAGAGGAGGAACACACGGATGGAACAGGTTTTGTGGAACACATGACCGCTGGTTGCGATGTGAATTGCGAGGATGCCTGGCAGAAGACCACGGGTGATCCCTCTATAATTGTGGCGGTGATGGATGAAGGGGTGATGTACACCCACGAGGATTTGAAAGACAATATGTGGACGAATCCGTCGGAAGATGTCACCTCTGACGTGGACAAAGACGGAAATGGCTATGCGGGAGACCGTCATGGTTATAATTTCGTTGCGAACTCAGGATACATCTCTTGGTCGGATGTGGACGACAGCGGACATGGCACACACGTGGCCGGAGCCATTGCCGCCGTAAACAACAACGGCAAAGGCGTGTGTGGTATCGCCGGAGGTAACGGTACGGCTGGAAGCGGTGTGAAGATTATGTCGTTGCAGATATTTTCAGGCAGCAAAAGTGCGTCTTTGTATGACGAGGCGCGTGCCATGAAATACGCGGCTGATAACGGTGCGGTAGTGCTACAGTGTAGTTGGGGATACAACTCCGGCTTGTCTAACGCTATCAATGGGTACACTCCGGGACCGTCCTCAGACAAAGAGTGGACTACGACTTATCCGTTGGAGAAAGAGGCGTTGGACTATTTCGTGCATAATGCGGGTTCTGCCAACGGCGTGATGGAAGGCGGACTTGTGGTCTATGCGGCAGGAAACGAGTCGGCTGCGATGGCTGGTTATCCCGGCGCCTATCCTGACTATATTTCTGTGGCGGCCACGGCGGCTGACTACACACCAGCCACTTACACGAATTACGGTCCTGGAGTTAGTATCTCTGCTCCAGGAGGAGACAGCTACTATCATTGCGCCTTGGAAGGCGAGATACTTTCCACCGTGCCGGGTACTGACCGGTCGGAAAGTGCTTACGGATATATGGAGGGTACTTCTATGGCATGTCCGCAGGTGAGTGGTGTGGTGGCGTTGGGACTTTCCTATGCGGCCAAGCTACGCAAGCACTTCACCTGGAGTCAGATGAAAGACTTGTTGCTGAAGTCTACCCGTGCCATCGAGCCTAACTATCCGGTCAGGAAGGTATATTACCAGAACTGGACTGTGGCAGGCAAGACCGTTCCGGTGCAAATGGATTTGGCGAACTATGCGGGCAAGGTAGGAGGCATGGTGGATGCCGGTGCATTCCTCAACGCCATCGCAGGTTCGCAGGATGGAGTGCCTATGCGAGTGCCGAATGTGTATGTGGCCGAAGGACAGGAGAAGACCGTGAATCTGTCACTCTATTTCGAGGGTGGCTCCACGCTTACTTATACCTGTACGCCTGCGGATGCGACAGTGGCTTCAGCTAAGGTGCAAAAAGCTGTACTGACGGTGAAAGGACTCAAAGAAGGCGTGACAAAGGCCACGGTAACGGTGTCCAACGGCAAGAAACAAGACATCTATATCACCGTGCGTAAAGGGGCCGGAAACGGTTGGATGTGATGAGACGGGAAGCGGTTTGGATCTTGACGGGGTGTCTGTGGACAGGCGTGCCTGTGCTTGGACAATCCGTGGCGGAAGGAAACTTGCGCTTCGTCTCGCACACGCTCTCTCTCGATACCTTGTCGGAGGATGACGCTCCTCACAAGCGGGTGTTCGACTTCCAGAATGCGGGAAAGAACGAAGTGGTGATCACGCAGGTGTTGACTGGATGCGGATGCACAAGGGCGGATTATACCCGCAATCAGATTGCGCCAGGAGAGAAGGGAAGTGTGACGCTTTCCTTTAATCCCCGTCATCGTCCGGGAGAGGTGAATGTCCGGGCAACGGTTTATACCGCTGAAAAGGGGGTGAATCATACCTATGTGCTTTCGCTCTCTGGACATGTGACTCCTACTAAGGACAAATGGCAGGCATATCGTTATCGTATGGGGGATTTGAGGCTGATGCGGAAGGATGTCTCCTTGAGCGTTGCGGGAAAGACGGCCACGGAACGGATTGCCTGTGCCAACAGCGGGACAGAACCATTGAAGGTGAAATTTGCGCAGGCCTCCCTCCCGAAAGGACTGACTGTAAGGACTGACCCGGAGGTGTTGCCTCCCGGAGGAGAAGGAGACTTGGTATTCACTGTCCAAACAGATTTGCTGCCCAAGAAAAGCGGGACATACTTCTTGTTGATAGAGGACAACCAGTTAACCCCTTCCCAACGGGCAATCAGCGTGAAGATACATACCGCTACTGAGTAATGTGGAGATGTGATTCATCACGTCTTCCACACACATTAAAAACTTAACTAATGAAACGAACAATGAAATACATCGTAAGAATAGCGGCATTATGCGTGGCTTTCTTCGCTTTCATGGCCTGCCATGACGAGGAAAGCGAGCCACAGCCGCAGTACTTGCCTGTCACCACGGCCAATTTGAACGGTACATGGCAATTGACGGAATGGAACGGAAAGCAGACCACGGACACGTGGTATTATTACATCACGTTCGACCGCAAGGAGGAGACTTTCGTTTCCTATGAGCGTATGAACAGCATGAAGGGTGAGAAGCGTACAGGTAGTTTTGCGATTGAACAACCTGACACCACCACCGCTTACATTCTCTCTGGCTCGTATGACTATGGGAAAGGTGACTGGACGCACAAATACGAGGTCTCCCAGATGACGGAGAACTCCATGACGCTCACCGCTACGGACAACAAAGAGGATGTGCAGAAGTTCATCCGGGTGGATGCTGTGCCAGCGGATATTCAGAAAGGAACAAGAAGTAAGTAGAGACGCAATTATAATAGTGGATGAATGTAGAGACGCGATTAATCGTGTCTCTACTGTTTTATAGGTAAGTGCACCCTGAACTAAACATTAAACACTATTAATTTATAGGTTTGTCGCTATCATAAAGTAGGTGTTCTTAATTTAATTCTTTACTTTTGCGCTTGGAAATCGTACACGGCTTTTCACAAAGGCCATAGTGATTTTAAGACAGAACCAATTATTGTATACAATATGTTTGCTAAAGAGATTTACGCCGCGCGTCGCGACGCTTTGAAGAAAATAATGAAACACGGTTTGCTGTTAGTGTTCGGCACGGAAGAGGCTCCGGCCAATTTCCCCAACAACACTTACGTATATCGTCAAGACAGCTCTTTCCTTTATTTCTTCGGCCATTCCTATGCGGGACTGGTGGGAGTAATTGACGTGGACAACGACAAGGAGTATCTGGTGGGAGATGATATTTCCATTGAGGATCTCGTATGGTATGGTCCCATGAAGACTATTCATGACCTGGCACTGCAAGTGGGAGTGGAAAACTCTTTGCCAAAGAGCAAGCTGCAAGACCTCGTGGACAAAGCGAAGGCCAAAGGACAGGCTATCCATTACCTGCCTCCGTTCCGTTACGCCACGATGATTCAAATCAGCGACCTGTTAGGCATTCATCCCTTGCAGACAAAGGCGCAGGCTTCCGTGGAGTTTATCAAGGCTGTGGTGGAATTGCGTGCCGTGAAGCATGAGGAGGAAATCAAGGAGTTGGAGGATGCTGCGGAAATCGGTTACGAGATGCACACCACGGCCATGCGGTTGTGCAGCTCTGAACGGACAGAACACTATGTTGCGGGAGTGCTGGAAGGCATCGCCCATAAATACGGTTCGAAAGTGTCGTTCCAGACCATCTTGAGCTGTCATGGAGAGGTGATGCACGGAACGCCTACCTATAATAAACTGGAAGCGGGACGGCTGATGCTCTGTGACGCCGGAGCGGAGAACCGAAACAACTATTGTTCCGACAACACACGTACTACTCCCGTAAGCGGGAAATACACCTCTCGTCAGTTGGACATCTATACCATCGTAGAGGAATGCCATGACTTGACATTGAAATTGGCGAAGCCTGGTGTGAAATGGTGGGACGTACACATGGCTACCTGTGCGCATATCACGGACAGAATGAAGGAACTCGGCTTAATGAAGGGCGATACTGAGGCAGCTGTTAAAGCGGGTGCGCACGCACTTTTCATGCCTCATGGACTGGGACACATGATGGGACTGGACGTGCATGACATGGAAGGACTCGGACAGGTGTATGTCGGATTCGATGACGAGGTAAGACCCAGTACGCAGTTCGGCACCAATGCGTTGCGTTGCGGCCGTCGGTTGCGAGAGGGCTTTGTCATGACGGACGAGCCGGGTATCTATTTCATTCCCGACTTGATTGACAGCTGGAAGGCAAACGGCACGAACAAGGATTTCTTGAACTTCGACAAGATTGAGCAGTACAAGGACTTCGGAGGTATCCGTATCGAGGACGACCTGCTCATCACGAAGGACGGTTGCCGTTATGTGGGCAAACACATTATCCCGTATCATCCAAAGGATGTGGAGGAATTCATTGCGAAGAATGTTTAATGGTAGAGACGCGATTAATCGCGTCTCTACACTAAATAATAAAAGAAAGATGAAACATTTACTGTTTGCGGCAGCTTTATTGGCAAGCTGCGGTACGGCCATGGCACAGAAGCCGGGCAAAGACGCCAAGGGTGTGGACACGGCCTTTGTATTCACTACGGTGAAAGCAAATCCCATTACTTCCGTGAAAAACCAGAATCGTTCAAGTACGTGCTGGAGTTTCTCTTCGTTGGGATTCTTTGAGTCTGAATTGTTGCGTATGGGAAAAGGCACATATGACCTTTCAGAAATGTTCTTGGTACACAAGACGATGGAGGATCGTGCGGTAATGGCGGTGCGTATGCACGGTGATACATCCTATTCTCCGGGCGGAAGTTTCTACGATTGTATCTATTGCATGGAGAACTATGGTATGGTTCCCCAAAGCGCAATGCCTGCGCCAGGTACACTTTACGGTGACACCTTGCCCAATCACAATGAACTGGACGCATTGGCCGGAGGGTATGTGAAAGCTATCACAGGCGGTAACTTCAAGAAACTCTCTCCCGTATGGAAGAAGGGTCTGACGGACATTTATGACAATTACATCGGCAAATGTCCGGAGAAGTTCACTTACAAAGGCAAGGAATATACTCCGAAGTCTTTCATGGCAAGTTTGGGATTGAACATGGATGACTATATTTCTATCACTTCCTATACACACCATCCTTTCTACAAGCAGTTCTCCGTGGAGGTGCAAGACAACTGGCGTCAAGGGCTGTCTTACAACCTGCCGTTGAACGAGATGATGGAAGTGATGGACAACGCTATCAAGAACGGTTACACAATTGCTTGGGGGGCTGATGTGAGCGAAGACGGATTTACCCGTGACGGTATCGGTGTCTGCCCGGATGTGAAGAAAGACCTTTCCGCACAGGGTACGGACATGGCTCGCTGGACTGGACTTCCTGCGGCTGAGAAGCGCAAGAGACTGACCAAGGCGCCGATGCCCGAAATCACCGTGACACAGGAGTTGCGCCAAGAGGGCTATGACAACTGGACAACCACGGACGACCACGGTATGCAAATCTACGGTATCGCCAAAGACCAGAACGGAAAAGAGTACTACATGGTGAAGAACTCTTGGGGTACGAACAGCAAGTATAAGGGTATCTGGTATGTATCCAAGGCTTTTGCGGCTTACAAGACAATGAACTTTGTCATCAACAAGCACGCTCTTCCCAAGGACATCGCCAAGAAATTAGGAATCAAGCTTTAATTCCTTAAAGAGGTAAATAAAAAATGCAGGTTGCTTATAAGGCGGCCTGCATTATTTTATAGGTGTATGTTCATTCATCATCCAAACGAGAATTTGTGAAATGCGAAGATGTGTTCATCTTTTTCAGTACCTGACTCACACTCCACTTTTCCGCCAGCTACCAACCATCCCAACGCAGCGTTCAGAATGCTGTCTTTTAAATGGGAAGTCTTTTTCAGCTCAGAATAGGTTAGGTCTCCTCCGACATTGAGGATTCTCAACACCTTCTCTGCTGCTCTTTTGATTTGATTTCTGTTCATGAGACAAGGTTTTTAAACGGTTAATTATAAGTTTGGTCATAGAGGGGAAAACAGACAACGTTTCGTTTACTGTTCGGGTAAGTGTCCCCCTTTTCTTCTGTTTCTTGTTAAGTCCGAGCTTCGACTTCTTTTCTACGCTACAAATTTATAGAGAATATTCCGACTGACCAAGGATTAACGAATAAAAAAGCGACAATGAAGGTGAAATATTATGAGTCTGTTAAATAAAGGAGGTAAGAACTTATGATTGTTATCTCTGAGTGGCAATTCGTCGTTTCCCCCGAATCCTGTCATGGTAACGGGGAGAGATGCGATTAATCACGTTTCTATGGGGAAATAAAAAAGCGAAGTGAGAATCACTTCGCTATAATGTCGGGATGGCGCGACTCGAACGCGCGACCGCCTGGTCCCAAACCAGGAACGCTAACCAACTGCGCTACATCCCGAAAGCGAGTGCAAAGGTAAGGCTTTTCCCTTATTCCACCAAATATTTTTCGCCTTTTTTTACCCGCCTTGGATGAATTTTCTGGAGAAACGGGTTTACTGTTGCTTCCGTCGGGCAGACAGTGGGATAGAATGTGCGAGTGAGTGCGTATGTGCAACAAAGGCGTTGTGCTAATTTGTAATATTTCCCCTTGCAATTCGGATGAATTGAGAGAAATAAGCACCTTTTCTCTTAGTAATCGGACGTAAATAGTGAAGCTAACCTTTAAAATAGAATAAAACCATGCACATATAAAGCCTGTGTGCGCGGTTTGTGTGCTTTTCTTTCACTTGCATTTGTGTATCTAAGGAAGATGTGTTACTTTTGCCCTCAATTAACAACGTAGAAACAAATGAGAATGCCTTCAGTCCTTTTCGGTATGGTCGTTTTGGTCGTGAATGTCCTTGTGGTCTTGCAGGGACAGGGGAAAGGCTGTATGGGGTGTTACTGAGCATTCGAAATAGATAACAGATGGCCTTTCCCGTTCAGCAGAGTGGGAGAGGCTTTTTAATGTGGTAATAAAGAACGAAAAAGAATATGAAACATCAGTTGAGAAGTGCGGTTTGTACCACTGGAAGACGTATGGCAGGAGCCAGGGCCTTGTGGGTGGCGAACGGCATGAAAAGAGAACAATTCGGAAAGCCAATTATCGCAATCGCCAATTCTTTCACCCAGTTCGTACCGGGACACACACACTTGCACGACGCAGGACAGTTTGTGAAGAAAGAGATTGAGAAGATGGGTTGCTATGCCGCCGAGTTCAACACTATCGCCATTGACGACGGTATCGCCATGGGACACGATGGTATGTTGTACTCCCTTCCATCCCGAGACATCATCGCGGACAGTGTGGAATATATGTGCAACGCACACAAGGCGGATGCGTTAATCTGCATCTCCAACTGCGATAAAATCACGCCGGGTATGCTCATCGCGGCTATGCGTTTGAACATTCCTACGGTCTTCGTGAGTGGAGGACCGATGGAGGCCGGACACTACAAGGGAGAGAATATCGACCTTATCACGGCCATGATTAAGGGTGCTGACAAGACTGTGTCTGACGAGGAGTTGAACTATATCGAGGAACACGCTTGTCCGGGATGCGGATGCTGTTCGGGTATGTTCACCGCCAATTCCATGAACTCCTTGACCGAGGCTATCGGACTGGCGTTGCCGGGCAACGGTACCATCCTTGCCACGCACAAGAACCGCCTGCAATTGTTGAAGGATGCGGCGCATCAAATCGTGAAGAACGCCTTTGCCTATTATGAGGATGGAGACGAGAGCGTGCTTCCGCGCAATATAGCCACTCGTGCGGCGTTCCTCAACGCCATGACGTTGGACATTGCCATGGGAGGATCCACCAACACTGTGCTGCACTTGTTGGCTGTCGCCAATGAGGGAGGCGTGGATTTCAAACTGAATGACATTGACCGTTTGAGCCGTCATGTGCCTTGCCTTAGCAAACTGTCTCCTAACACGCATAAATATTCCGTACAGGAATGCGGACGTGCCGGAGGTATTCTGGGCATTCTCAATGAACTGAACAAGGGCGGACTGTTGGACACTTCCGTGCACAGAGTGGAAGGGGAGACGTTGGCCGAAGCTTTGAGAAAGTACGACATTACAGGGGAGACTGTCGACCCGGAGGCACAACGGATCTACTCCAGCGCACCGGGACGCAAGTTCAGCGACGTGATGGGTTCGCAGGATACGCAGTGGCCTTCGCTGGATAAAGACCGTGCCAACGGATGTATCCGCGACTTGGCGCACGCTTATACGAAAGACGGTGGATTGGCTGTGCTGTTCGGAAACATTGCGCAGGACGGCTGTGTGGTGAAGACTGCCGGCGTGGACAAGGAAATTTGGAAATTCTCTGGCCCTGCCAAGGTGTATGATTCTCAGGAGGACGCTTGCAACGCCATCCTTGACGGCACGGTGAAGAGCGGCGATGTGGTGGTCATTACCCATGAAGGCCCCAAAGGAGGACCGGGTATGCAGGAGATGCTGTATCCGACCTCCTATCTGAAATCCCGCCATTTGGGGAAAGAGTGTGCGTTGATTACGGACGGTCGTTTCTCTGGTGGTACATCAGGATTGAGTATCGGACACATTTCGCCAGAGGCTGCCGCAGGAGGCAACATCGGGAAGATAAAGGACGGAGACATCATTGAGATAGACATTCCGAACCGCAGCATCAATGTGAAACTCTCCGACGAGGAGCTGGCGGCACGTCCGCAGCAGCCGATGAAACGTCATCGGGAAGTTTCCAAGGCGTTGCGTGCCTATGCTGCGATGGTAAGCTCTGCAGACAAGGGCGGCGTGAGAATCATTTAACCAAGCTAAACATTACTATTATATGTCAGAAATGAAAATAAGCGGTAGTGAGGCGTTGATGCGTGCGTTGATAGACGAGGGAGTGGACACTATCTTCGGCTATCCCGGCGGTGCCATCATGCCGGTGTACGATGCGTTGTACAGTCACCGCGCGGAATTGAATCATATCTTGGTACGGCATGAGCAGGGCGCCGCTCATGCAGCCGAGGGGTATGCCCGTGTGTCGGGCAAGGTAGGCGTGTGTATGGTGACAAGCGGTCCCGGAGCCACCAACACTATCACGGGCATTGCGGATGCGATGCTGGATAGCACGCCGTTGGTAGTCATTGCCGGACAGGTGGGAACCGCCCTGCTGGGTACTGACGCTTTCCAGGAGATAGACTTGGTGGACGTGACGCAGCCTATCAGCAAATGGTCTTACCAAATCCGTCATGCCAAAGACATCGCATGGGCCGTGTCCCGTGCTTTCTATATCGCTTCCACGGGTAGACCAGGCCCGGTAGTGCTGGATTTTCCCAAGAACGCTCAGTTGGAGGAAGTGGATTACCAGCGTGTGGTGACAGATTTCATCCGCAGTTATATGCCGGTGCCTCCCGTGAACTGGGACAATATCCACAAGGCGGCGGAGATGATAAACGAGGCCGAGAAACCTTTCGTGTTAGTGGGCCAGGGTGTGGAATTAGGCAGTGCGCAGGAAGAGCTGCGCCGCTTCATCGAGAAGGCGGACATGCCTGCCGGATGTACCTTGTTGGGCTTGTCGGCATTGCCGTCAGACCATCCGCTGAATGTGGGAATGCTTGGTATGCACGGCTGCTATGCGGCGGCGAAGAAAACGCAGGAGTGCGACTTGCTGATTGCGGTCGGGATGCGTTTCGACGACCGTATCACGGGTAAGCTCTCCACGTATGCCAAACAGGCGAAGAAGATACATTTTGACATCGACCCGTCGGAAATCAACAAGAACGTGAAGGTGGACGTACCCGTGCTGGGCAATTGCAAGGAGACACTGGAGGCGGTGACCGCTTTGCTCAAGAAACGGACGCACACAGAATGGAAAGAAAGTTTCAATATATATAAGGAGCAGGAACAGACACAGGTCATAGAGCCGGAGATTCATCCCGCCGGAGGACATATCCGAATGGGTGAGGTGGTGAACGAGGTGACGGAGCAGACGCATAACTCCGCCATTATGGTGACAGACGTAGGCCAGAACCAGATGTTCGCCGCCCGTTACTTCAAGTTCTCCCAGCCACGCAGTGTGGCCACTTCGGGAGGCATGGGAACGATGGGTTACGGACTTCCTGCCGCTATCGGTGCTACTTTCGGTGCGCCAGACCGCACGGTGTGCCTTTTCCTGGGAGATGGCGGCTTGCAAATGACCATCGAGGAATTAGGTACCATCATGGAGCAACAGGCACCGGTGAAAATTGTGCTGATGAACAACAACTTCCTTGGCAATGTGCGTCAGTGGCAGGAGATGTTTTTCCATCACCGCTATTCCTTCACCCATATGCTGAACCCCGACTACAACAAGATTGCCGACGCATACGGCATACCCTCGCTGACTGTGACTGAACGCAAGGACTTGAAAGCCGGCGTGGAGAAAATGCTTGCTACCAAGGGTCCGTTCCTGCTGCAGGTGGCAGTGGAGGAGGAAGAGAACATCATGCCGATGTGTGTGCCGGGAGCTGACGTGGATGATATGATGCTTCACTTTGAAAAAGAGGAGGAAATTTAAATGGAAAAGAAATTCTACACACTCATCGTATATTCCGAGAACCTGGCCGGATTGCTGAACCAGGTGACGATTGCCTTCACTCGCCGCAGCGTGAACATCGAGAGCTTGAATGTGGCGGCGTCTTCCACTCCGGGAGTACACAAGTACACCATCACTTGCTGGAGCACGAAAGACTTGATGGAGAAAATCACCTTGCAGCTGGAGAAACGTATCGACATCCTCCAGGCGAACTACTTTGAGGACAACGAGGTGTATATTCAGGAAACGGCTCTCTTCAAGCTGTCCACTCCCGTGGTCTTGGCTCAGCCGGAGATTTCCGCTGTCATCCGTCGTCATGGCGCAACCATCGTGGAGGTGAACCCCACGTACTCTGTGGTGACGATGCACGGCTTGACGGACGAAATCTTCTCTCTGCGTGACAATTTGAAGAAATTTGACTGTATTCTCCAGTATTCCCGTTCGGGGCGTATCGTTATCACGAAAGAATGCACGGAGCGTCTCAACGAATACCTTCACAAGCGAGAGGAACTCTATCGTTTGGAAAAGGAAGGAGAAGAGCCGGGCAAGTGACAATTTCTTGCACACTGCGAGGACAAATGAGCCAAATCTTTGCATCTCTTTTAAGAAGATGGAGGAGTTCGGCGGTAAAAGGATTAATTTGATTAAAAACAGAAATATTCTTTGCTGAAAATTTGAGAGGATGAAAGTATTTTCCTACCTTTGCAGTGTTGGAAGAACAATCGTCCGATTGCACAATAACAAACGACAAACGAATAAATAACATAATGAACGAAGAATCCCCCATGCGGGGATTCATTAAAACAACAAAACAAATGGCACAGATTAATTTTGGTGGAACTATCGAGGAAGTAGCTACACGTGAGGAATTCCCATTGGAGAAAGCGCGTGAAGTATTGAAGAACGAGACAATCGCCGTATTGGGTTACGGTATCCAGGGCCCCGGTCAGGCGTTGAACCTGCGTGACAACGGTTTCAACGTAATCGTGGGTCAGCGTCAAAGCCCCACTTACGACAAGGCTGTGAAAGACGGCTGGAAACCGGGCGAGACTTTGTTCTCTATCGAGGAAGCCTGCGAGAAGGGTACTATCATCTGTATGCTGCTTTCCGATGCCGCACAGATCGAGCAGTGGCCTACTATTGAGAAACATCTTACCAAAGGAAAGGCTTTGTATTTCTCTCATGGTTTCGCCATCACTTATAATGACCAGACACATGTGATTCCTCCCAAGGACGTGGATGTAATCATGGTGGCTCCTAAGGGTTCTGGTACGTCTTTGCGTAGCTTGTTCCTCGAAGGTCGTGGTATCAACAGTTCTTACGCTGTATATCAGGACGCTACGGGAAAGGCTGAAGAGCGTACAATGGCTATGGGTATCGGTATCGGCTCTGGTTATATGTTCAAGACTACCTTCAAACGTGAGGTTTACTCTGACTTGACAGGTGAGCGTGGCGCATTGATGGGTGCTGTGCAGGGCTTGTTCCAGGCTCAGTATGAGACATTACGCGCACACGGACACACTCCTTCTGAGGCATTCAATGAGACAGTGGAGGAATTTACTCAGTCTTTGATCCCGATGATTGGTGCAAACGGTATGGACTGGATGTACGCTAACTGCTCTACTACCGCACAGCGTGGCGCATTGGACTGGATGGGTCCGTTCCACGACGCTATCAAACCGGTGATGGAGAAATTGTACGAGAGCGTGTCTTCTGGCAACGAGGCTAAGATTTCAATCAACAGCAACTCTCAGCCGGACTACCGTAAGAAACTGAACGCTGAGTTGGAAGCATTGCACAACAGCGAGATGTGGAAGACTGGCGAGGTGGTTCGCAAGCTCCGTCCTGAGAACAACTAATTAGAAAAGACTATTTTTTGAATAATCGAACACGCCGTTCCTCACGAGGGACGGCGTGTGTTTTTATCAGAGTATGTGCGTTGTCTAGCGGGTAGAAGCCTTGATAGTGTTTGCTTCTGCCCGGTTTTGTATCTGTACTCCTCTTATATTATAGACCTGTAAATCTATGCTCTTGGGAGATTACTAAGTCTTGCCTTGAGGGATTACTAGGTTTGGCCTCGAGAGATTACTAGGTTTGGTCTCAAGAGATTACTAGGTTTGGCCTCAAGGGATTACTAGGTTTGGCCTTAAGAGATTACTAGGTTTCATAGATTCTGTCCTAAGATGGTATCATACTCTGAACCAATAGATTACAATGCTCTTTCTCACGAATTTATTAGGTTTGGCCTCAAGAGATTACTAGGTTTGGGCTTAATAGATTACTAGGTTTGGCCTCAAGGGCTTGCTTGATTAAGGCTTTTTCTATTAATAATTCTGTGGTAATAACCGTTTAAAGCCTTAAAATAGAGGTTTATGTTAAAATAATTAGGGAAAAATTTGGAGGATAGTTAAAATATTCCTACATTTGCACTGATATAATTGTTAAACATTATTGCGTAATGCAAAAGTTTAAACTCGTAAAGAAGGTCAACCCGGCGAAACGTCAGGAACCTAAGAAATGGTACACCATTCCTCTCGGTGAGGTGGCGCAGAACGTGAAGGCGATGACCCGTGCGGCCACAGCTAACACTACTACGGCTTCGATTGAAATGGAGGCCGCCATGGAGTTGTTCGGACAATATGCCGTACAGCAGCTTCAGCAGGGACACACCGTCCGTTTGGGGAATTTGGGTACGCTGCGCATATCGTTCAAGAGCGATGGCGTAGAGGACATAACCAAATTCAACGCCTCAAAGATGATACACGACCCTCGTGTTGTCTTCACGCCAACCCGTGAGTTCGCGAACAGTGTCATCAGCGGTCTGAGGTTCCAAAACGCTGGTGTGTTGGATGAGCATGTAAGCTATGCTTCGCTCACTGACTACAAGATTGCGAAGGGAATCATCACTCCAGACTCTGGAACGACGGAACCCGGTGGTGGAGAGCAAGGCGGTGGGGAAGATCCCGATTTAAAGGTATAGGGATTCCACCTATGCGGAGCAGGTCACAATGTCGAAGCTTACGCTGCATGCGCTGACCCGGATTTGTAATCATCTTCGATGATTATTGGAATGTGAATATTCCGGCGGATAACGTTATCCGCCGGAATTGTTTTAGTAATCACTGGGCGGAAGGCTGTTGTTGAATCGGAAATTGGCTTTCGGCTATACCCCACGGTTTAAGCCAACCGATTGCTCACCTCACGAGAATATTTTATGCATCTTACGCATATTTTTTAATATGGTAATTAAGCAAAACCAACTCATAGTCAAAAAGAGCAGAATGGAGTGTTGGGCTATTCCGTTTCTTTCATCTAATTTTGCATTTGCAAGGATAACGGAAAGCTCCATCCGGCATCTTTGTGTCTCGTTGATATTAAACAAACCTATCCGAGCGGAGCTAAGGATAATAAAACGATTGATGATGAAAAAACTGTTTAGCGTATTAGGTCTCTTGACCTTGGTGTTAGGATTCCTTGCCGTCTCCTGCTCAGACGATGACGAAGGTGACATCAAGGATGGAAAAGCCAATGGTCTTGTCATTGACGGGAAAAATTACAAGTTCGAGGGTGCTCAAGTATCAACTAATGGACTGCTTCAAGCTTCATTCACGAACGAAGAGGTTATTTCAGACGTAGAGTCCGTTTTAAACACGGAATACTTATATCTAAAACCCGTAGAATACACGGAAGGTGAGACGTTGGATGATAAATCGGGTGCAGTGGTAAGCACGAACCTTACCAAGCTGGAAAACATCACAAGCGGTTCCGCCACAATCACTAAGGTGACTAAGCAAAGCATTACCGTGAAGTTTGACAAACTCACGTTCTCTGTGAATGGGAAATCCTGTACGGTAAACGGTACTTTCGAATTCAGCGGGTCTTACAATCCGAACGAGAACAATGAAGTGATTTAAACTTTTGTTCTCTTTTTAATTTTCCTCAAGAAGATTACACAAAAAGCGATATAGTTCCATGATTCCCATGATGAGACGGTCGTATCAAACCTGTTCAGCAACGTCCTGAAACTGTCAATCCATGCGT
>CAVDHB010000023.1:0-150178 GCA_963608705.1 Prevotella sp. P5-108
TAATCATTTTAGAAAATACAGACACACGACTTTTCTTATTAAACATAATATCCCCTTCCTCCCAAAAGTTTTTTCGTGATTTTACCTACATAACTACATCAAACATTTTTAAATCATTGGCTATCAGTTTATAATATGGTAAAAACAGGAATGTTACCTACATAAAAACTACATTTAACCTACATAAAACAACATAAAATCACTGGAAATAGGCCTACATTACACCATAGTCCTTCACTTTTTCGTCCATTTTCCTTCATAAAGTACACACAGAGAAGAAGATTTTCAATGTATGGTAATTTTCCATTTATAAGACAATATAAGGGAGCATTGTGTTGAGACAACCTTATACTCTCCAGCCTCATCTCTTCATTACATAGAGTCAAACACGGTGAATAAGGAGTCATTACTCACCGCATGACAAGACACTTCCTAAATACCCATAAATCAATAAAGGATAATCATTAACGACTTCCATACCCTATAGATTGGGATGAAACTCACTATAATAACAATCTTGTGAATTTGTGAAATCCGTCTCTAACATATTAATCATTAGTCACATAGAAAGCCAGTTGTGAATTTGTGAAATGTTAAAGCACATTTTTCATAAACATCATTCGGAAGCTTTGTCATAAATTTGTAGCGAACCTAAACCACACATAATGAAAAAGACAATATTCATATTCGCATTGGTAGGAACATTAATGTCTTCTGCAACAGTATATGCAGAAGAATGTATATTGTTGCCAGTATGTGATGGCGGATATCCATATTTGCGTATACAAAAGATATAGGCAATCAAAATACGGATTATTGCTGGAGAGTAATTTTAAATAACAAAGTAACAATTTAAGAAATAAACAGTTAATAATGAAAATAAGTTTACTATTACTATTTGAGATACTATCCGTTCATGTGTTACAAGCTAAAATCTATCAAGGCAGAGTGGTAGATGCTGGCAACAAGCAAGCTTTAGCCGGAGCTAACGTACAACTGTATAGTAAGAAACACATTTATTTATCCGGAACTATAACCGACGCACAGGGTAAGTTTTCCATAGAATCCAAGGAGGCGGCATACAAGATAACCGTTTCCTATATTGGCTTCCAGCGTTATGCACACACGGACAGTCTCGGACTCCCGGCACAAATGGAGACTATTCCGTTGAAAGCGGGACAAGAGCTTCAGGGAGTGGAAGTGAAGGGAGAACTGCGCAAGCAGGATATCGATAAAGACGAATATCTCATTACGGACTCCATGCGCAAGGGTACAATCAACGCCTCCCAGTTGTTAGATAAGCTGCCGGGAGTGAGAAGAGACTGGGTTACGGAAGAAATCAGGGTAGATGGAGAAAGTGATGTGTTGGTAATTGTGAACGGAGAAGAGAAACCACAGGATTATGTGTTGCGAATAAATCCCAAACGTATTCAGCGGGTAGAGATACAGCATCATCCAACCGGACGATTTGCGGGTCATGCCGTGGTTGTAAACTTAAAATTGAAACAAGACTATATGGGTTGGGACTTGGTGCCGAATATAGGAGGAGTTTATGTTTTGGACTTGAAAGGAGCATGGATGTCTTCGGAGAGTATTCCTTTCACTTATACCAAGAACGGATGGACTTTTTACCTGAATCCGGACTATACGGTCGCAGATATTAAAAACGTCTCTTCATTGGAGACATCCTATGAGGGGAAATACAGCAAGAAATCCGACCCGATGGATTTGGCGCATCCTAATATTTACAGCAAGCGCAAGAGGGCAAAAGTGACCACAGGTGTGGACTATTCTTTTTCCCAAAAACATAAGCTTTCAATTCAATTAAACGGGACTTGGATGGATGTGAATGACCGTGAATCCTATGACCTGACAGAGGAAACCGAAAATAGTATGCGTTTCATTTCCCAATCCTCCTCTAACCGTTACTATTCTGACGATTATACGACCGGGCTTTTTTACATGGGAAAGTGGGGCGAGAAGGTGTCAGTGAATAGCAACTTGTCGTATAACTATTATCGAGTGAAGGAAAAACGACTTTATCAGGAAACCGATGTTTCGGACAACTTAAACAACACATTGGGACGTAAGGATTATGTGAATTATTATTTGAATTTTTACGCACAGTTGCACAAGAAGATTCGTCTGGACATGGACTATGCAATGACATGGCGAAAATACAATACTTTTGACAGGGAGGCACATTCGAAATTATACCACTCCGTCAACAAACGTCATCGTGTAAGTGCGACCCTATCCTACCAGCCTGTGTCTAATTTCAGCTTACGTGCCGGAATGGGTTGGAATCAAGTAGGGGATCACAGTAATTCGGGTAAAATGAACGATGTCTCTTGGGAACCGGGAGGATGGCTGTTCTGGAAGCCTTTTAAAATCGTGACGATACGCAGTAATTACGAATGCCATACCACTTATCCAAACCTTGACCAATTGTCCACCAATTCGTACCGGACAGACCGTTGGATGGTTCATGAAGGCAATCCTTTCCTGAAACCATCTGTACGGCATACAATCAACAACACGCTTTCTTTAAGCAACGGGCTCCGCTTGTTTTATAATTGGAACATGACAAAAAATGCAATCAGGAGTATCTACAGTCTCCAGTCTGACGGTACAGTAAAAAGCAGTTATTTTAATACAAGTCTGTATCAGTCTGTTACTGGCGTGAACAGTGAGTTCCAATTGGCCAAAGGGCTTTCTCTCTATGCTCAGGTTCAATACACTTGGGAACATTTGACAAATAAAAAGATGTTATGTGATGAAAAAGGACATAGCGTGGGTGTTCTGGCGGATTTGAATTACCAAATCAAACCGTTGAAACTAAATACTCGTTGTACTTACCGATATGATTACTTTGCGGATGCGGTTTATCAAGGACGTTACCGTAATGGTCTGAATATTTTTTATTTGACTTTTCAGCGTTCTTTCCTAAAGGGACGTATGCCGATAGTCTTCAATATCCTTCTTCCCGTAGACAAATTCAATGACAAGCGTTACCAACTGATAGACACGGGATATTATCGTTCTACACGCTATTCTTCCGATATTCGTAACAGTTGTTATGCTTTTCAATTGACTGTTCAATATTATTTGAACCATGGAAAATCCACACGGAAGAGCAATCATAAAATAATTACGGACACTGAAAAATATTTTTAATAGCTATGGACAATATAACTCTTAAAGAAATAAAGCGCATTTTTCATGAACATCATTCGGAAGCTTTGTCATAAATTTGCAGCGAACCTAAACCTCACATAATGAAAGAGATAACATTCATAATTCGTATTGGTAAGAAGATTATGGCGGCCGCAGTCATGCTCCTTGCCGTGGTTCCCGATGCTGGCGCACAACAACAAGGTGGTTCTTTGAAACAATCCATGGAGGACAGTACCTTCACACTCAACACCGTCGAGGTTAAGGCGGACAAAGTCATCAAGAAGAGTGATGGTATAACGATTATCCCCCAGAAAGGACAGTTGAGATTATCTACTGATGGCTTTGACGTAATCTATGGCATCATGCTACCTGGTCTCGACGTCGACCGTCAAAAAGGAAGTGTCACCCGACTCGGTCAGGAAGTGGCAGTCTACATCAATGGTGAGAAGGTCAACAATGCAGAACTTAGGAACATCAAGCCCAGCTCCATTGTCCGCATCGACTATATCGACATACCTTCGGGCAAATTTATCAACGACCCCATCTCTTTGAACATCATCACCCGTTCAAGCACTAACGGCGCTTACTATGCCTTTGATGACACACAGTACATCGGCTATATGAGGAATACATTTAATGCCACCGCACAATGGAACTTCGAGCATACGAAAGTAAGTTTGTTCGCTGGCAATGACCTATCGAACTTTGGCAATGCAGGTTCACATGAGAAGGAGGAGTATTTTTTCCCGAGACGTAGCGTCCTGCGCTCCACTGACATTCTTGACAACCGCAACAAGAATGACAACCAGTATCTACAACTCAATATTACTAAGTCTGCAAGCACTTACAACATGGGGGTCAAAATATCAGCCGTGCGTGACGAGAAACCGTTTCAGGAGGCTTCGAGCAGGGTCATCATTGAGGACTCTGGGGACAAGGTGTCGCAATTCTCAAGCGAGGGCAGTTCCTCACGTAGCTTTTATCCCGAGGTCAACGCCTTTGGCAATATCGTCCTGGGCAAAGGCCAGATGTTGTCAGCGAACGTGGATTTCTCTTATGGCGACAACCGTTATAACAACGATATTCAGGAAGAAAGCTATCTTTTCCTCTCCAATGTCAATGAGGATATCTGGCAGTTAAAGAATTTCGTCAGTTATAGCAAGATGGTCAAGTCTCAGAAGTTCAGTGTGGTGGTGAAAGACAACTACATAAGGAGCAACGTCCGCTATACGGGAAGCGTTGACCTTGACCAACACTTCTATTCTAACGAGGGGTGGATTCAAACTGGCTACATGAACAATTTCAGTAAGCGTCTCATGCTGAACCTCCAAGCGGGAACGTCGTGGCTTCTGTATCATCTGGAGGGGGCGAAAAAGACCAGTAAGGTGCTCCCGAGGGCAAATGTCACACTCCGATACACACCGTTCGAGCACCACGCCTTCACCCTCAACGCCAACGTTGGCAACAGTTTCCCAACTTTGAACACCTTCAATCAAGTCAGCCTTGGCAAGAATCCTTTCCTCCAGCATAGGGGAAACGTCGAGCAGGACATCACACGCATCTATAATATCGGCCTCGCCTACAATGCGTTTTTGAAGAATTTCAACTGTCAGTTGATGCTCATTAATAACACCTATATGCATTTGGCGGTCCCACGATACTACGTTGAGGATGATGTCATGATCTCTACATATACCTCTTACAGCGACCTTCACCAGTATCTCGCAGTGTTCTTCGGCACATGGAACATCACAAGATTGCTCGCTCTGAAATCGGAACTTGCCTATATCCACAACGATTTCAATGGCTATCTTGACAAGAGCAAGGATACATGGAGAATGAGATTAGATGCCACTTACACCTATAAGAACTTAATGTTCAATATCTATGGAAAGATCAAGGAGAGTCGTCTCGAGAATACAGGAATCGAGGAGAAAGATTTCTTCAGATGGGGTGCCAACGCCAGATATAATCTGGGACGATGGCTCTTGGAGATTGGAGCAAATAACCTGTTCACACCACGTAATTACCGGAATTCAACCTATTCCGACGCTAATTATGGTTACGCTCGCTCCATATTCAACAAAATGGAGCAGGCAAACGCTTACTTGAAGATCGCATGGCGACTGAATGTCGGGAAGAAGGTGAATCCAGAAAGCAACAACTCCAGCAGGATTTATCCAAGTTCCATAATGAAATAACAGATAAATAGCGAATATATGAAACACAGAATTTTCACTTTAGTAATTATACTATCCACCCATCTCGCTGTGTTTGGTCAGACATATACAGGAGTTGTGGCAGACGCTGATGGCGGGAAAGTTTTGCCGGGAGCATCGGTAAGACTTTATGGCAAGGACAATAAATATATAAATGGCATAGCGACGGATGCTGCTGGCAGGTTTTCAGTCAAGACCTCTGGAAAGGCATATAAGGTGGTCGTGACGTTCGTCGGCTATCAGCGTTATATGCGTAAGGACAGCCTCGGACTACCTGAGACTATCGGTCATATAGGGCTTCAGAACGGACACCTGTTGAAAGAGGTGGTAGCTAACTCCAGCATGAGAAAGCAGAACATAGACACTGACGAGTATCTAATAACTGATTCGCTGAGAAAAGGGACGTTGAACGCCTTCCAGCTACTTGAAAAACTTCCCGGTATGAGGCATGACTGGGTTAAGGACAACATCAGTGTTGACGGTGAAGATGACGTCGTGTTGATTGTGGACGGCATAGAAAAGCCCGTCAAGTATATCTCAAAACTGAACCCCAAGCGCATCCGTAGCGTTGAGGTTCAGCATTACCCAGTTGGAAAGTATTCTGAACATGCCGTCGTGGTGAATATAAAGCTTACGGAGAGATACAGAGGATGGGATTTCTCGCCTACCTATATCGGAGGATACAGGACTATAGGTGATACTTCATACGGTGGTCCAGACATTCCATTTACCTATACTATCGACAAATGGAATATATACGGGCTGTTGTCTCCTTCATACCTTAACAGAAGAGACGGGAAGAGCTTGGAGACTGTATATGACGGTAAGTTTGAGAAAAAGTCTGACCAAATAGATGAATCAAACCCGAACAAGATAGATAAGCGGTTTACCGGAAAACTGATGGTGGGTGCAGACTATAACCTGAGCAAGAACCACAGACTGTCTTTCATGGGTAACCTTAAATATAAGGACGTGGATGCTTATGAGTTTTACAACCTCATCTATGCTGAAGGGGGCAAGACCGAGAGACGTTATCAACGTTCAGCCGACAGATATTATACCCAAGACCATACTATGGGACTGTTCTATAAAGGCAAGATAGGCGGCAAGATGGGTGTTAACAGCGACTTGTCATACAACTATTACCAAATAAAAGACAAACGGACATATACAGAGACGGGGTCGGCAGACAATCTGAACTGGACCAAAGGGCGTAAAGACTATGTGAGATACTATGTCAACGTTTCGTCACAATTGAGCGACAAGCTGAATTTCTTTGTCGATTATGCTATCACTTGGCGCCGTTATGACAACTCTGACCGCATTACAGGCTCAGGAATATACCATTCAAACAGCAACCGAAACCGCGCAAGCCTGGCACTGACCTATAAGCCACTGGATAACTTCAGTATACGCACAGGCTTAGGCGTAGACAACATGAATGATAACAACACGTCGGGATCTATCAACCATACCTCATGGCAGCCACGTGGATGGATTTTCTGGAAACCTTTCAAGAAGATAACTTTCCGTACTACATACGACTGCCAGACCTCTTACCCAAGTCTCGACCTGCTTTCAACCAACGAATACAAGGTAGATACTTGGATTACACATCAGGGTAATCCATTCCTAAGGCAAAGCGTCATGCATAACATCAACAGCCAGGTGACGATAGATAAGTGGTTTACGTTCAGGTATATGCTCGGCATTTATAATGACGTTATCAACAATATCTATTCGTTCAAGAATGACGGCATGATAAAGGAAAGCTATTTCAATGCTGACAGAAAAAGGTCTATATTCGGCCTGAATGGCTACTACAACCTTGGTGGAGGCGTTGGGTTATATGCAGATGTAAAGTATGGTATAGATATGTTGAAGAACAAGGCCGTGGGTTGCGATGTGAAGGAGCATTTCTGGACAGTCTCTGCTGACTTGGACTATACCATAAAGCCACTAAAATTACAAACTCGTTGCTCATACTACTATCTTAACAGCATGGTACCAAAATTCCAGGGGAAAGAAAGCATGAGACAGAACTTGTTGTCACTTAGTTTCATGCGCACATTCCTGAAAGGAAGAATGCCTGTCACTTTTGTAACCATGATTCCGTTTGTAAAAAGAGATTATACCACCATAAATCTCGGTGCGTACCGTTCGCGCACAGATTATACAGACGGGATGGGTTCTTCATTGGGAGTTCATTTTGTGGTGGCATATTACTTCAGTGGTGGCAAATCAACCAAAAGAAGTCGCAACAGCATAGTCACTGATAAGGAGAAATAATGATTATCCGCAATTGTACCACTAATCAACATTGTTTAGGTAGAGACGCGATGAATCGCGTCTCCGCTTTTCATGGTGTTTTAATATTTTACCAATCACAAATACAATTCATCAGTGATGAATGTGGAGACGCAATGAATCGCATCTCTACTTGTTTAAGTGAAGAATCATACCACCACCCCAAAACGGAAAGATTGCCCAATACATAGCCCCCACACAAATAGCAGTCAGAATGAAAAAAGCATATCATGCGAGTCACGTGATACATAAAGTCGTGGAAAATGACTAACTTTGCAGCATGTTCAGAGATTATATTAATGACATATTGAAACCGAGAATTACCGAACCTGTGAAGGTCATAGACCTCTTTGCGGGGTGTGGTGGACTTTCATTGGGCTTCGAGGCGGCAGGATATGAGACCATTGGCTATGAGCTGGAAGAGGCAGCAGTGGCCACTTACAACCGCAACTTGAAAGGTAAATGCCATTTGCAACGTCTTGAAGTGGGCTTTGACTATCCTGATGCCGACATAGTTATAGGTGGTCCTCCCTGTCAGCCATTCAGTGTATTCGGCAATCAAAAAGGAATGGAAGACGCAAGAGACGGCTTCCCCGTTTTCATAGATGCCATAAGCAGAATACGCCCAAAGGTGTTCATGTTCGAGAACGTAAGGAATCTTGCGTATTCTCATAAATGGTATTTTGACCTCATAAAAGATTCGCTTGGGAAACTGGGATACATCGTGGAATACAAGTGTATGAATGCGGTGAACTATGGTGTGCCGCAGAATCGCGAGCGGATGATTGTGGTAGGTCACAAGTCATCGTTCCGCTATCCCGCGGCACAACGAAGCAAGGTGACTGTAGGCGATGCTATTGGCGACTTGATTGACACCGTAAAGGATGAGAGCAAGATTCTCACCCCAAGGCAGGACGAATACATTGCCGTGTATGAGAAAAAATCATCGTGCATAAATCCCCGTGATTTATATATCGACCGTCCAGCCCGGACTTTGACATGCCGCAACCTTGCAGGATGCACAAGCGACATGCAGCGTGTCAGGCTGAAGGACGGCAGACGAAGACGGCTTGTCGTGAGGGAAGCGGCACGCCTTCAGAGCTTCCCCGACTGGTTTGAGTTCTGCGGCACTGAGATAAAACAGTTCAACCAAATAGGGAATGCCGTACCTCCCCTGCTTGCATACCAAGTGGCACTCCAAATAAAGGAGACCTATTCTCATCCCGTGAGGAGCGAGGATGAGGTGAAAAGCAAACTGATACCCTCATTTTTATTCGACTGACAATGGAAATAAAACTGACGGCTGGCAAGACAGCGATGACAAAGAAACTGATATTCTCAATGCTTGACATTCTCGGCGATGTGGGCGTTCCGCTTGATGGTACGCCAAGAAGACTCGAAAAGATGGCTATGGCCTGCCTTGCCGTTGGCGGTATCAGCAAGAGCCTCGCCGAAGCTAAATCAGCAGATGACGGTCATTTTCTGACGACAAGGGAGATTATAGAATTTGAGAACAGACATTTCGGGGAACACATCTCATCAGGTTCATACGATGACATCAGGCGTAAGGACTTGCTTATGCCCGTAGCTGCACACGTGGTGCTGAACTCGTCATCACTTGACCCACAGGCTACCAATAACCCTACACGCGGATATGCCCTAAGCCCTTTGTTCGCAGACCTGCTCCGAAAATACGGCACACCAAGTTGGGGCGAAACCCTAAAACGGTATGTGAGCAACGTGGAAATATTGAAAGAGGAACTTGAAAGAAAGCGTAACTTGGAGAAGATACCAGTCAGGCTACCTTCAGGCATAAACCTACACCTGTCACCTGGTGAACACAACGAACTTCAGAAACTCATTGTCGAAGAGTTTCTGTCACGGTTCGGCATGGGTGCGGACGTTCTCTACATAGGTGACACCACCAACAAACAGCTCTACAAAGATGACAGAAATCTCAATGAAATAGGCTTTTTCACGCTTGAACACGACGAATTGCCAGATGTGGTAGCTTACTGCAAGGAGAAAAATCTCCTGTTCCTCATCGAAGCCGTACACAGTGCTGGACCGATGAGTGAGATAAGGGTCAGAAAACTAAAGGCACATCTGAAAGACTGTAGTGCAAAGATAGTATTTGTTACGGCATTTATGACAAGGAAGGACTTCCGCAAATGGTGTGCCGACATTGCTTGGGAGTCGGAGGTGTGGCTTGCCGACAGCCCAGAACACATGATACATTTCAACGGATACAAATTTCTTGAAATGCACAAATAACAAGTATGAACTTTTTTAATAATCAAGTATCCAGAGCAGCCAAGATTTCGTGCTACACTATACAATAAAGAACAGATTATCCGTCAGAATGAAGTGTCTATGGTGGTGTATGCCTGTGATATCAGTCAGGAGCAAAAGGTCAAGCTAAGGAAAGGGGTGAATGCTAATATCTGGTTATTTCCCGCTTAATGCAAAGATTATGATAGATACTCTGTAATCTTCCTTTCGGAAATATGCTTGATTAAAACAAATCCAGCCAGGTTAAAAACGTTAATTACGCAACTTCTATTATTGGATTTTTTTACTTTTGCAAAAACTGATGGGCAGAAGATGAGACTACTATTTTTCATAGCTTTTATATTTATTCTGATTGCATCATGTGGTAGAGACAAAAAGTCTGACTTGGTGATGGACCATGCCGACAGCGTCATGCAGCTTGGCACCGACTCTGCAAAGAAAGCCTTACGTGAGCTTGACAACCTTGCCAGTCGTAAATCGGAAATGACCGAAGCACAGCTCATGCGTTTGGAGCTTCTACGTACCGATGCGATGAACAAGGGATATGTGACGCTTACTGACGACAAGGCCATGAAAGACGTGGTGAAGTATTATGCCGAACATGGTTCGCCTAACGAACAGATGAGAGCCAACTACCTGCTTGGATGCGTATACCGTGACCAAGGAGACGCACTCCATTCACTGCTAAGCTATGACCGTGCGGCAGACTGTGCTGACACGGCAAGCGATGACTGCGATAATTGGCTCTTGTCAAGGGTATATGGACAAAAGGGAGACTTGCTGTTGTTCAATCTGCGAATGCCACGCCTTGCTCTTGAAGCATGGGATAAGTCGATAAAGGCAGCATGGGAGGCGAAAGACACCATTACGGCGTTGAAATCTTTTTGCCACAAAGCTTGTGCATACGAGAGTCTTTGCCAATATAAGAATGCAATCAGTATCACTGACAGTGTATGTCGGCTGTACCGTAAGTATGGATACGATGCTCTTTATGCACAGAGCCTTTCTGCCGATTTTGAAAGCCTGATAGAGACAGGGCAGTTGGCGAAGTCTAAGCGAAAAATGGAGATATACGAACGAGAGTCGGGATATTTCGACGGGGAGAAAACACCTGATATTGGATATGAAACCTATTATTATATTAAAGGGTTGTATTATCTGCGTTGTAAATCAGACTCTGCTGAAACCTACTTCAGAAAGTGTTTCAGCAAATCAGCCTCTTCGGTAGATACCATCATGGGGATGCTTGGACTAGCTAAGTATTATGACCAAAAATGTCAAGTCGACTCAATGCGTAAATATTACGAGGCTTCCAACAATTCTTATGACCATTTGTTGACAACGCATATCATGCCTTCCCATGAGAAGTTGTTGGTGTCGTATGAGAAGACCGCTGATCGTGACAGACAGATTGCTGAGATGTTACGTTCCCAATCGATTGCTAAAACTATCATCTTTATCCTCATAATCAGTCTTATTGTTACAGGTTGGTTGCTATACAGAAATAAAGTCAAGGGTAAGATAAAGTTAAGGGAAACCCAAATAGATTCCCTGAAGAATGCTTATATAGAAAAGTCAAAGGAGTGGGAGCAGTTAGAGGATGAACTTGTCAAGGCTAAAACCGAGAACTCTGATTCTTTGGAAATTATAGCATATCTGAAAGACAAAATGCAAGGGCTACAGAAAGAGTTGGATGTATTATCAGACGATAAAGATAATGATATATCATCTGAAGCGTCTAAGGACCTGATTAACAGCAGGGCGACTGTGACTCGCCTAAGGATTATAGCAAGCGAAGGACATACCCCGACAGAAACGCAATGGGAACAGATATGGAATGTGGTTAATCATTATTTCCCAGCTTTTCAAGAAAGGTTTAAGGAGAAACTGCAAATAGGTTCTACTGAGATTAGAGCCTGTCTGCTAATCTGGTTGGGCTTTTCAACGAGCGAGCTTAAGGTGCTGCTGGGGCAGTCGGCATCCAACATATCCAATATACGAAAGCGTTTGTCTGTAAAACTATTCGAAGAGCCGATGAACCCTAAGATGTTTGACAAGCGTATTCGGGAGATGCGGTTTTGAGGTGGTGAGTGGATTCTACACAGTCAGTTTTCCAATGCATTTATCCTCCACTCGCCTAACGTGTGCGCATCGCTGTCAAAGTTAATACCGACCTTTACAATAGGCAGACCGCACAGGCGAAAACGTTCGGGGTATTGCTTCAAGTCTATCTGATTCATCGCCACGTCCGCACTTTTGTCGAGTTTCAGCTCTATTATATATAAGGTATGAGGCGCACGCAGTACGATATCTACACGCCCACAAGGAGTGCGTACCTCCACATCGCAATAAATACCTAACAGACTGAATATCACGTATAGCATCTGTTGATAATGGCCTTCATAGTCCGTGTGGTCGCAATAGGGAATGGTAGAGAGGAACACCTTCAAACAACTCAACGCCGTGTCCATGTCGTCATCATACAGAGCCTCTGCCATATCTATAATAGTGCCACTCGTAGCCAACGTGTCACCACTCACATAATAAGGCACAAGACTCCTCATCAATCCTATACGCACCTCCTTGTTTGGTATATCAAGTACATACTTACCGAACAGCGGATTGCAGTCCTTTATCGTCAGATAGCCACTCTGGTACATCAGAGGCACTATGCTTGTAAGGCGTTCGGTAGGAGCGTCAAAGTCTGATGCCATTGCTTTCCGCATCCCCATCTGGGAGGGAAGAACCTTGTATTTGCGAAGCACCTCTATCAGATAGGTAGGCGTTCCGCTACCAAACCAATATGGACCAATACAGCCTTTTGACATTGCCGTCAACAAGCTGAAAGGGTTATAGATGTCTGGAGAAGGCCAAGAAAAGTGATAACCGTCATAGTTCTCTTTCAACTTTCCTATCGTTTCTTCCTTTGTCAGTTTCAGCTTCTCGGATAATAAACTGACATCCATATCCATCTGGCTGAGCATTTCCTCCTCCGTGATACCACAAATGGCGGCATACTCCTCATCCATGCTGATATTATTGATGTTGTTAAGTTCACTGAATATACTCAGTTGTGAGAATTTGGTGATGCCTGTGAGGAACACAAAGCGCAGGTAAGGGTCGCATCCTTTCAACGGGCTGTAAAAGTTGCGCATCACGTCACGAAGCAAGGGAAGATCCTTATCTTCATGCACCACGTCAAGCAAGGGAGCGTCATACTCATCGATGAGAACAACCACCTTACGACCCGTCTTTTGATATGCAGTCTTGATGAGATTAGTGAGCCTGTTGTTCACTCCAACAACAGAACTGGTTATTCCGTATTCTTTTTCTTTATCTGACAACTGAGTACCCAGATACTCCTCCAACTGCTCCTTGTCCATGTGCTTGCCAAGGCTCATGTCGAAATGAAGCACGGGGTATTCCGTCCAGTCCTTCTCTAACTTTTCTATCGCCAAGCCTTTGAACAAATCCTTGCGACCTGAGAAATAACTATGCAGAGTGGATGCAAGCAACGACTTCCCGAACCGTCTTGGGCGACTCAGAAAGACATATTCCGCATCGGAAGAAACCATGCGGTACACATACGCCGTCTTATCAATATACAAGAAATTCCCTTCCCGTATCTTCTCGAATGTTTGTATCCCTATCGGATAGCGTTTCCTCTGTCGTTCCATGATTGCAGCTTGCATTGATTCACTTTGCGAAGATAACGCTTTATTTTCAGAAAAAGAAAAAGTGGAGACACGATTTATCGCATCTCCACCAAATATTGAACCCCTTAAAGACTTACCACCTCACATCCGACTTCACTTTGCTCCACTCTGGCGGATTAACGCCTAACAGATGGCGCACGAAGAAATCGTAACGCTTGTGTTCGCCCCAGAACTCACCCATCGTATGGTGTGCCCCTGGTATCATAATCATCTCAAAGTCCTTTCCAGCTTTTATCAAGGCATCTACCACTTTAGGCGTGGTGGACGGGTCTACGTTGTCATCCAACTCACCCCAGCACAACATCAGCGGACGCTTCAACAGGTGAGCGTTGGCAATGTTGGAAGCCGCCACATAGCTGCTGTCCACAGGATAGCCCAACCACTGCTCATTCCACCAAATCTTGTCCATACGGTTATCGTGGCAACCGCTGGCCGCATACGCAGCCTTGTAGAAATCAGGATGCAACAGCACGGCACTCATCGCCTCCTGACCTCCGGCACTACATCCATAAATGCCCACCTTGTTGATGTCCATATACGGATACTTCTTCGCAGCCGCCTTAATCCACGCCTCATGGTCAGGAATACCCCCATCCTGCAAGTTCTTGTAGCATACTTCCTCAAACTCCTTGGAACGGAAAGAAGTCGTCATGCCGTCCACTTTCACCACGATAAAGCCCACCTCAGCCAACGAGGTAGCCCACCAGTCATACGAAGCGAAACTTTTCGGCACATACTGGTCGCCAGGACCGGAATAGATATAGTCTATCACGGGATATTTCTTCTGCGGATTGAAGTTGGAAGGACGGTAGATTAGTCCCCACATTTCCGTCTTCCCATCCCTTCCGGGTGCATGAAAGACTTCCGGTGCTTTCCATCCATTCTTCACTATCTCAGAAATATCCGCTTTCTCCAAAGTGTTTACCAGCTTACCAGTCTCCGCACTTCTCAATACAGCCACGGGTGCTTGGGATACCGTGGAATACACATCTACCAAGTATTTAAAGTCGGGAGAATACACCGCACTGTGGTTAGCCTTCTCCGGGGTAAGTTCCGTCAGATGTTCCCCGTCCAATCCTACCTTATAATAATGGATGAAATACGGGTCTTGCCCTTTCTCCCGTCCGTTGGCGGAAAAGTAGACAATTCCCTTTGCCTCATCCACACGCTGCACCTCACGCACATACCACGGGCCTTTCGTCAACTGACGCACCACCTTGCCAGTCTGCTTGTCGTAAAGATAAAGATGGTTGTAGTTGTCACGCTCGCTGCTCCACAACAGACGCTTCCCGTCTTGGAAATGATAACGGTAAATACGAGTCCAGTTCACGTACTTCGGAAAACTCTCCTCCACGACCGTCCGTACCTTTCCCGTAGAAGCGGACATCGCCAGCAAACGGTACACCTTATGTCCTCGCTGGTTATACTCAAACGTGATTTCTGTATTATCCGGCTGCCAACGCAAATCCGACAATCCGTATTCATTGGGGAAAAGGGTATTGTCCGCTTTCAGTTGCACACCTTTCTCTATGTCAAAGATAACCGGTACGCTGTAAGGTCGCTCATCCCCTGGCTTGGCATATTCCTGTTTGTGCAACTTAGGCTGGAACTGGTCTTTAGGACTGGATTCCACATAGTAGATATAATGTTTGGGAGCAGTGCGAATTTGACATACTGCCAATTTCTTAGAGTCGGGCGACCACTGAATACGGGCAGAGTAGTAGTTTCCCTCTGTACCATCCAGACTCAAGTCCTTAGTCTTCCCGTCCTTCACAGACACAATCCGCACGTTATATCCATAAATAAAAGCCTTGTATTTCCCGTCGGGAGAGAGTACAGGCTCACCTTTGCGCTCGTCATCCTCTTCCGACCAGTAATGCTCCTCGTCTTCCTCTTGCCGTTGAGGTTGCCACGGACGAGGAAGACTATAGGTTTGCAGATTATCAGAAGCGGGTACGTACTGCCACCCTTTCCCCTCATATTCAAAACGAAGCGTATCCAATCCCTCAGTCGCAGACAGACGATTCAACCGCAAGGAAGTCAGCTTTTTTCCTGTAGCCTTTCCCATAGAGGTTTGTAATCGTTCCCTGTCGAACAGAGGGCATTTCTGTCCGTCTTTCACATTCACTTTCAGATACTCACTTCCCAAAGGGGTTTGTACGGAGTACCAGAAACGTTGTCCGTCTTTTGTCCAATTAGGCTGCACCCCGTTATGGTACACTCTGCGGGCACTGTATTTGTCTCTCAATTGGTAGGCACGGTTGTAATCCTCCGCCGTACCCTGCGCCATGGCCGTAGCCGACAAAGCGCACAAAGCCATGCTAAAATAAAGTCTTGACAATTTCATCCTATATAAATTCTTTTTGTGAACGCATTCCATACTTACTCTTTCTTGAGGCTTAAGGCAAAGCCACCACCAGAGGCCATACGAATGATTTTCTTGTCTCCTTTCTTGACAGTGAATGAATCCACGGCATAGTCTTCGGCGTTTTTATCAGCGTTTATACCGTCTCGGAAAAGCACCGCCTTATAGGAAGCATTTGCGTCAAGAAAAGAGAAATCCACCGACACCTCCCTTGCATCCCAGTTCGTCATGCCGCCGACATACCAATTCACGGCACGTTTACGAGCTGTGACGATGTATTTTCCCAACTCGCCACACAAGACCTTGGTATCGTCCACCTCCTCTGGAATAGAAGAAATGAAAGACAAACAATCCTCGTTTCCTTTCAGATAAGAAGAAGGTGCGTCAGCCAACATTGTCAGCGGAGAGTCATGCACGATGTAAGTGGCCAACTGATGACAACGGGTACCCATACTCATCGGATTGTTATATACCGGACGATAATCAGCTTTCGAGGCATTGCGCATAGCTCCCGGTGTATAATCCACTGGTCCTGCCATCATGCGTATATAAGGGAACGTCACATCATAAAGCGGCATATCCTTATGGTCCTCGTTCCACTTCATCTCCTCCATGCCGAAGACACTCTCCACATTCAATATATTGGGGAAAGTACGGTTGAATCCCGTAGGTTTATAAAAGCCGTGATAGTCCAGCACCATTTTGTATTTCGCCGCTTTTTCTGCTATACGATAAGCCATCTCCACGGCAGTCTGGTCGTCTCTGTCCATAAAGTCCACCTTGAATCCCTTCACTCCTTCCGAAGCGTATTTACGAAACGCCTCCTCCAGATGCTCGTCCAAGACGTTGAACACCGTCCAGAGAATCACTCCCACTCCTTTTTCTTTTCCGTATTTCACCAATTCAGGGATATTGAGTGCAGGAATGGAGTGCATAAGGTCGGCAGACTTCGGGTCATACCATCCCTCGTCCAGCACCACATATTGCAAACCATGGGAAGCGGCAAAGTCAATGTAGTACTTATAGGTGTCCATATTGATGCCCGCCTTGAAAGGAACTCCTTTCAAGTTCCAGTCACACCACCAGTCCCAAGCCACTTTCCCGGCACTCACCCAAGAATAATCTCCTATCCGGTTGGGTGAAGCCAGCGCATAGACAAGATTGTTCACTGGCATCTGCGTGTCTTTAGTAGTGACAGCCATCACCCTCCAGGGAAAGGTACGTTTTCCGACCACACGGGCTATGTAGTTTTCACGCTCCGTCACATGAGACATCCCCCTCCATGTGTAGTACCCCATCTTCTTGGGATAGGCTGCAAAAGAGGCACGCAAGGCCGTGCCGGACGACTGTACGAACATACCGGGATACGCCTCCAAGTCAGACTCCAGCAGCGTGAGCTTCGTACCGCCACAATCCACCGTCACAGGCAAGAAAGCTATCTGATTCGGTTGTTTGGACAGCGTCTTCACAGAGTAGATGTTCTGAAACGCCATGGCGTAAGGATCTTTCCCTTCACCTGTGTTCGTGGAAAACGCCATATAGGATGTGTAGTCGGCAGGGAAATTGAAATCCGCCGTCTCGTTCTGCACCACTCCCCCTTTCGAGGAGGAGAAACGGTAAGCCACCCCCTCGTTGTATGCCCGGAAAGTGACACTCCACGTAGGATTTAATCTATACGTGGCTTCGTTGCAGGCAGTCGTAAAAGAAGCGACACGATAGAACGGAGAAGTGATCTGCTCTTTCAAGGTACGGGATTTACCCTTAGACAAGCTCCATTTAAGACGCTCTCCCTGAAAGGAAATACCCGCCTTAGCTCCTTTGAGCAACACTTTTCCGTCCTTGAACACAGAATAAACCACGTTCGCCCCCTCTGTACCCACTTCCACCCGGATGGTTTTGTCAGGAGAAGTGAGCAATGCGTCCGCTTCCGCATCGAGCGAAAGGAAGCACAGTCCCATGAATAGTAGTTGTTTTATCATGATAATGTATAAGTTAGGTTGTTTAAGGCAATATCTCCGTTCCCTTCAATTGGATGCGGTAAGGATATTGCCTCTCTTTTTGCTTATCGGAATGGTTTAACGGATGATGTACAGAAGGCGCCCCCATCACTACCAGATACAACTTCCGCAAAGAAGTCGCTTTGGGCAACGTATAAATCAACTTGCCTCTCACCGCAGAAGCAGCCGGACTGTACATAGCCTTGCCTTCTGCGTCAACACCCACAAATCCATATCTCCATCCAACTTCTTCATTTCCTTTAGCCAATCCTTCAAAAGAGACCTTCACCTTTTTCCCTTTTTCTGGGACAGCTAACGGAATGACATTGAAGCCATAGTCTTCCGGCAAGTTTTTCGCCGCCACACGACACCATCCTTTCTCCTCTTTTTCAAAAGCCGTATGAAAACCTCCGACATACGGACGAGTTTCCTTATAAGCATGACGGAAATCCAGATTCGGCACACGGCGGCAAGCCTCAAATATCTCCTCATTAAACGCTTTCTGGTCTAGGCCTGTCAACCGCTTATACGCCTGCACCACGTCCTCATCCATTCTCGCCTGCTGATAGATGGAAGCGATAATGGGAAGTCCCCGTTTCTCACTCCAATACTCCAATATATAAGGAGAATGATAGGCGTTCTCCCCATGCAGAAACGCCTTATAGGTTAATTTGCGAAATGCCTCCCAATGATATGTCTCATCTCTCAACCAATTAGGGTTCACATGCCAAAGCATCCATTGTGAGGTCATCTCAAAGAAACTTCCTGCTCCGTCAGCCCATTCCTTGAAAGGCTTTCCCTGCCGCAGAGCCTCCGCCTTGCGATCGCAAGCTACTTGTAGCTGAAAACTGTGTCCTAACTCATGTGCCACACAGTTCAACGCCCGGTCTTGAATACGGTTTGGAGCCACCCAAAAGGCACCGATTACCTTGTCATAGTCGCCCCCGTAGGCAGTGCCATCCAGTGAATACTGCAACAGAACCATCATGCGGTACTTGTCGGCATTGGACACACCCTTCACAAACTGCAACGTATCTCGGAAGAAATGGTAGAAATGTTCCAGTTTGTCTTTCAAATTAGCCATGTCCACCGCCATATTTTGCCCTTTCAGACGAGGCGGATTATGTAAGTTTTCCTCCTTCTCTCCAAACCCTTTTCCCCAATAAATGGCGAAATCGGGCAAAAGTGTCATACGTGTAAAACTATAGGTAGAGTCCGTTCTTGTACGAAGATAGTCCAACTCCTTAGGGACAAAAAGTTGCTTCCCTTCCACCTGCGGAACTCCCTCTTTTATCGGTGTCTGTGCAGCAACGGTAAAAGGACACAAGGCGACAGCCCATAAAATTAAATTCAAGTGTTTCATAACTCTTTCGATTCCATAGCATGTTTCCGAACCTCCCTTGACGAGATAATTCGGAAACAAAGCTACCTATTATTCTCAAAAGGCGAGTACTTTTTCAATTTATTTTTCGGCTGGGAGGTCTACTTCTGTCGGCCAATAGGGGTTCTGATACAAAGGCGACTTGTCCACCGAAGCATGATCGGAAGCCGTCAACAGGAACTGACGTATGGGCAATGGTTGCAGATACTGTGCCATAGCCCAAGTATATCCCTCCATGAAGAGATTCTGGTTCTTGTTCATGTTTATCTCATACGGACGGTAATACTCGCTCAATGATTTCTGCGACATATTGGAAGCATCTGTTCCATCCGCCACAATTCCAGTGTACCATTTTTCCATTGGAGTATTCCAAATGTGAAAGCCTTCAATATGGTAGGGATGCGCAATCAATTGATCCATAGACCTCCATCGAATCAAATCCATATAGCGCAAACCTTCTGCCATCAGTTCACAACGGCGTTCTCTTCGTATGCTATACAAAGCCGCATCTACGGTTTTCCCCGCAGAGAATGCACCCCAGTCGTATGCCGTACCTGATACGAGTCCAGCCGTCTCCTTACTCATATCCGTTGTGCGGACAGTCACCTCTGGATCGAGTGCCACACCTGTAAATCCAGCCGCTTTCCGAAGAGCCGTCCAATATTCTTTTATTTTATCATGGTTAATGTTCCCGTCTTTATACAACATGTAATCCGCCTCCATGTAATTCAGCAAGGCTTCCGTGGCACGGAAAGTGATAGCACCTGTATATCCATAGTTGTTCTGACAAAGTGCACGGTCGAATGTTCCTCCTTTTCGCATAGCATACCCCGTGGTATAAGTCTCCGTGAAGTTATGATTCAACACGTTCGGTACCGGCTCTGTTGGAACGATATGGTCACCTACCGTATAGTCCATATTTTTGAACACGTTTATCTGTCCAGGCCGCTTCAGGAAGATGACTAATCTCGGGTCTCTGTTTCTTACCACCGCATTGGTGGTTGTGTCTTCATACACATAACCGTCATGAGAGGCATAAGTGGGTTTACCGTCCTTCATGACAAAAGCATCAATCATCCCTCGTGTAAAACCTGTAAAAATATTGCCATACTGGATAGCCACCTCCACATTGTTCGTCTGGCCGGCACTCTTACTATATTCCTTCCAGAGTAACACATCTGGGAAACTGGACATATCCGTATTTCCGAATTCCTCGAAATAGGGATTGTGTTCATTTTCCGACTGAGGTACGATTCCGTTATTGATAGACAGTTGATTCTTATATTTATCTGCCACTTTCTCGGAAGCCGCCACAGCTTGCTGGAAGAAATAACGAGCTTCCGCATCGATACTTCCCGTAGGATATTTAAAATCCTTATGATAGTCTTTCTTCGCACCGGGCCATTCCTTTCCGCCTGGTACAAAAGGAGTACCCTTGAAATTGGTCAGCCAAGAACCCTCAAACAAAGCCACACGAGATTTAAACACATTGGCCACGTCGGGTGAGACACGTGTATGGCGTGCGTCAAAACCATTAGACATATACGTCAAGGCTGTGTCGCAATCCGCCAAAATAAAACGTGCCACTTCGTTGCGTGGAGCGCGTTTGTTGTTCTCCACCAGCAGTTTCTCATTATCTGACAACGCTTTCTTTATAATGGGAAGGTCTCCGAAATTACGAAGTAGTCCGAAATAGGCATAAGCCCGGAAGAAATAAAGTTCTCCGATATACTGCCGGATATTCCGGTCTGTTCCTTGAATCTTTTTCGCTTTGTAGTTGCTCACTATGGTGTTCAACTGATAGTTCAGGTCACGAATGCTGTTCCAATACCAAGAACCGTTGTCCGTACCAACTTTCCACTGCCCTTTCACATACCTCGTATCTCCTTGATTATTATCCGCCTGATTATCCGTAGCATTGTCGTTCGCATAAATGCCATATCCAAAAGCCGAATGGCCGGGAAGCAGAATTTGGTATTCTCCGTTAGCCACAGCCTGCACTTGGTCTTCAGACGTATAATAATCCGAGGGTGTAATATAGGAAGGTGGTTCCTGATTCAGAAAATCACTGCAAGAGGAAAAAGCACCACCTACCGCCAATAAAGTGGAAAAGAAAAATATAGGATTGTATTTCATCGCTTCAATCATTTAAAAAGTTAGACTTAACCCACCAGACAGCGTAGTACTCAACGGATAACTGTTGCCCATGTTCGTATCCACCGTTTCCGGGTCAAACTGTTTAGCAAGTTTCGTGCCTGTCCACAGATTCTCTCCTGAGAAGAAGACACGCAGTTTCTGAATATGCCACTTTTTGGTCACATTTTGAGGCAGCGTATAGCCCACTGTAAAGTTCTTCAAGCGGATATAAGCTGCGTTCTGCAAATAACGGTCTTGTCGCTGATGGTTCTTGTCTGAATAGTCAGCCCTGGGATAATAAGAATCGGTATTCACTGTCTGATAGCCATTTTTTACAGACCATGAATTTTCATCCCGGTAATAGTCCTGCAAACCGTCAATAGGTGTGGTGTACCAAATACCTTGATTAGCCGTGCCAAACAGGTACTTGGAATCTGTCCAGCAATCCCTCTTCATGACCCCTTGGAAGAACACCCGCAAGTCAAATCCTTTCCAAGAAGCGTCGGCATCGATTCCGAACAAATAACGAGGCGTACTGTTTCCTATCACATACTGGTCGCCATGATCCTTCAACGTCCATGCGCCCCATGAAAGTTTCCCGTCTCCGTCAAGGTCGGCATACATAATATCTCCTGCTCCCCACATACTTCCCACAGCGGACTGGTCTACTTTCTTCAAGTGAGCGTCCATTTCCGCTTGAGATTTGGCGATGCCAATCGTCTTGAAGCCGTAAATATCACCCAAGTAAACTCCCTGAATATAATTGGAAATGGAATTAGTGGGGTTGTTCAAGTATTTAGTGACTTTCGAACGAGAGTCTGCGATATTGAACTTCACGCCGTAGCTCAACCCATTGGCCAACGTATCATGCCAACCGATGGTCAATTCCCATCCTTTGGTCTGCAAATCCGTGTTATTGGTCACTGGGACAGCCGTACCTAAGACGGCAGGCAATTCCGGAGAATTTCCCACCATATCTTTCGTATTACGGACATAATAATCAAACGTACCGGACAGGCGGTCATTGAAGAAGCCGAAATCCACACCTATATTATAGCTTTCGATACGTTCCCACGTCAGACTCTCGGACACAAGTCCGGGTGCCCATGCCACATTGGGCTTCTTTCCGCCTTGCAACCAAGTGCCAGCAGCGACTTGCGCAGTGATGGTCTGGTAAGTCTGATACCAGTTGTTAATATTCTGATTACCTAAGTTTCCGTAAGAAGCACGCAGTTTCAAATGGCTTACTACGGGGTAAAGCGGCTTCATGAATTGCTCGTTCGTAATATTCCATCCCGCAGAGAAGGAGGGAAAGAACTTCCATTGGTTACCCGGACGGAATCGGGAAGATCCATCGTCACGCACGTTTATCTCCAACAGATAGGTTCCTTGGTAATCATAGTTCAAACGTCCGAAGAAACCGGCGGTTGTCCAACGGTTATATGAACCGTTGATAGAAGGAGTCACCTCGCTTCCATCAGAACCCAGTCCAGTAGTCAAATCCAACTGAGGTTTCCCAGGAACCATCAATCCTTCACGTCCGGCACCTAATTTGTGTTCTCGATAATCTTCCGCCTGAAATCCAGCCATGACATGAAAATTATGCTTCTGTGCAAAAGAATGCGTATATTCCGTATAGGCTTGGAAGTTTGTATAATTGTATCGGTCGCTGGTATCGGATACCCACGAATAGGGATAAATGTTAATTGCCTCGTTCTGCACATTATACTGATACTGGTTCACGTAATAAAGATGACTACGATTCTCATTTATCCTGTAATTGAAGTCAATATGCGTCACCCAATTCTTCACAGGCTCAATCAACAGTCCTGCCTGATGATAATGCTCATCATCTTGCCAGCTCCATTGACCAACACCATCCATCGCAATAGCCTGGGTATTATAGTAATGCCCGTTTCTGTCATAAAGAGGCGTAGTCGGCCAAAGACCTCCCACGAACTCGTAAAAATAATCACCTAAGTTATTAGGAGCCTTGTAGTCTTTACGAGTGAAACGGAAGGTATAATTAAACCGCAACCACTTGGTCAACTGTGCGTTAATCTTTCCCGTAGCCGTATAACGATCCAAGCCATCCTCTCCAATCTTCATCAATCCGTTCTGGTTTTGATAGCCCAAGGATGCGTAATAGTTGAACTTCTCGTTTCCGCCCGTCGCACTGAAATTATGCTCCTGTGAGAAAGACCATTTCTTGTAAAACACATCGTAATAGTCCACATCGTCTATACCGTACACATTCGGGTCAGCCCATGAAGTGGGGTCTGTCGCCGAAACAGGCAAAGAGTACAAAAGGGTTCCATCCGCAGCCCTGCGTTGTCCGGGACCGACGGGCGTGGCATTGCGATAAGCGACAATCTTATCCATCTGCTCTTTGGGGAAGAAGACCGTAGAGGTGCCAGAGTTAAACTGAGCATCATTCACCAACGAAGCGAAATCCACCGAATTCATCTGATGCTTCATGCGGATAGGAGTGCCGAAACGGAAACTGTTGTTATAGTTTATAGATACCTTTCCATTCTTCGAACCACTCTTCGTGGTGACAAGTATCACACCAAAAGGCGCACGTGAACCATAAATAGCTGAAGCCGCCACATCTTTCAATACAGAGATACTGGCAATATCCTGCGGATTGATGGAGTTAATATCCCCTTCCATACCGTCAATCAACACCAGCGGGGATCCACTTGACCCCTGTCCCAATGTGGTAGTACCTCGAATATTCAAACTGGGCGTTGCATCCATGCTACCACTACTCTGCGAAATCTGTAGTCCTGGCACGGTTCCTTGCAAGGCCTGTGTGACGTTCTGCACAGGACGTTCTGCCAGCTCATCTCCTGATACCACTGAAACCGCTCCCGTCAGATTCACTTTCTTCTGCGTTCCAAACCCCACCACGACTAACTCATCCAAGTCTGAGGCATTACTTTTCAAAGTGATTTTCCAGTTCTCTCCAGCCACAGCTTTCACTTCCTGTTTCGAGTATCCCACAGAGGAGATGACCAACGGAGTACCTGGTGCCACATTCAAAGTGAACTTTCCTTCCACATTAGTAATGACACCTTTTCGTTGTCCTTTAATCAATATGCTGGCACCGATAACAGGTTGTCCTTTTTCATCCAGCACTACACCAGTCACAATGGACTTCTGTTGAAAAAGCTCTGTGTTTGTTTTCAAATTAGCTCCTATCGCTGGAGTGTCAGCCGCCCAACAAACAGTTCCCATTGTTGTATTGGCAAGCAATGCCGCTACTAACAAACGACTGTGATTCAAGCCATGTTCCATACGCATGATATTTTGTTATTACCTTAATTATTACGCTAAAATAAAGCACAAATCTCTTAGTACCCAAATAACATCAGAACAAGCGTTCTAACATCTTTCTGTAAACCACTGCAAATATAATCAGTAATATCGAGAATTCAAACCACAAATAGTAATATTTAGAAGAATGACCGATTATATCACCTATTTGACATAATGTTATCCATTATAATCGTCCATTCTATCGATTATAGAGATATTAGCTAACAATATCACAATACTCTCTCAGTTAAGAACAAACATCATGACATGTTGAACTTGTACACAAATTAATATGTGCGTGAAACAATGCTTCCACGCATCACTCCACGCACCCCTTATCTTAAGCTCAATCTCACTTCACCGGCAGAATCTCTATCCAGTAATTGTCCGGGTCGTGGATGAAATAGAGTCCCATCTCCTTGTTCTCGTAGCAGATGCAGCCCATCTCACGGTGGAACTCCCTTACCTTGTCATAGTCACCCTCCACCCGAAGACACAGGTGGCTTTCATTTTCACCTAACTCAAAAGGCTGGGGATGGTCTCTCAACCATGTCAACTCCAATAAGAAACTCCCCTTGTCGTCCGCCATGTAGGCCAACTTGAAAGAGCCGTCATCCGCCTGTTTCACGTGATCCAAATGAAGCCCAAGGGCTTTCACATAAAAATCGATGCTGCGCTGCAAGTCTGTCACATCCACGTTGAAGTGGTCAAAATGTCCTTTTACGTTCATATCTATATGGTATTTTAAGATTGTCATAAAGCCAGGCCATCAAGGCGTACATTCCTATGGATGAGACGAATCCACACAAGGCGTCAATCAGATAATGCGCCTGAATGTACACCGTGGCTCCGCAGAGAAACACATAGATGGGCAACATAATAAAGAATAGCCAGCGATTGCGGGTCTTCCATGCCAGCAACATCGAAATGGTACTCATGCCCACATGCGAACTGGGAAAGGCTGCGGTCGGCCTTTCACCGGCCTCCTGCGAGCTTTCCACCAAATGATAGAAAAAGCCGTCTGAATAGCCCGGTGTCTTCAGCATCTCGGTGTGGTTCAAGAAGTAATGCCCTATTTCGGGAAAGACCGCATTCGAAGCATTGTCCACCCCTATGGCATGGAAATAATATTGAGGCCCTGCCACCGGAAGGAATATAAAAGCCAGGTAATATACAAAGAAAGAGGCGATTATCACAAAGGAGGCTTTCTCGAACGAACGATGGCGGAAAAAGAAATAGAAGAACGCCACCGCCGCAATCATGAAGTAATAACAAAAATACCCCATGTTAAACAACTCGCTCCACACCGGCCCGCTGAGAAGTTGATGAAACACCAACGAAGGCTGACAACCGAAAAGCCATTGGTCTGCCTCGGCAAACCAATAATCCCGGTTCAGGAAGAGCTTGTTGAACTCGTAGGTATCGGGATACCAATAGGTGAGAAAAGACATCTGCACGACCGTCCGCAAAAGCTCCACCCCTCTGCAAGGAAAAATGCGGTAAAGATAAAGCAAGGCGAAAGTGGCCACCACAATATACGCCCGCTGCTCCAACATCAAGGCATCATTGCTCATACGGTCGGACAGAATCAGTATCAACACCGAAGTAATCAAGGTGTAGACCACCGTAGCCCATTCCACCAAAGTGAATCCCTCTAATTGGGGATTTCTCTCTATTTTTAATAAGTTTAAAGCCATCCTTCTTTTTTATACCATGCGACCGTCTCACTCACTCCTCGCTCCAGCGGATAATGCGGAATGTATCCCAATTCATCTATCAACGGACGAATGTCGCATTGCCAGTTACGCTGTTTCATTATCTTGTATTTGTCTCTGTTCAGTGTGCTCGCCTTGCCATTCAAGGAAGCCCATTTCTCCGCCAGCAAACTTACAGTACGCAGGACACACAACGGCAGTGTAAGATGCAGGACACGCCGCACTCCCATCTCTTTCTGCAAGAGGTCGCTGAACGTCCGGCTGGAATACACACTACCATCACTCACGAAATAAGCGCGGTGTACACATTTTTTCTCAAAGGCGAGAAACACCGCCTGCGCCAAGTCCTCCACATAGACAAACGTCAGTTCTTGCGGTTTGTAACCCACCGCCACATCGATATGCCGCTGAATAGATTTAGCCATGAGGAAATAGTCTCTTTCTCTTGGGCCGTACACACCCGTGGGACGGAATATGACCCAGGGGAAAGTGTCCAAAGAACGAATATACTCCTCCGCCATCACCTTGCTTTCTCCATAAGCTGTGTTCGGCGAAGGACTGTCACTTTCACCGATGGGCTTGTAGACCACTTTAGACAATCCCATAGAAGAGGAGTTCAACCCTGTCCCTCCCAGAGGAGCGGACGGTGAATGGACTTGCTCCCGTACAGGGCCGTACACACTCAGCGAACTGATATAGGCGAACACGGCAGGAGTCATATCCAAGGCACGCAAAGTGTCCACCAACCTCCGGGTATCCTCGAAATTCACCTCATCGAATTCCTCCCGATGCACACATTTCGTCAAACCCGCCGCATGGATAATGAAGTCCCATCGGCCTATCTCGCCACGCATTTCAGCCAGACAAGCACGAAGACTGCCCTCGTCTTCCATATTCAAGACAAGGAAATGAAGCCTCGGATCTTTCAGCCATCGCCTGCTGCTGTGTTCCCTCACTCCAGCCCACACTTCAAAACCGTGAGCCAGTGCGTAATCCGTGAAATGACTACCGATGAAGCCGCTGGCTCCTGTAATGAGTATCTTAGGTTTTTCGTTCATATTCATCCTATCCACAGGAATTCCGGTTACCATTAAACCTGCGGAATGACGGCAAAGATACAATTTTCTATTAAATATTCGGACGAATAAGAAGCAATTACCGTTTTTTTTGCTTACTTTGCAGAGGATTATAGTAGAACAAGCTTATGGAAAAGCAAAAGAAAAAAGGGCACAAGAAGATGGACCTCACGGAACTGGAAGAGAAAATTGTGAATCTCTTCGAGACGAACCCTGAGGCAAGTTTCAGCATGAAAGACATATACAGACGGCTGAAACTGCACTCTCATCCGCTGAAGATGAGTTGCGCCCATATCGTTGACGATTTGACGGGGAACGGACTGGTGTCCCTCACCCCGGACGCATTATACAAACTGACGGAAACAGGCAGTTTCCTTGAAGGGACATTCCAGCGCAAGAGCAACGGAAAGAACGCGCTCCTGCCAACTGACGGCGGAGAACCCATATTCATTGCCGAGCGGAACTCCGCACACGCCATGAACGGAGACATCGTGCGAGTGGCCATGTGCGCAAGAAGAAAAGGACACCAACCTGAAGGAGTGGTCACGGAGATAGTGGAAAAGAAAAACAACACCTTCGTGGGTGTCCTGCAAGTGAACAAACACTACGCGTTCCTCACAACCAACACCAATACATTGGCCAACGACATCTTCATCCCCAAAAACAAACTGCACGGAGGACAGAACGGAGACAAGGCGTTGGTGAAAGTAACGGAATGGCCTGAAGACGCAAAGAACCCATTTGGAGAAGTGGTGGACATCCTCGGCGCATCGGGAGACAACAATACGGAGATGCACGCCATCTTAGCGGAATTCGGACTTCCCTACTCTTACCCGAAAGAAGTGGAAGAAGAAGCGGACAAGCTCTCCGGAGAGATTACGCCGGAAGACTTGGCGGAAAGGGAAGACTACCGGGACGTAACCACTTTTACCATCGACCCCAAGGACGCAAAAGACTTTGACGACGCACTATCCATCAAAAGACTGCCGGACGGCACATGGGAAGCGGGTGTGCATATCGCCGATGTGTCACACTTCGTGAAAGAAGGCTCCATCATAGACAAGGAGGCGCAGAAGAGAGCTACCAGTATCTACCTGGTAGACCGCACCATCCCTATGCTTCCCGAAAGGCTCTGCAACCTGCTTTGCTCATTGCGACAGGACGAGGAGAAATTCGCCTACTCCGTCATCTTCCAGCTTAACGAGAAAGCGGAAGTGCTGAAATACCGCATCCGCCATACGGTCATCAAAAGCAACCGCCGCTTTGTCTACGAGGAAGTGGAGGACATTCTGAAGAAAAACGGCGTGGCCAGTAAGGAAGATTATGCGGAGGGAGAAGAAATACCACCGCACTATAAGGGAAAACCGCAAGGAGAGTTCGCCGAGGAATTGGTAGAACTGGACAAACTGGCCAAAATCCTGCGGAAGAAACGGTTCGAGAACGGCGCCATAGACTTTGACAGCACGGAGATGCGGTTTGATATAGATGAAACAGGCAAACCAATCAACGTCTACTTCAAAGTGGCGCACGATGCCAACAAGCTGGTTGAGGAGTTCATGTTGCTGGCCAACCGCACCGTGGCGGAATATGTGGGCAAACCTTCAAGAGGAGGAAAACCCAAGACATTCCCCTACCGTATTCATGACACTCCCGACCCTGCGAAACTGGAGAACCTGAAAGGTTTCATCCAGAAATTCGGCTACAAACTGCGTACCACGGGGTCTAAAGACGAAGTGGCGGGAAGTTTCAACAAGCTGTTGAACGACGTGAAAGGGAAAAAGGAACAGGCGTTGGTGGAGCAAGTCTCCTTACGAGCCATGCAGAAAGCGCGCTACAGCACGGACAACATAGGCCATTACGGACTGGCTTTCCGCTATTACACCCATTTCACCTCCCCTATCCGCCGCTATCCGGACATGATGGTACACAGACTGCTCACCCGCTATCTGAAAGGCGGACGCTCTGCCTCCAAGCCTAAATACGAGGACTTGTGCGAACACAGCTCTGCCATGGAACAGTTGGCGACCACGGCTGAGCGGGCAAGTATCAAGTACAAGGAAGTGGAGTTCCTCAGCGACCGTCTCGGACAGGAGTTCGACGCCACCATCAGCGGCGTGACTGAATTTGGCATCTATGCGGAAATCAACGAGAACAAGTGCGAAGGAATGATTCCCCTCCGGGATTTGGACGACGACTACTACGAGTTCGATGACAAGAACTATCGTATCATAGGCCGCCGCAACCACAGAGTGTACAATCTCGGCGACCAGATAAAGATTTTAGTGGCTCGCACGAACATGGCCCGCCGTCAGATAGACTTTGCGCTCGTAGACGGACAAGACCACCACGTATATGGCAGCAAGGGAAGGAAAAGAGTCTCCGGCAAAGCATCCGCCGAAAAGAAAGAGACTTCCTCCCAGAGCAAAAAGACTAAACGAAGCAGAAGAAGACATTAAGCATGAACTATACCAAGCTAACCGCTGAAGAAGCAGCAGACTTCATTCACGACGGAGATTTGATCGGCATCGGAGGCTTCTCTTCCGTAGGAGTGCCGAAAGCCGTGCCTGCGGCCATTGCCCGCAAGGCCATCGCCCTGCACGAGCAAGGAAAAAAATTCAAGATTGGACTCATCACGGGAGGAGCTTCGGGCGAGTGTGTGGACGGTGCGTTGGCAGGCGCACACGCACTCTCATTCCGTACACCGTTCCAGTCCAACCGCACCCTTCGCAGCCAAATCAACGCCGGGGAAGTGAACTACTACGACCTGCATCTTTCCAAAGTGGCGGAACAAGTGCGCTACAACTATTCAGGACACGTCAACACGGCCATCATAGAAGTGGCGGGATTCACTCAAGAAGGCGATGTGGTGCTGACCACCAGTGTAGGTATCACGCCCACATTGGCGGAACACGCCGACCGCATCATCTTCGAGCTGAACCGGGCACACGATGCGGCCAAGCTGTTCAATATGCACGACCTGTTCGAGATTCCCGACCCTTCGTTGAGAGAGCCTATACCTATATATAAGGTATGGGACCGAGTGGGAGACCGGGTGTTGAAGGTAGACTGGAAGAAAGTGGCAGGCGTGGTGGAGACAAACTTGCACGACACCGTGAAATTCTCACCTGTAGACCCTGTGACAACTCGAATAGGCGAGAACGTGGGACAATTCTTAGTGGAAGAATGGCGCAGAGGACTTATCCCCCGCTCTTATCTTCCCATACAGTCGGGCGTGGGAAACATCGCCAACGCCGTGCTTCGGTCGTTGGAGAACGCCAAGGAAATCCCCAACTTCACGATGTTCACCGAGGTGATTCAAGACGCAGTGATTGACTTGATGGAAAAAGGACGAGTGACCTACGCCACGGGATGCAGCCTTACCCTTTCGGAGAGCCATCTGGCGAAGATGTACGACCATATCGACTTCTATAAAGACAAGATACTGCTTCGTCCCCAGGAAATCACCAACCACCCGGAAGTGATACGCCGCTTGGGTGTCATTGCCATGAACACAGCGGTAGAGGCAGACATTTACGGTCATGTGAACAGCACTCATGCGTTCGGAAGCAAGCTGATTAACGGTATCGGAGGTTCGGGAGACTATGCCCGCAACGCCTTCATATCCATCTTCATGTGTCCATCCGTGGCCAAAGACGGTCTTATCTCCACGATTGTCCCCATGGTCACTCATGTGGACAGCACAGAACACGATGTCTCCGTGATTGTCACAGAGCAAGGAGTGGCCGATTTAAGGGGTAAATCTCCCGTGGAAAGGGCGCAAGCCATCATAGAACACTGCGCACATCCCGACTACAAGCCCCTTCTCAGGGATTACTTGAAGATTGCGCAACGCACGGCCTCACACGAGCCAGTGTCCCTGCCCAACGCCTTCCGTATGCAAGAGACCTTCCTGCACGAAGGCGATATGCGGAAAGTCGAGTTTTCTTGACGAAGTATAATGGGGCTGTGTCGAAACGCAGCCTCATTCATTATACACAATCGTACCACCTAGTTCAAGGCGTTATATTGAGTGATATGTTTGCGGATAATCATACCTATTTATTAATAGGAAATTTCTCGTTTTATAAGATTTTAGGTTCAGACTTAGCAAAGCCATGAACGAAAACCTAGTAATGTCTTAAGGCCAAACCTAGTAATGTCTTGAGCAAGGACTTTGCAATATCTTGAACAAAGAAATTTCTATTCCACAGAAACAGAGAATATTAACCACTCCAAAACTTTCAAAAACCTTGAATTTAAACCTAGTAATGTCTTAAGCGGTAACCTAGTAATGTCTTGAGCAGGGACCTAGTAATGCCTTGAGCAAGGACTTCACAAACCAATAAAGGCTTATCCGATATTTCGAGTGAGGAGAATATATTGAAGCCAATTTACGTTGCCACAGTAGAGACGCGATTCATCGCGTCTCCGCTTTTCATAGTGTTTTAATATCTTACCAATCACAGATACAATTCATCACTGATGAATGTGGAGACGCAATGAATGGAGATGCGATGAATCGCGTCTCTACCTAACGATGATGCGATAACGGACAACAAGAAAAGCGTAGATAGGTGGTATAATGACAGCTTCCCATTCACTGATTCCGTCCGTTTTTCTTCCGGCAACTCGGACACTCACCCTTGATGACAAAGGAAGTGGAATGCGCCGTGAAACCTGCCGGAAGGGTGAATTGAGGTACGGAAAGATTCTCCATGCAGAAGGACTGATGGCAGGACTCGCAGTAGAAATGGATATGAGCGTCCGTATGGTTGCACGTCCCCTCACACGAACACAGTTCATAATTCAACACGCCCCTGCCGTCCTCGAAAGCGTGTACCATGTCGTTCTCTAAAAAAAGAGTCAGCACCCGGAAGATACTGGATTTATCCATGGAAGGCAACGCCCCTTCCATCGTGGCCAAACTCATGGGACGGTCTTCCCGGCAAAGAGCCTTGAAGACGAGAATGCGGTTGGCCGTCGGTTTGATTTGCTTGCCTTTGAAATGGGCGAGTATATCTTTCTCTTCCATCCTCATTCACTTCTTTTCATCTTCCTCATCCTCGTAAGTGACCGTGATATGAATCATCTTTCGCAATTGCAATATCACCGCCAATACCAAGACGATGCTCAGAATGATGTACATAGCGTTGGCGGTCGTAATGGCCTTGTACACACTGACTCCCGCCATCACCAGTACTAAAATAAAGACTACAAGTCCCAAGTATTTGTACATAGTCGTAAAGTGTTTATAGTCGACCGGCTTCCATCGCCTTTTCCACAGAGCCGTGCAGCAGAAGTAAATGACGAGCCTGCGCATAGGGCAGACGCAACGCCTCCATAAGCATCCGTGTTCCCCGGTCTATGAGTTTCTTGTTGGACAGCTGCATATTCACCATCCTGTTGCCTTTCACCCTTCCCAAACCAATCATCAACGCCGTGGAAAGCATGTTCAGAATCATCTTCTGTCCTGTTCCCGACTTCATTCGGGAACTTCCCGTGACATATTCCGGCCCCACCACCATTTCGATGGGAATATCCACGGCTTGCGCCAAGGGGCTGTGAGGATTGCTGGTGATGCAAGCGGTCAGTATACCCTTGTTTCGAGCCTCTTTCACCGCACCAACCACGTAAGGGGTAGTGCCTGAGGCGGCGATTCCCACCACCGTGTCTTTCTCGTTCACCTGATAGGACAGCAAAGTTTTCCATCCCGCCATCTCGTCGTCCTCCGCATTCTCCACGGGATTGCGCAAGGCTTTTTCTCCTCCGGCGATGATACCCACCACGACCGAAGGGGGCATACCAAAAGTAGGCGGTATCTCCGAAGCGTCCAATACGCCCAAACGTCCGCTTGTACCCGCTCCAATGTAAAACAGCCGTCCACCCTGCTTCATTTTAGGCAAGACAGCCTTTGCTAATGCTTCTATTTGAGGAATACACTTCTTCACCGCATCGGCCACCTTGTGGTCTTCTGCGTTGATTTCACGCAAGACCTCGCCCACGGGTTTCTCTTCGAGACAGTCATAAAGAGACGGTTCCTCCGTGATTTTCCGAAACGGCTCCATCACTTCTTTACCACTTTATGTTTACCACTGCCCGATATTAATTGCAATCGGACTATCTCTGTGCGATGAAAAGACTTTTCCATGTAAGTCATGCCAAGCGGCACTAAATCGGGCGCATACTTCTCGATGAGCAGTTTCAACGCCCTGCGTCTCTCCTCCTCCGACAGCCCCACGGAAGCACGGCATTTCCACACACAGCTTTCATACGCCGTGGTGAATTGCACGGGAATGACCTGCGTCTTTCCCACCACACAAAAGGAGACGTCAGGATGTGTCTTTATACACTGTAATTTCTTTCCTTCCGGGGCGCAATGCAGATAGACAATATCCTCTCCATCCCATACGTAACTTACGGGAATGCCATACGGCTCTCCCGAAGGAGCAATCATGGAAAGGTAGCCATATTCCCCTGTTTTGAGCACATGGAGAGATGCCTCCAAGTCCATCGTCCTATCCTTACGCCGTACCGCTGAATTGTCAAACTCCATCTTCCTTACAGATTCTTCAGCTCATGGATATACGCCTTCGGGTCTGCGGCCTTGAACACGGCCGAACCCGCCACCAAGGCATCCGCTCCGGCCTCACACAGTTGACGACCTGTTTCGAGATTCACTCCGCCGTCTACCTCTATCAAGAAATGAGTACCGCTTTCCGCTCTCATCTTGGCCAGTTCCTCTACCTTCCTTATGGAACGGGGAATAAACCGCTGGCCTCCAAAGCCGGGATTGACAGACATGACTAACACCATGTCCAGATTCTCCAGTACGTCTTCCAACAAACATACCGGAGTGGCGGGATTCAAGGCCACCGACGCTTTCATGCCCGCTTCCCGAATCTGTGCCAACACACGATGGAGATGCACACAAGCTTCGTAATGCACCGTCAGATATTTCACCCCCAACTTGGCGAAACGGTCTATGTAGTTTTCTGGATGGACAATCATCAAATGTGCGTCCATCTCCTTATGACATAGCCTATGCACTGATTCCAGCACAGGAAATCCGTAGGAGATATTCGGCACAAACACGCCGTCCATAATGTCCAAGTGAAGCCACTCGCACTCACTTTCGTTTATCATCTCACATTCTTCCCCCAACTTGGCGAAGTCTGCCGCCAACAGAGAAGGAGCGATTATCGGTTTCTTCATAACGCTTTTATTTTAATGAAAACAATAGCCTTCCTTTACAGAGAATCCTCTCAGGAAATCAGCCACCTTCATCCGTTTCTTGCCAGCCTGCTGCAATTCCAACAACTCCAAATAGCCGTCCTTCACAGCTACCCGCAGCCGGTCTTTTCCTTCCACACAAAGGGTGCCGATGGGCTCTTTGGAGATACCCGGACATTTGGCGGATTTGAATATCTTGAATGTCACATCCTTTCCTTCATCGTCCGTCAGCACCGTCCACGCACCCGGATAAGGAGAAAGCCCTCGAATGAAATCATACAGTTGTTTCACGCCTTTTCCTTCCCAGTCTATGCGGCAAGTATCCTTGAATATCTTCGGAGCCGGATGCAGCTCCCCTTTCACTTCCAAGCTGCTTTGCGGAATGGCTTCCACCGTACCCTCAAGCAATCTGTCCACAGTCTCCAGCACTAAATCGCCCCCAAGGTTCATCAAGCGGTCGTACACCTGCTCCACATTATCCTCCTCATAGATCGGCACCTTGACCTGCTGTATGATTTTACCCGTATCTATCTCGTGGTCGAGAAAGAAAGTGGTGATTCCCGTCTCGGTCTCGCCATTTATCACCGCCCAGTTAATAGGAGCCGCTCCCCTGTACTGAGGCAACAAAGAAGCATGAAGATTAAATGTACCCAAACGAGGCATATTCCACACCACCTCCGGCAACATTCTGAAAGCCACCACGATTTGTAAATCAGCGTGCAGGCTTTTCAATTCAGTCAGAAAAGCCTCATCCCGCAACTTGACAGGCTGTAACACCCGCAGTCCCTTCTCCACGGCATACCGTTTGACGGGACTCGGCTGCAACACACTCTCATGTCGTCCCACAGGCTTGTCGGGCGTGGTGATAACGCCTACCACATTATATCCTCCCTCCACTAAACGGCGAAGACTCTCCACCGCAAACTCGGGAGTTCCCATATATACGATTCTCAGTTCTTTCTTGTCCATAGTCATTCCTCTGAAAAGTCAATTAACACTTTACGATACAGATTAAACACGTGTGCCTTGGTCACAAAGCCCACAAACTTATCCTCGTTGTCGGTCACGGGTAGCAAATTCGTCCCCGTCTTGTCAAATACAGACATCACAATGTCCATAGAATCCTTCGTGCTCAAACAAGCAGGAGGAGATTTCATCAGTCCTCTCGCACGAAAACGATGGTAAAGCTCAATACGGAACATCAAGTTACGTATATCATCCAAGGTAATGATGCCCAACAGCTTGCCCATTCCGTCCACCACGGCGAACGTGCTGTGATGGGACTTGGAAATAATCCGTGTCAAATCACCCAACTCAGTTTCCGGCAATACCTTGTCGTATGTCTTATCTATCACGTCGCCCAAGTTCATCAGCGTCAAGATAGAGTGGTCTTTATGGTGTGTCAAGAGTTCTCCCTTCTTGGCCAGACGCATGGCGTAAATACTATGCGGCTCAAACAGGATTATCGTCAGATACGCACTGCAAGACACAATCAGCAAGGGGACGAACAACGAATAACCACCCGTCAGTTCAGCAATAAGAAACACCCCCGTAAGCGGTGCGTGCATCACGGCGCTCATCACACCGGCCATACCCAGAAGCGCATAGTTCTTCTCAGGAATAAACAGCAGATTGGAAGCGTATTGATTCCAAATATGCGCAAAGACAAAGCCGCTGATACATCCTACGAACAAACTGGGGGCGAACGTACCACCGCAACCTCCGCCTCCGTTCGTGGCGGAAGTAGCGAATACCTTCGTCAGTAACACCAAGACAAGATAAAGCACCAACAGATTATTGTGTCCGTAGAACAGAGACTGACTCAACACTGCGTCCCATTGCTCCGAGTTTTCTCCGTTGAGAAGAATATGTATCACATGATACCCCTCTCCGAACAAAGAAGGCAGCAAATAAATAAGCAAGCTCAATACGGAAGCACCTATAAGGAACTTTACATAGGGATGCGACGCAAACTTCCTGAACACATTCTCGAAGGCATTCATCGCACGCGTAAAATACAGAGCCACCAGTCCACAGAACACTCCTAACAAAATAGAAGTGGGCACACGGTCTATCGTGAAGGGGCTTTCCAAATGGAAAGCGAACATCGGCTCCATCCCAAAAAGAATGTAGGAGAAACAAGCCGCTGTAATGCTGGAAACCAGCAAAGGCAACAAGGCGGTCATAGTCATGTCAAGCAACAGCACCTCCAACACGAAGACAAGCCCGGTGATGGGAGCTTTAAAGATGGCAGATATAGCACCTGCCGCACCACATCCCACCATCAGCATCATCATCCGATGGTCCAACTTGAAGACTCGTCCTAAATTAGAGCCAATAGCCGACCCTGTAAGCACAATAGGCGACTCGGCTCCCACACTACCGCCAAAGCCGATAGTGATGGCACAGGCAATCACGCTCGACCACATGTTATGCGGACGTATACGTGCCTGCTTGCGGGAAATGGCATACAAGATTTTAGTGATACCATGCCCGATGTCGTCCCTCACCACCTTGCGGATGAACAAGCTGGAAAGAAGAATGCCTATCGCCGGATAAATCAGGAACATCATGTTGGAAGCCGTCGCGTCGAAACGGTCCAACAGCAGATATTCAATCCACGAGATGAGCTGTTTCAGCACCATAGCGGCTACCGCCGTACACACTCCTATCAAGAAGCTCAACAAGAGAAGCAACTGTTTCTGGCTGATGTGCTTCTCCCGCCACGACACCATCCGTTCCAAAAGGGATGGCGTTGTATTTACCGCCACATCCATAGACTAATGCTTTATTTACGTATGATTTTCACCCGTCCGTCAGCCCACAGACGCACAATGCTCGAAGGCTTCGGATGTGTTTTCTCTTTTTGCCGGAACTTCACCACGTAATCCACCGCATTCTTTATCTCCTCACTCACTTCTCCAAAGTTGGCGGCAGAAGGTTCTCCGCTGATGTTAGCAGAAGTGGAGGTAATCGGTTTCTGGAAACGATAGCACAACTCTCGTGAGAAATCCTCCTTTGTGACCCTGATTCCCACACTTCCGTCTTCCGCAAGCAAATCGGCAGCCAAACCTTGCGCCCCGTCAAAAATGATGGTCAAAGGCTTGTCCGCCACATCCATCATGTCCCACGCCACCGAAGGCACGTCACGCACATACCTCGCAATGCGGTCAGGGTTGTCCACCAACGTCAGCAGCGCCTTGCTGTCAGCACGGTGTTTTATCTCATACACTTTCTTGACGGCCTCGGCATTGGTGGCATCACAGCCTATCCCCCATACGGTGTCTGTGGGATACAGTATCACGCCCCCAGCCTTTAATACCGCCAGACATTGTTTAATATCCTCTTCAAATGCTTTCATTGTCAAAACTCACTTGTAAAATGGAACTTGATATGATCGAAGTCCTGCTCGGCCATACGCAACACATAGCCACTGTCCGCCAAAAAGACATCCCGACCTTCCTGGTCTTTGGCCATATATTGGAATTTCCTGCGTTTAAAATCCTCCAACTGAGCCTCGTCCGTACTCTCAATCCAGCAAGCCTTGTACAGACTGACTGGCTCCCACCGGCATTTCGCATTATACTCATGCTCCAGACGGTACTGGATAACCTCGAACTGCAACTGCCCCACCGTACCGATAATCTTACGGTTGTTGAACTGATTGACAAAGAGCTGAGCCACACCCTCGTCCATCAACTGGTTCACCCCCTTGGCAAACTGTTTCGCCTTCATGGGGTCTTCATTCTCTATGTACTTGAACAACAGCGGTGAGAAGCTGGGTAATCCTCTGAAATGCAACTTCTCTCCTTCGGTCAAGGTATCGCCTATCTTGAAGATTCCGTTATCAGGCAATCCCACAATATCACCAGGATAAGCCTCGTCTATGGTACTCTTCCGTTGCGCCATGAACTGCGTGGGTGAAGAGAAGCGGACAGACTTGTCCAGTCTTACATGATAATAAGGAGTGTTGCGTGTGAACTTTCCCGAACAGATTTTGCAGAAGGCGATACAAGAACGGTGATTCGGGTCGATATTCGCCGTAATCTTAAAGATGAAGCCTGTGAACTTGGGTTCCTCGGGCTTTACCATACGTTCTTCCGCCTTCGTCGGACGAGGACTGGGCGCAATCTCCACGAAACAGTTCAACAGTTCCTGCACACCGAAGTTGTTTAACGCTGAGCCAAAGAACACGGGCGCCACTTGCGCATTAAGGTAAGAGTCCCGCTCAAAAGCAGGATATACCCCATCCACCAACTCCAAGTCATCCCGGAGCTTCCGTGCGTCAGTCTCTCCCACATATTCCTCCAGCTGGTTTCCTTGAATATCCACTTCCACCTTTTCCGTCACCTTCTGTTTATCCGGCTGGAAAAGATTCAATTGCTGTTCGTAGATATTATACACGCCCTTAAAGTGAAAGCCTTGATTAATCGGCCAACTCAACGGACGCACTTTAATATGCAGCTCACTCTCTATCTCATCGAGCAAGTCGAAAGGATCTCTTCCCTCCCGGTCCATCTTGTTGATGAAGACAATCACAGGCGTATTACGCATGCGACACACTTCCATCAACTTACGTGTCTGCGCCTCCACACCTTTCGCTCCGTCAATGACAATGATGGCACTGTCTACTGCGGTCAGCGTACGATAGGTGTCCTCCGCAAAGTCCTGGTGTCCAGGAGTGTCAAGGATATTCACCTTATACCCCTCATAGTCAAACTCCATCACAGAAGTAGACACAGAGATACCACGTTGCTTCTCAATGTCCATCCAGTCGCTGGTAGCCGTCTTGCGAATCTTATTGTTCTTCACGGCACCCGCCACTTGTATCTGTCCACCGAACAACAGGAACTTCTCCGTCAAGGTTGTCTTACCCGCATCCGGGTGGGATATAATCGCAAATGTCCTTCTTCTATCTATCTCGTTCATATTTCTTTGTTTTCGATTTATTCAGAATTCCAGTTCTCCCGCCTTGTCTTTCTTGTAATAGTCAGAGAGCATATTCAGAAATGAGGAAATTTCCTTCACGGCTTGCTCCGTCTCTTTCGAGATTTCCTTCTTTTGCATTTTCAATACCGTCACGCCATATATAATGTCAAAGCAGTTCTCCAATTCGGGAATATCCTTCTTGTCTCCCTTTGCCCGGATTTCCGCAATGAAAGGCAGAATCTTGAAATATGCCGCATTGTAGAATGGATAATGTGAGGAGGAAAGCAACTGGAGATGCAAATCGGTCAACAACGAGATGATTCCTTTGTTTATTTGCAAATGCCCTTTCTCTGTGACCCCTTCCCTGCGCATCATGTCCACCAAATCGGCGTACCATTGCTCTACTTCCTCCTTTTGTTCAGGAGGAATCCGAAAAAGAGGAAGATAATTACGGCGCAACGTATCCATGTCACATCCGTTGGCGCGGATAACGTCTTCCACCTGCCACATATAGAGCAAGTAGCCCATTATACTTTTCTGTCTTAGTTTCTCTGCTATCAGCATATTCAAAGATGGAAAATATTCAATAATATGTCCTTAAGTGTCCACACAAGTCCTATCACACTGGCCGCCATCACCACGATGCCAATCACATGGTTCAACACCACGATTTTCTGAATGCTGAACGTCGTGCGGATTTTATCCACCGCATAGGTCAAGCCAAACCACCACAGCAAAGCGCCCACCACGATAAACAAGTACCCCACACACTGCATCAAAAGATAATTCGGTACAGAGTCGGGAATGACAAAGGTGAAGCGGGCGAAAAGAGCGATAATAAGGAAGATTATCAGCGGATTAGAGGCCGTAACCAAAAAGGCTGTGATGAAATTATGCACATACGTTCCCTTGCTCTGCGAAGCAGGACGCTGCTCTTTGGAAGGATTGCCCCTATACACATATACTCCGAAGATGAAGAGCAGCGCACTGCCCACCATCTTCAAATAAAACATATTCTGTGGCCGTTCGATAATATCCACCACGTAGGACATTCCATATCCCGTGATGAGCGCATACATCAAGTCGCTCAACGCCGCACCTAATCCCGTGGCGAATCCGAACCAACGCCCCTTGTTCAAGGTACGTTGGATACACAACACCCCCACAGGTCCCATCGGCGCAGAAAGGATGACACCAATGATAATGCCCTTTATGATAATGTCTACAAAACTTTCAGCCCACCACATATAGTGCAAAGTTCTTTCTTTTTTGGCAATCCATGAAGACGGACACCACTTTTTACATATCTTTTAACTACAATCAGAGCTTTACCTTTTCCTTGACAGGCTTGGACTCATTTCCCACACGGTCCACCGCTGTTACCACATATCGGTATTTCGTCTTGCCATTCTCGTAAGGCAAACGAATGAACGGATTGTTCACGACCGCTATGAGATGATTGCCGTCATACACCCGCTTTTCTCCTTTATTAAAGCGGTATACAGCATAACGGACAGCCCTGTCCATTTCCGTCTTCGCACGAGGTGCCGTCCAACACAGGGAAAGCCCCGCATTCGTCCAGACCTTTTTCAGCTTTTTCACCTTTTTGGGAGCCTTGCTGTCTATCCACGGCATCAACGGTTGCAAAGAGGGATGCGTGTAGTACACATCCCGCAACACGGTGGCATAGTTGCCAATGTTATCCACTACTTCACTGGCCGGCCAAAAACAACTACCCTGCGCAAAGGTGCGTTGCAAGTTCATCTTGGCCAACACTTGACTGACCTTGGGATTGTTCAAATCGGGTTTGGACACAGAGCGCACCACATCCTGTCCTATATACAAAGGACGGTTAGTAGACTTCTTCGCCCACCAACGCACCAAGGTGTCATAATCCGCCACTGGATGCCCTATTTCCCAGTAAACCTGAGGAATAAGGTAGTCCACCCAACCTTCCCGCTGCCATTTCAAGGCATCGGCATAAAGGCCGCTGTAGTTTTCCAGTCCGTTCGTATCGCTGCCTTCCGGGTCATTCTTCTTGTTCCGGTAGATGCCGAATGGAGAAATGCCAAACTTCACCCAAGGCTTTGTCTGACGAATCAGCTCACAGAGTTCCTTTACCAGCAGATTCACATTGTTTCTCCGCCAGTCTCCCCTGTCCGTAATACCATTATTATAACGGGCAAAGGTCACATCATCGGGTATGGGCTGTCCGGCCACCGGATAAGGATAGAAATAGTCATCCATGTGAATACCGTCCACATCATAATGCGTCAGAATGTCCTTTACCACAAGCTCTATATACTGACGGTTCTCCGGGATGCCCGGGTCAAAATAGAGCTGATTGTCATAAGTGAAGAACCGTTCAGGATGTTTGAAATAAGGACTGTTCACCGCCAGTTCCGTAGTGTTCTTCGTCTTGGCCCTGTACGGGTTTATCCATGCGTGCAGCTCCATTCCCCGCTTGTGGCATTCGTTTATCATAAACTGCAAAGGATCCCAATAGGGAGAAGGAGGCGTTCCCTGCTTTCCCGTAAGGAACTGGCTCCACGGTTCATAATGGGAACGATACAACGCGTCAGCGGCTGGACGCACCTGAAACAAAATGGCATTCACGCCACACTGCTGCAACTTGTCAAGCTGATAGCTGAGCAACGATTGCATCTTTTGTGTACCCAGCCCGATGAACTGTCCGTTCACACACTGAATCCACGCTCCCCGGAACTCTCTCTTAGGCGAACGTTGCGCCCACACTCCCGTAAACAGGAGAGAGAGACATAACAGCAGGCACAGTCTTTTCATCATTTCAGATTATGAATGAAGAATTCCGAAATACGAGTATAGAGGTGATTGCGTGTGTTACCCCCGAATATACCATGATTCCGGTTCGTGTACACCTGCATCTCAAACTGCACTCCGGCCTGCACCAACGCCTCAGCGTATTCCGCCGTATTGCGGAAATGCACATTGTCATCGGCCATGCCATGACAAATCAGCAACTTGCCGTGCAACTGGGGTATCCGGCTGAACGCATTGTCATTGTATCCCTCCGCATTCTCCTTCGGGGTACGCATATAACGCTCCGTATACACCGTATCATAGAAACGATAGCTTGTGGGAGGCGCCACTGCCACTCCGGCCTTGAACACAGGACGGCCTTCGCTCATGGACATCAGCGTGTTAAATCCGCCGTAGCTCCATCCCCATATTCCGATATTGTTTTTATCCACGTATGGAAGAGTGCCTAAGTAAAGAGCCGTCTCCACCTGATCTTTGGACTCTTTCTGTCCCAGATGCAGATAGGTGCATTTCTCAAAAGCCACACCACGACCACCTGTACCACGACCATCCACACAGACGGCTATAAAGCCCTGTTGCGCAAGGTAGTTTTCAAACAAAGCACCACCCATACTGCCGATGCCCCATCCGTCAAAGACCTGCTGGTTTCCAGGGCCACTGTACTGGAACATCACCACCGGGTATTTCTTAGAAGGATTAAAGTCCGCCGGCTTCACCATCCATCCGTTCAGCTCCACTCCTTCTGAGGTTTTGAACTTGAAGAACTCTTTCTTGCCCAAACCGACAGAAGCCAGTTTCTGTTTCAAAGCCGCATTGTCTTCCAAGACCTTGACCGTCTTACCCTCACCTGTCTTCAACGAAGTAACAGGAGGAGTGTCTATATTAGAATAGGTATGGATGAAATAATTGTAATCATCGCTGAACAGGGCGGAGTTTTGTCCTTCGCCCGAAGTCAGACGGGTTTTCTTCCCGCTAAGCGTGATTTTGTACACATTCGTGTGAAGCGGACTTCCCTCGTTGCTGGCATAATAGAAAGAATTGTTTTTCTCATTCCATCCATAGAAAGTCGTCACGTCGTAATCGCCCGCAGTCACCTTCTTCAACAAAGTACCATTCAACGAATACCAATAAAGATGCTTGCGTCCGTCCCTTTCACTGATATAAGCGAAGTTCTCGGGATATATCTTAAAGCTGTTGTAAGCGTCCGTGTTCACATACTTGTCCTCATTGTCCCGCAACACTTGCTGGCACACCGTGGAACGGGTGTTGCCCATGTACACATCAAACCGGTCTTGATGACGGTTCAATGTCATAATCATCAATTTGTCCGGCACCTTGGTGAACTGGATGCGAGGTATATACCCATCCTCGTCCAAAGGCACGTTCATCTTACGGGTCACATGGCTCTTGATGTCGTAGGTGAGTACGGACACCTTGGAATTATCTTCTCCAGCCACGGGATACTTGTATGTATAACTGCCCGGATATTCCGCATACTGCGACAATTCGGGATTAGAGCCTTTATAAAGCGGGAAAGAGAACTCCTTCACCTTTGACTCGTCGAACCGAATCCACGCCAACATCTGATTGTCCGCACTGAAGTCGAACGCCGTGTTATACTCAAACTCCTCCTCGTTCACCCAGTCTGGCAAACCGTTTATCACCTCATTCCGTTTTCCGTCTTTTGTAACCTGGCTCTCGGCGTTGTTGAAAAGCAGTTTCACCAGAAACAAATTGTTGTCTCTCACGAAAGCCACCATGTTTCCATCCGGGGAGAACTTAGGACATTGCTGAGGCCCTCCGTCCGACAAACGATCCATCACCTTGTTGCCAATACGGTAGATATAGTACACGCCCGTAGCTGAACGACGGTAAATAGGCTTGTGTTCTGTCTCGACAAGCATCTTCCTCCCATCAGGAGAGATGATATAATTATCAATCCGCTTCACATTCGTCTCTCTTATATTGTCCAGGTCGAACAACACACGCAATTGCTTGCCGTCCTTGAAAGAGCATTCCACGACTTTTCTTCCATCGGCACTCATCTTTGTATAAGTGTCTCCCCCTTTGAGCGGACGGATACCCGTGACATATTTCGGAGCATACACCCCGCTGGTAAGATCTTTCAACTGCAAACGCTCACCTGCCACCACAGACGTAGCTGAAAAGCAAGCGAGACAACATAAAAAGAAATCAGTTATTTTTCTCATCTTTATTCTGTATATGTGATTATACTCTCAATTCAGCGCAAAGTTACGCTTTTATTTTCAGAATAGGCATACATCCAGTAAGATTCTTCCTCAGACGCCTTTGTGAAAACAAAAAGAGACGCACCTTGTAAGTACGTCTCCTTGTTGGGATACCCGGACTCGAACCAGGAAAAACAGGACCAGAATCTGTTGTGTTACCATTACACCATATCCCAATGTATTGCTTGAACAAGCACCCCTTGTTCTCGTTTGCGGTTGCAAAGGTACGACTTTTTTTTCAATTCCAAATGTTTTGAGCGAAAATTTTCGAGGAAAAACAAAAAAAAAGGCCTTTTCTTTGGGGAAAGCCCCTATCCGTGTTATCTTTGCACCTATATATAAACCAGCATAAAGCCAATGGACGAAACAAAAAAAATAGTAGATGCCATCACCGAGGGCATACAGGAAAAGAAAGGACACAAGATAGTCATCGCTGATTTGACAGAGATTGAAGATTCTGTATTTGACTATTTCGTGATATGCGAAGCGGAATCCGCCACACAAGTACAGGCTATCGCCGACTCCGTGGAAGACACAGTGAGGGAAAAGACTAAAGTGAAACCTGCCGCCGTGGCCGGGTTTGACTATGCGGAATGGGTGGCCATGGACTATGGACAGGTTATCGTACACGTTTTCCAACCGCAATCCCGCAGATTCTATGACTTGGAACATCTCTGGGCTGACGCCACACTGACCGAAATCCCCGATGAAGAAATCTAACCAACGATTTCGTTAAGCCAGATGAGCAATGATGCTTGCATCCATTGCCATGGCGAGAAATCGCACTTTTAAGAACCTATATAATAAGGAGTAATCGCACAGAATGAACAATATGAACAAAATGCCCGGTGGACCGGGACAAAAGCAAGGGCCAAAGTTTAACCTCGCCTGGCTGTACTTGCTGATTATTATAGCTCTTGGCCTGTTTTATTTCACCAACCAAGGCTCCTCTTCCTCACAGGAAGTAGCCTATACAGACTTCCAGCAATATGTAATGAAGGGCTACGTGGGCGATGTGAAGGCCAGTACGGCTGACGCTTCCGCCACGGCCACCATCCACAATGCAAACGTGAGAGACGTGTTCGGCATGAACCCGCAAAATGTGCCAGACCCCACCATCAAGGTGCAAGCTCCCACACTGGACCAGTTGCAGATATTCTTGCAACAGCAGAAAGACGCAGGCAAGTTCAAAGGTAAAATCACCTACGAACCCAGAACCACGCTGCTCAGCTCGCTGTTCTGGAACCTGATGCCTATCGTGTTCTTTGTCTTCATCTGGTTCTTCCTCATGCGCCGCTGGAGCGGAGGAGGAGGCCAAGTCGGAGGCGGCATCTTCAACGTGGGACGTTCCAAGGCGAAGGTCTATGACAAAGGTAACACTATAAAGGTGACATTCAAGGATGTGGCCGGACAAGATGGCGCCAAACAAGAGGTGGCCGAAATCGTGGAGTTCCTGAAAGACCCCACCAAATATACCCGACTGGGAGGTAAGATTCCCAAAGGTGCCTTGCTGGTGGGTCCTCCGGGAACAGGTAAGACCCTGTTGGCTAAAGCCGTAGCTGGAGAAGCAGGTGTGCCGTTCTTCTCTCTTTCCGGTTCTGATTTCGTGGAAATGTTCGTGGGAGTCGGTGCCAGCCGTGTACGCGACCTCTTCCGACAGGCAAAGGAGAAGTCCCCCTGTATCATCTTCATCGACGAAATTGACGCCATCGGACGAAGCCGTACCAAAAGTCCGTCCATGGGAGGCAATGACGAACGGGAGAACACCCTGAACCAGCTGCTTACGGAAATGGACGGATTCGGAACCAACAGCGGTGTGATTATCCTTGCGGCCACAAACCGCGCGGACATCCTTGACAAAGCCCTGTTGCGTGCCGGACGTTTCGACCGTCAGATACATGTGGACTTGCCCGACTTGAACGAACGAAAGGCTATCTTCGAAGTACACTTGCGCCCGCTCAAGACGGACGACTCCGTGGACGAAGACTTGTTAGCCCGTCAGACACCGGGCTTCAGCGGTGCGGACATCGCCAATGTCTGCAACGAGGCTGCCTTGATTGCCGCCCGGCATAACAAGCCCGCCGTGTCCAAGGACGACTTCCTCGCCGCCGTAGACCGTATCGTGGGCGGACTGGAGAAGAAAACAAAAGTCATGACACAGGAAGAGAAAAGAGTCATTGCCATCCACGAGGCTGGCCACGCCACTATCTCCTGGATGTTGGAATACGCAAACCCGCTCGTCAAAGTGTCTATCGTGCCGAGAGGTGTGTCACTGGGTGCAGCTTGGTACTTGCCTGAAGAGCGACAGATTACTACCAAGGAGATGATGCTGGATGAGATTTGCGCTCTCTTGGGAGGACGTGCGGCTGAAGACGTGTTCACAGGACATATCGGCACAGGTGCCATGAACGACCTTGAAAGAGCCACGAAGCAGATTTACGGCATGATTGCCTACGCCGGTATGAGCGACAAACTGCCCAACCTCTGCTATTACAACAATGACGAGTACCAGTTCAACAAGCCGTACAGCGACGAGACCGCACAGCTGATTGACAAGGAAGTGCTGCGCATCATGAACGAGCAATACGAACGCGCCAAGGATATTCTGCGCACACACGCCGATGGCCATCACAAACTGGCACAGGAGTTGATTGACAAGGAAGTGGTGTTCAGCGAAGACGTGGAGAAGATATTCGGGAAACGTCCGTGGAAGTCTCGGACAGAGGAGATTCTCGCTGACGAAAAAGCGGCTGAAGATGCGGAAAACAATAAGGCTAAGTCCAACCCACAGGATGCGGAAAAGAGCGAAAACGACACAACTCCTGTAGAAACCGACAAGGGTGAAACCCCTTCCGAGACTGTAGACACTACTCCGCAAGAGCCACTTACCAACGATAAAGAAAAGACGAATGAATAATTTGGTAAAACGTACTATCACAGGCGTGCTTTTTGTAGCCGTGCTGGTGGGATGCATACTGGGCGGACAGCTTTCCTTCTGCCTGCTGTTCTCCCTCATCACCGCAGCCGCCGTATGGGAGTACACGCTGCTTATCAACAAAATCCGAGGGATACGCATCAACTCGCTCATTTCCACCGTAGCGGGAGCCTGCCTCTTTTTGGCAGTCTTCGCCTTTTGCTGCAACATTGGCGGTGGAGGAGTGTTCGTGCCTTATATCCTGCTGATAGTGTACCTGCTGCTGGCTGAGCTTTACCTGAAAAGGCCACAGCCTCTGCTCAACTGGGCCTATACCATGTTGGGACAGATGTACATCGCACTGCCGTTGTCCCTTTTGAGCGTGCTGGCCATCCAGCATGAGGGCAACACGCCCTACTATGTGGGTATCTATCCCCTGTCCGTGTTCATCTTCATCTGGTGCAACGACACGGGTGCTTACTGCTTCGGCCGTCTGTTCGGCAAGCACAAGCTCTTTGAAAGAGTGTCTCCGCACAAGACATGGGAAGGCTCCATCGGAGGCGGACTACTCTGCGTAGTGGTGTCCATCCTGCTGTTTTTCCTCATCAACCAGCCTTTCTCCGGCAAGATGGAAGCCGAAGGCACTTCGCTGGAACTGGCCGGATGGATTGGACTGTCGCTGGTAGTCGCACTGTTCGGTACTTGGGGAGATTTGGTGGAATCCCTGTTGAAACGTCAGTTGGACGTGAAGGATTCCGGCAATATCTTGCCCGGACACGGTGGCATCCTCGACCGTTTCGACAGCTCCTTGCTGGCCATTCCCGCCGCAGTGATTTACCTGTATATCATCATGCTCTGATACGTAGAGACGCAATTTATCGCGTCTCCACCTAAAAAAAGAGTCCTGCTTCCCACTATTCGGAAACAGGACTCTTGCTTTATCTATTAAAAGAATCTCTTACTCGAAAGAGACTACTTTCTTCGTGCCATCGGCCAAGGTTATCTCTATCCGCTTGTCATTCTTGCAGTCCAAATGCTTGATAACTTGTTTCACGACATCCTTGGTAAAGGTGTACTTACCCTTTTTCCACAGCTGCAAGGTTATAAACAACTGCGTACCGTTCACCTTAGCGGAAGACATCACCACTCCGCAACGGTCACTCTCCGGGTGCAATCCCTCGGGAAAGGCGGTAAAGGTACTCGTCCATCCCTCCAGCGGAAGCTGACACAAGGTGTATTTGCCGTTATATATATAAGGTACACCCACCTCCTTTGCGTCCTGCTCCTTCGCATCGGCCAAAGAATATGAACCGAGCCGAATCTCTGTGGGACTGCTGGTCGTCACCCTGTCTACACGCAACACGCCATCGGGCAAAGGAATGTCCGCCAACTGGTACTTCACCGTGGTGTCCGTCTCCAACACCGCATCCCGGCGATACACACCGTCCTTGAAACTCTTGAAGTCGTACAGACGCAAGACTTCCCATTTACCTTGCTTGTTCAGCGTGGCATAGTTCATGGAAACCTCACCGTTTTTCCCGTCAGCCATCCAAGGGAACTCCGTGTTATAGGCCAGTTTGTTGTAGTTCTCCGAAGAGCGGAACTTCTGCCAGTCCTTCTTCACCGACTCATGACACCACGACCGCATCTCAGCCGCACCGCTGTTAGGATAGTCCGTTATCAACAACCCCGTGGCCGGTTGGAACTTGTTATACACCTTGTCTTTCTTGAAGTCAGTGTCCCAAGGACCGCAGTTCTCCTTCTCACTCCAGAACTTCGCAGTTTCCGGAAGTAACAATGAATAGAAAGCCTTTCCCATCCAGTAGACACTGCCCCGGCAGCTGTATATCTGCACACAGGGAGCGAACTCGCCATAAAAGCCCATCGTGGGAATGCCTCCCTCAAGGAACTTCGGGTTGTCCATGAACTGACGAAGAGTAGAAGAAGCGATATGGCGCATCCATCCGTAGTCCATCTTTTTGCAGGCGGGATTCATCTCCAGCCAGGGCAACGGCGACACACAAGCGAAGCGGTAAGGAATGCTGCGTCCCCACATATTCATCCGTCCGTCTTTGGCGAACATATAAGGATAATTCTCCGCCATGTCCTCCTCGTTCTTCAAGAATTGTTTGGCGATGTCCGGGAACTGCTTTCCGAAGAAATGCACCCACAAAGGGCCGTAAGTCTGGTACGCCCATGCGCTGTAATAGTCGTAAGCCGGTGCGTCGTTGTACCATCCCTCTCCACGGTAACGCTTCAGCAGCTCACGCAGATTAAACTCCAAGTACTTGTCATTCGTGGCATAACCCTGGTCTTTTAGGAAACTCATGATGAAGACATTGAAGAACCGCCAGTTGGAACCGATGGTCGGTCCTTCGCCATAACTCTTCATCAGCGAAGCAAGGCTGTCTTTCTGCGCCTTGCTCAGCGGATTCCACAATACGTCTGGTGCCGCTTTGATGGAAATCACCAGCGAACCAAGCTCCAGCAACGTCTGGCTCGGCCCACCCGTCCGCTTAGGTATGTAGCTCACACTCTTCGGGTTCGACAGATTGACCAACTGATGACGGTAATAATCTGCCACCCTCACCTTGTGCAGCACCAAGTTGGAATCCTCCCTCAGCAAGGGAGCCGCCACAAAGAGCGTGCGAGCCAGTCCCTCCAGTTTCGCCACAGGCATCTGTCCGGCATTGCGAGGATAAGTCTTCTCCAGTTGTTTCGGGAAATACATCTGGTCGTCCAGCACACGGATATACTGGAAAGCTCCGTTCAGCAAGTAGCGAGCCGCCTCTATCCAGCTCTTCCGTGTAAGCCCTGTGTAAGGGCTACGGGTGAAGTCCATCGCCTCTTTGGAAAACACCTTGCTTTTCTGCTCTGCGGCCTGTGCGGGGAAAGCCGCAGAGACCGTCAGAAGTCCGGCCATCAGCAGACCGGGAATGTTCAGTTTATATTTTCTCATTTTCAAATAGTATTTCAACGACTACAAAGATACAGGTTTTACCTCATATTGAGGTACAATTTTCAATCATAGATATGCACTTTTACGGCTGATTGGACAAAATGACAGCCCACTCCCTTCCATCCTCTCACCTTGTGGCTATGGTGGTGCGCCTCCACGCTGAACGGACGGTCGCTCCTCATGACGGAGCAATGCACGATAAGAAGTCTGATGATTCGCATGACATACACAGTTTGGTGATTACACCCGCAAAGATAATAAAAGCCACGGCAGGAGTCGTGCGCTTCATGGCCGTAGCGGGAGATAAAATGCGATGGCGGAGGTGGTTCACCGTCGTGTGGGGGGAGTGGAATGGGGAAAGTACAACAGGGCGAGTTCTTTCTTGGTGATGGTGATGGGTCTCATGGTCGTTTTTTTACGGTGAATAATAAAATTTCTACGGTGAGTTACGAAATTTCTACGGTGAGTTACGAAATTTCTGCGGTGAGTTACAGGTGCTGATGCACTGAAAGCGAATTGCGAATCCTCCTGAACGGTGTAAGAGTGTAAGATGTGTAAGTGGGTTTCGCAACTTTATGGGATGTATTTATTGAAAACAAGGGTAATTTTCTTTCTCACGCGCTCGCGCGTGAGAGTGTAAAACCTACTTACGTTACTTACGTACTTACGTGGATTCCGACTGTAGTGCCATAGTTTTCTGAGGATTGCAAATTATGATTATCCGCAAACATACCACCGTCCTATCTTGCACGTTGCAACAAGTAGAGACGCGATTCATCGCGTCTCCACATTCATCAGTGATGAATTGTATCTGTGATTGGCAAGATATTAAAACACCATAAAAAGCGGAGACGCGATGAATCGCGTCTCTACCGAGCAACGTACAAGACAGGAGGAAGGTACGATTGCGGATAATCAGTTGAATTTATTCACTCTCTAACGTCTCCGGGTCTATTTCGGGATAGAGGAAATCGTTGTAGGGGTACTTCTGCACATGCAACTCCCTTACCCGCTTGTAGACAGCCTCCCTCAGTTCGGGAATATTGAGGCGTTTGGTGGCGGAAATGAAGATGCAGTTGTCGTTCAGTTTCGCCATCCACGTCTTCTTCAACTCGTCCAAGGACACGTTTTCCTTCGTGGCCGGGGTAAGGTCGTCCGGCTCCTTCTCCACCCATTTGTAAGCGTCCACCTTATTGAAGACAATCATCACAGGCTTCTCGCTGCATCCCAGCTCGCCCAGCGTCTTCTCCACCACCTGAATCTGCTCCTCAAAGTCAGGATGGGAGATGTCTACCACGTGCAATAGCAAGTCGGCTTCTCTCACCTCGTCCAAGGTACTCTTGAATGAATCCACCAACGTGGTAGGCAGCTTGCGTATGAACCCCACCGTGTCGGAAAGCAGGAAAGGCAGGTTGCCAACAACCACCTTGCGCACCGTGGTATCCAGCGTGGCGAACAGTTTGTTCTCCGCAAAGACCTGGCTTTTGGCCATGAGGTTCATCAAGGTGGATTTGCCCACATTGGTATATCCCACCAAGGCCACCCTGATGAGCCGTCCTCTGTTCTGCCGTTGTGTCTCCTTCTGACGGTCGATATGCGCCAGACGGTCTTTCAGCAAGGCCATACGATTGAGGATGATACGGCGGTCCATCTCCAGCTGTGTCTCTCCAGGACCTCTCAAGCCCACAGAGCCGCTACCGCCAGACTGCCGTTCCAAGTGCGTCCACAAACGCTTCAAGCGGGGCAGCATGTACTGGTTCTGCGCCAGCTCCACCTGCGTCTTCGCCGCATACGTCTGCGCCCTCATGGCGAAGATGTCCAAGATGAGCGAAGTACGGTCTAAGATTTTCAACTGCAAAATTTTCTCAATATTGCGCAACTGCTGCGGAGAAAGCTCGTCATCGAAAATGACCATCCCCACGGGTGTCTCGTTGTCAATCTGCTCGTCCAGGTAGTTGGCAATCTCATCCATCTTGCCCTTGCCCACATAAGTCACGGGATGAGGATGGTCTACCTCCTGCACAAAAACTTTTACCACTTTCGCACCGGCTGTCTCAGCCAAGAAAGCCAATTCGTCCAAGTATTCGTTTGTATGGCGCACGTCCTGCTGCGGTGTGATGATACCCACCAGTACCGCCGTTTCCGTCTTCGCTTCTGTAATGATAAATTCTTTTCCTTTCATTCTAAGAGTCTGTTATGGTATGCAAAGATAGGACAAATCGGAAGTAAATCAAAAAGAACGCCCCCTTTTAACAAGCGATGCCAACCTTGAAAGTGTACCCTCCTGTTTTAAGGAAACGAAAAAAGCCGTACCTTTGTCCGCCGAACCAATAAACAAACCACAAACTATGCAAATGAAACATCTCTCTTTCCTTGCCGTATTCGCTTTCCTGTCCTTGTCCGCAGGGGCGCAAACCAAGGGAAACGACGCAAGTAACCATCCCGAATCCTATTTTCTACGCACCGACCAGGTGGCCAGCAGCCTGAAACTGTTGCCTCCACCTCCTCAGCCGGGCAGTGCCTATTTCAACTACGACCAGGCACAGTACCAATGGGGAAAGATGCAGCGCATCACCCCAAGAGGAAAGCAGGCCAAAGAGGATGCGCAGATAGGCAACGGCGGAATAGAAAGAGCTTTCGCCGAAGCTTTCGGACTCATGATTACCAAAGAGACAAGCCCGGAGCTGTACAAACTGATACAAAAGAGCGGCTATGACGCCAGCCTTTCCACCCGTGAGGCCAAGAACCATTACCTGCGGATGCGTCCCTTCATGCTATTCAAGGAGCAAAGCCTGACCCCCGAAGACGAAGCCGCCCTGTCCAAGAACGGCTCTTATCCTTCCGGACACACGGCTATCGGATGGACTGTCGCCTTGATTCTCACGGAAATCAATCCCGGTCGACAAGACGAGATTCTGAAAAGAGGTTTTGAATACGGACAAAGCCGTGTCATCTGTGGCGTGCATTACCAAAGCGACGTGGACGCAGGACGAATAGTAGCCGCCGGCTTGGTGGCAAGACTCCATGCCGACAAGGCTTTCCAACAGCAATTGGCAAAGGCCAAACAGGAGTTCGCCAAACTGGTGAAAGCAGGGAAAGCGAAAGACAAATAAACATATTGAAAAACCGTCACTGTCTCGACAATCCACAGTGACGGTTCTTTTTATGGTCAGTCTTGAATCAAGTCTTCCGCTATTCGGTCCTCATAGAACTTCGCTTTTATCATCTGCCAGTAAGGCGTGAGCCACAGGAAACCGATACCCAACGTGAGGAAGCAGAGGATTACCCATCCTATCATGCTCAAAGCCAATAGGAAGAAGTCCATCTTATGCCCCTCCATCAAACGCATGCTCTCCTCAATAGCCTGATCGTAAGACAAGTCTGGACGGTCTTTTAATATAAAAGGGGTAAGCGTATAGGATATTTGCTTGATGATGCCCGGCACTATCAACAGTAATGTCCAAAGAATAGTATAGATAGCCACAAGCAACATCGTGCCGAGCACCCGTTTGAAGTCCTTAAATCCATCGAACAGGCTACCCACGACCACTCCCTTTGCATCATCTTTCGACTTACGCAGGAACATCACCTCCAAACTCCAATCTATCGGAAGAGCGACCAACACGTACACCACAGAAATCACTAAGGAGAGCAGATTCTCTCCTACACCATCCGGGGACGAAGGTCCCCAAAAAGACAACACTGCCAAAATGACAAGATACACAAAGGTAACCACCACATACCGTGTCCAGTTACCCTCCAAGGACTGGTACGCCTCTTGGCGTAACGTTGAATTCATTTTCATACTCTTTTACTTTTAGTGTATTAATTATAGGATTACTTCGAAAGCAAAGGTACGTATTTTTTTCTAAAATGCAAATAAAGTAGAGACGAAATTCATTACGTCTACTCAAAGGCGGTTAATAGCTAATGTACAGATGTAAAGAATCACTAACAGGGAGACGCAATGAATCGCGTCTCTACTTATCTTCCATTATGAACAGGGGGGTATCTGGTGTACTTTCCGCTGGATTGTACTGGAATCCCTCAAAGGAGAAATCCTGCCACAAGGCTGCATCCTCCATTCTTCCGTCCAGCACCCAGCGAGTCATGGCGCCACGGCACATCTTGGCATAAATGGTCACCGTCTTGAGACGGTCTCCCTTCCGCACCAAGAACTCAGGACTTACCACCTGCACGGACGCTTTCACCTTCTTCCAATCGAACAGACGGCGCATCTCCTTGCTGGCCAAGTCCAGCAACACGCCTCCACTCCGCTGGATAGAGCTGATGAACACCTCCGTCAAGCGAGGTTTCCAAAACTCGAACATCGTGCAGCCATTATCAGGCAGACGCACACTCCCTTCCATGCGGTAGGGATGAATCAAATCAGCGGGACGCAGCAGTCCGTAAAGAAAAGAAGTAATCCACAAACGCGACTGGGCATAGACCAGCTCCTCGCTGGAGAAAGTCTCCGCCTGAAGATGACGGAAAACCACCCCGTTGTAAGCCATCGCCGCCGGCAATGCTCCCTCTTCGTCAAAGAAGGAAAGATAACGCCCCCTTACCTCCTTAGCGATTTTCGAGGTACATTTCAGCATCCGGACAAGCTGTTCTTCGTCAAGCTCACGCATCTGCAATACGTTGGCCACCGCTTCTTCTTGAAATAAAGGTGTGGAAACCAGCGGGAAAGATTCCGCCGCATCCCCTCTCATGTCTTTAGCGCATCCTATCAGTATCTGCATCGTATAAGTTCTATTACTGCAAAGTTACATCTAAAAAGTTTAAATCTTTACCTCGGCTTGATTTTTTATGTTATCTTCGCATCGAAATAATCAAACACATTATATAGAATATGGAACCTAAATTTCAAGGAACCCCCGTCAAAGTACTGGGTAATTTCTTAGCAAAGGGGAGCAAAGCTCCTGAATTCGTGTTGACAAAGGCAGACCTTTCCTCCTTCGTATCCAAAGAGGAATTAGGCAAAGGCTTCCTCTTGCTGAACATCTTCCCCAGCATCGACACCCCCGTATGCGCAGCCAGCGTGCGCCACTTCAACCAAGAAGCCGCCTCTTTGGCCAACACCCGTGTGCTCTGCATCTCCAAAGACCTTCCTTTCGCACAGGCTCGCTACTGTGGCGCAGAAGGACTGAAGGATGTCATCACCCTGTCTGCCTTCCGTCCGGGCTGCACCTTTGGCAAAGACTTCGGCGTGCAGATTGAAAGCGAACCGCTGACAGGTTTGTTCGCTCGTGCCGTGGTCATTTTGAACCCGGAGGGAGAAGTGATTTACAGCCAACTCGTGCCTGAAATCACTGACGAGCCGGACTATGCAGCCGCTTTGGCCGCACTGAAAGCCGCTAAATAATCGCATTCACCATATAGCGTGAGCGAAAGGGTATGACCATCAGGTCGTACCCTTCTTTTTTCTCCACCAACCTGTCAGTGAAGACACCGGATTCAACAGGTAATAAAACACCCTGTAACGGGAAAGCACATTCAGACAAGCCACCGTGAGGAGAAACACTGTCAGCGGATACCACCAACCGGGATGAGAAACGCCCAACCATCCCCGCAGACGAAGCTGAAAGATGATGAAAAACACATGAAAGGCAAAGAAAAAGAGTGTTCTGGCTCCATACTTCGCCACATAATTCCAACGAGGACACAGACGGAGGAAACAGACCGTGAGCAACGAGGCGGACACAAAAATAAACAACCGTTCCCACAGACGCTGCATCGAAGAAGTGAAAGACTCTTCCCCGAAATGAAAACCCGTGCCATACTCCATTCCGTTGAACTCATTGCCAACCACTCCTTCCAACAATAACGCCACACACAAGACTACCATCCCAAAAGGCCAGACGGGCAACCGCCTTATGGCTTCAATATGCGCAGGTCGGGTGTAAAGCCCGGCGATGAAGAAAGGAAGGAACATACACGTCCGCCCTAACGCAAAGTAACTGCCTACCTCCACGAAGCCTGAAAGCAGAGAAAGACAAAAAGCCACGCCTACTGCCCACAGTCCCCTGCGGCAGTATCTCAGACAGAAGTACCCGATCCATCTCCACCATATCAACGCCAGCAGATACCAAGGCGCATACCACGGAGCGAACACCTCGTCCACATCCGGCATCTCCCTGTACTTCAGCCATAGAAAGCCGATTTGCAGCAAGATGAAAGTCTCCCCTAACCGCAAAGACTGCCTCACCATCTTCCCCGGCACGACCCGTTTGCTGAAAAAGCCCGAAATAAAGGCAAAGCAGGGCATGTGGAAAAGGTAGACAAACGAAAACACATACTCCATCCACCCGTACAAGTGCCTGTACCCCTCCATGATATGACCAGCGATGACCAACAGTATCAGCACGTACTTGTACGTGTCGAACAACACATCTCGTCCCTGCGTATTACGTATGTTCATTATTCACTCTGTATTTGGGTGCAAAGATAGTGTAATTAATGATTAATATGTAATGTTTAATGTTTAATTGGCTGGACAACACACTAATAACAAAACATTAATAACTAAACATCAACAACTAAACACTAAACATTAATAATTAAACACTAAACATCAACAACTAAACACTAAGAATCGCTTCTCTACTTTTATATTACCGCTATTTACGCTATCTTTGCAAAAAACTTACGAAGCGAATGAAATTAGCCTATTTAATCTCCGCCCATACAGACCCCGCTCATTTGAAGCGGCTTATCCACGCACTGCATCCGGACGCAGACTTCTTTATTCATATCGACGCAAAGTCTGACCTCAGCCAATTCACCTCACTCATCAATCAAACAAACGTTCATTTCATCTCCAAAAGAGTGGATGTAGAATGGGGAAACATGACCGAAGTCAAATACCAGATGGCACTTATCAAAGCCTGTCTGGACTGCGGCGTGAACTACGACTATATCTTCTTCCTCAGCGGACTGGACTATCCGCTGTGGAGCAACGAAAGCATCACAAAGTTCCTTTCCAAGAAACCTGGATTCAACTATATCCAGGCTATTGAGATGGACGAGGACACACAAAAGGGCTACATGGTGTCCCGTCCTCCGTTGGACTGGCTGAAGATTCACAACCTGAACATCAAGAACAAACTGAGAAAACTGGTACGCATCGGACTCCACCAGACAGGCTACCAGAAGAAACTGTCGTTCACCACTCCACGAAAGACATTCCATATCTACAAAGGTTCCGCCTGGTGGTGCATCACTCCTGAACTTGCCTCTTACGTACTGACACGGTACACCTCCGTGCCAGAGATTCGGCATTACTTCCATGACTCGTTCTGTCCGGCGGAGACACTAGTGCAGACCATCGCCTTTAATTCCCGCTTCAAGGAGAAGTGCATTCTCTCCCATTCCATGCCCGAAGGACTGCGCTCGCTCACGCCCTTACATTACATTTACTACAGGGGACATATCAAAGTATTCGAGGAGCAGGACTTCTACGAGCTGATGAACAGCGGCAAGATGTTCGCCCGCAAACTGATTACGGGTACAAGCGACCGTCTCATGGACTTGATTGACCAACGCCGCACGGAAGACAAAGGAGACAAGGAATTGACTTTCACAGCCTGACAATCCCCATGGAAGAAAAGAAACAGGCAACTACCCTCAAAGAAAAAGCGGCGAAAGGATTGCTGTGGGGCGGAATGAACAACGCCCTGCAACAAGTGCTGAACCTTTTGTTCGGTGTATGGCTGGCACGGCTGCTCTCTCCGTCCGACTACGGAATGGTGCAGCTGCTGACCGTGTTCTCCATGATTGCAGGACTGCTGCAAGAAAGCGGCTTCACCCAGGCACTGACCAACCAAAAACACATACGGCATGAGGACTATAACGCCGTGTTCTGGTTCAGCACCTTGACTGGACTGGGGATGTATCTCATTCTTTTCTTCTGCGCCCCGCTCATAGCGGACTTCTATCACGAGCCGGAATTAGTGCCTCTTTCCCGCTATGTGTTCCTCGGTTTTCTCATCGCCAGTACAGGAGTGGCGCACAACGCCTATATGTTCCGTAACTTGAAAGTAAAACAAACGGCTGTCATATCCGTGATAAGTCTTTGTCTCTCTGGCATCACGGGTATCCTGTTAGCCATGAACGGCATGGCCTATTGGGGACTGGCCACCCAAGGACTGGTCTTCATCAGCTGCAACACCCTTGGCAAATGGCTGTATTCTGGCTGGATGCCTTCTTTCAAGATAGACTTGCGTCCTTTGAAAGGCATGATTGGCTTCAGTAGCAAAGTACTGGGCACAAACATCGTGCAACATATCAACAACAATATCCTGACCATCATCATGGGACGCTTTTACACCAAGCAAGATGTGGGATATTACAACCAGGCGAACAAGTGGAATTACATGGGTTTCAACACGATACTCGGCATGGTGAATGGTATGGCACAACCTGTCTTGCATAAAGCCGAAGACAGTGAGAGCCATCAGATAAGGGTCTTCCGCAAAATTCTGCGGTTCACCTCTTTCGTGTCCTTTCCCTGTCTGTTCGGACTTTCGCTGACAGCACCCCAACTTATTGTCATAGCAGTCACGGACAAGTGGGCGGCCAGTGCGGAACTTATGCAGATAATCTGTATTGGAGGTGCTTTTCTCCCGATACAAAACCTGTATCAAAACCTGATTATCGCCCGTAGGAAGTCGAACCTCACCCTGTGGAACACATTGATATTCGGAATCGTGCAAATAACTACTGCGTTGATTTGCTATCCGTTCGGCATCCGTACCATGATAGTCTGCTATGTGCTTATCAACATATTATGGCTCTTCGTATGGCATTACTGGGCGTGGAGAGTCATCCGTCTGCGTCTGCTGGACACTCTGAAAGACACAGTGCCTTTCGCCGGCATCGCAGCGGCTGTAATGATACTCACTCATTTTCTTACCTGTAAGATAGAGAACATCTACCTGCTCCTTGGCGGCAAGATTGTCATTGCGGCATTGCTTTACATCGTAGCCATGAAGCTCCTCCACGCACAGATATTCGAGGAGTCTTTGAATTACCTCAAAGCGAAGATAAAATTTCTATAGTGTTTAGTTATTAGTGTTTAGTGTTTAATTGTTTGTGTGTTATCCAGCCAATTAAACATTAAACACTACACATTAAACACTACACACTACTCATTATCCAATGCCGCTTTCAAGGCTTCCAGGTATCCTCTGCCGAATTTCAAGTCTGGCTCCATGTAGTTGCCTTCTCCCCATTCATTCCATGATTTCAGGAAGACCAGTCTCTTCTCTTCCGGCTTATGGATGACATCCTCGAAAGTACGCCTTGCGTGCGCCTCAAACTTCTTGGGTGTGGAATGTATGAGAATATGCGCACTTCTACCAGACCGGGGAGAGTGATCCCAGTTGGGGATAAGCGTCGGATAGCAATCTTCCCGCTTGTCTTCTTCCGCCGAAAAATAACGGCTTGCCCTCGCATAGTCTATTCTTCTACCTCGCCCGAAAAGCACACGCTGTAGTTTGGCGTTCATCCGCCCCAGCAGCGAGAAATCTTTCTTGAACACATCGAAAAGATGCACCATGATATTGGCGTCAAAGCCTAAAGACAGATAGTGTTCCATGTCATCCACACTGCTTGTATGTCCCACGAAATGAATCTGGAATCCATGTTTCCTCGCCTCATTCTGCCAGGTGTCGATAAACAAAGGAGCGTCCGGCAGGCCATTGGCGTCATAAATGACAAAGACGGGCTTTCCGTCTACCTTAATATAACGATGGTCTTCAAACGCTGGCAGCACATGATAGAAATGAGCTATGTAATCCTCCACTCCAGGGTACTCCTGCTCCATCAGCATACGATGCACTCCTTGCTGGCTGAACTGCTTGTCCTCCCAACTATGGTTCGCCCAAGCTAAACAAAAGGGGAAATCAGGCTGTCCCGACGCCAAGACCTCTTGAAAAGGACGCTGCAACAGTTGGCGGCCATGTCCGAACCAGTAATGCCAATAGCAAAAGCCTTCCACCCCGTATTCCCTCGCCATTTCCGCCTGCGCTATGCGGGATTCGGGAAGACGCAAATCATAATATCCCAAATCGGCAGGTACTTTCGGCTGGTAATGCCCACGGAAAAGAGGTTTCGCCTTTCCCACATTCGTCCATTCCGTAAATCCCTTGCCCCACCATTGGTCATTCTCCGGTGTAGGGTGGAACTGTGGCAGATAAAAGGCCACCACTCTAATCTTTTTCTTATTTTGTATCATGCTTACTTTCTCAATTCTTTTATCAAGGCATCGATGTCTGTCTTTTCATCCAGCGGTGTGTACAGCAATTCCTCCTTTTCTTTCCAAAGGCTCTCGGGAATATCCGCCAATGCCACCCCGCCTACTTTCTCCACCACCTGTTCAGGCAATCGCATCCGAATGACTTTCGCCGGATTACCTGCGGCAATGGCATAAGGCGGCACGTCTTTTGTGACCACGGCACCTGCACCTATCACACATCCCTTGCCAAGTCTCACCCCGGAAGTAATAATCGCTCCATAGCCTATCCACACTTCATCTTCCACTACAATCGGCCCTTTCGAACGAGCGTCCTCTCTACAATGCCCTCCATGAATCCTTGATTTTACAGGATAAGGGAACAACGTGCGAGTCTGGTGATTACCGCCTAAGATAAACCGCACATCGGGTGCGATAGACACATAGTTTCCAATCTCCAGCCGTTCAATCTCCGGCACATAACTCAATATGTTCAATCCGCCGTAAGAACCTTTGCCTACTGACACGATATCCATCGGAAACTGTGTCCTGGCCTCCGTGAAATTATCCTTGTTACGCTTCCTCCATTCTTTCTGGAAACGGCAGTACATCCACCATCTCCACCCGTTGCGCACCACAGGTATCTTGTATATCCACCTCATGCCTTGAACTTTCGTCTTAACTTTCCGATAAACCGAGACAGGTCATAGCGTTTCATCCGCTGTCTCAGGAATAAAAACTGCTCCCTGAAATACACACCCCTCATGCGGGCGTGTCCGCAAGCCTTCCACCACTCCTTGAACTTGAGCACTCTCGGATTGTTCCACGGCTTGTCTGCTCCGGGATAATGCAGCTGCACACATTCCGCCAGCATCTTATGATAAATCCGTATCGCTTCTTTCCTGTCTTTCAAAAACGGATTATTCGTGTTAAAGGCTATATCCGCCGTATTCAGTCCAAACTGCGAGTTACACACCACATACTTGTAATCCATGAACTTCAAAAAAGGATAGCAACACAAAGCAATGCAATCCTGTTCCGGCAATATCAGACGAGCCGCATTCCGCTGGAAGAACCGCACCAGCTTAGCTTCTATTCCGTCCTCCCTTATAGCTTTCAAATTTATCAGCATATATCCAGCCGAAATCTCATACGTGTTTATCAAGTCTATCTCCTCTTGGGTGAAGTCTTTCGCATACCCCGGTAAATTACGGTTCTCCATCAAAGGGCGTGTACCAGCGAAATAGAATTTTTCATCGGGATAAAGAAAATAAGAGGAAGAAATGTCCGCCGTGAATATCACGTCCACATCAGAGAAAAGAATACGATCATACTGCGGAAACAAATTCGCCGCCGTCATCTTATAGAAGACTTCTTTGGAAAAATGAGCCTTATGACTCAGCGCAGTCCACCCCGTATCATAGCCGGGTGCCACGACAAACTCCAAAGACGCATTCGCTTTGTAACGTTCCACCACTCTTCGCAACCTCCGCTTACTTTTCTCGTCCAACCCCGTATGTACCACATAGAGGCGGTAAAAATACGCTTTGGAAGCCTTGTCGAGCAACGAGTCAAAAGCCACGCATGCCGCCAACACATAGTAGCGGTCAAAAGTGAAAAATATAGGAATTGTCTGTTTCATATAGGCACAGTCAAGTAGAAAGCATATCTTGACTCCCCTACCGCAATCACAACGACAGAGAAGCGTCTATCTCGTTCACCTCCTTACGGAAAGTGGCATCCACTTCCATCCGTCCAGACACCACCTTGCAGGAATGCAGCACTGTGGCATGGTCTCTGTTGCCCACCAATGTACCGATTCTGGTCACAGACAGCTGCGTATGCTGCTGCGCCAAGTACATGGCAATCTGTCTTACCTGCACAAATATGCGCTTGCGACATTTGGAGAACAAGTCTTCCCGCTTCACGTCATAGCGTTCGCAAACCTTGTCTATAATCGTGTCCACCGTGATAGACTTCTTTTTCTCTTCTTTCGCCACCCGGTGTATAATCCGTTCGGCCAACGCAATGTCAATCGGACATTTGTACACGATGGAGAAAGCGAGGAATGAATTCACCACTCCTTCCAGCTCACGCACGCTTCCGTCTACATTGTGGGCGATGAAATCCACCACATTGTCCGGGAATTTCAGTCCGTCCAGCTCTATCTTCTTCTTCAAGATAGCCTTTCTCAACTCCTCGTTAGGCTTGTCCATCTCCACCTGCAACCCGCATTTGAAACGAGTGAGCAGACGCTCCTCCATACCTTCCAACGCCACGGGAGGACGATCGGAAGTGAGGATAATCTGACGACCGTTCTGGTACAAATGATTGAAGATATGGAAGAAGGTCATCTGTGTACTCTTCATGGAGACCAACTCCTGAATGTCATCGATAATCAGCACGTCAATACTCTGATAGAAATGAAGAAAATCATTTGTGCGATTATGGCGTACAGAGTCCGTGTACTGCACCAAGAACAAATGGGCACTGATATACAGGACTCGTTTTGCGGGATATAAATCCCTTACTTTCAAACCGATGGCATTGACAAGATGCGTCTTTCCCACACCAGAGGCTCCGTAAAGGAAAAGAGGGTTGAAAGCGTTCCGTCCTGGTTGTTCCGCAATGGCTTCGCCGATACTACGGGACAACTTATTACTGACACCTTCCACAAAGTTATCGAATGTGTAGTTCCGAATCAAGTGTGTGTTGAACTCCTGCGCAAACGACTGTTTGGAAGGCGCCTTGTTCTCGTTGACGACCGCTTGCGAAGTCGGTGCGTCTTCCGTCCTTTCCTGTCCTGCGGGCATATCCACCGTCACATGATGCATCTTATCTACCATCACCCGGTATTTAAGTTGCACCTCGCGACCGAAATTCTTGAAGATTGCCGCACTGAGGACAGAGAAATACTTCCCTTCCAAATACTCATAGAAGTACTGGCTCGGAATGCCCAGACGCAGCACATTGTCTTCAAAAGACAGTGGCGTTATCGGGACAAACCATGCCTGGTACTGCTCCATGGGCAGGTTGTCTTTTATGAATTCCAGACTTGCATTCCACAACGACTGAAGTTTATCCATCACACTTTTTCTTTATTCTATAAACACACTTAATTCCTTGATTTCATATTCGGGAATGCAAAGTTCGCAACTTTTTTCGACATATACAATAGCTTGTGAAGCGACACTTAGACGAAGGGCATACAATATACTGATACCCAAAACAATACAAATCACATAAAATTTAGGAAGCTCACCATTCTTAGTACGCATAAAAAAAGACGTTCAGCCTCTAAGGTGCAGAACGTCATCCATTGTGACTCGTTTGGGGTTCGAACCCAAGACCCCAACATTAAAAGTGTTGTGCTCTACCAGCTGAGCTAACGAGTCATCGTACTTTGGGAGATCCGACACAGTGTGTCGCTTTCTCATAAGCGGGTGCAAAGGTACGGATTATTTTCAAAACTCCAAACTATCCGCCTGTTTTTTTTCATATTTTGCGCTTTGCACTTTGTCCAAACGCACTATATACTGCTTATAATAGGATATTATCAACGTGGTGAGCGGAATGGCGATAATCATTCCCATAATCCCCAACAGACATCCCCATACAGACAGAGAAAGCAGAATGACCACGGGATTCAACCCTGTGATACGCCCCATGATGCGAGGTATCAGCACACCGTCCTCCACTACTTGCACTACCACGTAGACCAGCATCGTCAAACCTACCATCATCCAAAAGTTCTCGCCCGTATCCGCCGATTTCAACAACGCCAACAGAAAAGCCACGGGCAGCGAGATAACCTTTAGATAAGGCACAATGGTCAGCACCCCCACCATGATGCCTAACCCGATAGCCAACGGAAGCCCGATGAGACTGAATCCCACACAAGACAAGACACCAGACAACAACGCCACCAACGCCTGCCCTCTCATATATTTGTTCATCCCCACACTTGCATCTTGCGCCACACGCTCCACAAACCTGCGCTGTCTGAGGGGTACTAATTTTATCCATCCGACCGTCACGGAGTCATAATACTGGAGTATCAGGAAAAGATACAGCAGCACGATGCACGAGGCCACCAAGCTAAACACCACACTCAGCGAGTCTGACAATATGCCCCACAGCTGTGGCACAATCGCCTTTACAGCGGTCATGATATTCCCCACCGTGAAAAGCTCATGCAACTGCTGCGGCGTAATGACATCCATCACGAACAACTCCACCGACTTGGGAATGGAGGCAGAAGACGTACCGTCCACGATGTATTTCACAAACAAGTCCTTCGCCTTCACACACTCTTCTATAAAAGGAGGGAAAAGGAAATAGAAACCCATCCCGATAACGCCTATCACTATCAACATCGACAGCAAAGCAGACAAAGCTTTGTTGCGCACACGGCAACGAGTACGTAGCCATTTTGTCAACGGATACATCCAGTAAGCCAACAGCATGGCGATGAAAAAAGGAAGCAGCACCTCGCTCAATATATTCAGCAAATAGATGACGAAAACCACGGAAGCCACCACCAGCAATCCTCGCACAAAACGGTCGAATGTTATTTTCTGTCTTTCCATGTCACAATTACGATAAGAAGTATACGCGAATGTACAAAAAAGCTCCCATTATACGAAACATCTGTTAAATAATTATCATTATATCGCATGGATTGTATTTTATAACTATATTTGTCCACAATTACACACAGAAAGAATGGGAATATTATACATCATACCTACCCCCGTAGGTAACATGGAAGATATGACATACCGTGCGGTACGCCTGCTGAAAGAGGCAGACTTGATACTGGCGGAGGACACCCGCACCTCGGGTATCCTCTTGAAGCACTACGGCATCAAGAATACCTTGATTTCGCATCATAAATACAATGAGCATCAGACGGTGGAACACGTGGTGGAGAAAATCAACGCGGGCATGACAGTGGCTCTTATCTCTGACGCCGGCACTCCCGGCATCTCCGACCCTGGCTTCCTGCTCTCCCGAGAATGCGCCCGTCATGGCATCACGGTGCAGACCCTGCCCGGCGCCACGGCTTGCATTCCCGCCATTGTATCCTCCGGCTTGCCATGCGACCGGTTCTGCTTTGAAGGCTTCCTTCCTCAAAAGAAAGGACGTGCCACCCGACTGGCCTCGCTGAAAGACGAAGAACGCACCATGGTGTTCTACGAATCTCCTTACCGGGTGCTGAAAACCCTACAGCAGTTCGCCGAAACCTTCGGCCCTGAGAGAGAAGTGTCCGTCTGCCGTGAGATTTCGAAGATTCACGAAGAAAGCGTGAGAGGCACCTTGCAGGAAGCCATCTCCCATTTCACGGAACACGCCCCCAAGGGAGAGTTCGTCATCGTGGTGGCGGGAAAAGACAAAAAGAATACAAACCATACAGACAATAGCTTATGAAAAAAATCATCCTGTTAGCAATGTGCGCGGCCATGTTAGCCTCCTGCTCGAAAGAGAAGAAAGACACCAAAGCCGTGGCCGACTCCACTGCGGTACAAGACTCGCTGTCGGGCATCATCTCGCAAAAGGACCAGGAACTGAACGAAATCATGTCCACGTTCAACGACATCCAGAAAGGTCTGAACGAAATCACCGCCGCACAAGGACGTGTCACCGTGGAGAAAGGCAATACAGAAAACCCCGCCAACCGGAAAGCCATCATCGAGGACTTGAAATTCATCCAAGGTAAACTGGCGCAGAACAAGGCGGAAATCGCCAGACTGAAACAACGGCTCCGGAACAGCTCGCTGAAGTCCACGCAAATCGCCAACACGCTGCAAGAGTCCATCAACAACCTTACCGCTGAACTGGACCAAAAAAACAAACAGATACAGGCGTTAAGGGATGAGCTGGCCGCAAAAAACATTGTCATCGCCCAGCAAGGACAACAGATTGACGACCTCAATACCAACGTGAACACGCTCACGGAAGACAACAACGCCAAACAGCGGGTAGTAAACGCACAGGACAAAGCCCTGAACACGGCTTACTTCGTTTTCGGCACGAAAAGAGAGCTGAAAGAGCAGAAGATTCTCAAAAGCGGTGACGTATTGCGTGGAAACGACTTCAACAAAGACTACTTCACGAAGATTGACATCCGCACCGACCGTGAAATCAAGCTCTATTCCAAGAAAGCGAAACTCCTGACCTCACACCCGGCAGGTTCCTATAATTTAACCAAAGATTCCAAAGGACAATACATCCTTTACATCACGAATCCGACCTCTTTCTGGAGCGTGAGCCGTTACCTGGTCATTTTAGTAAGATAACCCTTTCATATACTTTTATAAATCACCCCCGCAGTCTTTTCGATTGTGGGGGTGATTATTTTATTTGCGATAATGGCAGCAGGGAGGCAGTGCTTCATACACTTTCTCATCCGCCTTCGCCGACTTCGTGTCGTGACCTGCTCCGGCCAGTGCCTTTTCGATGGACAAGATATCCGTCTTCTTGTCATTATATTTCAACAACAACTGCTTCGTCTTCTGATTCCATACAGCGGCGGAAACTCCTTTCACGGACAAAGCCGTCTTTTGAATCCGTTCTTTGCAATGCTCACATTTACCGTCCACAAACAATTTCGCCTTCTGCGTCTTCGCCTGCACTGCGGTCATACACATAAGCCCCATAAAAAGAGCCGTCATTTTCATACCAATATTTCTCATCATATAGTCTGTTTATTTATTATTCCAACCGCAAAGATAAGACTTTGCAACAAGACCTTTGTTATAATATTATGGGAATATGTTACGAATACAAGTAGAGACGCGATTAATCGCGTCTCTACATAAATTATGTTCTACCTTCAGGCGAATATAGATAATCTGTCAATATAACTTCTCAACACAAAGGATCCAAAAGCAAGTAAATCCCCGCACCTATCAGTCCGCTCACGGGAATAGTCAGAATCCACGCCACTAACAAGTCCTTGGTTACTCCCCAGCGGACAGCGGACAGACGCTTTGTAGCACCTACACCCATGATACAGCCCACGATGGTGTGCGTGGTGCTGACGGGAATCTTCAGATATTCAGTTAAATACAGCGTGAAAGCACCGGCAGTCTCAGCCACCACTCCCTCCAACGGAGTCACTTTCGTAATCTTCCCTCCCATCGTCTTGATGATTTTCCATCCGCCAGACATCGTGCCTACAGCAATCGCCGCAAAACAAGAGAAGGCCACCCAGTCGGGCATCTCGTCAATGGAAGCGATACCCCAGTCAATGGCGTGCTGATGGTGAGCGCAAATAAGAGCGGCCACCAAGATACCCATCACCTTCTGGGAATCATTCATACCATGCCCGATACTGAACAAGGCACTGGAGACAAGCTGCAGATGCTTGAACCAACGCTCCGCCTTCTGATGGTGTACCTTGCGGCAGATGTTCATGACAAGAATCGTGAACAGGAAAGCGGTAATCATACCTATCACGGGAGCCAGCACAATGAAAGCGGCGATTTTCAGCACCACGCCTGAATGCACTGCGGCGAATCCGTTGGCCATGATGGCCGCTCCGGCGAAACCGCCAATCAATGTGTGGGAAGAAGAAGAGGGTATTCCTTTCCACCACGTAAGAATATTCCATACAATAGCGGCGATGATTCCCGCAAGAATCACCGGCAAGGTGATGTAATGTTCATAAACTGTCTTGGAAACCGTGTTGGCGATGCCAAAGCCTCCTACCAGGTATTTGGCGATGAAGAAAGAGACAAAATTAAAAAAGGTGGCCCACAACACGGCTTGGAAAGGGGTCAGCACCTTTGTGGCCACAATCGTGGCAATGGCGTTGGAGGCGTCGTGAAAACCGTTCGTGAAATCGAACACCAGTCCGAGGACGATAATCAGCACCAAAAGAATAAGGGCGGTAGTCATACTCCTAAGCGTATTTAACGATGATAGTCTTCAGAATCTTGCCTACCTGCTCCGCAGCGTCAGTGGCCTTTTCCAATTCGTTGAGAATCTCCTTTATCTTAATCAGCTCCACTGCGTCCTTCTCGTTCTCAAACAGTGTGATAATAGCTGATTCATAGATGTCGTCCGCCTCGTTCTCCAAGTCATGCAAAGTCTTGCAATGCGTTTTCAGACGCTCGGCGTTCTTCCTTACGGAATCCAGCTCGCTCATCGCATAGGTGATGGCTTCTGCGTCTTTCTGGATAATGGAGCCAATCTTCTGGAAATCCACGTTCTTGTTTTTCGGATGATAGATGGCGATACGCTTGGCGGCACTGTTGATACGGTCTATCACGTCATCCGTATGGTTCGCCAACGCATGAATATCCTCCCGGTCGAAAGGAGCGAGGAAAGACACGCTCAGCTGATTGAAAATCTCGTTGGAAATCTCATCGCCCTCTCTCTCCTTGTCTTTTATGAGACGATAGTATTCCTCTTGTTTCTCCGCATCAGCATATTGCAGACATTCCACTAAAAGCCCGGTGGCTTCTTTCAACACGTTGGACAAATTCTCCAACAGCACGAAGAACTTGGGTTCTTTCGGTGCGAAACGACTGAAAAATGAGTTATTCATGAGTCTGTTTAATTTATTTCTCCTTTGTCTTATGAACGGGGATTTTTCAATACACCCCGATTCTTACTGCAAAGATACTACATCTGTGTTACAAAACCGTTACATTTCCGCAGAATCTTTCACTTTCTCCCCTTTTCTTATGAAAGAAGTTGAAAATCCCGGCGTACCTGTGCATAGCTCCGTGGATAGCTATCTCTCCTACAACAAAGCCTATACATATAGAATTTCACATCAATGACTCCATGAAGTTGTGTCGAGTTAAAAACTCAGTCCTAATTTTAAATTTGCCGAGTTCTTGTACTCATATCCAATTTGCCAACCAGTATAATTGATACCTATTGAGACTAATTTGGTTAACTGATAATCATACCCCGCTGATACAGAAATAGCAAAGCGGGTTGATTTGTCTATCTGAGTATCTACCATATCATAGCCAGCACCAGGAGAGATGGTTATATAATCTTTCTGTTCTTCTGAAGAACCTAAGCCAACAGTCCCTTGCAAGTACATTGTATGTCTTTTCCTGTGCAAAAAATCATAGCCAAGACCGACACCTAACATATAATCCCTCACACTATTTGACAGATTAAAATTATAAGATACATTATCTCTTATATAACTGGTCGATGTCTGACCGTCATTAACACCCGCATGGAAATTCATTACGGCGTAAATGTTTTTCCACAAATAACGATCATACTCTATTCCCACATTATAACCATTCCCCTTTCTTTGTTCAGGGAAATGTTCATAACCTCCGACAAGCGCAAACTTACCCGCCCTTGTTTCCTGCGCAAAAGTGCAAAAAGGAATAATGCCTGCCAATGCAAATAAAACTGTCTTTCTATTCATTGTAGTTTTTTGCAAAGGTACAAAAAAGTAGAGAAAAACAACACAGGCCGTGCAATCTTCTTACACGGCCTGTGATTATATACAAATCAATTGATTACTTGAAAGAAGCAGGGAAGAAGACACCGGCGGGGAAGCCTTGTATCTTGCCCTTGTAAGTACGCATCGTCTTGGTGTCGTTATCAAAGTTCATCACCATGATATTATCCACCAACGCATCAGGACCATATCCTTTAATCGTCGCCATCACGACATCTCCTGTGGTCGGGTTCACGCCCAAGCTATTATAGTACATCGTAGCGTCTGGTATCAAGTTTTTCACATCCACCATAGTCGTAGACTGTCCTGTAGTGAAGTCATAACGATTGATAGTCGTGGTAGTATTCGTGTAGTAAGCGTAGTTTTTGAATACACTTATGGCAGGAGCCACTCCCCAACCTTTACCTAAAGAACCGTCCACTGTATAAGACTTCACTATCTCACAGGTAGAAGGATTCACCGTGATAATCTTATTGTCCGTAGTTCCAGTTGACACCATCAAGTTGCCATCCGCAGACTTCACTACGGAAGTCACTTTGTCGGAGAACTCCAAGGTCTTCACCACCTTCTTATCCTGCAATACCATCACGTTCTTTCCATTAGCCGCAAACGCCTTGTCGCCGATAGTGGTCATACGCAACTTAGTCGCTCCCTCAGTCCCTTCAATAAAGGAAAGATTCTGCAAGTTATCATCCAACGCCCATACGCCTTTATTGTCACGTATATAAATGACATGGTTGGCTACCGCAAGATGAGTCGGCCAATTAAGTTCCTTGGAACTCCAAATCGTGTCATGCTCCAACGTCTGTGCGTTCGCCACTGTAAGCATACCCACTTTCGAATCCGTAGGATAATTCTGCGCAATCACATACATTTTGTCATTGGCAATGAAAAGATCCTCGCAGATATTACCCAACATTCGATTATTAATTCGATAATAAGCACTGTCTACCACCATACCTTTCTTGTCAATATGCGTCAAGGTTCCGTTTGTACCATATTTGAAGTTCTCCACCAATACAAAGGTTCCGTCCGCAAAACGTCCATTAACAGTAATGGCATCCTGTACACCACGACTCTCTCCCTTTTCATTAGTGTACTTCAACGCAATCGTATGCTCTCCGGCTTTCGTGGAAGTGAATGCGTAGGTAGAATCTGTGGATACATTCTTACCGTCCACAATCCATTGGAACTGATAAGTTCCCGGCACAAGGACTTGCGCTTTTAACTTCAAAGTATCCAGCTGAGCGAAATCCCTAAGTACGTCAATCCCACCCTCGATATCCATCACCACCTTTGGGGCAGGATCGACAATGACTGTATCATCCTCATCATCCGCACAAGAGGCGAATCCCAATCCCATGCACAAAGCACAGGCTGTGTAATAAAATAGTTTTCTCATTGTTTTATAGAATTAGTTATTTCATCAAATCGGCAGTTTTCACTGGTGTCTTAGCATGAGTCAGATCCTCAAAACCAGCTACTTCCGTGGAACATTCTCCTAACCATCCATTGTATTGGTTTACGCCAGACACAATCTTCACAAAGTCTATACCCGGTAGACTTACCTTGTTTCCATTTCCATCCACCGCCCAGTCTATATCGATGGCTGAATGAATGTCGTTATTAGGATAGTTGTCCGCATATCCGTATCGGAAAGTATACAATACGAAATACGTACCTTTCCCACTCTCATCAATGGCATTCTGTGGCAGCCGAGTTCCTTTTAAAAGAAGCTGATTTTCCTTTATCCACGCCGGGTAATATGCTTGCGGGTGGAAAGTATTTTTATATACAGTTCCACTTTTCCCCTGATTGTCCGTCCAATTGACGTAGGGAGCCAACTTCTGCAAGCCATCGCCGATAAACGCCGTAGAATCAGGTTCTGCCAGCGGACGGGTATATGTAATCTCATACCCTTTCACGGTCTTAGTATCCAGTCCGGCTTGTTGCGCCTTTTGGTAAAAGGCTTCTCTTTCAGGATGTTGATAGGCACTCCCCGCAATCTCATACCATTCGTCTTCGTCCGGCTTTCCGTTTTTATTGCGGTCGTAAGCCACATAGATAATGCCCGGCTCACTACTTCCCCCTGTCGGCGCATTGGGATCAGGATTGGCGTTTGAATAAAACGCATCTCCCAATATACGGAAATCACACAACTCCGGCTTGTTCTCCACCGTATGACTCAACTGGAAGGTCACATAGCCCCCATAACTTCCCAACGAAATCATGGAACTGTTCTTTGTTCCGTTAATGGCTTCCCACGCCTTCTGGTTAAGGTCGTCCTGCGTATCTCCCTCCTTATAGGCGGGCATTGTGTTCACAAACTGTCCAGGTGCGGGAAGATAATCCAACACTTTGCTAATAGTGGCCGGCACATAGTCTTCCTCTTGTTCAGAAGGATTTTGCGGATCCTTTATCTCATCTTCCGACGAGCTACAACTTGTCCACAACGCTGTCGCTAAAAGCGGAAATAATAAATACCCTGTTCTTCTCATCTGCTATTATTGTTTATAAAACGCAAAGTGTCCGGGAATATTCCCGCCTTCCGTTTTCCATTTTAATTTTCCATCGGGAGTGAAGCAATACACATAGCCTGTCACTACATAATTCTGTGCGTCAGTCACAAAAATCTCCTTTGTCACAGGATTCACCGCAATACCGTACGGTATCATTATCTGACTTTCCGTCCCGTCTGTAATGAAATGATCCGTAAGCTTCTGGCGGGTCAAGGTATCATAGATACCATAGGTAATGGTATTCTTTCCCGTCACATAGCTGAACGCCACACTGTAATAATACAAGGAATCGCCATCCAGCCAGAAGTTCGTGACCGGAATATGAGTGTCCTCCACCACTTTGTCCATCTTTGTGTCAATGACGTACATATCAGGTTGCACTCCGTAATAATCCCCACGAGAAGTGACGTAAAGGAATCCCCGCTTGTCCACCGTGAGGTGATGCAAGTTAATGGCCACGTCTATATCCTTTATCTTACGGAAAGACGCAAGGTCGATGACAGACACCGTGCGGTCATAGTTCGGCACACGATATCCGCCAGAATTGGCCACATACAATTTGCCATTCGCCACCGCCACTCCATCCGGCTGATACCCCACCTCCACTTGACGGGTAATGGCAAGACTGGCCGTATCCACCTCCACCACCATGCCCTTGTTGGCGTTCGGGTCTATGGCCACAGGCCCGGCGTAAGAAGAGAAATAGGCTTTTCCGCCTTCGAAGGTCACATACCGCACGTTCGGAATGGAAATTGTTCCGATGTGACGTACCGTCCTGCGGTCAAACACTTCCACATAATTCGACACGTTTATCACCGCATATACCTTGTCTCCATAAATGCCGATGTCATTCCCCACATCTCCCAACTCCTTTACAATCTCCGGGTTGTAGGCGGAAAAGATGTCCCGTGTGTACACCCCTGTCGTATAGTCGAAGCGGTCGATACTGGCACGGTTCATCCCCATGTTTCCCTCATTGAGCTGATAGAAGCCCTGTATGACAGGGGCTTGCAACGGCACAGCCACCTGCGAGTCGTCCGACAGGAAAACCCGTTCATCCTCCCGGCAAGCCGCCCACAAGCACACACACAGCAGATAAAGTATATACCTCTTACTCATATCGTCATGGAAATAATAAAGCGGAAAGTGCGACCCGGCATGGGATAATTCAACACTACATCGTAATACTGATTGAAAGCGTTGTTCATCTCCACCATGGTTTTCAATCGATACACCTTCCAGAGCGTCCACACCTTTTGCAGAGAAAAATCATGGGTGTACCACGGCTGCACATAGTTGCGCTCAATGTTGTTCACCGCTCCGTTATACCGTCCGCCCACATAGATGAAGCTGTAGTTCAATCCCCAGCCCTTGTAATCCAACTCCGCCGTGGCAGAACCGCTGTGACGGGGCGTGTAAGGTATCTGGTCACCGTATGACGACATCTTCATCCCGTTTATCTTCGTGAAGTCTTGCGCCCGGGCGAAGGAATACGTCAGACGGGTGTTCCATTCCACAGGACCGACAAAGCCAGCCAACTGCGAAGAGACATCCACCCCACGGCTTTTGACCTTTCCCATGTTGCTCATCATCCAGCGAAAGCTGCTGCCCGTAGGCGAGGCGATAATCTTATCAGTGATGAAAGCGAGATAACCGTCCGCTTGCACGGAAAGAACCTTTAAGAAAGCGTTCTGAAAGGTTTTACGCCAGGTGAAGCCACCGTCTATCTGGTCGGTAAATTCCGGCTTCAACTGTGAGTAACCTATCTGCGTATAATACAAGTCATTGAACGTGGGCATACGGAAGATTCGCTTATAGAACGCCCGCAAGGTGAAATCTTCTTTTTCCCAAGGCTTCCAACTCATATACACCGCTGGAGAGAGTTCCCGCTTGTTCGGTGCTTTGTAATTATTTTTCACCCGCTCTAAAACGTAAGTTTGCAAGAGAGAAACTTGCGCTTTCCAACCTCCTCGTTGAAGGGCGGTGGCCAAGGCAGTCATCAGCGTAGTACGGCGTGGAAAGGTAAAAGGTGTGCCCACCCCTTTTTGCACGGCATCCAGTTTGGCATATTCCACATCCGTAGCCCATGAAAGCCCCCACCAAGGACGCAACTCAAAGCCATGAATCATGGAGAAATAGGCGGACTGCTGCCGATACACATTGTCATACTGCATCTTCCGCACCACCTGTTCTTGCAGGAAATAAACGGTGTCGTTCGACAAGTAATGCGTATAGTCGTAGGCATACTTTCCGCTGAGTTTCAGTTTATAAAAAGGAGTCACCGTGTGCGTCCAGGCCGTCTGCGCGAAGAAATTACGGTCACCCTGTCTTTCCCCACTCTGCCAAACGTTCTTCACGATAGCTCCCGGCAATCCTCTGTCCGAATCATAATAATACAACTTGCCTTCCCATTCACCCCTTGCATACTGTCCATACACGCCCGCTTCTGCCCGATAAGCCGTAATGTCGCTGTTCTTCCGCACCGCCATCGTATCGTATGCCGTCTCACCCAACTGGTTCACTCTCCGGTAACGGAACTTGTATCTTCCGTTGGAATGAACATACTCTCCGCTTACGCTCATCGACACATGGGCATTCAGTCGTTGTTCCCAGCGGAAAGAAGGATTCGCCAATTGAATGCTGGCAGCCTTGTATCTCATTATTAGATTGGTATGTTTCCCCTTCGAGAAGGAAGGCTTGCGACTTTGCAGATAGACCGATGAAGCGGCAGAGAAATCTTTAGCCGACTGGAAAATATCACTTTTCTGACCGTTATAAAGTGAGACGGAAGTCAAGTCGTCCAAGGAGAAACGCCCCAAGTCCACCACCCCATTCTGTGCGTTGCCCAACTGAATCCCGTCATAAAACACCCCTACGTGTTGAGACCCCATGTTTCGCACATCAATGGTCTTCAGTCCTCCCATGCCGCCGTAATCCTTCAGCTGCACTCCCGCAAAATAGCGCAAGGCATCCGCCACACTGTGTGCGTTCAAGCGTTGCAACGTCTCCCCGGCAAGCTGCTGGGAAGACACGATAGCCGCATACGGACGTGAAAGGACAAAGAGTTCCCGTAAGCGGAACACACTGTCCCTTCTCTCCACGGAAGCACCCGAAGAAAGGGATACAGCCCTTGCGGCCATACACATCAAGAGCGTTCCTGTCAAAAGGAACACTTTCACTATTTGCAGTCGTCGAAACATACGTAAACACGTTGTCCGTCCCATTTCCCCGGGAAACGGAAGTCAGTCATGAACGCACGGCAGGTCTCCTGACTCGTTCTTCCTCCGAACGCCTTCCCGCTTGCATAAGCAAACAGTGGCTTTACGCTGGTTCAGAAGAAAAATACACCTTATATAATAAGGTATATCGAACTCACAGTAGCGGGGTCTGTCCAGGATTCTCACCCAGTTCCCTTTTCACCGCAGCCCTCTCGTTGCAAGAGCCTGCGACACCAATGCGGCTGCAAAAATACATAAAAGCATTGGTTTATGCGAATATTTCACATAAAATGTTTGGTAGTCCCATTTTAAAGCTCTACTTTTGCAAGTCAATAAGGGATGCAGAGGCATCCGATAAACCATTTACACATCCGGGGCTGACTGGATTTGACAGCAAGATGAGGTGGTTTGTAAGCATGCAGAGGGTTGACCGTTCTCTCTATAATCGGAATTGTCAAACTATATCTGGCGAAGAAAACAATTACGCTCTCGCTGCCTAACCGAAGTATAGTAAGTTGGCTTTATTCCGCCACAAGGTGGCGGAACGAGACATCGCTCAAGAGCTGTGGTTCCGAAGCTTCTTGATACAGCGGTGCAGTCAAATCGGAAATAGTCTGTGACGGCCTCGCGTCATGGATGAAGTTTTAGAGGATAAGGCGCAAGTGGGTGGTCCGGGTCTTGCTTACGCACGAAAACCGAAGGCCGGAATAAGCATGTAGAAAGCGAATGGTCTCCTTGTTTGGACGAGGGTTCGAACCCCTCCAGCTCCACAAAAGACAGCGGTTTACTTAAAGTACATCGCTGTCTTTTTTATGCTTTTCTGAAAGAGAATTAGAATTTTGCCAGCTTCCGGATTTTCTGTAGAGGAAAGACGAGAAACGAAGACATCGCTCAAGGCATTGTCTTATTCATGCAGTTAGCTTCATTCCCCATCGAAGCCTGCTTCGTTGCTCATCGCAAAAGGCTTCATTGGCCATCGAAGCCTTTTGCGTTTTTTGACTCATTTATCCACATAGAACATCCATCGGATAAAGTCGCAGGAACGTTATCGAATTTGGATTATTCCTTTACACTAAGGAAATCGGTTTTTCATGTGTTTATATAAACAGGACGTACTGTATTGAGGAGTTAAAAAAACAGGGGATGTGTAAAGCACAAACAATTTATTGTCCATCCGTGCCAATTTCTCCCCAAAAGAGTGTAACTTTGCAACCATAAAAAGCAATTACAAGACGTATGACACAAAAAAAAATCTTCAGTCTGTTATGGCTGTGGTTGTTATGTCTGCCGATATTCGCACAGATGCAGAACCCTGTTCATTTCAGCGTAAGTCAGAAAAAGGTGTCTCCAAGTGAGATAGAGATTATCTTCACCGGAAAGATTGGAGCAGGATGGCATGTGTATTCTACCGACCTTCCCAACTCTGGTCCGATTTCCGCCACCTTCCACCTTGACAAATCCAAGGGAGTTGTAAAAGATGGGAAACTGAAAGCACAAGGCCGGGAAATCAAAAAATTCGATAATATTTTCGGCATGGAGCTACGCTTTTTCGAGCATTCTTGTACTTTCGTGCAGAAACTGAAAATCACCGAACCCACTTACAACGTAAGCGGCTATCTGGAATATGGTGCCTGCAACGACGAGAACTGTCTGCCACCTACCAGCGTGGAGTTCAGCTATAGCGGAAAGGGTACTCCTGCAGCAGGAGCGGCCAAAGCCGAAGCTGCTGCCATGACGCAGCAAAGCGGTACTCCCCAGAATACCATGGCATTAGACAGTGTGCAAACCGTCAATGGCGAGATTGATACCACAGCGGTAGACTCTGCCGCAGCGGCCACCACAGTAGCCCCGTTGGATAGTGCCAGTTTGAAGAACCTGTGGCAACCCGTGGTAAAACAGTTGCAGCAATTCGGAGAAGACTCTACTCCGACCAACGAGTCTTTGTTCACCATCTTCTGTTTAGGGTTGTTAGGCGGCATCATCGCTTTGTTTACGCCCTGTGTATGGCCTATCATCCCGATGACCGTGAGCTTCTTCCTGAAACGCACGAAAGATAAGAAAAAAGGAATCCGCGACGCATGGCTATATGGTCTCTCCATTGTGGTTATCTATGTAGCCTTGGGACTGATTATCACGGGATTGTTCGGCGCAAGTGCCTTGAACTCCTTGGCCACCAACGCCGTGTTCAACATCTTCTTCTGTTTGTTGTTGGTAGTGTTTGCCGCCAGCTTCTTTGGCGCATTTGAGCTGACATTGCCCTCCAAATGGAGCAACAAGGTAGATGACAAAGCATCCTCCACGGGTGGTTTGTTGAGCATCTTCTTGATGGCTTTCACCTTGTCGCTGGTAAGCTTCTCCTGCACCGGCCCGATTATCGGCTTCCTGTTGGTAAGTGTTTCTACTTCCGGCAATATCCTCGCTCCGACCATAGGTATGTTAGGATTCGCCATCGCACTGGCACTGCCGTTCACCCTCTTCGCTATGTTCCCGGCTTGGCTGAAATCCATGCCAAAATCCGGAGGTTGGATGAACAACGTAAAAGTGGTATTAGGATTCGTGGAACTGGCTTTCGCCTTGAAATTCCTCTCCGTGGCCGACTTGGCATACGGCTGGCATATACTGGACCGCGAGACCTTCCTCTGCCTGTGGATTGTGCTCTTCGCACTGTTAGGAGCTTATCTGATGGGCTGGCTTCGATTCCCGCACGATGACGAAGATGTACGGCACACAACTGTACCGAAGTTCTTCCTCGGCCTGTTCTCTTTCGCATTCTCTATCTACATGATACCAGGTCTGTGGGGTGCGCCGTTGAAAGCCATCAGTGCGTTCGCACCACCGATGAACACCCAAGACTTCAGCTTGTACAAAGGTGAAGTGACCGCCAAATACAAAGATTACGAGCAGGGAATGGCCTACGCCAAACAAGTAGGAAAACCTGTGATGATAGACTTCACCGGCTTCGGCTGCGTGAACTGCCGCAAGATGGAAGGAGCCGTGTGGAGCGATCCCCGGGTGAGCGACATCATCCAGAACGACTACGTGCTGATACAGCTTTATGTGGACGACAAGACCCCGCTGCCAGAACCGATGACTGTCACCGAAAACGGACAAACGCACAAACTGCGTACCGTAGGCGACAAGTGGAGCTATCTGCAACGCTCCAAATTCGGAGCGAACGCCCAGCCGTTCTACGTATTGCTCGACAACGAGGGAATGCCGCTTAACAAGTCCTACTCTTACGATGAGGACATCGACAGGTACTTGGCTTTCCTGAACTCGGGTTTGATGAACTACAAGAAATAACATCGCGTCATAGCAATTATATTAATAGGAGTAAGGTGTGTCGGAGAGTGTTCCAGAAGAACACTTTTCACACACCTTACTCATTACTAAACGGACACATGATAGAAAAAGAAGAAAGAAATAAGATCATCGCACTGATAAAACACGGTGTGGTGCCAGCTATCGGATGCACGGAACCCGCCTGTGTGGCTTTGTGCGTGGCGAAAGCCTGTGAGTTGGCTTGTACTCACCATCCATCCCAAATAGAGCTGTACCTCAGTGCCAACATCCTGAAAAACGCCATGGGCGTAGGTATTCCAGGTACAGGAATGGTGGGACTCCCCATTGCCGTGGCTCTGGGTGCCCTCATTGGGAAATCATCTTACGGACTGGAAGTATTGAAAGAGGTCTCTCCCGAGAAAGTGGAAGAGGGAAAGAAGTATATCGCAGAAGGACGAATCTCCATCCACTTGAAAGAGAACTTAGACGAAAAGCTCTATGTGGAAGCCTTGGTGAAAGCGGAAAAAGAAGATACCTTTGACCATTTGGCACATACCTCCAAAGTCATCATCAGCGGAGAACACACCCGTTTCACTCATTGGGAAGCAGACGGGAAAATAACTCTGTCCCTTCCCGTCTCTTTGGAAGAAGGTGGAGAGAATGGAAAAGACGAGCCTGAATTATCCTTGAAAAAAGTGTTTGAATTCGCCACTACCGCTCCATTGGAAGAAGTGGATTTCATCAAGGAAGCCAGAGTGTTGAACGAAAAAGCCGCCGAAGAGTCCTTGAAAGGAAACTACGGACACAGATTGGGGAAAACATTGTCCCGTCCCTGGGGAAAGGGTATCATGGGCGAGAGTATCTTCTCGCATATACTGTCCAACACCTCTTGTGCGTGTGACGCACGTATGGCAGGAGCGATGATTCCCGTGATGAGCAACTCTGGCAGTGGAAACCAGGGCATCTGCGCCACTAATCCCGTAGTGACTTTTGCGGAGGAGAACCACAACACAGACGAGGAGTTGACTCGCGCCTTAATACTGAGCCATCTCACCGCCATTTACATCAAACAAAGCTTAGGGCCACTTTCCGCCTTGTGTGGATGTGTGGTAGCCTCCACAGGAAGTGGATGTGGTATCACCTATTTAATGGGTGGAGGTTATCCGCAAGTTTCTTATTGCGTGAAAAACATGGTGGCCAATCTGAGCGGCATGCTATGTGATGGCGCCAAACCGTCCTGTGCCTTGAAACTGACCAGCGGAGTGAGTACCGCCATATTGTCGGCCATGTTGGCGATGGAGAACGAAACAGTCTCCTCGGTAGAAGGCATCGTGGACGATGACGTGGACATCACCATTCACAATCTAACCAGTATCGGAAAGGATGCGATGACAGCCGTAGACCGAAAAGTGCTGGACATTATGACACATAAATCCAACTAAAAGACATGAAAACAGTAATAGGCATAGACGTAGGCAGCAGTACCACCAAGATAATCGGCCTGAAAGAAGGCCTTATCCAGTCGCCCATGTTCATTACGGCCAAAGACCCCATTTCTTCTTTATTTGGTGCTTTGGGCAAGTTCATGTACGACAACCACCTGCAACTTTCCGATATTGGACGTGTAATGATTACCGGCGCAGGCAGTGCCTATGTGGAGCCCCCGCTCTACGGACTACCCACGGACAAGACGGACGAGTTCAAGGCGGACGGTCTGGGTGCTTGCTATGGCTCTGAACTCCAACGGATGATTGTGGTCAGTATGGGAACGGGAACATCCCTTGTACAAATAGAAGGCAAGGACATACGTCATATTGGTGGTATCGGATTAGGTGGCGGCACCCTTCAAGGACTTTCCCGTCTGCTGCTGAAGACAGACCACTTCAAAGAAATAGCAGAATTGGCAAAGGGGGGAGACATTTCCCAGATAAACCTGCAAATCCGAGACATTTCCACCCATCCATTGCAGGGGCTTCCTTTGGATGCTACTGCTTCCCTTTTCGCCAAAGCGCAGACAAACGCCGCTCCAGCTGACATCGCCATCGGCATTATTGGAATGGTTTTGCAGGCCATCGGCAGTGCCGCCATTCTGTCCTCCCTCAACACGGGGATAAAAGACTTCATGCTGATTGGCAACATGACAAAGTTACCGCAATGCAAGGTGTTTTTCCCTAAATTAGAGGCCATTTACGGAGTTCGATTCCATATACCGCCCTATGCGGAATACAGAACCGCCATCGGTGCTGCCTTATTGGCAGAAGAAAAGGCCAAACATTGATATAAATCAACAAAACGCCCTATTTTATGCTGTAAAACATAGTTTTCTTTGTCAGTCTCCCCCTTGGCCGTACCTTTGCAGTGTAATTAAGCGAAACAATTAGGTTTTGAGGTAAATTGACAGTAAGGGATAACGTAAAAAGAGAAGAAAGGATAACAGCTTAGGTAAACTGAGGAGAAAGATTGGAAAGATAGGATGACAAGAGAGTACTCGACAAAGAGGATGGCACTTCGTGAGAAGTCCCTTTCCTCAAAAGGATAACAAAAGTTGAACAGGTGAAAAGTCTTAAAGACTTAGAACCATTAAATGAAAGGGTAATTTTATGAGAAAGTTGATTGAAAAATTGATGGAAATGCTTGACAGCTCATTGAGACTCATCGGCAACGCCAATTTGGCTTGCTAAGGGATTTCACAACGGACTTCGACTTAAGCGGAGTGCCAAAGCTGAAAGCTTTAAATGACGAAAATGATTTTATCATATATGACCGTGCGGATGGAAAGATTTCATCCGCACGATTTTTATTATAATGTATGGCCTTACTTACCACGCTTAATGACAAAACACTTATTTTCTGTTCCAAATTCCCTATTGTCATAACGTTACACAAAATTAATCTTTATTTTTGTCGCCAAATTCACAAACATGGGAAAAGAAACATCAAATAGAATCCAAACTTCTATTTTGAACAAGGCTGAAAAAAAGGCACTTGTGTGGTTGGCAGAACGACAACCAGCATGGATGACATCCGATATTTTAACTGTCATCGGATTAGTGGGAGGAGCTTTATGTGCTTTAGGTTTTATACTGGCACACATTCAAGTGGAATATCTGTGGATTTCTTCCTTAGGGTTGCTTATCAATTGGTATGGAGACAGTTTGGACGGCACACTAGCTCGTGTACGACACCTGCAACGCCCGCTTTACGGTTTCTTCATTGACCATACGTTGGATGCGGTGACAATCTGCATGATGTGTATCGGCGCAGGACTTGGCCCCATGTTTCGTTTAGACGTGGCCTTGCTTGTGTTGGCAGGCTACTTGGTTTTGTCCATCTACACCTACATTTCCACCATTATCAAAGACGAGTTCAGACTAACCTATGGCTGTTTTGGCCCCACTGAGTTCCGTCTCGTCATCATTTTCGTCAATGTCATTTACATGTACACCTCGTTGCCGTCCTTATCTTGGGACATCGCAGGACAAACGTTAAGAGTATTTGATATTGCGGGCATCTTAATCGCCGCCTTTCTATTCATCGCATGGTTCCGTCAGTTCTTCACTGACCGTAGCGACCTTGCCAAGAAAGACCCTTTAAAGCCTTATAAACCAAACATCATCGCAAAGTGACTTCCTTTCGCACTTATTTGGAATTTGTCGCCAGCCGTCTGTTAGGTACAGGCATCGACACACTGGTATTATGGATATGCTCGCATTTCTTCTTTACCAGCTACTGGGGAAGTTATGTCCTCTCTCCCATCATATCCTTTGAGTTCGCAGTACTAAGCAATTTCATCTGTTCCTATTACTGGATTTGGAGGAAAAGGCTGACGAAACATTCCGCCAAAGACTTTAGTCTCCGTTTCTTCCTTTTCAATATGTCGTCCGTTCTGGGATTCCTCGTCAAGATGGTGTTCCTGTTATTGTTCCAACGTATCTTCGGATGGGGAGTAATCTGGTGCAACTTCGCAGCCTTGCTCCTGTCGGGACTTTTCAATTATTTCGCAGCGGACATGGTAGTGTTCAAAGAAAGACTGATTCCCACACGTGTACAGACTTTACTTCACTCGATAGAGACCAAGAAAAAGAAGATGAGTGCATAAAACGCAATAAACGGTTTACGGAAACCGCAATCAATAGAATCACAAAAAGTAATGTACAAAAAAAAATTTCAAACTAAGCCCCAGGTGTTGACGTTCCACCGCTTCTCACGGAAGCCCTACGCCACATTCCAAAGTTTGAACAGGGAAGTGCGTATCAGCGTACTGTCCGCAGCCACATTGGCTTTCGCCAACGTGGACTGTATTTCGGCACAGACGCAAAAGACGACTACGGACAGCCCGGCCATTCAAAAGGAATATGCACTGGACAGCTTAGACGTGATAGGCTCCCGATCGCCACTGCCAGCAAGCCAGTCGGCACGCCCTGTCACAATCTTGAGCCGCAAAGATATTGAAGGTGCGGCCGTCCAAAGTGTAAACGACATCCTTAAACTCGCTTCCGCTGTAGATGTACGACAACGAGGAGCATACGGTATTCAGACAGATGTCACACTTAACGGAGGAACCTTTGATCAGCTTACAGTGCTGCTCAACGGTATTCCTCTAAACAACCCTCAAACGGGTCATCTAAGTTTTATTCTCCCCGTCAATACACAAGACATAGAACGAGTGGAAATCCTCGAAGGCGCCGCCTCACGCTGCTATGGCTCATCCGCTTTCAGCGGTGCGATAAACATCGTGACCAAAGAAACCAACCACCAAGGGATTTCCCTGCAAGCAGCAGGAGGTTCATTTGGTACGGCGGAAGCAGGAGGAACCTTGAACCTGCAAAAAGGGACCCTTTCCAATCGTTTGTCCGGCAACTACACCCGCAGCGACGGAGGCACTGCAAACAGCGATTTCAACAAGGCGAATGTGTTTTACACTGGCGCATGGGAGAATCACGCCTTATCCCTGAAATGGCAAGCCGGACTGACCACCTATAATTACGGAGCAAACACATTCTACAGTGGTGCATATCCCAACCAGTACGAGGCCAACCGCCGTTACCTGGTGAGTGTGTCGGCAGAGACAAAAGGCAAGGTGCATTTTGCCCCTTCTGCATACTGGAACCGCGCCACCGACCATTATCAATTAATACGCCATTCCGATAAAGGCGAGAACTTCGCCCAAGTAGATGTGCAGGGTATCTCTCTGAACACATGGACGGATTGGATACTTGGACGAACTTCAGTCGGAGCGGAAATACGCAACGAGGGCATTCTCAGCACTTCCCTCGGAAGACCCATCGTAGAGGGACAGGAAGTGAACGTACCCGGTCACCACGGAAAACAGTTCACCAAGAAAGACAACCGCACGAATATCAGTTATTACTTGGAACATACAGTCTTGTTGAACCGATGGACGCTCTCCGCAGGCTTACTGGCCAACCAGAACTCAGCCTTAGACCATCAATTCCACTTTTACCCAGGCGTGGACATTGCCTATCGCCCCAGCTCACAGTGGAAGTTTGCCTTTTCATGGAACAAGGCACTCCGTATGCCGACCTTTACCGACTTATATTATAAGAGTCCCACGCAAGAGGGCAATACGGGCCTGAAGCCGGAAGAAACGCAAGAGTATTCATTTCAAGCACGCTATGCCCTCAGAGGGTTCAACGCAAGTGTGAAAGGATTCTACCGCAAAGGCACAAACATGATTGACTGGGTGTTATACCCCTCTGACAAAGAGAACAATTACACCATCTATCATTCTGCCAATTTCAAGTTGGACAATCTGGGCTACGGAGTAGATATCATGCTTGACTTCACATACTGGTGGGGAGAAAGCAGCTTCCTGCGACAGTTCCGGGGAAGTTATACTTACATCCATCAGAAAAGGCATGACGCAGTGGAGATTTACAAGTCCAATTACGCCATGGAATACCTACGACATAAGGTAGTCCTCACGTTAAGCCACCGCCTGTTCAGCCGTCTGTCCGCAGAATGGAATTTCCGCGGGCAAGAACGGATGGGCAGCTTCCAGCTACTTTCCAATCCACACACCGTGGACGGGAAAACCGTATGGGACTCCTCATTGACCCCATACGCCCCCTACGCCCAGTTGGACGTGAAACTGAAATGGACAGCACCCACGTATCGCCTGTTTGTACAAATGAACAACCTTACCAACCATCGCTACTATGACATCGGCAATGTGAAACAACCCGGTTTCTGGCTGATGGCCGGTGCGTCCATAGACATAAACTGGTAAAAAACAAAGGAGGAGAGGCTTTTCTGCAAAATGGTTTCCGTAATCCACCTCTCCTCCTTTTTCCTTCTCCGTCTGTTTATTAACACTAAAATAGAGCTGAAAGAATAAGAGTTTTTGGTTATCAAGAAAAAAATCGTTTACTTTGCAAGTGAATAGTATTATCTTTCAAGTAAAAAGAACAAAGTAAACAATATATAATGGCAGAAGATGTATTCAAGAAAATCGTAGCTCATTGTAAAGAGTACGGTTTCGTTTTCCCTTCAAGCGAGATTTACGACGGACTGGCCGCCGTATATGACTACGGACAGAACGGCGTGGAGCTGAAAAACAATATCAAACAATACTGGTGGTCAGCCATGGTGCGTCTGCATGAGAACATCGTGGGCATTGACTCCTCTATTTTCATGCACCCCACCATCTGGAAGGCTTCCGGACACGTGGACGCTTTCAACGACCCGTTGATTGACAACCGCGACTCCAAGAAACGTTATCGTGCAGATGTGTTGATTGAAGACCAGATTGCCAAATACGAGGAAAAAATAGCCAAAGAAGTGGCAAAGGCCAAGAAACGTTTCGGCGACTCCTTTGACGAGGCTAAATACATGGAGACAAGTCCTCGTGTGTTGGAACACAAGAAAAAGCGTGACGCACTGCACGAACGTTATAAAAAGGCAATGAACGCCAATGATTTGGCAGAACTGAAACAAATCATTCTGGACGAGGGTATCGTAGATCCTATCTCTGGCACGAAGAACTGGACGGATGTACGCCAGTTCAACTTGATGTTCAAGACTGAGGTAGGTTCCACATCCGAAGGAGCGAACGAGATTTACCTGCGTCCAGAAACAGCACAGGGTATCTTCGTGAACTATCTAAACGTGCAGAAAACAGGCCGTATGAAACTGCCGTTCGGTATCGCACAGATAGGAAAGGCTTTCCGTAATGAGATTGTGGCAAGACAATTCGTCTTCCGTATGCGTGAGTTCGAACAGATGGAGATGCAGTTCTTCGTGAAGCCGGGTACTGAGATGGAATGGTTCAAGAAATGGAAAGAGAACCGTATGAAATGGCACCAGGCACTGGGATTCGGAGCGGAGAACTACCGTTTCCATGACCATGAAAAACTGGCTTTCTATGCCAACGCCGCTACGGACATCGAGTTCAAGATGCCGTTCGGATTCAAAGAAGTGGAAGGTATTCACTCCCGTACCAACTACGACTTGTCACAGCATGAGAAATTCTCTGGCCGTCAGATTAAATACTTCGACCCGGAGACTGGCGAAAGCTACACACCGTATGACATCGAGACTTCTATTGGTGTAGACCGTATGTTCCTTTCCGTAATGTGCCACTCCTTCTGTGAAGAGAAGTTGGAAAACGGCGAAACACGTACCGTACTCCGTTTGCCAGACGCTTTGGCACCGGTGAAAGTGGCCGTGATGCCGTTGGTACGTAAAGACGGACTGGAGGAGAAGGCACAGGAAATCATGAACAACCTGCGTTTCCACTTCAATTGCCAGTACGATCCGAAAGACTCCATTGGCAAACGCTACCGTCGTCAAGACGCAATCGGTACACCGTACTGTCTGACAGTGGATTACGACACACTGAAAGACAACTGCGTAACCATGCGTCATCGTGATACTATGCAGCAAGAGCGTGTGCCTATCGACCAATTACTGAATATCATCAGCGATAAAGTAAGCATCGAAAGTCTATTGAAAAAACTTGTCTAAATGCAGATACGTTCAACTATTCCCGCCTTGCTGTTAGGAGCTATGGCTCTCTTTGCGGCTTGCTCCGACTCGGAAGAGCCGGGCGAGTTTGACAACTGGCAGCAGCGCAATGTGCAATACCTCCTGCAAGTGGCAGACTCCGCCCAAAAGAACGTAGGCGGAAAATGGAAGATATTCCAAAACTACAAGTTGCAGCCTCAGCTCACATTGCCTACCATTACCGTAGACAATGTAAAGGACTTCATCTTCGTAAAAGAGTTGGTGGCCGGAGAAAGTACAAGCACCTCTCCCAAGTACACCGACTCTGTGGCGGTGGACTACAGAGGCCGTCTTATCCCCAGCTCCAGCTACAAGACAGGATATGTGTTCGACCAATCCTATACGGAAGACTTCGACTTATCTACATCCACTCCTTCGAAATTCACGGTAAACGGTGTAGTGACAGGCTGGATAACCGCCCTGCAACAAATGAAATTAGGTGACAGATGGATAGTGTATATTCCGCAAGAGCAAGCCTACGGTACGGAAACGAAGAGCGGCATCCCCGCTTACTCCACTCTGATATTTGATATGTATCTCAGAGGAAAGAAAGGTATTTCCAAGCATGACAAGTGGGAATATGTAGACGATAAGAACTAAAATAAAGCCGGGTGAAATTCATCATCCGGCTTTATTTTTATCTTGACCACAATATAGTTCAGCACCCTTTCTCAATAGCCTCCTTGCAAGCCTCCATCAGCCATTTAGGCGTGGAAGTCGCTCCACAGATGCCCACGGACTCCACACCTTCCAGCCAAGAGAAATCTATCTCTTTCTCACTGTCTATCAAATGTGTGTTCGCGTTCACTTTCTTACATTCATTATACAGCACCTTTCCATTCGAGCTTTTCTTGCCGCACACAAAAAGAATCACGTCATGCTGAGTGGCAAATTTACGGATATTCGGCATTCGATTGGCCACCTGACGACAAATAGTGTCATAATATTTGAACGTGGCTTCCGGAGAGATATGCGCCTGAATATACGACACAATCTTACGGAAATCCTCCAATGACTTCGTAGTCTGGGAGTACAGGCTGATGCTGCGGGAGAAGTCCAACCGCTCCACATCTTCCACTCTTTCCAACACAATGGCCTGCCCGTCAGTCTGTCCTACCAGTCCAAGCACCTCGGCATGGCCTTTCTTTCCGAATATCACAATTTGAGTATCGGTATCCTTTGCCTTGTCATATTCCTTTTTGATGCGCTTCTGCAACTGCAGCACCACAGGACACGTAGCATCGATAATCTCTATACCGTTCTTCTCCGCCAGTCGATAAGTCGTTGGCGGCTCCCCATGCGCCCTGAGCAAGACCTTAGCCTGATGCAACTGGCAGAACTGTGCATGGTCTACGGTGGAAAGCCCCATTTCTTTCAAGCGTTCACACTCTTTTCCGTTATGCACAATATCCCCCAAGCAATACAGTTTCTTGTCTTGCTCCAGCTCTTTCTCAGCCTTGCGGATGGCCGTAGTCACACCAAAGCAGAATCCAGAACCTTCGTCAATCTCTATTTTCATGCCTTGGTTCTTTCCTCCACCTTCCGCAACAACCACGCTTTCTGTTCAGCAATGGTCATCTTGCCATTATCCAATACCACGGCATCCTCCGCCTTGGTCAATGGACTCACCGGACGATGCTGGTCTATATAATCCCGTTCGTTGATATTTTTCAACACCTCTTCAAATGCAGCAGGCTTCCCCTTTGCTACAAGTTCCTTAAAACGTCTCTCCGCCCTGATTTCGGGCGCACACGTCACAAAGATTTTCAATTCAGCCTGCGGGAATACCGTGGTACCTACATCTCTTCCGTCCATGACGATTCCCTTTTCATTGCCCATCGCCCGTTGCTGCTCCGTGAGCTTCGCACGCACAGCAGGCTCCGCTGCCACAGGACTTACATGGGAAGACACATCCATGGAACGAATCTCGCTCTCCACATCTTCCCCATTCAGGTATGTATGCGCACGGTTCTCCACTGAATCAAAGCGAAACTCGATGTGAATGTCCGAAAGCAGGGACTCCAGTTTCTCACTGTTCAAGCTCCCATCCTCTTTCCAGCAGTCATGCCGCAAACTATAAAGTGTGACCGCCCTGTACATAGCACCTGTATCCACATAGACATAGCCTATTTCCTTGGCCAAGTCCTTGGCCATCGTGCTTTTCCCGCACGAAGAAAAACCGTCTATGGCAATTATTATCTTTTTCATCGTTCGTCTGTTATCTTATTCCACTAAATCTTTACACGTCAGGTAGCCGCCAACCAAGTTTCTTATCTCCCTGTCTGACCATAATTGCATGAGCTTGCGGACGGCTACATAACCTCTCATCCCCACACGACAGTAGACCCATACAGGCTTACCCTCTGGTAGCTCAAACACTGCATTATCCAGTTCATCCACAGGGATATTCACCGCCCCTTTCAAATGTCCCGCAGCGTACTCCATCTTCGTGCGCACATCTATCAACATAGCCTCTTTCCGTTTCTCGGACAACAAATCTTGCCAATACAAGGGGAGCATCTTTTTCCGAAGAATATTGTCTGCCACATAGCCCGCTAACACCACGGGGTCTTTAGGCGAGCCAAAGGGAGGCGCATAACACGGCTCAAGCTCTATCAAATCTTCCACAGAAGCTTCCGAATGCTTCAGCACAGCTGAAATTTGGTCTATCCGCTTGTCCACTCCTTCTGCTCCCACGGCTTCTGCGCCAAACAACTCTCCATCCGTTGCAAACAGCACTTTCAGTGTCAGCATCTTCGCCCCGGGATAAAACCCGACATGCTGGAAAGAATGAACCGTGGCGGAATGATAATGTATTCTTGCCTCGGTCAGCTCTTTCTCCGTCCATCCCGTTTTGGCCACTTGCAAATCGAACACTTTCACTATGGATGTACACAAAGGATACGCACGCCTTTGATTGCCTCCACACATATTGTCCGCAGCAATACGAGCATAATAGTTTGCCGGACCAGCCAACATAGGTAAACAAAAACGAGCAAAAGGTCCCATTGTCTCTACGGCGTCTCCCACCGCATAGATATCCTCATTGGAGGTCTGCATAAAAGCATTCACTCTTATTCCTCCCAAATCTCCTATTTCCAGCCCCGCATTCTTGGCGAGTTTCACGTTCGGACGCACTCCCACACAAAGCATCACCATACCCATCCGCAATATATCGCCCGAAGAAAGACGCGCTTCCAAGGTTTGCTCCGATGAAGAAATCTCCTGCACAGTCACACCCGTATAGACTTTCACCTCATGGGCTTCCAACTCCTTGCGTACTCGCACTGAGAACTCCACATCCATCGCTGGCAAAACTCTATTTTTCGATTCGACTAATGTTACTTTCCAACCCGCCAAACGCAAGTTCTCCACTAACTCCAAACCGATGAATCCGCTTCCCACTACCACAGCCTCCTTGCAAGCCGACTGCTCCATGAAACGCTTCACGGACAAGGCATCTTCCAAAGAATGAAAGGTGAACACGCCTGGCAAGTCTACTCCCTTAATGGATGGAAGAACAGCCTCCGCACCAGTAGAAAGCAGCAACTTATCATACGACTCCTCATAATCCTCCCCTTGGGCAGGATGAATTCTCACCACCTTTCTGTCCGCATCCACAGACACCACTTCCGACTCTGTGCGTACATCTATATGATAACGCTCCTTGAAATAACGAGGCGAGGCTACATGCAGCGTGGACTCGTTGGCTATCACTCCTCCTATATAATAAGGAGTGCCGCATCCCGCATAAGAGACATCCCGCCCCTTTTCAAGAAGCAGGATGTCCGCAAATTCGTCATTACGCCGAAGCCTTGCGGCGGCTGTCGCACCGCCTGCCAGACCTCCGACTATGATATATTTCATTTATTTCTTTTTATTGATTTTACTCCAAGTATCTTTCAGACTTACCGTGCGGTTGAACACCAAGTGTTCTGGTGTAGTGTCAGGGTCAGCCATGAAGTAGCCCGTGCGCTGGAACTGGAGATATTCTCCCGGCTTTGCATCCTTCAAATAGTTCTCCACATAGCAGTTATTCAAGACCTTGATGGAATCCGGGTTCAACAGCTCACGGAAATCACGCTCGTCCGCAGCAGGATTCTCCACACTGAACAAACGGTCATACAGTCTTACCTCGGCAGGAAGACAATGTCCACAGCTCACCCAGTGCAAGGTACCTTTCACTTTCCGGTTAGCTCCCGGCATACCCGTCTTGCTCTCAGGGTCATACTCACACTGGATTTCCGTGATATTTCCCTCGGCATCCTTCGTACATCCCGTACACTTCACGATATAAGCGTTCTTCAAGCGCACTTCCTTTCCCGGAGTCATGCGGAAGAATTTCTTCGGAGCGTCCTCCATGAAGTCAGCCCGCTCTATCCACAATTCACGGCTGAAAGTAATGGTATGAGTGCCCGCAGTCTCATCCTCGGGATTGTTCACGGCTTCCATCTCTTCAGTCTTTCCTTCCGGGTAATTCGTGATGACTAATTTCACGGGGTCAAGCACCGCAGACACACGAGTGGCTCTGGCGTTCAAATCTTCTCTTACCGCCGCCTCCAACAAGGCGAAATCGTTCAAAGCATCGAATTTGGTATATCCAATCATCGTGATGAACTTACGGATAGACTCGGGAGAATATCCACGGCGACGATATCCACAGATAGTCGGCATACGAGGATCGTCCCATCCGCTGACCAGTCCTTCCTGCACGAGAGCCAACAACTTACGTTTACTCATGACTGTGTATGTCAAGTTCAACCGGTTGAATTCAATTTGTCGAGGACGATGGTCTTCCAAGTCCTTTCCCTCTTTCAACTCATCGATGAAATGATTGTAAAGCGGACGGTGCACAGAAAATTCCAACGTACAGATGGAATGCGTCACTCCTTCGAAGAAGTCACTCTGTCCGTGTGCGAAATCATACATGGGATAAGCCTTCCATTTCGTGCCTGTACGATGATGTTCCTTGTTGATGATACGATAGATTACCGGGTCACGGAAGTGCATATTCGGATTCGCCATGTCAAGTTTCGCACGCAACACCATGGCTCCCTCCTCCACTTCTCCGCTATTCATCTTCTCAAACAAGCGCAGGTTTTCCTCTATCGGACGATCCCGGTAAGGGCTGGGAGTTCCCGGCTCGGTCGGTGTGCCTTTCTGTGCGGCAATTTCCTCACTGGTCTGTTCGTCGATATACGCTTTACCTTCCTTGATAAGCCGCACGGCGAAATCCCACAGATTTTGGAAATAGTCCGACGCATAGTAAATATGTCCCCAGTGGAAACCCAGCCACTGAATATCTCGTTTGATAGCCTCCACATACTCGTTATCCTCTTTCTGCGGATTAGTGTCGTCCAGCCTTAAATTGCATACTCCATGATACTTCTCGGCAATTCCGAAGTCCATGCAGATAGCCTTGGCGTGTCCAATATGCAGATAGCCGTTCGGCTCGGGTGGGAAACGCGTCTGGATTCTTCCATCATTCTTTCCATTGCGCAAATCATCCTCTACGATTTCTTCCACAAAGTTCCGTGGATTTCCCAATTCGGGATGTTCAAGTTTTTCACTCATATTCTGATATCCTTTTAGTTTCTTGCTTTTTCTAATATGGGACAAATATACGATTTTTATTCGGCTTTCCGCCCATTTCCCCACAGAATCTTCAAATATAAAAATTTTCCCGTACAATATCCATAAGCCAACACCTTTATCAAAGTATAAAATAGCCAATTATACCCTCAACGGATGTTAATATTTCCCTTTATTCATCCCTTTTTTCTGTTTTCCGTATTAAGTTTTTGTTTATCAGCGAAAATATTGCCATCTTTGCACTGTTATCCTAAAAACAATCTTTTTACCTTAAAAGACTAATACCTATTGGAATTGGGATTAGCTCCTCTGTGAAGAGGGGCTAATTTTTTGTGTCTGTTTCCACACATCCCTTTATGGTTCAATATTTTTGTGTAACTTTGCCGTCAAATAACAGTAAAGGTATGCAAACAGACAGCATTGTAATTATTCCGACATACAACGAAATAGAAAACATCGACCATATCATAGAGGCTGTTTTCCATTTAGAGAAAGCTTTCGACATTCTTATCATTGACGATGGCTCGCCCGACGGCACCGCACAGGAGGTAAAAAGACTGATGGGAGTCTATCCCAACCGTCTGCACCTGATAGAACGAAAGGGGAAATTAGGACTGGGCACCGCTTATATACGAGGATTCAAATGGGCTATTGAACATCAATATGACTATATCTTCGAGATGGATGCGGATTTCAGCCACAAGCCTTCCGACTTGCCCCGCCTGTACAAAGCCTGTGCGGAAGAAGGATACGACATGTCCATCGGCTCACGCTATGTGAGCGGAGTGAATGTGGTGAACTGGCCTATCGGAAGAGTGTTGATGAGCTATTACGCCTCGAAATACGTAAAGATAGTCACAGGACTTCCCATCCACGACACCACAGCCGGGTTTGTATGCTATACTCGCCGGGTGTTGGAGACCATCGATCTCGACCATATCCACTTCAAGGGATACGCTTTCCAGATAGAGATGAAATTCACTGCTTACAAATGTGGCTTCAAGATAAAAGAAGTGCCTGTCATCTTCGTGAACCGTACACTCGGCACCTCCAAAATGAGCGGTGGCATCTTTGGAGAAGCGTTCTTCGGCGTGATGCGACTCCGCCTGCAAAGTTTCACAAGAAAATATCCACATCCTTCCAAATAAGAAGATTATGGCCAAAAGAACCTGGATAAAAGACGCCACCTTAGTAAATGAAGGGAAAGAGTTCAAAGGCTCGTTGATTATAGAAGACGACCGTATCGCCGAAATACTTCAAGATGGAACAGTCCCTTCCACCCCTTGTGGAGAAACCATCGAGGCAGAAGGAATGTACCTCTTGCCTGGAGTCATAGACGAACACGTGCATTTCCGGGATCCCGGACTGACACAAAAAGCGGACATGGCCACCGAAAGTGAAGCGGCCGCAGCAGGAGGCATCACGTCATTCATGGATATGCCCAACACTAAACCGCAAACTACCACTTTGGAAGCTTTGGAGAGTAAGTTTGAAGAGGGCAGTCAGAAAGCGAGAGTGAACTATTCCTTCTTCTTTGGAGCAACCAACACCAACGGACAACTGCTACATAAACTCGACGCCAAGCACGTGTGCGGAGTGAAGCTTTTCATGGGTGCCAGCACTGGCAATATGTTAGTAGACCACCGGGAAGCCTTGGAAAGAATCTTCCATGAATCTCCCCTGTTGATTATGACGCATTGCGAGGATTCCAAACTTATCTCCGAGAACGCTCGTAAGTTCAGAGACCTGTATGGGGAAGACCCGGATGTGAAATACCATCCCGCTATCCGCAACGAGGAAGCATGTTACAACTGCTCTTCCTTAGCGGTGCAATTGGCCAAGGAAAGCGGCGCACGTCTGCACATCGCCCATGTGACTACCGCCAGAGAATTATCCTTCTTCACACCGAGTTTACTGACCAGTTCAGTGGAAAAACCGCATCAATTCAATAAGAAAATCACAGGAGAAGCCGTATTGGCGCATCTTCTGTTCACGGATAAAGATTATCTCACACGAGGTGCCCGCATCAAATGCAATCCGTCCGTAAAGACTGCCTCCGACAGAGAAGCACTCCGTGAAGCTTTGCTGGACAATCGTATAGACACTATCGGTACCGACCACGCCCCCCATCTTCTTTCCGAAAAGCAAGGCGGATGCTTCAAGGCGGCTTCAGGTATGCCCATGATACAGTTCTCACTACCCTCCATGCTGGAATTGGCTGACGAGGGAGTGCTTCCAATTACCCAAGTGGTAGAAAAAATGTGTCATGCTCCCGCCAGACTTTTCGAAATCAAGGAAAGAGGCTACCTGCGAAAAGGATACAAAGCCGACTTGGTATTAGTGAAACGAGAGACAGAAGGCTGGACAGTCACTAAAGACTGTATCCTCAGCAAATGCAAATGGAGTCCGCTGGAAGGCGACACGTTGCACTGGAAAGTAATGCGCACCATTGTAAACGGACATTCCGTCTATGCGGAGGGAGAAGTAGACCATTCCTATAGAGGAGAAGCTCTTATTTTCGACAGATAAACGCATGGAACCGAAAGCGATTACTTATAACTTACATGAGGTAGCTCCCTACATCAATTGGATGTACTTTTACTATACATGGGGATTCCTTCCTAAATTCGGCAGTATCTCCAAGGTACACCACTGTCCTTCATGCCGTCAGCAATGGATTGACTCTTTCCCCGAGAAAGACCGTGCGCAAGCCCGTGAAGCGGCCAAACTCTTTGACGAAGCAAACAAAGTCATTAACGAGATGGACGGTCAGTATCACACGCACGGACTGTTCCGCTTGTTAGCCGTGAACAGCGAGGAAGACGACTTGCTGATTTATCCGGATGAAGAACCTTTCGGTAAAGATTATGCGGAAGGACAAAAGGCCGGACGAACATCCATACACGGAAAAGAGCCTTTTGTTTTCCCTTGCCTTCGTCAGCAGAAAGCCACTAAGCCAGACGCACCCTTCCTCTGTCTTTCCGATTTCATCCGTCCTCTTTCCATGGGGAAACGAGACTGCGTGGCTGTCTTCTGCGCCAGTGTGGATGCCAAATTACAGGAACTGCATGACGACAGCGACCCCTACACGAAAATGCTATATCAAGTAGTATGCGACCGACTGGCGGAAGCCACTACAGAACGCCTGCATGAAGAAATTCGGAAAACATACTGGGGGTACGCCGCAGACGAGCAGCTCAGTATAGAGGAGATGCTGAAAGAAAAATACCAGGGAATCCGTCCTGCGGCTGGTTATCCGTCCTTTCCCGACATCTCCGTCAATGAACTGATAGATGAACTGGTAGAGATGAAAAGAATAGGAGTCAAACTGACAGACAATTTCATGATGTATCCCCACGCTTCGGTCAGCGGCATGATGTTCGCCCATCCACAGGCACACTACTTCAATGTGGGAAAAATCACGGAAGAACAAGTAAAAGACTACGCCCTGCGGAGAAAAAAGCCTTACGAAGAACTGAGGAAATTCCTCATACACAACCTTGAGGTATAGTCTTTCATCCTTTTAGACAGAGAAATCAGACTTGACGACCATTCCTGTTCAACAGGAAATATGTACTTTTGCACCGAAGAGAACAGCCTTCTCTTCGGTATTGTTTATATAAAAGGAATCATGAAGATACAAAGAATCATCTTTCTATCCTGCTACATGGCAGGTTGCATACTGTCCGCACAAGCTGCGGACAACATCCTCTCGCTCGACAGTTGTCGGGCATTGGCCATGCGCAACAACAAGGAATTGAAAATTCAACAAGCAGAGATAGAAAAAGCATACTATACACACCAAGCAGCCCGCACCAACTATTACCCGAAGTTCGACGGAATGGCTACTTACACCCGCACAGGCAAGGAGATTTCCCTCCTCAATAACAACCAAAAGGGTGCTTTGACCAATTGGGGAGGAAAACTGCAAGGACAATTACAGCCAATGCTGGACAAACTGGCACAAGACCCCCAATTCGCGCCTTTGGTGGAGAAAGTATCTCCTTACCTTTCCAAAGTGAGCGGTGGACTTAACGAGGCTGGAAACAGCATTCGGGACGCATTCCGCACGGACACCCGGAATTTCTTCGCCGCAGGCATCAGCCTGACCCAACCCCTCTACATGGGTGGTAAAATAAAGGCGTATGACCGTCTGACAGGCTATGCGGAAGAGCTGGCTCGTTTGCAACATTCCACAGGGTCGGAAGACCTCATCCTTCATACCGACGAGGCGTATTGGCAAACGGTGTCATTGGCCAACAAGAAGAAATTAGCGGAAAGCTATCTGGCCCTGGTCCAGAAACTGGACGATGACATGGGCAAGATGATACGCTCGGGCGTGGCCACCAAGTCGGACGGACTGAGTGTGGACGTGAAAGTGAATGAGGCGGAAATGAAACTTACACAAGTGGACAATGGTCTGAGCCTTTCCAAAATGGCGTTATGCCAACTCTGCGGATTAGACATCACAGACTCCATCACCTTAGCCGATGAGACATTGGACAGTCTTACGCTCCCCTCTACAACCGAACAGGGAAAGCCCGACATCGCCTCCGCCCTGAAACGGCGTACAGAAATGAAAAGTCTTGACTTGGCACAGAAAATATACGAGGAGAAAATCAAAGTGGCCAAGTCTGACTACCTACCCCAAGTTGCCTTGACCGCAGGCGCTTTCGCCACTTCTCCCGCACTCTACAACGGGTTCGAGAAGAAATTCCGTGGAAACTGGGCTGTGGGCGTACTGGTAAAAGTACCCCTCTGGCATTGGAAGGAAGGATTCTACAAGGTGAATGCCGCCAAAGCGGAAGCACTCATCGCCCGCTATAAGACGGAAGACACCGCAGAGAAAATCACCCTGCAAGTCAACCAATACAACTATAAGCTGAAAGAGGCTGCCAAACGGCTCCTTTTAGCGGAGAAGAACATAGAGAAAGCGGAGGAGAACTTGCGCACCGCCAAATTAGGACTGGCATCCGGAGTCATCTCCACCACCAATGTGTTAGAAGCCCAGACCGCATGGGCATCCGCTCAGTCTGACAAGATTGACGCACAAATAGACATGAAACTGGCGCATACCTATCTGTTGAAAGCGATGGGAGAATTAAAGCCCTAATGCACTCCCTCGATGGAATTGCCGATAATCACTAACAACACGATAACCGTAATGACCACATAGAGCCAATCCCGTTGGCGGAAAAAATCTACCACGGAAAGGGCCACACGAAGTATAGGAGTAAGCATCAGCACTACGACTCCCAACTGTATCCAGTCCTGCGCCATCAGTTGAAAGACACCAGAAAGAATGCCTTTCAAGGTAGTATAAGAAGCAGGTTCCCCTGTAAACTTTGTATAATCCGGCACGGGTTCCATTCCGTGCCGAATTAGATAATATACCCCACTTATAATTGAAATTGTACAAGCCGCCGTCACCCCCACACGCAAGGTATTGCCTATCGCCTGTCGCATATCTATTTTAGTCTCTTTCTTTTCCATCTTTCAGAACTTACCACATATACCATTATATATCATATCAATGGCCACTAACAAGATAGCCACGGCAAAGATTCTTTTCAGCACCTTCACTTTCATCCGTTTCAAAAGCTTCGCCCCGGTAATCGCACCGAACACCACGCCAATTATCACCGGGAAAGCAATGCCCGGCTCAATATATCCTCTTTGCAGATAAATGACCGCAGAAGCCACGGCTGTCACCCCAATCATGAAGTTACTGGTGGTAGTACTTACCTTGAAAGGCACTTTCATGATGCAATCCATCGCCAACACCTTCAGCACTCCGCTTCCGATACCCAGCAGTCCAGACAGGACACCAGCCGTTATCATGGTGAAAAATCCACCTATCACATGCGTCAGCTGATAACTCTTCATCCCCTCTTTCGTGGGATAAGTGCCGAAAAGTTTGAGTTTAGCAGCCAGTTTACTCCCCACTACTCCTTCATGATCCGCAATACGCCGTTGCTGCATGGCTGCCGTGAAAATCAGCACAAAGCCATAAATGACCGCAATGGCGTTAGTGGGCATCCACAATGCCACTATCGCCCCGCCAACCGCACCGATGGTGGTGGCAATCTCCAAGAACATTCCCAAACGGATGTTTGTCATCCCTTCTTTCACATAGGCGCTGGCCGAACCCGAAGAGGTGGAGATAGAAGCCACCAACGCCGCACCAATCGCATAATGGAAATCTACTCCAAAAACCAGTGTCAGCAAAGGAATAATCACCACACCACCTCCCAATCCAGTCATGGAGCCTAACAGTCCTGCGGCGTATGCTCCCACCAACAGAATCAGTGTAAATAAAAGAATCGTCATTGTATGAGCGATATAAAATAAGTGCTTACTGTTCCGCTTTCATGAAAAGCCCACAATAAGCACCCTGTTCATTAGTTATGTATTCTACTGTAAATCACTTTTAGCTGCACATCCGTAGCTTTTAGCCTTACACTGTGCAGACTGAAATCATTATACACGTTCACGACTTCGTACACAGTAGCCCCCGAATTGGTCTGCTTAGCCACGGTCTTCAAGGTGACAGGTATCAGCAGCACCTTGTTCCAGTCTGGATGCAGTCGATTGTATTCTTCGGACAATTGTTTCTCTGTCCATCCCATATACTTGCTTTCCGCTTTCATCTTGGAAAGTTCCTTTTCTTTCTCATCCCTCATCGTCAGCATCATACCACGAATATTGGCATACTCATACAGATTATTAGTGGAAAGCGCGGCATAACTGGAAGTGGCGTTCAGATAGGAAGTCACATTGTCTGGAATCTTGTTCTTTTCAAAGAATGAATCTTTCTCCCCTTTCCGCACCATCAGCACATTGACCGGTGCAGACAATGCAAACGAAGTCTGCGCTTTATCGTTCAATATTCTCAGCGAAAGAGCCGCCGTGTTTAGTGAATCAGTACGAACCAGCTGGTCCACCGGCAACGACAGTTGCGTGAACAATCCAGCCGGCGTACGCATATAAGCCGTGTGCTGGTCGTTCAGATATTGCGCCAACTGGCTGTTGTCGTATACCACCCGGCTTGTCTGTATCACCTCTTCCGTACCAGCGAAAGTGGCACTACCGTCAATGATGGAGTCCGGCTTGCTTGTCTTGTCCGGCCAATACTTGAAGTTTACGGTCAAACGCACATGGTCTACATTGAGCATGGTACCTTCTCCACCTGCATAAGCGCAATAATATCCTTTGCAGACATTCTTGATAAAGCTGTAGGAATCCTTGAAATACTCAGGATGCGCCTTATACTTGGCATAGATATCCTCACCTACTCGCTGAGGAAGCACCACTTTGATATGCGCCGAGAATGAGTCGGGGTTGTTACGATAATCCTCATCCACCGTCTTGTCCAATGCCGTATAGCTTTTATAAGCCAAAGGAGCTTTCGACTCGTCATAATAGTCTTTCGGATTTATGTCTGAGAAATATTGTCCGTTGTTATCAATAATGTTGTCCAATTCGTAGACCTTTACCTTGGACGCACTGAGCGAATCCCCTGTAAAGGAAGAGTAGAACAGACGCAACTCCGCACCGCTCACTTCTTTCACGTCTTTCGGAAACTCGAAGTTCGGAAGACAGTAGAGCTGTGCCATAAAGTCGCTCGTAGTAGTGATACGAGTCACAGGGTCCGTGAATTTTCCCAGATGGCACTCATTGGTCTTCGCCGCACATTTGCCAGACTCCACAGTACCTACCTCTACGGGGTAGTTGGCGGTAGCCAATGCGATGGCATCCTGCCCAGGCATCGTATCTATGCCCATCAAGCCGGTTGTGTCATCACACGCACAAAACAACAGAGAGACACAAAAAACGGCCCCACCTCCTAATTTACCTAAATTCATGCTAATTGCTTGTGTTATATACTTTATGAGAGACAAGCTCAGTCCTCTTTTTTCGCCAAGATATCGTCATAGAGCGCATTGAAAGCCGCATATTCACCCTCACCCGGATAGGCCAATGCAGGTTTTCCTTTCTCCTTTGCATATTCAAGCAAAGCGGAATCGACACCTTCCTCACCTTCCACATAGCCATCAGCATAATCGATAGCCATTTTCTCTAAATCCTGATAAGTGAAATTCGCAGGATAGCCTTTCAACACATCCTTTGGAACATTACGATAACGCAACAAGTCTCCAAAATTCGCCCCAAGCTCCACTTGAGGTATGAACTTGTCCGGAGAGAACACCACCTTGCTTTCCTTGAAAGCCGGCTCATCTCCGTACATTGTCTTCACGAAAAGTGGCACTAATGCGCTAATCCATCCCTGACAGTGTATCAAATCCGGGTTCCAACGCAGTTTCTTCACTGTTTCCAACACACCTCTGGCATAAAATATCGCCCTTTCTCCGTCCTCTTCAGGCTCATCGGCGTAATGCTCCGTACCCTTTTGGAAGTACTCGTCATTGTCGATGAAATACACCTGCATGTGAACAGGCTGGATAGAGGCCACTTTGATAATCAACGGATGGTCTGTCTCGTCTATAATAATATTCATTCCCGAAAGACGAATCACTTCATGAAGTTGATTCCTACGCTCATTGATATTCCCCCAACGGGGCATGAACGTACGTATCTCACGTTTTTGCTGTGTAGAGGCCGGCAACTTCTGTCCCTGAACAGAAATCGGAGTCTTTGGCACATACGGAATAATCTCCTGCGTAATAAAAAGAACTTTAGTCGACTTCATATTTCTTCCTGTCTAAAACTACTTGGATAGCGACCGTCCACGGGCCACGGGGAACTCTCTCACAGCGTTTCTCCGAAATCCCAATACGGTCTATCAGTCGCAAAGGTACGAAAAATAAGGCAAAGAAGCCAATTTTATTTTGATAATTTGTTTTTTCTCCTTTACTTTGCAAGCGATAAAAGGATAATATACAGAATCAAGTAGTTTATATCACATCATGAAAGTTATCAACAAGGTCATTGAATTGAAGGCCGCTGTCAGTCAGGCAAAAGAAGCCGGAAAGCAAATCGGACTGGTACCCACCATGGGCGCATTGCACCATGGCCACGCCTCTCTCATTAAACGCAGTGTGGATGAGAACGGATTCACTGTGGTCAGTGTGTTCGTGAACCCTACCCAATTCAACGACCCGAAGGATTTGAAAACTTATCCCCATACGCTTGAAGCTGACTGTGCGTTGTGCGAAAGCTTAGGCGCAGACGTAGTATTCGCTCCCACAGCGGAAGAGATGTATCCCGAACCGGACAACCGTCACTTCAGCTACCCTCCTCTTGACACTGTGATGGAAGGAGCTTACCGGCCGGGACACTTCAACGGCGTATGTCAGGTAGTAAGCAAACTATTGACCGATGTCGCACCCGACAATGCCTATTTCGGAGAAAAGGACTTCCAGCAATTGGCTATCATCAAAGCCATGGTGAAAGATTTGGAAATCCCGGTGGAGATATGCCCCTGCCCTGAAATCAGAGAGACAAGCGGGCTGGCACTGAGCAGCCGCAACAGCCTTCTCGCACCAGAAGAGAAAGCCATCGCACCTCAAATCTTCAAGACTTTGTGCGAGAGCTTGAATTATATGCAAAAGCACTCGCTGAAACAAACCAAGGAATGGGTGGTGAACACCCTCAACGCCATAGAAGGACTGAAGGTGCAGTACTTTGAAATAGTCGACGGTGACACTCTGCAACCTCTCCAAAGGTGGGAGGACTCTAAATACATCGTAGGGTGCATCACCGTGTTCTGCGGCCAAAAGCCCATCCGGCTGATAGACAACATCAAATATCGCCAAGACAACTGAAAAAACATATAACAGGATGAACGTAGAAGTACTAAAGTCCAAATTGCATTGTGTGAGAGTCACGCAGGCGAATCTTAATTATATCGGAAGTATCACCATCGACGAGGACCTGATGGACGCAGCCGGACTGATTGCAGGTGAGCGGGTGTTCATTTCAGACAACAACAACGGTGAACGCTTCGACACTTACATCATAAAAGGCGAACGGGGTTCAGGATGTATATGCCTCAACGGAGCCGCCGCACGCAAAGTACAAGTAAACGACATCATCATCATCATGGCGTATGCCACCATGCCGTTGGAAGAAGCGAAGCATTTCAAACCTTCTATCGTATTTCCTGATTCGAGGACTAACAAATTAGTGTAATAGAATAGACAACCAACGGTCAGGCGAATTACAATACGCCGGCTTTTGTAGAGACGCAATTCATTGCGTCTCTATTTTTTAGGGAACGTTCAAGCGGATATATTATAGCCCGAACGAACACCGCAAAAAAATCCCCTGACTTTTCAGCCAAGGGATTCAAAAGGGAGAGATTGCCCCTGCTCCAAGTCTTCACAGACCGATCACAAGGAGAGCAGGAGCGTTTATGAACAAATTATAGTTCTCATTTGTTAGAATCCCAGTTCGGCACCAGGTTCTTGTTCACCTGACGGTCGTTGGCCGGGATTTCCCATACGAAACGCTTGTCGTTGGCGTCTACCTTCAGGTTGATAGACACACTGGGATCCATCGTCCACAACACGTCTTCGTGCTGAGGATCGTGACGAGTGAAGCCGTCATGCCAACGTTTCAGGCAATCCAGACGATAGCCCTCACCGATGAACTCACGAATCCATTCAGTCTTGATGTCATTGAACAACTGTGCGCCAGCGGCAGTAGAAGCAGCTGCGCCACGTGCTGCACGAAGCTGGTTGAGCACGGTCTTTGCGCCTTCTTCGTTATGCTGTCTGTAACGAGCTTCAGCGGAAATCAAGTAAGCCTCGGCGATTCTGAACTCCTTCATCTTGTTGTAATAAGAAACTTCCATCGGATTTGTTTTCAAAGCCGGGTTGCCAGGGAACTTGGACAGCATCACAATCTGTGATTTATTTTGTCCTGTGATTTGGATGGTTCCTTGCTGGAAGAAGATATTCTTACGCACATCATTTGCCCCATACAAGTCAATCACCCATTGAGAGGGAACAAAATAAGGCTGGAACACCTGTAGTTTTACATCATAATTCATATAGGCACTCCAGTTTTTCTTTCCTTCATTGACATCCGCATACGGAGCGAAAATGATTTCAGAGCCTTCATCATCCGTCCACATCTTCGCATAGTCCGCTTTGGCGGCCAACGGATATTTGCCAGACTGTATCAGCTTCTGGGCGAGTTCGTCCGCACCGGCATAGTCGTCCATATAAAGGTCTACCCGCGCTTCCAACAAGTCGAGTGCGTCTGTAGTCAGTTCGCTTTTGTCCTCTCCGGGATTAGTTTTTATCAGGTTCTGACGAGCAGCGGCGAGATCTTTCTTGATAAAATCGTAAGTCTCCTGCAAAGTGGAACGATTCGGCTTGTGATTCACATCCACAGACTCCACTAAAGGAAGTCCTAAGTCTGTCTTGGCGGTGGAAGCCTCGTAATCTTTCGCATAACGAGTGGCCATTTTGAAGTAGCAGAACGCTCTTACGAAATAGGCTTCTCCCTTGATATTCTTCAGAGTCGCTTCATTCGACGCTTGTTGTTGAGAATCAGCGTCGGCAGGAGAAATCTGGTCAATATGGGTCAAGATGTTGTTGCACTCCTTGATGGTGCTGTAGGCGTACGCCCATACACTGGGTACATCGTTGAAAGTCCAGAAATGCTCCAAGGCGTAATTATTCCCGAAATTTTTCTCCGCATTCATCAAGTCAGCCTGGAAGTCGGTATTATAGGCTCCGTCTCCACAACGTCCACGGAAAGAACTCATCAAGCCTGTTTCATAATTGACCGCATCGCTCATGAGTTTCCATGACTGGTCGATGGGCATGCTGTCTTGCGGATATTGGTCGAGTTCGCAAGAAGTCAATCCGGATGCCAACAAAAGGGCAAATCCGGCTATTTTTACGATATGTTTTTTGTTCATGATTGGTTTTGATTAGAATGTGATTTCACCTCCCACTGAGAATTGACGGGTGCTGGGATAAGCACCGTAGGTCACGTTGGCGTTGATTTCAGGATCGGCACCACGGTATTTGGTGACAGTGAAGAGGTTACGTCCCGTCAAAGTGATACGGAATCCCTTGACAAACTTGGTAGCCGCCAGCCAGCTCTTGGGCAAGTCATACGATAAGGTCAAGTTCTTCAAACGCAGGAAAGATGCGTTTTCCAATGAATGGGTATCGAACTGACGCATTTCCTTAACGCTAGGTTCATCGGTAATATCTCCCGGTTTCTCCCATGAGTTGAGGACATCTTTAGATTGATTCAAGCCCATGCCACCAAATTGTGCGGGATTATTCTCAAAATAGTAGTCATTATTGTAAAGATACTTACCCAACACATAAGAGAAGTCTGCATTCAACGTCAATCCCTTCCATGATGCGGTCAAACCAAAGCCTCCGTAAGTTGGAGCATTTAGTTTTTTGCCTGTATCCTGACTCAATGAGATTCTGTCAAATTCTTCCGTCATAGTCTCCGAATTGAATTCATGTTGAAGTCCACCCTTGAAACCTTTCTTATACCACATTGGCTTACCATTTTCCTTGTCAACACCTGCGTAGATGGGCATAAAAAAGTTGGTGGAGGAACCTACAATATAGGAGGTATTGTAACTTAACATAGGCCATTCTTGCAAACCATAGAACAGCTTGGTAATCTTCTGGTTGTTATGGCTGATGTTCGCATGAAGGTTGAGTTTGAAGTCACGTGTCTTCACCACATCAGCTGAGAGGGTCAGCTCCACACCTCTGTTCCTCATGGAACCCATGTTCTCTTCGTTGGTAGTGAAGCCGGTGGTATATTGCACTGGAATAGTCATCAGCATATTGCTGGTGGCACGGTTGTACCAAGCAAAGTCAATGATGAAGCGGTCGAGGAAGGAGATATTCACTCCTACGTTAGTCTGTACCACTTTTTCCCATCCCAACTGCTCATTACCCGGTACACCCACAATCCATCCAGTTTGTCCGGCATATTGGGTGGTACCTGTTGTGGCCAAGTGGTCATAGTTGCCTATGGCTGAGTTACCCGTGGAACCTACACTGGCGCGGAACTGCAAGCCAGAAATCCAGTCTACGTCCTGCAAGAAATGCTCTTTCTTGGCGTTCCACATCAAGCCACCAGAATAGAACCAAGCACCACGATTCTCCTTACCGAAACGAGAGCTTTGGTCGTTGCGAGCCGTGAAGTTGAAGAAGTATTTGTCATTGAAGCTGTAATCCAGTCTTCCGAAGAAAGAGAGATACTCATACTTGTCATAACTGTCAGTGACATCTCCCGCAGTGACAGAAGTACCATTGTTGAACATCATTAAACGGTCATCTCCATTACCAGTTTTGAGAGCGGAGAATCCATCGGATTGTTGCTTGATGCCCTCTTGTCCCAATAACACAGTAAAATGATGCAAGTCTGCCAACTGGAAGGAATATTCTGCCGTATTGGTCATTGTCCACAAGGAGTAGCGAGAGAAGGACTCCCTTTTTCCAGAAACAGAAGCATCATTTTTATATGAGAAATAGGTGATACTGGTAGTTCTTTGCTCTCCTGCTTCCACACCGAGTTGGGATTTAAATTTCAATCCTTTCAATGGAGTAATCTCCACGAAAGCAGAGCTGTTGGTCTGTAAGTTGTTATTATAAGTTGGATTTTTTGCCTCTTCATAATACACACTGTATCGATTGGCTCCTGGAATAACGTCTTTAGGTGAGCCGTCTTCATTATAGGGCGTTTCCCAATAAGGCGCATAAAGCATGGTACCAAAGACTCCTCCAATAAGGCTATTAGATGCTTGCTTTGTATAATTGGAAGAATGACGCTTGTCGTACGTCACATTCAGGTTCAAACCGTAATGGAACCAGTTGGTAGGACGAGCATCGATATTACTTCGCAAAGTATAACGCTGTAGTTGTGAATTAGGTACCAAGCCATTCTCCTTGTAATAGGAAGCGGAAGTATAATAGTTTACCTTGTCGCTTCCTCCCTGTACTGAGAAGTTGGTCTGGTACATAGGGGCGTTATCCTTGAAAAAATAGTCCTGCCAGTCCCAGTCGTTTCCTAATTGTTTATAATGGTCGTAATACTTTTGGTCAATGATGCCGTATTTCAATTGCCAGTCGAGCAATTCAGAAGCGTTCATCGGATTACTGATTCTGCGAGCCAGACTGCTCCATCCGATTGTTTGTCCAAATGTAATCTGTGCTTTGCCAGACTTGCCTCGTTTGGTGGTGATGTAAATCACGCCGTTGGCCGCACGAGAACCGTAAATAGAAGTGGCCGAAGCGTCCTTCAATACGGTCACACTGGCGATATCGTTGGAGTTCAGCATACGGAGAATATCGGAATTAGCCGGTGTACCGTCTACTACGAACAAGGGAGTCGTTCCCGCATTCAAAGAACCTAAGCCACGGATATTCACCGTCACATCATTGGAACCGTCACCAGGGTCACCCGTGTTGGTGAAAATATTCAAACCGGCCACTTGGCCTTGCAAAGCGTCCAGCACGTTAGGCACTGGTTTATTATCAATTTTATCAGCTTTTACTTGTGTGACAGAACCAACTACTGTACCAAGTTTCTGTCCAGAACCGTAGCCCACAACCACCACCTCATTCAAGGCACTGGAGTTGCTTTGCAGCACAATACGTTGGTTGTCTTTCACGGGCACTTCCTGCGGATCCATGCCGATTGAGGAAACACGCAGTTTCTTCTTTCCCTCCGGCACAGTCAGCGAGAACTTTCCGTCCATGTCGGTGACCACACCGACTTTCGTGCCCGGTACAATCACAGAGGCACCCACCACAGGCTGTCCGTCTTCCGCACTGACCACGGTACCCGTCAAGCGGACCTGCGCTGAAGCCCAGCTTGTCGCAGAAAGCAGACAGGCCGCTAAAAACATTTTCTTTTTATTCATAATCTCACCTATTATTGGTTATTCTTTCTTTTTACCGTTTGCGGGCTTTCGGAGTATTCCTTTCCGGCCCAGCTTGTCTGACTCCTAAAACTTTCGTTCCTTGTGTGAAAGTCTCTCTTTTTTCTATTGGAGGCTGTAAAGTCTCTTTTTACAGGCAGCTTTTTAATTCGGTCGCAAAGGTACATATTATCCATAAAAACCACCCCCCCGAATGTTATTTTATATTAACATAGTGAATATGGATGTGGGAATACCGTAGAGCCCCCCGCTTAGGACATATTTGGCTTAGAAACAGAAAAAGATATCTCGCAAGAAATCGAAAAACGCATCTTTTTAAAATATCCCATAAAACAAAACACTGCATCCTTGACATTTTCACCCTTACTGGGCGTATAAACAAAGGGACTTCTCCACTATGGAAAAGTCCCTCTATTCTATTTATCTCTATACTAGGCTGTCCAATTTGATGTTCCCAATTTTATAAGTTTTATCCACTATCTTGCTGATTATAAATAACTAAAGACAGAGAAACCGTCTGCTATTTATACCTTCTTTGATTTTTATGTATTCTAAGATTTTTGAGTATTGTATATCAAGTACTTAGTACAAAAATAAGCAAAAAAAATGGGTACATCAAATTGGACAGCCTATATTAGAGGTCATTGGGGACTTGCATCCATTAGCTAATACTCATGCAGAACGTACTAAAAGAGGGACTTCCCAGTATGGAGAAGTCCCTCTTCTTTTAAGCCAGATTTTTATGATTCCATCGTCTTGTTGACAATTTATCCAATCTATTAATATTCTTCCTCATCCGTCCGTTTCTCCTTCCGGTTCTCCAATGATTTCCACGCATACACGATGTATGCCAGCACAAAGGGTATCAGAATGGAAACATACGCCATGACTTTCAAGGTGAATATACTGCTGCAACTGTTGGAGATGGTCAAGGAACTCTGCATATCCGTCACAGAGGGATAATAAGCCGTGCCGAAATAGCCCGCGTTCAAGAACAGGGAAAGCACGACCAACACTGTGCCAATGCCCACCGGCCATATTCCACCCGTGTACTTACGACTGAAGAGTGTGCGCAGAATCCCGGTTAATACCGAAAGCACACCTATCAGAAACAACACAAGCAACACACCGCCTGCCTGAAAGAAGTTATGCAGGTACTTGTAAGCCTCCATAGACACTACGCCGTCTTTCACCGCAAAACCGTCTTTGGTGAGGATAATCACCACGGAAATCAGGAAAAATACCAAGAACAACACCGTGTCCAGCCATAGTCCTTTCCGTGAACGGGTCTGCACCACCTCGTCATCCGTGCGGGAGATGTAATACAACGCACCCAATATACGGGAAAGAAACACCACGGTCAAGCCCAGCAGCACGTTCAATGGAACAAGCAAAGCTTCCAGTCCATGCGCCGGATTAGCCCAACGACTGATAACCGGCATCCCGAAATTCAGGAAATTCCCTTTGTCCACCACGAACTCTGAGCCAGAGAAGAACGAGCCAACGACCACTCCTACCAAGAAAGGAGCCAACAGCCCGTTCAGCACAAGAAACGCCTGATAGGTATGTTTGCCCAGCAGGTTTCCCAACTTGTTACGGAACTCATAGGAGACCGCTTGCAGGATGAACGTGAACAACAGCAGCATCCACGCCCAGTAGGCTCCGCCGAAACTGGTGCTGTAAAACAACGGAAAAGAAGCGAAGAAAGCTCCTCCGAAAGTCACCAGTGTGGTGAAAGTGAACTCCCACTTGCGTCCCGTCAGACGAATCAGCAAATCACGCTCCTCGTCTGTCTTACCAATCTGGTATATCAATGCGTTGCCGCCCTGTATAAACATAAGAAACGCCAGCAACGCTCCCAATAGGGACACGATAAACCACCAATAATGCTGTAATAGTATATATGTATTCATAATGTCCTCCTTTATTTATTAGCCTCAGGCCCTTTCTTAATGGCCTTCACCATGATGCCCAGTTCGGCGATTAACAATACTGTGAACAACACAAGGAATATGAAAAAGGTAGTGCGTACAGAACCCACCGGCAATCCCGATACGGAAGCCCACACGGGGAGCATGTCTTGAATAGCCCATGGCTGACGTCCTATCTCGGCGACCACCCATCCTGCCTCACTGGCGATATAAGCCAACGGAATACTCCACAGTGCCACATAATGAAACCAACGCAAAGATTCCAGCTTTTTCTTATACCCCAAGAACAGCACCACGGCATAGAACAGGATGAAGTACATACCCAGCCCCACCATCACGCGGAAGGAGTAGAATGTGAGCGGCACATTCGGCACTAACTGTTTCGTGTCCGTGATATAGCCATATCCCATGTATTTCACATTCTCCTTCAACACCTGACGAGCGGAGTCCTGCGCAGACTTGTCTTTGGCCTCACCCGCCTTGCGGAAATCAGCCAACGCCTTCACGGCCTTGCGGCCTTTCTCCATCTTCTCTTTGGCGGAAAGGGCTATTGTGCCGTCACGCTGCGGATAACCGCCTTCTATTATATTATGAATTCCCGGCACATACCCGTCAAGTGTCCTTGTGGCTAACATAGACAACATATAAGGTGCTTTCACCTCGAAGATAAACGGATCACCTTGCTGCCCGTCATAGGACGGTTTCAATATACCTCCGATAGTCAGTCCTTGTTTCTCACCTCCTTGATACAAGGCTTCTAATGCCGCCAACTTCATTGGCTGGTGTTTGGCCACCTCGTAGCCGGAATGGTCTCCAGACATAGCTGTCACCACCGCTGCGAACAGCCCCACAATAGCCGCCACCTTCATGCTGGCCAGCGAGAACTCACGATGCCGCTTCTTCAAAAGGAACCACGCACTGATACCTATCACGAAAGCGGAACCCACCATCCAGGAACTCAGCACCGTATGCACGAACTTGATAATCGCAAATGGAGAGAATGCCACCGCCGAGAAACTCATCATCTCGTTGCGGACGGTCTCCGGGTTGAACTCCATGCCCACTGGATATTGCATCCAGGAATTCGCCACCAATATCCACCATGCGGAGAAGGTGGCTCCCAAGCCCGTACACCATGTGGAAACCAAGTGGAAACGACGGCTCACTCTATTCCATCCGAAGAACATCACCGCCACAAACGTAGCTTCCATGAAGAAAGCGAGAATACCTTCCACCGCCAACGGCGCTCCGAAAATATCCCCCACAAACCAAGAGTAGTTACTCCAGTTTGTCCCGAACTCGAATTCAAGGATGATACCCGTCGCCACACCAATGGCGAAATTAATACCGAAAAGTTTCATCCAGAAACGTACCGTCGTTTTCCAGAACTCGTTCCGGGTACGATAGTAAATCGTCTCCATGATACCGATAATCACAGCCAGTCCGAGCGTCAGCGGCACGAACAGCCAGTGATAGATGGCGGTCAAGGCGAATTGCGCCCTCGACCAGTCCACCAATGAAGTGTCCAATTGTTCAATCATAAGTTGTCAGTTGATTATGTCTATATTTATTTTGCAAGATTCACCGTGTCCGCCCTTTGTATTAATGTGTTACGCACATAGTCCTCCTCCGTGTCCTGCCCCTTGTGTTCCTTCAGAAAATCAGGAAAGAAAAAGACCTTGAGTATCGCAAACATAATGAACAGTTTGACAAGGATGACGCACCACAATGTCCGTCCCCAAGTCATGGAGCGGAACCCCTCGTAGTAAAAGTGTACTATTTTGGTAAAAATATTCTTTTTCATCGATCACTGTAGTTTGTCATGTGGCAAAGATAAGCAAAAAACTTGAGAAGTAGAACGAAGCACTGAAGAATAGATAAAAAGCCATTTGAATCCGCACATCCTATGAATTTAACTTATAGATTTGCCGCCGAGCCTTCACAAATTCTTTTGTGACATTACCTCTCAGTTTTACGACATCATCAGCCTCTTTTATGACATCTTTTACGACATCCATGCCATAAAAGTCTGCAAGCAAAGTTTGGCTTGTATCCATACTTACCTCTTATCTATTATAACACAATCTTCCAACTTATCAAAAGTCGTATCAAGGAACGTGTAATATACCATCTTTGTCGTATCAATTGGCTGAAAATCTTTATATTTCCTATGGACACATCGAAGCTCAAAAGCCAAACGGAGTGCCTTACTATCGGCATTTTCCCCATCCGTTTGCTTTGCCTCTTCGCTTGTAATAGTTCGCATCTTGGTAATCTCATAGACATCACGTATTCCTTTACCTTTGATATAAGGCATGAAAAAATGTAGATCTTGCAAGGCAATGGTTGTTGGGAACCGCTTGCCTGTATAATACAAGGTTGCAGTTCCATCAACAAAAGCTTGGAATTGCTTGTTGTCCTCTTTCACCAATCCTATGAGTACACGGTTGTCAACCACATACGCCCCCTTTTGCGGTATGACATGGGCAATGGTCTCGTATGATTTTGTGTCGATGAGTTCTTTTATGAACTGTTCCAATAATTTCCTGTTCTCCACATCTTTAGGGCGAAGAGGGAATGCACCGATGTTCACTTCTTTAATAGTTTTGTGGAACTTTGAAACTGCCACATCATCAGGCTCACCGTCACCAGGAAAGAGAATATAGCCACCTATAACCTCTTTTTTCAACGCATTGGCATCATAATCTTTGTAGTATATAGCATCACGATATCGGTGCATTTGGTTGATGGCATCATCAGGAGGCACATCAACGCCTTTGTCCCTGCCATCAATGCGATATTTAGCATCAAATAGATAAGTCATCTTCATGCCTTGCTGCAAGTCGTTTTTGGTGAGTTGCAGCACAATGTCTGGTTTCTGTGGAACGGTTGGCACGGACCAATCTTTCATACCCACACTGTCATTCTCTTTATCAGCATTCTTTGGATTATAAACTAACTCAGCCAACTCCACACCATCCTTACGGAACAATATGCGTGAATGCTCGCCTTTACCAAGTTCCCATGAGAATACCCCGTTCATCTCCATACGATTACGATGCTCAACATCTTCATCGTCAAGGTGCAACTGTTCCTTGACAATGTGGCTAACCTCAATGAAGCACCATATCTCATAAAGTGTGGCTATATCCTTTGTCTGCAAGCGATACAAACCATCATTCAAGGAATAAGCTCTTCTAAGCAAGTTCCATGTACGGTACACTTGACTATAGCCAGTCGCCTTTTGCAATACCAGACTCTCTTGGCTTATCCCCTTGAATCGCCCTATGGTTCGGAAAAATGGATGGTGTTGCAAACGCTTCAATGTTTCTGAGGTTGCAAGCATGGCTGCCTTCATCGTACCGGATGCGGTCTTTATTGTCTCAATACGACTACGCAAATCCTCATATCTCTTGCTAATCTGATGAAGGGCGAACTTCAGAAAACGATTCTCTTGCGTATCGTTTGACTGTATCTGTTGCTCTACACGATAAAGGTAGGCAGGTTCTTGACGATGTTCCGCCAGTCTGTTCTCAATGTTATAGGGAATTTGCTTCAGTTTGTCAGCTCTCAAATACACTTCTTCTCCATGAAGTCTGTGGCGAGGTCTGTCAATGATGCTCTTACAAGCTCTTATGAATTTCTGTTGTTCTCCTTCAAACACGCTCCACCAGACTATATCGGGATGCTCTCCGTTTTGGTCGGGTGAAAAGCCATGAAACGTGCGGCGCATATAGTCCAATGACAACATACTGTATTCTCGCTCAATATCTTCTACAATGGCACGCCAATGTTCATGATAGTCGAGTTTTGTGCTTAGTACATCGAAGGCAAAACGGAATGTTCTTGTTTCTTTGTCTACCTTATATATAATCTGTATTTCGCTTCGTCCTATTTCATTTTGGTAGTTGATGAAACCTGCCAAGATATGACGACGAAATGTGAATCGGTCGTTGTCATTTTGCAGGATGGAACCAAACTGAGCATCTTTCACATAGTCTTTGAACTCAATCCAAATAGGATAGTCCACATTGTCGAAGAAAATGGCAGGGGCATAAACACCTTGTTCGATGTCAATCTCATGGTCTGCATCCAATGTCCGCTTTACAGACACGACACCTTCCGACCAATAATAAGTGGAGTAGAGCTTGTCCTCGCCCACATTATTCTTAGCCTTGTTCCAAATGCCATCGAACTTTGTGCATTCGACAATCATCGTGAAATCCTTGTGTTCAATTGTCAGCAGTTCCATCGATATTCTTCTTTTTAGCTCCAGAAACTTGTATAGCCAGAAACGAGCTTGTCTTTCATTTCCTTCAGCTTTGCCAACGAAATGGATTTGACGGCATTCTCTTCTCCCGATACAGTCTTCAAGTTATCTTCAATCGTTTTGCTTAGACGGTCAAGGAATTTGTCGCTTACCTTTGTGTCATCACCCTCAATTCGGGATAACACTTTCATGTTGGTAATCTCGTCCAAGGCACGAGCCATGACATATCCTTGCGGCAGCTTCTCGTCATTCTCACCCTTGTTGTAAGGCAAGTTGTTCACCACATACAGAAGAAACTCATTGCGTGTACGATAAGCCACCTTGAATGGCGTGCCTTCCAAAACAGCATTAACAGCATCAAGGTAAGTCAACACCGTTTCACAGACCTCCTTGTTTGCATCATCATACACATCCACTCCTTCAACGGCACTGCCTATAAGTTCCGCCTTGCCAAGCTTGCCTATCTGCTCATGGCGTGTTGTCAAGCCTCCATGTAAATCCACTTCGTTCATTTCGATAGTCATTGCTCGGTCAAGAACCTTGCGGGAGAATGAGAAAGTCGTCTCATCCATGTTTACCGTACCCACAACTATGAGGTTTTGAGGGATGCAGATACCGTCCTTTAAGAAGCGATTGCGCACATTATCATCACTCGTCAATTCGCTCGTAAGCACAGGATACCAATCTTCACCTGATTTTTCAAGAATAGGGTCTGTCGTGACAGTTCCATCCTCATAGCTCTTGCGAGACTCGATTACACTCAGATATTCCGCAAAATACTGCTCCACAGGCGCAAGGTTCATTTCATCCAAGCATAAGAAGTATGGAGTTTCTGTATCTTCCCATGCTTTCGCAACGAACTTCAAGAAAGCTCCTGACACAAACTCAGCCTTTCCGCTGACACGGCTCACATAGCCAATCAAGTCACTTGAGTCATGCCAATTAGGTTTCACCTGTATCATTTGGAAGTTTTTGGGCTTTTGCGCCTTATATTCATCTGTGTCTTTATTCCAACAAGCTCTTGCCAATTCTCGCACAATTCGGCTTTTACCTGTGCCAGAAATTCCTGCAAGCAACAGGAAAGGCTTGGATTTGATGGCGGTGATGTAAGGACGATAAAATGAGCTTTTAAGCTTTACAACAGGAACATCGTTTTGAATAATACTCATGGATTTATCCCAAAAGGCAACTCCATATTTCTTAGATTTAATCAGCTTATATAGCTTTAGCCCATCAGAAACAGCTGTTGGAAGTGGTATCTTGGCCTTTGAACAAATTTGAGCTGCATTGCTAATGCATCCACCGTATTTAATACCGAACAGAAGCAGATTTCCTGTTTTAGAATTATCATCAGTACCATCCTTATACATTTTTGCAAGGATTTCCGCCAATTCGTTTTCTGTATAACTTCTATTTTCCTCATCATCAAGGATTATCTTTGATAATGTGCAGGCGACCGATGGAGCTTGTGAAGTTTGTTTGATAATGCTCATGTCTTCCAATTTTACTAAGCGGCCAACCACATGGGGCTTTGATGGTACCCAAATTGTATATTTTGAACGATCACTTGAAAACCAATATATTTCAGAAGTATTGGCTATGATACTATCTACAACAGCCCGATTTGATCCCTTGTTGTTTAAAAGTTGACTTGTATTAAAAGGGACATTCTCTTCAATTTTGGTAGCCAATGCTTCCAAGAAAGATTCTGGGAAGGTAACATCTTTCCCCTCAGGTGTTTTAGCATATAATCTGTTTTCAACCCTATCAATCCGAACAAATACGCACTTGTTATCTCCTCTGACATAACTCAAATTAGAATCAGGTATCAATTCAGATATAAGTTCTATTAAATGACTTAAATTCATAGACTTAACAATTTACTTTGTTAATATAATCAGCGAAACTCTTTGCAATTCCATTGGCCAATAGAAATGGAACTCCGTTACCAATTGTTTTAAATGCATCTGATAAAGTAACATCTTTGGGTAAGATGAATTCCTTGGGCAGAGATTGTATTGCAAGAGATTCTGCAACAGAAATTCGTCTTGGCAAATAAGGATGTATATGAACTTCGTTGTTACCATAAGCTGCTGTAGGAGAGTATCTCCATCTATGCAATCTTTTGTAGCATTTCTTTTCGACATCACCTTCATCTTTAGTGGTAAAACGTACGATACCTGCTCTTGGCTTAAAAAACATATCCTCATTTGGATGATGTTCAACATCATTTTTTTTCCACCAATATTCTACAGTTAATTCTTTTATTATTCCATTTGGCATAGATGTATCACTCATTTCCTTATATGGGTCTTTGGTCGGCCATGGAAGTCTTTTTATTTCATTTAGATTATACGTTTTGTGAGCATCCCAAGGGAATTGCTCAAGACTCCCGTTGGAAGTAGGTAAAGATAACTCATCGACAATATGATTTTGAACACCAATAAGGATAATTCTATCTCTATCTTGTGGAACTCCAAATTCCAAAGAATTGACCAGCTGTTCTGTCAATAAATACCCAGCATCTCGAAATTCCGCTTTCAGTTCTTCGAAGAATTCCCTATGACGAGATGTACGATATAATCCCTTGACATTCTCAAATAAAAAAAAGTCTGGTCTTATAGTACAAATAAGTTTAGCATAAGAACCTGACAATTTGCCATTTTCGCCTTCTTTTCCTTTATTCTTACCAGCTACAGAAAAATCCGGACATGGAGGTCCACCAATAAAGCCAGTTAGACTCTCTTGTTTTGATTCTTCTACCCAATTTGCCAATTGACGCAAACTGTCTTCATGTTTCCCGTCTATATACTCCGTTATATCCTTTATATGATGTCCATATCTTGGTGTCGGCAAACGCATGTTACTTCTCGCATATTGATAAATTCGGTTAAATGCCTTAGAGTATTCGTTTACAAAAAGGATATTATAATCCCCTTGCAACTCAAATCCTAAATCAAGAAAACCGGCACCAGCAAAAAAAGAAAATATATTCATTCAAGTCTATTATTTGGCAAACAAATGCCATTACATCTTTATTCGACAAATGCAATCTGCGGCTTGCGAGAGTCGCCATTTTGAGCAACAAGATAGCAAGCGTAGCGTGTTAGCATGATGTCATCTATCTGACGCTCAGTGCCAGAACCTATAACAACCATTTTATTGACGCCAATAAAATGGTCTTCTATATTTTGTCCAACATTTGCACATGCTTCCTTGGCTTTATCTATCACTTTCGTGAAATTTTGCCAAAGTTTGTATCCCAACAAAGAGCATAATTCCCTTGCGCTCCAACATTCCACATCTTTGAGAACGCATGAGGCTTGTTCAAACTGGGAAAACAGTGCCTGTATTTCTTCTTTTTTCATTCTATTTCGTACTTAAAATCTTCGAACCGTACTAAGTCGGTCAATTCCACATCCAACACTTTCACTGTCATCATCAGACTTGCTAAGTCTGGCTGATTTGAGTTAGTACACCCTTTTGATATAGTATTTGGTCTTTTCCGAGCAGTCCTGCCAACCAACGGTTATTCAGTTTCGTCTCTGCCAATACAACTTTCAATCTATTCAATTTGCAATTTGCCCTATTTAATGTATTTCAATACACAAAGATAGCGCAAACGAGGAGCAAAAGAGTTTGCTCCCAATTGCCCGAGTGCAACCTGTCTTATGCAAAGATACGGAATAAATTCTTATTAAATCAAGACCCAGCCTATAAATAAGAAAAAGGCCGCAAACCTTTCGGCTGCGACCCTATGTCTCACGGCAAATGTGCAGATTAATAGTTCTGCGCCTCTACCTGGAAGAAGCTCTGCGGATGACCGCATACCGGGCAAATCTTCGGAGCGGACTTGGCAATCACGATATGACCGCACACACGGCACTGCCAGATAGCGTCTCCTTCTTTAGAGAACACCACACCGTCCTTCACGTTCTTCAACAATTTACGATAACGCTCCTCGTGATGTTTCTCGATGTCAGCCACCGCACGGAACAAGAAAGCGATTTTCTTGAAGCCTTCCTCTTCTGCCACTTTGGCAAATTCGGGATACATGTTTGTCCATTCGTATTCCTCGCCATTGGCAGCGTCTTCCAAGTTCACATCCGTAGAAGGCACATCACCGTCATGCAAAAGTTTGAACCAGATTTTAGCGTGAGCCTGCTCGTTAGCGGCAGTCTCCTCGAAGAGAGCGGCGATTTGCTCATAACCGTCCTTGCGAGCCTTGGACGCATAATAAGTGTACTTGTTGCGAGCCTGAGATTCACCTGCGAAAGCAGCCATCAGGTTCTGTTCAGTCTTTGATCCTTTCAGTTCCATAAGTTTATTGTTTATGTTATTATGATGCTATTAGTCTTCTTTGTTGCTGCAAAGATAATGGCTTTATCTGGAATATACATTGTAAAGTTGTAATTATTTTAATCCGCAGGCATTAAAAAAGATTAATGGGCCTGTTAGACGCATAAACCACAACCCGCGAAACTCTGTGCTTTCAAGAAGTCACGCTCTATAGTATCAGCTCCTTATCCTCTTCAGTATGAACTCGTCACTCTCTTGAGTCTGACAACCTCACTCTCTACAGTGTGATGACTTCACGGTGAATAGCCATAAAAACACGGTGAGAAAGGAGTGCTAACTCACCGCACGGCAAAAATTATACGGTGAGTTAGGGGACGTAATACGGTGCGTTGTAATCAGGTAAGCACCGTTTGGCTATGAAGTTCGTTGAAGCGGATTTTCAATCAGCAGGAAAGGAATCCGCAGGAACGTTTGTCTCAACCTCCACAAAAGTTGGATTTTAACTACACAAACGACATAATAGACATAAATAATTATATTACAATATCTTATGTATGAGTTCAACTACATAGAAACTACATTTAACTACATTTTACTACATAGTATTTTTCACATCCTTGTCTGCACATAATACATTTTCCCCTTCATTGTACGTTTTGACTCGTAACCCTCTGCTGTAAGAATACGTCCGAGGCTTCGATGAGAATACTTTGTAGTCCTAAACGTACTATATTCTTTTTCAATACATTGCAAAATATCTACTAACGACATCATCACCCCTTTATCCCCTTCCGGCTTTTGAAACAGCGAGCTGACAATAGACTCCAGGCTGACCAAACCGAGATAATCCTCGTTGTGCCGCATGATTTCCGCCGTCTCCTCTTTGTTGAACCAATAACGGTCTCCCCTTCTCACTTCCGCATATAACTGCGCATACATCTGCGGATAATCTACGGGAGAAGTGTTATCAATCATCGAGCCATCCTCTATCCGCACACACAGGAAACGACGGCTTCCGCTCTTGTCCGTCAAGGGGTGCAGGCTGTTAGTTGTCCCGATAAAAGAAGCGTACCTGCGGCGTTTCTCCACCGTGCGTCCAAAGGGCATCCGAAGTTTCACGTCCTTCTTTTGCAGGATATACTTCAAAAGCGGTTGCTGGCTCTTTTTCAAGGAGTCAAATTCGTCTATGTTGATAAGGGCAAATCGGGACAGCCCCATATATACATCCGTATCGCTGCGGAAATCAATACGGTCGTCATAATATTCCATCAACTCAGGTGGCAGCACCGTCCGACACAACCACGACTTGCCACACCCCTGCTTGCCGATAAGCAAAGGGACAATGGCGTTGCCGTGCGCCTCATCCTCCCCTATCCACTGCGCCACCATGGACCGCATCCATACGTGCAACCGAAACGCAAAATCAGGATGACGAGTAGGAAAACGGTTCGCAAAAGCCGTAACCCGGTCCTTCCCGTCCCACTCCGGCAGTTTCGCCAGGTAATCCCTCACCGGGTCATACCGTTTGATTGCGTCCGAAGCGAGATAGCGGTCAAGGTCACGGTCCCAGCTCCTAAGTCCGGCTTTCAGCGCCTCGATGGCAATCGTGGCACGAACACGGGAAGTCAAGTCATTGAAAGGAATATCCAGTCCGTTGCGCACCCTGTATTGCGGCACCCCCTTCATGACATTCATCCTTATCTCGTACCTCGTCTCCATGAACGCCTCCATCCGATAGGTCAGCAACGCCGCCTCGTCAATGTTCTTAAAGGGGATTTTCCGGGAGAGCCATTTGCGATAGGCGTTGTCAAACTTAAGACGTACCAGCCGCTCATCGTTCCCGAACGGCCTCTTGCGCAGCGTAGCCTGGACGCTGAATTCTTCCTCCAACCCCGAAACATGACATTCGTCCGCCAGAAAATCCAGCACGTCATTCTCCAAAGGCTCATTCGCCCCGCAAGCCACACAAGCCTTCTCATAGGCTGACTTCAAACAAAACTCATACAGATGGCACGCACTCCGGTACGCATCCAACCCCGGAAGCACCGTCTCGCTACGCAATGACTCCCCCTTGGCGTGAAACACAGGCACAGAGGAATCCTTGTCACTCACCACCACCGGGGAAGCGTCCGGATGGAAATACAAACCCGCGTCATCACTCACCAAACAGAATCCGTCAAACTCCCCGCCATGGGCATCCACGGCCAAGTCAAGCTGGGAAGCATAGACATAACTGAGCCGTTTGTAGGCGTTCCGCTGCATATTCTCCAAAGAAATCCCCTCCGCACAGGTGAACTTGCACAGCACTTTCAAGGACTTCCCGTCTCCACCGACAAACGCCAACATCGTGTAAGGGATGTGTGAGACAAGTTTCCGCAACCTCTCCGCCTCCGTGCAGGACGGAAGTCCGTTGAACTCCAGCAACACAAGCCGGTTATACCCCACTATCACCGGGTTTCCCTCTTTCTTGCGTATCTCCGCGGTGAAACACACCAAAGGTGTTTCCTGATACAACTGTGTCAAATTTTCCGCTTTCGCTTTACTTGACAGGAAATTCAAAGCGTCCCGCACGGCAGTCAATCGTTTGGAATACTTCCCGTTCCTCATGTCCTCCACAAGCTCCGACAAGGTGCTTCGGGTAAAGGAGGTATTCTCCCCTCTTACCCGCATAAGGGTCACATTAAAATCTTTTTCCATGGTTATTTTATTTGTTAGTATTAAGGTGATTCCGTCTCTCGTCCACTTAAATAGTGGACGAAGGCAAAGGTACTACACTCTATTAAATAGGCAAGAGTTGTCGATGGAAACGAGGACATTTCATGACATAAAAGCCTTTACGTTAGACTGTAAAACGCTTAAAGCGAACATAAATTGTAACTTATAACTGTTTTCGTGAATAGAGATAGGATTTATTCGTTGGAACGAATGTATGAAAAAGAAAACTTGTAGAAGGACAATTACTTCATATATATGTTTCGAAACAAGTGGTTCAGGCCAAAGACACAATAAATTGGGAAATAACATCTGCGTACTTAATATAAAAAAGTCAACTAAAATCCTTGATCACCCCATACACAAAGAGATACGCTTTCCAAGCATCCAGTTCCTCAAAGAAGCCATATGGAAAGAAAAACAAGAAGAAATAAAGGCGAAAAGGAACAAGACGCTTATGAAACACCCGATAGGAATCCAGACTTTTGAACAAATATGAAAAGATGGCTATGTCTATGTAGACAAGACCGATAGAAATAGTAAAAGAATCCATAGGAAAACATCGTTTGGTACCAGACAGATAGCATTCGTTCCGAAAAGTGTAGCAATCCAAGCATTATTCGCTTGGAAAGGTGTAGCATATCTTGTTTATTCGCTTAGAAAAATGCAGTGCATTTTGTTTATTCGCTTGAAAAATCTGAGTTCATTGACTATTTGACAGCATCAACTACAGAGTTTTGTCAGACAACGGCTTATCCTATTGGACGAAAGTACGGTACACCTTTCATAACCACTAATTGCAGAATTTGTTGCAAGTTCCACCCTTTTTCAGTAACTTTACAGGCAAAAAGAAACAAGACGCTTATGAAATACCCGATAGGAATCCAAACATTTGAACAAATACGTGAAGATGGTTATGTTTACGTGGACAAAACAGACATGGTCTACGCACTTGCTCATGAAGGAAAGATTTATTTTCTGAGCCGTCCTCGCCGGTTCGGAAAGAGTCTGCTTATATCTACCTTGGAGAACTATTTCCTCGGACGGAAAGAAGTGTTCAAAGGACTCGCTATCGAAAAGCTGGAGACGGAATGGAAAGAATATCCCGTGTTTCATTTAGACTTCAATGGCGACGACTACAAGCAAGACGGGGTACTCGAAAACACCCTGGAGAACTATGTTTCTGATTTTGAGGAGAAATACAAGGTTGTCAAGAAATCCATAAGCCTTGGACGAAGATTCAAGAATGTACTTGAAGAATCCCATCGACAAACAGGACTGCGAGCCGTGGTGCTGATAGACGAGTACGACAAGCCCATCCTTGATGTGCTGGACCAAGACATCACCGTGGATTTTCAAGGCAACAAGGTCAGTTTGGAAGATCGAAACCGAGACATCCTCAAAGGGTTCTACTCCACCTTCAAGCTGGCAGACCGTGACTTGCAATTCGTTTTCCTTACAGGAGTTACCAAGTTCTCACAGGTGAGCGTGTTCAGCGGTTTCAACCAACCGGAGGACATCAGTATGGCTCCCCAATACGAAAGTCTGTGCGGCATCACTGAGGAAGAGCTATATACGACTTTTGACGAACCTATCCAGAAAATGGCGGAGGTGTACGACTGCACCGAAGAGGAGATGAAGATGAAGTTGAAAAAACAATATGATGGATACCATTTCTCCGATAATCTGACAGATGTGTACAACCCGTTCAGCATACTCAACACACTGAAGAAACAACGGATACAGGACTACTGGTTCAAGTCTGGCACACCGACCTACCTTGTCCGTCTGCTCAGCCATTTCAAGGAAAACCTTAACGAGCTGACAGGCAAGTATTATGCACCGAAGGAGTTTGACGACTACAAGGCAGACGTGGAGCGGCCTCTTCCCATGATTTACCAAAGCGGCTATCTCACCGTCAAGGGATATGACCGGGACATGAACACTTTCCTGCTTGACTTTCCCAACGACGAGGTGAAGGAGGGATTTGTGACACTTGTCGCCAACAACTATTTCGGTATCAAAGAAGATACAGACAGCTGGGTGCGTTCCGCCGTCATCTCTCTTCGACAAGGAGAACTCGATATTTTCCGCACGCAGCTTACCTCTTTCCTCGCAAGCATTCCCTATTCCATGCGCCGGAAGGAGAACGAGCGTGAGAAGGAACGTTACTTCCACTATACTTTCTACCTCTTGCTACGACTTATGAGCGTGTACACGGTCTACACCGAGAAGCAACAAAGTCAAGGACGGGTGGACTGCATCGTGGAAACGAAAGATTACATCTATATTTTCGAGTTTAAGTTAGACGGCACAGCGGAAGAAGCCTTGCAGCAAATAGAGGAAAAGGGATACTCAAAGCCATACGCCACAGACTCTCGTCCTGTTTTCAAAATCGGAGCGAGCTTCTCTTCCGAAACGGGCACGATTTGCGACTGGAAGTCACTGCATTCATAAACTATCCCAATCTTAAGGAAAGAGAGAACACAAGAGCGATTTTGTCCATACAGACACAGCCAGCTTCATACAATACAGATAAAACAAAAAAGCGTGGAAGAACCGAAATCCTTTCACGCCTTTCCGCATAAATTCCTTGTGGGTACAGATGGATTCGAACCACCGAAGCTATAAGCAGCAGATTTACAGTCTGCCCCATTTGGCCACTCTGGAATGTACCCTCCATTGTAGTATTCGTACTTTTAACAGAATCTCTCAAGACTCATTTCCGAATTGCGGATGCAAAAGTACGGTATTTATTTCACTCTACCAAATTATTTGCCTGTTTTTTGCAACTCACGATGCAGATTTACCATCCGCACAGCTACATGGCCACATTCTTCGCCTTTGTTTCCCAGTTTGCCACCACTGCGTTCCACAGCCTGTTGCTTGTCGAGCGTGGTCAGAAGACCATAGACTACAGGCACGTCCGTCTCCGTGTTCAGTCGAGCCAATTCTTGTGTAACACCCGCACAGATATAGTCGAAGTGTGGAGTCTCACCTTTGATGACTACACCCAAGGAGATGACCGCATCCACCTGGCCGCTTTTCACCAATTGGGAAGTGCCGTATATCAGTTCGAAAGAACCCGGAACCGACACCACCTTAATATCAGACTCCTTTACACCATGTGCTTTTAACGCTTTTACCGCACCGTCACACAACGCACCTGTAATGTCGTCATACCATTGACTCACCACAATGCCGAACCGCATTCCTGCCGCATCCTGTGAGACCTTGCTCTCAGCCAGCTTTTCAGCCGCTACATGATCAAGCGTAGACATACTTACTTAGCGGCTGAAGGGTCTGTAATCTGGTTGCCACCCGCACGCTGGATATACTTGTCAATATCCATGGCCTGCATAGACTGCGGATAGCTGTCTTTCACTTTCTGATAGAGCGGCAAAGCCTCGGCTTTCTTTCCCTGGCTTTCCAATATCTCACCAGCCTGAATCAGATAGATGGGACTAAGGCTGTTGTTGTCGGCCTTGTCTGCCGCAGCTTTCAAGGTTTTCACCGCATCGTCCAAGCGATTCACATGGGCATAGCAGTTGCCCAAAGTGCCCAATGCCGCCGGAGCAATCATCTGGTCGTCTCCGCTAAAATCTTCCAGCAAAGGAATAGCCTCCTTGTATTTTCCGGTCTGCGCATAGCTCAATCCCGCATAAAGACAAGAAAGATTCGACGCATCCGTGCCGCTATACTGGTCGATAGCCTGCAAGAAACCGATGTTAGCGCCGTCACCGTTCAAAGCGTGCTGGTAGTCGTTCGCCTCGAAATACTGCTGAGCCTTCGCAATGGCGGCAGACGCTTTCTCCGCACGAGGGCCGGCCACATAGAAATGATAGCCCAAACCACCTAACACTCCCACCACAACCAACACGGCCACAGTGATAATCACTTTCTTGTACCGATAGAAAAACGCCTCGGAACGCACCAAAGCCTCGTCCACGTCCAACGGATCATGTTTCTTTACTTCTTCTGTCATTTTATTGATTCTTTTGATTTTTCGTTTTTGTCGTGTCAAAGACCCATCTCACAGTCTCTGAACGAAAGGCAAAAGTACTTCTTTTCCCTTTATTCCCGAAATTTAGCAACATCTTTTTTCCATTTTCAACGATAAAACTTAATTTTGCAGACAGAAAAAAGACTTGCGCATGATACTACAACGACTTTCCATACTCAACTATAAGAACATACAGGACACCACGCTTGATTTCTCTCCCAAGATAAACTGCCTGGTAGGGCATAACGGAGAAGGGAAAACCAATCTGCTGGACGCCGTGTATTACCTCTCCTTTTGCAAAAGTGCCGGGAATCCCGTGGACTCCCAAAATATACGGCACGAGGAAGACTGCATGATGATACGGGGTGACTACTCGTCAGACGACGGAAAGGAGACGATGGAGATTTACTGTGGACTTAAACGCAGACAAAGCAAGCAATTCAAGAAAGACGGGAAAAAATACACACGGCTCAGCGACCATATCGGACGCATACCGCTTGTCATGGTTTCCCCTTCTGACAGCGAGTTGATTGACGGAGGAAGCGAATGCCGGAGAAAATTCATAGATTTGGCCATCTCCCAATACGACCGCCCCTATCTCGACGCACTCACCCGCTACGGGAAAGCCCTCCAACAACGCAACGCCTTATTGAAAATGGAGGAAGAACCTGACGAGGAGTTACTCGACATCCAAGAGGAAATCATGACTTCGGCAGGAGAGGAACTCTTTCAGAAAAGAGCCGCTTTCATACAGGCGTTCATCCCTGTGTTCAGAGAATTCTATGGTGTGATATCCAAGGGGCATGAGACCGTGGAACTGACTTACCTCTCACATTGCACCCGTGGCCCTTTGCGGGAGATTCTGAAAGAAAGTCGTCCGAAAGACCGTATCATGGGCTATTCCCTGCACGGAGTGCACAAGGACGACCTTGTGATGACCCTTGACGGATACCCCATCAAGAAAGAGGGGTCGCAAGGACAGAACAAGACCTATCTTATCGCCTTGAAGCTCGCCCAATTCGATTTTCTGAGAAACACAGGTACGCATACCCAACCCCTGCTGCTATTGGATGATATTTTCGACAAGCTGGACGCACACCGGGTAGAGGAAATCGTGAAGTTAGTAGGCAGCGCCCGTTTCGGACAGATATTCATCACCGATACCAACCGCACCCACATAGACCGCATCCTCGGAGAGACCCACCAACAATACAAGCTGTTCTCTGTGAAGGACGGAGAAATCACACCTTTAAACGAAAGCCATGCGGAGAACCAAGACTAAATCCATTGGAGAAATCCTGCAAATGTACTTGCGCCGGGAGGGACTGGAAACACCCTTGGCGCAACACCGCATCATAGAAGAATGGAACAACGTGGTCGGCCCAGGCTATGCACCCTATGTCAGCCGTTTGTTCATACAGAACCAGACACTGCACGTATTCCTTCGAAGCCCCGCACTTAGGCAGAACCTGCTGCTCAGACGAACGGAACTCATCCAAGAACTAAACCGCAGAGCGGGGATGCAGGTCATCACACAAATCATGCTACATTAATACCAACCATCCATGAATATAAAGAACATCTTCCAATCTCTTTTCTCCCATAACGAAAAGAGCGACCCTCATCAAGAAATCGCTGTCACTCCCGCATTTTGGTGGGCCAATTTACCTTATCCTCGTCTACAACTTATTCTTAAAGGAGAAGACCTGACAGACTGTAAAGTAAAAATAGAGTCAGACGGAGACATCAAAGTAGAGGATACCATCCATTTTCCCAACCCTCATTACATGGCTATTTACCTGAACGTGGCACAAGCCAAGCCTCAGCAATTCCACATCTTGCTAAAGAAGGGATGGACTGAAAAGCGGATTCCTTACACGCTGAGAGCGAGAAGGACGGACACGTATGCACAAGGGTTCGATGCGACCGACACCGTGTACCTGCTCATGCCAGACCGTTTCGCACAAGGAGAAACCACTCTCCCCCCAATAAAAGGGTTGAAAGAAAACACCTTTGACCGCACACAACCCGACGCACGACACGGCGGGAATATTCAAGGCATCATCGACCATTTGGATTATTTCAAACAATTAGGAATCACCACCCTGTGGACCACGCCCGTTTTGGAGAACGACATGCCAGACTGCTCCTACCACGGATATGCCATCACTAATTATTACAAAGTAGATTCCCGCCTGGGTACAAACGAGGATTACGCCCGTTTAGTGAGCGAGGCACACAAGAAAGGACTAAAAGTTATCATGGACATGGTGTTCAACCATTGCGGCAGTGAACATCCGTTGTTTAAAGACATGCCTTATACAGACTGGTTTTCATACGGGAACACCTACACTCCGACCAATCATGAGACCGTCTCCCCTACCGACCTTCACGCCGCCGCCACTGTGCAAGAACGTACCACGGAAGGATGGTTTGTGAAAACAATGCCCAACTGGAACCAGCGGAATCCGCACGTGCAACAATATCTCATCCAGACAAGCCTGTGGTGGATAGAATATGCCGGGATTGACGGCATACGGCAAGACACTTATCCCTACTGTGACGCTGCGTTCATGGCCTCGTGGTGTAAAACTCTTCGGGACATATATCCTCAATTGAACATAGTGGGGGAAACCTGGCTACCAGACAATGTAAGCACCGCCTGCTGGCAAAAAGACAACAAACTGACAACCCGAAACCCGGAACTACCCACCGTGATGCAATTCCCCCTGTTAGGGCCATTGCGTCTAGAGAATGGTTTTCATTCTTTGGAAAACCTCTATGCCCAACTGACACAGGACATTGTATATGCAGACCCGCTGCACACACTTATCTTCCTTGAGAATCATGATACAGAACGCTATTTCCGCACCCAAGAAGAGGCAAGAGACATTGAACGCTACAAAATGTCTGTGACCATGCTGCTTACACTGCGGGGAATTCCTCAACTGTATCAAGGCACGGAAGTGGCACAATACGGAGACAAGAAAGAGGGAGACGGAGCCATGCGAAAAGATTTCCCCGGAGGATGGAAAGACGACAAGACGAACGCCTTTACGGGAGAGAAGCTGACCTCCTTACAACGAGAAGCACAGGATTTCACACGCCGTCTGCTACACTGGAGAAGCCAGTGCGAAGCAATCGGAAAAGGCTCACTGACACACTATCCACCGAAAGAGGACACCTATATTTATATCCGGCGTTACAAGACACAACAGGTCACCGTCATCCTCAATGTGGCAGACCATCCCAAAATGTTGGAAACCACTTTATATAAGGAGGCGTTCCCCAAAAGCGAAGCCAAGCACATCCTTCTCGGAGGAACCAAGCAGCCCATAAAGACCCGCTTCGCTCTCACCGCAAAGGACATCCAAATCTTAGAGTTCACACTGTCCGAAAAGAAGTCCTAACTTACTTCGTCTTCAAGTCTGGATAGCTGACACGGGTGTGGTAGATGACACGCAGTTTCTCCTTGAACACCTCCTTCGCAATGGCGATGTCCTTGAACGTAATGGGACATTCCTTGAAGAAGCCACGGTCTACTTGACTGTTCACTATCTTCTCCACAAGGTTGTTAATGCTTTCCTCCGTATATTCCGGCAGACTGCGGGAAGCAGCCTCCACACTATCTGCCATCATCAGAATGGCCTGCTCAAGCGTGAATGGATTCGGTCCCGGATACATGAACTTCTTCTTGTCCACTTCCTCACCCGGATGCTCGTTGCAGTAGGACACATAGAAATACATGGTCAATCCCTTTCCGTGGTGAGTGGAAATAAAATCCCTGATGACCTGCGGCAGATGATACTTCTCCGCCAATTCCAAGCCGTAGGTCACGTGTTCAATCACCACCTTCGCACTTTGTATATAGGTCAAATTCTTGTGCGGATTCACCCCTGTCTGGTTCTCCGTGAAGAACACCGGGTTTTTCATTTTTCCAATATCGTGATACAACGCTCCTGTACGCACCAACTGACTCTTTCCGCCAATACGGTTGGCCACTTCCGCCGCAAGATTCGCCACCTGCATGGAATGCTGGAACGTCCCCGGAGCCACCTCGGAAAGTTTCTTCAACAGAGGCGTGTTGATGTTCGACAGCTCTACCAATGTCACATTGGAGGTGAAACCGAACACTTTCTCCACTAAAAACAGCAACGGATAGGTAAACATCAAGAAGATACCATTCACAATGAAATAAATGTACATTGTGCGGTCGAGTTTCATAAGATCGCCCTCATGTATCAACTCGTAGGCGAAATAAGTCACCATGTACCCCATCATCACGATGGCCGCCGTGCGCACAAGCTGTGAGCGTTGCGACAAGTCTTTCAAGCTGTAGATGGCGAGCATTCCGGCTATCAGCTGCACCACAATGAAATCATAAGGCGACTTCAGCATCTCCGAGCAAATCATCACAATGACAATATTCGCCATCTGCGCCGTGCGGCTATCCATGAATACACGAATGATAATAGGCGCCGCCATGATGGGCAGCAGGTAGACATTGAAGAAGTTGTGCCGCATCATCAACGCACACAGCAGGGGGAAGAAGACTATCAGCACCGACATCAGCAGCAAGGCACGGGGATTACCCAGGTAATCCTTCCGGAAAAGAAGAAGATAGACGATGAACACCCCCAAGAAGATAGCCACATACAACACTTGCCCCACCAAAATCAACTGCGACTGGGTAGAAGTGACATTCCGGCGTTCGGTCTCTTTCTTCAAAGACTGGAGAATATTATAGGTATGCTTATCCACAATTTCTCCACGGTCTATGATTTTCTGCCCCCGCAACACTACCCCATTGGCCATTGACACACTGGACAACAAGTCGTTCTTGGAATCCCTGGACTTTGTTTCGTCATATACCAAATTCGGTGTGATATAATTGTTCAAGTCACATTGCTGAAGCAACTCACGAGGAATGCCTGCCGAATCACCCTTGTTGATAATATACTCATAAGCGGCCCGTTCCGAAAGCACATTACGCAGTTCCACCGGCACCGCCTGTTTCTTTTTAAATATCAATATCGACTTCACACTGTCCTGCACCAGCTTGTTATATTGTGCAGAGCTGACAATTCCCTGCGCATAAGCCGATGCCACCAAGGTTTCCACCACATTCTTCATGGAAGGTGTAAGTACGCCAGAAGACTGCAAGGAATTCATCAATTCCCCTACATCCCGTTTGCCGATTTCCTCGTCAATCTGGAAATAAGGCTTGTAAGTCATCATCATGCTGTCCCTCTCCTGCTGAATCACAGGGTCTTCTTTATAGATGGGAAAGTCAAACTTGGCTATCAACTGGCCGTATCGCCAAGGCGTATTCAAATCATACTGATAGTTAAACTTGCTCTCACGGGGCAACACATACACTATCAAAGCTATCATCAAGACAAAAGCGGAACCCAAGTACAACAAGTCCCTTTTTGTGATAGTTCTGTTCAATCGTTCTCGATTCATTGTCATCTTTGTTCTATTGCATTCCGAGTGGCGAAAGTACAAAAAAAACTTTCAACCTCAAACTATCTGAAAAAAAAAGCGTACTTTCGCGTATCTGAAAAGTAAGTTTATAATTCAACAAAAGAGAAATATGGCTGAAAGAGAAGTTCGTGTCCGTTTCGCACCAAGCCCAACGGGTCCCTTACATATCGGCGGTGTACGCACTGCCTTGTACAACTATTTGTTCGCACGCCAGCACCATGGCAAACTCATTTTCCGAATCGAGGACACAGACTCCCGCCGTTTTGTACCGGGAGCGGAAGATTATATCCTTGAGTCATTCAAATGGCTCGGCATCCACTTCGATGAAGGAGTGAGCTTCGGAGGAGAACTCGGTCCTTACCGCCAGTCTGAACGCCGGGACATTTACAAGAAATATGTAAAAGTCTTATTGGACGCAGGCAAAGCGTACATCGCTTTCGACACACCGCAGGAGCTGGAGGCGAAACGCCAGGAAATAAAGAATTTCCAATACGACGCTTCCACCCGTATGTCCATGCGCAACTCTCTTACATTGTCAAAAGAAGAGGTACAAGCGTTGATAGACAAGGGCGAGCAATATGTAGTGCGTTTTCTGGTGGAGCCAGGACAGGAAATCCATGTACACGACTTGATTAGAGGCGATGTGAAAATCAACTCTTCCATTCTCGATGACAAAGTGCTGTACAAGTCCGCTGACGAACTTCCCACTTATCACTTGGCCAACATTGTGGACGACCACCTGATGCAAATCACCCACGTAATCCGTGGTGAGGAATGGTTGCCCTCCGCTCCATTGCACGTATTGCTTTACAAAGCTTTCGGATGGGAAGACACCATGCCTCAGTTCGCCCATCTATCCTTGTTGCTCAAACCTGTAGGCGCAGGAAAGCTGAGCAAACGCGACGGTGACAAACTGGGCTTCCCCGTATTCCCTCTTGAATGGCACGATCCCAAGACTGGAGAAGTGTCTTCCGGCTATCGGGAGGAAGGCTATTTGCCCGAAGCGGTTATCAACTTCCTGGCATTGCAAGGATGGAATCCTGGCGATGACGAGGAAATCATGACCGAGGAAGAGATGATTCAGAAATTCGACTTCGGTAAATGTACCAAGTCGGGTGCACGATTCGATTACAAAAAAGCGAAATGGTTCAACCATGAGTATATTCTGCGCAAGAGTGACGAGGGCATTACAGAGCTGTTCAAGCCCGTGCTGGAGAAACACGGAATTGACCTCACGAAATACAGCGACACTTTCCTCACCACCGCCGTTTCTTTGGTAAAAGACCGTGTGGACTTCGTGGACGAGTTGTGGGACAAATGCCATTTCTTCTTTGAAGCCCCCACCACTTACGCAGAGAAAGACGTGAAGAAACGCTGGAAAGAAGACACCCCTCGCATCATGACAGAATTAGTGGAGGTGTTGAGAGGCATCGAAGATTTCTCTTCCAAACCTTCCGAGGACATCGTAATCAACTGGATCACAGAGAAGGGGTATCATCTGGGCAACGTGATGAACGCTTTCCGCCTTGCCGTGGTAGGCGAATGCAAGGGTCCCCACATGTTCGACATCACCGCCTTATTGGGCAAAGAAGAAACTATCGCACGTATTGAGCGAGCTGTAAAAGCCTTATGACCTATCAGCTGCTCTCTTTCACGCTAAGGACACTGTCCCGCATTCCGTTCTGGATGCTGTACCTGCTATCGGACGTACTATATGGAGTTATGTACCATATAGTACGTTACCGAAGAAAGGTGGCACACCGAAACTTGACAGAATGCTTTCCTGAAAAGAGTTCCGCTGAAATCAAGACGATAGAGAAAAAGTTTTACCACTTCCTTTCCGATACCATTCTGGAGAGTTGCAAGATGGCCACCATTTCCAAAGAGGAAATAAAACGGCGGATGAAGTTCACGAATGTGGAAGAGGTGAACACTGTACTGCGAAGTGGGAAATCAATATCCCTATTTATGGGACATTACGGTAACTGGGAATGGGTTTCCTCCATGCCACTCTGGCTGGAGAAAGGAATCGTCGCCGCACAGATTTACCACAAGCTAAGTAATGAGGCGATGGAACGAATCATTACCCACAACAGAGAACGCATGGGTGCCGTAGGAGTGGAAATGCGCAAAACAGCACGTTATGTAAACGAGTTGGCACTGGAGCATAAGGTCAGTATTATCGGATATATTGCGGACCAGTCTCCCAGAATACATGAAGTGCGTTACTTCCTGCCTTTTCTCCACCACGATACCCCAGTACTTGTCGGCACAGAGAAGATTACGAAACATTACAACCATGAAGCCTGGTTCTTAGAAGTGAACAGAAGCAGACGAGGCTATTATGAGGCTACTTTTAGACTGATGCATCATGCCCCCAAATCGCTACCAGACTTTGAATTGACGGATATCTACTACCGTTTTCTTGAACAGATTATCAAAAAACATCCCGAACTGTACCTGTGGACACACAACCGCTTCAGACATGCTCGAGGGAGGAACTAATAAACACACCAAAATGGAGATAGACTTCGTAATCACATGGGTGAACATGAACGATGCTGAATGGAAAGCGGAGTTCTCGAAATACGCCCATAAAACAGTGAATGAGAAAAACAGTGTGTCGGAAGCCCGCTTCCGGGATTACGGGTTTCTGAAATACTGGTTTCGTGGCGTGGAAAAGTTCGCTCCGTGGGTGCGACAAATCCATTTTATCTCCAATGGCCAAAAGCCGGAATGGCTCAATGCAGATAATCCCAAACTTCACCTGGTGAAACACAAGGATTATATCCCCCTTGAGTTTTTACCCACTTTCAACTCTGTAGTCATTGAACGCTATCTGCACAGGATTCAGGGGTTGGCGGAGCATTTTGTCTACTTCAACGATGACTTTTATCTTATAAACCACCTCAGTACAGAACGTTTTTTCCAAAACGGACTGCCCTGTGACATTGCCACGTTTCTTTATAATCCTTCTTGGTCGCAATGGTATCGTCGAATTAAAAACAACCTACGCATCATCAACCGCTATTTCGACAAGAAGGAAGTGATGAAACGTGATCATGACAAATGGTTCGACAAAAGCTACGGCTCCAAGGCTATTTGGAATTACTTGCTGAAACCTTACGATAAGTTCATTACCTTACGCACCCCACACAATGCCCAGCCCTATTTGAAGACCACTTTCGAAGAAGTTTGGAGCAAAGCAGAAGATGAACTGACAGCAACTTCCGCCAATCGCTTTCGTGCCTCAAGCGACTACACGCCGGAATTGTTCAGAATGTGGCAAATCTGCAAGGGAAATTTCGAACCCTACAACACCTACCAAGACACCAAAATGTTTCCGCTCATGATTAAATCTCGACAAGCGATAAAAGCCATCCGTGAGCAGTCCTATTCATTAGTATGTCTGAATGACAACGTACATATCCGGCATTACACACAGGTAATGGAAGAAATCAGGAACGCTTTCCAGCTAATCTTACCAGAAAAATCAAGCTTCGAGCTTTAACTCTCATAACACATATCTTATATGAACAAGGCATTAGCGGAAATCATTGCGGGAGTAATACCTTTTAGAATGGCACGCAACAGATGGCGTGGCCTCTTGCGCTTTGGAGTCTTCAAAGCGTTGAAACTGAAGTATCAGTTGAAACATGACCACACCCGACCTACATACTATTTAGCGGTATGCGCCATAGCGAAAAACGAAGGACCATACTTCAAGGAATGGATTGAATGGCATCATAAACAAGGAGTGGAGAAGTTTTACATTTACGATAATGAAAGTACAGACTGCACCCAGGATGTACTTAAACCTTATATTGCATCAGGTCTGGTAGACTACACTTATTTCCCCGGACACAGACGACAACTGGCCGCTTACGATGACTGCTTCGACCGGCATCGCCTTGAAACACGCTGGCTGGCCGTGATAGACCTGGATGAATTCATCGTACCCATTAAAGACCGCAATATTCCTGATTTCCTACACCGTATGGAGAAATTCTCGGTGGTAGAAATCAATTGGTTAGTGTATGGTAGCGGTGGTGCGAGAACCAAAGAGCCTGGAGGAGTCATGGAAAGATTCCATTGCCATTCCCTACCAGAGAACCATCTGAATACCCATGTAAAAAGCATTGTCGATCCACGGCGTGTCTGCACAATGATTGGATGTCATGAAGCAGCTCGGTTATGCGGAAAAGCAGCCGATTCTCATGGTGAACAAATAAAAGATGGTTTCGGACATCGGAAGCCTCAACAAGATATCATCCGAATTAACCACTATGCAGTAAAGTCTTACGAGGAGTTCAAGGAAAAACAAAACCGTGGAAGGGCAAGTGGAAGGGCTAAAGAGGTGAAATCTGAGTATTTTGACCAATACGATTTAAATAATATCAAAGAATAAAAGACACTCCATGACTACAGATTCCGAGCGTAAATACAGACGACTTGAATTGAGACATTGCTTGAAAGAAATCCTACTGTCCATCAGAATAGCATTTCAATCCAAAGAACTTAGTAACCCCCAGACAGAAAAGCCTCTTTTTGTATTCATGGTTGACGGGAAAACCATCCACGGTGGTATGTGCGACCGATTCAAGGGAATCATCACCTTGTATGCTTATTGCAAATACCTTCACATCCCTTTCAGAATCAGATATACGTACCCTTTTCAACTGGAAGACTACCTGTCCCCAGCCTCTTATGACTGGTCACTTCGTCCGCATGAATATACAGACAACCCACTCTATTGCAGAATCTTGTATATGCGGAAAGAATATCTTGCACGGAGACTATTAAAATTGCATTCTATTAAAAAACAAATTCATTTCTACAGCAACCGTGACTGTCTTACGCAGATAAACAAGGCTTTTACAGGAGAAAATAATGGATTTGATTGGGGGACTCTTTTCAGAGAATTATTCAAGCCCACACCTATCCTACGCCAACACATCAATCTCATAAAGAAAGAGCTAGGAGGGGTAAATATAGAATATTATGCGGCAGTATTTCGATTCCAGAACCTGCTTGGAGACTTTCAAGAATATCATTATCAACCTCTCGACAATTCACAAAAGGCGGAAAATCTTATTAAACAATGCCTTAATGCACTGAGAGAATTGAAATCCTCACACGAGGACACGCCTTGGCTCGTCACTTCAGACAGCAGGACATTTCTTGAAAGAGTAACAGCCCTGGAAGGTGTGCACATCATACCGGGATCGCTCATACATATAGACGGCGCAAAGAATGACACTCACAATGCATCTTTCGAAATGTATCTCAAGTCTTTCGTGGACTTCTATATGCTCACAGAGGCAAAGAAAATCTACCGAATAGGCACTTCGTATATGTATCCAAGTGAATTTCCCGTCTATGCGGCGAAAGTTCATAATATTCCGTTTGAAAGCATCACAATTAAATGATTTTCCGCACTCTTAGATCGAAATAAATCCCCCAAATAGACATCTATTCCTGTTTTGCTATAAATGTAGGCATAGTCAAATACGGCCTAAAGTATAATTCTAAACAGAAAAAGCGATTTACTGGTTCGTTTATTTGCCCAAGCTGAAATATTTACGTATCTTTGAAGCAAAAATAAAATTGACAAACTGGATTCTGAAATAGACGCACGCAGCAATGTGTCCGCAATCATCAATAACCACCTATAAACAAACATACGATATGGAAGTAAAGAATAAAATAGGTTGCATAGTGGTTACATATAACCGCCTGTCCTTATTAAAAGAATGTATCAAAGGAATAGAAAACCAGACAACACTACCCTACAAGGTCTATATTATAGATAATAAATCCACTGATGGAACGGATGATTTTTTAGATAGCACCTACAGTCACAATACATTATTTCACATCCAGCATCTTCAAGAAAACATAGGAGGAGCTGGTGGTTTTAAATGCGGTATGGAGTTGGCTTTGAAAGATGGATGTGACTGGTTATGGATGATGGATGATGACACCATACCATCTCCAAACGCACTAGCCCACTTACAAAGAGCCACTACGCTAACTGACAAAATTGGTTTTTGTTGTAGTAAGGTTATTTGGACAGATGGGACTATACATTGGATGAACAGACCTGATATTACAATCAAACGACATTCAAGGTATCCTCCTTTCTTCAATGATTTTTCCACTGAGGATTGTCCCGCCTTCAGAACTTCTTTTGCATCATTTGTGTCAGTATTGGTCAATTCGGAAGCAGTTCGTAAGGTTGGCTATCCCTATAAAGAATTTTTCATCTGGGCCGATGACTTTGAGTTCACTGAACGCATGGTGAAAAACGGATTCCTTGGATTGTATGTAGATAATTCCATAGTCATTCATAAGACAAAGGAAAATTATGCTCCGGACTTGAAAACCGCACCAGTAAACACAGCATGGAAATTCTATTACCAGATAAGAAATACGTTATTCTATAAAAGAATGAACAAAGGAAAGAAGGGGCTTGTCTTTTTGTTCTCTTCATTGAATTACTACCGAAGATGTGTAAGGAAGCTACGTAAAAGGCCAAAAGCTGAAAGAGATGTATTTCGTAAGTATCTTTGGAAAGGATGTATGGATGGACTTAAATTCAATCCCTCCATTGAATATCCCCCAAAACAAAATTAAAGGGGATGTCTAAACTAAAATGACTCTGACATGATGCAGATTTTCTTTATACGGTTTTAACAAACAAGTAAAGAAAATCTGTATCATGTCAACTAATTAACCAGGACTGCGCAAACTATCCAATGAATGTTATCAAGATAATAATGGAAGACCTGTCAACTATACATCCACTATTTCTATTGTCTTTGTTTTAGGAGTATGTCTGGAGGACGTATGGAATAGACCTTTGAGTCGAAACCTTTTGAAAAATTTCTTTATGGAACTTGGTTTCTTTACTTTAGGTGCATTTTTATAGGGAGAAGGTTCTGCCATCAACTCTACTTCTCGATTACGTATATCAGCCATCACTGATTGAACATAGCTGTCAATCTGTGACAACTGACTGTCCCCTGCCCACAAATCATGTAGATACGTTCCATACTTATCCAGTATCGAAATTCTGTCCAATTCCTCACGTTGGGTGTAAAAAGCAAAATGAGAGAAAATGACATCACCATTCCAACAATTCAACAAGCCGTGTACTGTCGGATAAATACAAGAAAGAAATTCCTCGTCATCTTCAGGTATGTCTCCATTGAATTTCTTCATCTCTTCTCCAAACCACAAAATCGCATTGATAGAGAAGCGTATCATTCCCATCTCATGCTTTCCCAAATGGAGTTCAGACACCCTTTGCGGTCTCATATATCGTTCTATGAACCAATTGTGCAATTGGCAGGCAAAGTCTCCGCTTTTCCACAAAAATTCATCCGCCGCATTTGAGCGACAATATTGACTTAGTTTAATCTTGTCAAAAACTTGAAGTAAATAGGTAGATATCGCATTGTTAATAACCAAAGGAGAGACGAGAAAATACGAAGGATTGTCTATACGGAAGTCTACCATTCGCTTAATGGCATCTGGCTCCATCCATACGATATCATCGTCCATTTTGAAATAGATAGTCCTGTCGTCAATACACTGTCTATAAAAAGCGTTTATGGACTGATTACCACAAACAATGCCATCTGGCTGCCAGACAAGGTTTATCACAGAATACTCTTGAGCAAGCCTTTTGAAAAACTCTATATCCGCACAGTTATGAGTATTTACCCATATATCATATCTGTCCACAATGTCTGACGATACAATAAACGGAACAAGATACTGCATATAACGTCTGCGACCGGCTGCAGTATTCACCACTATCTGATAGTTTCTATACATAAGAAATTCAATTAAAAGAGAAGAACTTATAAATACTTATCCACCCCGTTTACACAACGGAAATTCCGCATATCCAGTGCATTCAAGTATTTTTCATTCCTCTCTTCGTTATACTTAAACCCTCGCTTATGCCACAAATGATACACAATACCCGCAAACTTCAAATAACGTTTCTTGCATCCACAGATTTGCAAACGTGCGGCAAAATCCCTGTCTTCACTACCCCATCCCTCGAAAAACTCATCATAACCATTTATCTTGATATAATCCTCCCGAAAGAATGACATATTGCATCCTAACGCTCTTATATATGATTTCTGATGATATCTCGGGGCCAACAAATGAGCAAGCCATGCACAATGAACCCCATTTTCACGGCGTTCATCTATGCCCTTTGTCAAAAACCCAATGCGACGAGGTCTTCCGTCAAGACATATCTCCTCTGTCAATTTTTTGCCTAAGCTCACTCTGACTCCTTTCAAATAGCAGTTAGGGACAGCTTCTCGAATATGATCCGCCACAAATAAAGGATGAGCAAAGACATCCCCGTCTATCTCAATGACATAATTTCCACTACTTCTGGCCACACATTTATTACGCATCATGGCCAACCGATACCCCTTATCCTCATGCCATACATGTATAAGAGGGAAAGGAGCCTCCTGCTGGAGTCGCTTTATTAACAAGGCAGTTTCTTCCGTGGAACCATCATCCCCTATTATTACCTCGTCAGGCAACACGGTCTGCTGAAACAAGCTGCGCAAGCAAACTTGGAGTGCGTCACAACGGTTGTATGTAGAAACAATTACAGAAACCTTCCCGATATCTTCCTTTTTCATTATTGTTCTAATCTTTGGTTAATAACAGTAATCACACTGTCACCTTTCATTCATATAGTTTCTTTCTTTTACGCTTTGCAGCAAACGCAAAGAAGCCCGTAAATCTGCTATAAATAACGTAGATGTTCTTATGATGAAACAACAGCCACCATTTTACTTGTGCCATCATACCTAACATCTTAAACGCATCATGAGATAAAGACGACACATCCATTGCAATTCTTTTAATGTATCGCATGTCATCTGCGGAATCCATATTCTTCCGTGCAATATGCTTTGTCGTCCTCAAGGCCAGTTCTATAAGCTGTTTTTTGTAGGCCTCCCTGTGACACTCAGAAAACGCCTCGCATTGACAAACAAACTCATAGCGTTCCTTATCTAATTTAAACCGCAAATATTCCGTAGCTGCATCTCGATTATGTACGATACTGTTCCTACGTTGTCTGTAATGATAAGCAGGCGCATGGCACAAGGTTACCTTTTTAGCCCGGGAAAACCATTTGTAGACTACCGCATAATCTTCAAACAATATTTCCGGGAAGGGTAACCCCTTCAACAACGATTTCTTATACAACTTGTTCCATGCATAGCTGGTAATATATTTGTCTTCCAATATCAACCACAGTGCATTCTTCCCTTCAAGCACATCCTCCTCTATCAAAACAGGTTTAGGTACTGATTTCCCAGACATATCGAAATATATACCGCAGACAGCGATGTCCGAGTCGTTCTCTTTCATAGACTGATATAGATTCATATACATATCAACATCAATCCAGTCGTCACTGTCCACAAATCCTATTAAATCCGCCTGAGCCAAAGACACCCCTACATTCCTTGCCGAAGAAAGCCCCCCATTTTTCTTATATACCACCCGGATACGTTTATCCTTTTCCGCATACTCCTCACAAATCTCACCAGAATCATCTGTGGAACCATCGTCTATAAGTAGACACTCCCAATTCTGAAATGTTTGCGCCAAAATGGAATCTACGCATTGCCGCAAATATCGCCCCATGTTATACACAGGAACAATAATACTAATTTCTGGTTGTTTCTCTATGGACGACATAGTCTATTATTTTTTATTTATATCCAATTCTTTCTCCCACTACAGGAAACCTCTCCACTATCGCCTTCAACGCTGCTGCATTCAAGTCATTTCCAGACTTGAAATTCACCGTCTTCAGCGAAAGTCCCTTGGGCTTTCCCACCCCACAAGGTTTATTATGGCCAAAAGGAACAGGGATGACCTTTGTACCATTCGCCACTCCGGCGGCCCAAAACCAAATGTCGTCGGTAGTAGGTGCTATCGCCGTGAACAACTCTTCACGCAACATATCCGCCTTCAAACTGTGAGGAGGATACAACACACCTCCCACCCCTGTCTGGATATTCTTGAAACCCTCATGGATGCGCTGGAAGAGGAAATGATACCAACGGTATTTCCGCCAACTACGATAAGGTTTACCTGGCTTCATGAGTTTGGCACGATGCGCCAACACTGCATCAGGATACTGGGCATGCAAGCGAAGAAGATCTCGCAACATATTCGGATGATAGTCTATGTCATCGTCAACCGTCACGATCACAGCATCCGGGAAATCATGCAATGCCGGAATCAGTTTGCGATACGAACGGATGTCTGTCGGATAGTCCCGTACTTCAAAGCATGGATTATTCTCCGCCAATGTCAATAGTTCCTGAGGTATCTTCCCGTCCTTAAATTGTGAGAAGGTGAGGTAGAGAACCAATTTGTCAGGTAAAACTACCCCTCTCAATAGAGACTGTACCGCCTGTATTGCATAAGCTATCGCCGCAGGAAAGGAGGTCATTGACACAATGACCTGCGACTTCGCCATGTTCGTATTTGGACACATATAATTCATTCAATTATAATAGTTTCACCGGTTCCATCCCCAACTTCTTCGCCTTTTGGAGCATCAGCTGGTAAGCGGCATCATGTTCGTTGGGGATTTTACCGTCAAGGATAGCGTTCTTGATGGTGTCCTTCAAAGTCTTAATCCACGGACCGGAACCTTTGTCAAACGTCTTCATTATCTCGTTGCCGTCCACGGGCGGTTGGAAATTGCGAATGCGGTCACGCTCCTCCAAGTCCACCAATTTCTGGCGCACCAACTTGAAATTGTTCAGAAAGCGTTGCTTCCGTTGAGAGTTCTTGGTGGTAATGTCCGCCTCACAAAGCGTCATCAAGTCGTCAATATCATCTCCGGCCTCGAAAAGCAGTCTTCGCACGGCACTGTCCGTCACCTCGGAGTCGGCAATGACAATGGGACGCATGTGGAGGTTCACCAACTTCTGCACGTACTTCATCTTCTCGTTCATGGGAAGTTTCATGCGGCGGAATATCTCTGGAATCATCTTCATTCCGATGAAATTATGATTACGGAACGTCCATCCGTTCAAGTTGTCCCACCGTTTGGTGGCCGGCTTGCCAATGTCATGCAACAAAGCCGCCCAACGCAGCCACAGGTTGCTTGTCATCTTCGAGATATTGTCCAACACCTCCAAAGAATGATAGAAATTATCCTTGTGCGACTTGCCATTGCGTTCGTCCCTTCCCTGCAATTTCACCAGTTCCGGGAATATCAACGGAAGAAGACCGCAGCGGTCCAGCTCCACAAAGCCTTTGGACGGAGTAGCCGTCTGCATGATTTTGTTCAACTCATCCACTATGCGTTCTTTCGAGATAATCTTGATACGCTCCTTGTTACGTCTCAACGCCTCGAACGTCTCGTCTTCTATGTAGAAGTTCAACTGGGTGGCGAACCGCACACAACGCATCATGCGTAACGGGTCATCGCTGAATGTGATGTCCGGGTCCAAGGGAGTGCGGATAATGCCATCCTCCATGTCGGCCACCCCATCAAACGGGTCTACCAATTCACCGTATCGGTCTTTGTTCAGACACAGCGCCAGTGCGTTAATCGTAAAGTCCCGACGATTCTGGTCGTCTTCCAACGTACCGTCCTCCACCACGGGTTTGCGGGAATCATGGCTGTAGCTCTCTTTTCTTGCGCCCACGAACTCCACCTCCATGCCATGACTTTTCACCTGTGCGGTGCCGAAGTTCTTGAACACAGACAAGTGAGCCTTGCCTCCTAATGCCTTGGTCAGTTCCTTGGCCACAGCGATACCGCTTCCTACCACCACCACGTCGATGTCATTGGACGGCCTTTCGAGGAAAAGGTCTCTCACCCATCCTCCCACTACATAACACTCCACGCCGAGGCGGTCGGCACAAGCCGAGATTTGATGAAATATCTTGTGGTCTAAACGCTTTACCAAGTCGTCTTTTGTCAAATGTATCATGATTCCTTCTTAAACGATTTGCAAAAGTACTATTTTTTTTCAGACTGACCGTGTGTTTCCTCTATATAATTGAGACCTTTTTCAAATAAAAGCTGTATCTTTGCCTCGAAAAGAAAAAGCCCATGAATAAAGTTGGAGAGTTAAACCCAGAACAAAAAGAGAAGAATAAAGTAAGACGTGAAACACTCGGAAAATTCTTCTATGATTTGGCTAAAACCACATTTGCGGTGATGGTATTAGGCAGTATGGCTACAGCTTTTGGCTTAGGAAAAGTAAACGTCACATTACTATTATCTATTTTAACTGGAACATCACTCACATGGACTTTTGCCAAGATTGGCAATAACATTTTAAATCATTAATCAATGGAAGGACTGGTTATCACATTCTCATGGCTACTCCTTGTAGCTATTGGCTTCCTATTATGGATGCGCACAAAAAAAGGCAAAAAGTGGCTGTCTAATTTATAAGAAAGCAAGATAAAACTTTGCCAATTCGGAATTTATACGTACCTTTGCGCCCGCTAATTAACAAACAAATTAAAAGTTATACATTATGTATTTGGATGCTGCAAAGAAGCAAGAAATCTTTGGCAAATACGGAAAGTCCAACTCTGATACTGGTTCCTGCGAGAGCCAGATAGCATTGTTCTCCTACCGTATCGCCCATTTGACGGAACACTTGAAAAAGAACCGTAAAGATTATAAGACAGAAAGAGCGTTGATGAAATTGAACGGTCGCCGTCGTCACCTCCTTGAATATGTCAAGGCAAAGGACATCGAGCGTTACCGTGCGATTGTAAAAGCCCTCGGCTTGCGTCGATAAGCTCTCTTTCCGTTGGAAAAAGGAACAAAGGTCGTGTCAGATTATATTTGATACGACCTTTTCTTATTCATTATGACAACACACTAAACAAGCATGATATGAACGCAATCTTCAAAAAGGCGCTGCCCGACATTCTTGCGGTCGTGGCGTTCGTGCTGGTCTCTTTCTTCTATTTCTTCCCCGCCGACACGGAGGGAAGAGTCATACGGCAAGGAGACAACACGGAGGGAAACGGTTCCGGCGTGGAAATGCAAGAGTATTACCAACGCACGGGCGAACGCACCCGCTGGACAAACTCGCAGTTCGGGGGAATGCCTACCTACCAAATGGCGCCGAGCTACGACTCCACCACCTTCTTAGGCTCACTTTCACGGGTATACCAGTTAGGACTGAACACCTACGTGATGTACCTCTTCATCTATCTCTTAGGCTTCTACATCCTGCTGAGGGCGTTTGACTTCAAAGCCTGGATGGCCGCACTGGGAGCGGTGCTGTGGGCTTTCTCCACATACCTGCTCATCATCATCGGCGCCGGACATATCTGGAAAGTGATGACCCTGGCCTACATACCACCCACGATAGCGGGCATGGTGCTGTGCTACAAGGGGAAATACCTCTGGGGAGGAGTCTTGACAGCCTTCTTCACAGCTTTGCAGATATACGCCAACCATGTGCAGATGACGTATTACTTCCTCTTCGTGGTCTTCTTCCTCTGGATTGCCTACGGCATCGACGCATGGAGAAAGAAACAATGGCCTACGTTCTGGAAGGCGACGGCTACCTTCGCAGTGGCCGGACTGGTAGGTGTGTGCATCAACCTCTCCAACCTTTTCCACACCTGGCAATACGCACAGGAAAGTATGCGAGGCAAAAGCGAACTGGTAAAAGCTAACACGGCCAACCAGACCAACAGCGGACTGGAAAGAGACTATATCACCCAATGGAGCTACGGCGTGGGAGAGACATGGACACTCCTCGTGCCGAATGTACGAGGTGGAGCCTCCGTGCCTATCTCCGAGAACGCCACAGCCATGGCCAAGGCTGACTACCAGCTGCAAGGCTACTATCAACAGTTAGGACAGTACTGGGGAGACCAACCCGGCACCTCAGGACCCGTCTACGTAGGCGCATTCGTGCTGATGCTCTTCCTTGTGGGAGCGTTCATCGTGCGAGGGCCGCTGAAATGGGCCTTGCTCGTGTCCACCGTCCTGTCCATCTTCCTATCCTGGGGACACAACATGATGTGGTTCACGAACCTGTTCATCGACTATATGCCAATGTACGCCAAGTTCCGTACCGTGGCTTCCATCCTTGTCATCGCCGAGTTCACCATACCGTTGTTGGCCATGTTGGCGTTGAAAGAGATATGGAACAACCCGGACATCCTGCGCAAGCGGTACAAGATATTCATCTTCGGCTTCGCTTTCACAGGCGGCGTGTCGCTGTTGTTCGCCCTCTTCCCCACACTTGGCTCACCCGAGTTCATCTCGCAGCAGGAAATGCAGATGTTCCAGCAAGCCATGCAAGACCCGAACTACGGCAGCATGATGGGTTCCCTCATCCAGAACCTGACAGAGATGCGTAAAGCCATCCTCGTGTCAGACGCATGGAGAAGCTTCGCCGTGGTGCTGATAGGAGCCGCACTGCTCTACGCCTACTGGAAGAAATGGCTCGGCAAATACTGGATGCTGGCCGGAGTGGGCGTGCTGTGCCTTGTGGACTTGTGGGGTGTGAACAAACGCTACTTGAATGACGAGATGTTCGTGCAGCCAGACGCTTGGAAGCAGACTTTCCAAATGACTGAGGCGGACAAGCAAATCAACAAGGACAAGTCCGACTACCGTGTGGCAAACTTGGCGGTAAACACCTTCAACGAGACCACCACCTCTTATTACCACAAGAGTATCGGCGGCTACAACGCAGCCAAACTACGCCGCTACCAGGAGATGATTGAAGAACATATCCAACCGGAAATGGCTTCATTCTACCGCCAGTTGGCGACCGCACAAGGAGACATGACCAAAATCAACCCTGACTCTATCCGTGTGCTGAACATGCTGAACACGAAGTATTTCATCATGCCTTTGCAGAACAACCAGACCATGGCTGTGCTGAACCCTTACGCCTACGGCAACGCATGGTTCGTGAAACAAGTGCAATACGTGGACAACGCCAACCAGGAGATTGCCGCCTTGCACAAGGTTAGCCCCAAGGACGTAGCGGTGGTGGACAAGAAGTTCAAGGAGCAAGTCCCCGCCAAGACCGCCCCGCAAGGTTCCGTGCGCCTCACGGCCTACGAACCAAACAAGCTGACCTACGAGGTGCAGTCGGGCAAAGGCGGTGTGATAGTCTTCTCCGAGATTTACTATCCGGGATGGGAAGCCTTCTTGGACGGAAAAGAAGTGGAGATAGGTCGTGCCGACTACATCCTGCGTGCCGTCAATGTGCCGGCAGGCAAGCATCAGCTCGTCATGACCTTCGATCCGAAATCATTGCACGAGACAGAGACAGTGGCTTACATCGCCATGGCCATCCTCTTGCTGACTTTCGCCGCAGGTATCTTCTTCAGCGTGAGAAAACACCGTAAGAAATAACGCTGACTTCTATTATATATAACACAACGCCACAGGGAACGAGCCAAATTCCCCGTGGCGTTTTTTATGTCCATATCCTGCAATACCACAGCCCATAAAAGCCACTCTTCTCATTTCCAAATCCCCGTTCAGCCCCCCACAAACGCCCATTCAAGCCACTCATCACATTCGATACACACACTCATCACGTTCGATACACACATTCATCACATACGATACACACACTCATATCAAATGTGATAAGAGGAAAAGACGGCTGTTTTCAGGACACTTGAAGCCTGTTCCAAACCGTCTGAAAGGCAAGAGACTGTGACGAACAGGACGAAGACTGCCATTGTCTCAACGCGACTCCCCTTATTTTATCTTATAAATGGAAAATTACTGCGCATCGTAAATTTTCTTCTTTGTGTGTACTTTATGAAGGGGAATGGACGAAAAAGTGAAGGACTATGCTACAATGTAGACCCATTTCCAGCGATTTTAGGTTGTTTAGTGTAGGCCAGTGTAGGCTTAGTGTAGGCAATATTCCTGTTTTTTATCACGTTAGAAGATGATAATCAATGATTTAAAAATGTGTAGTGTAGGCGTGTAGGCTAATTCACAAAAAGACTTTTGGAAGGAATGGGGTATTATGTTTAATAAGAAAAGCTGTGTGTCTGTATTTTCTAAAATGGTTATCCGCAAACATGCCACTCTTCTGTCTTACACGTTGCAATATAACGATGAATCGCGTCTCTACCTAAACAAGGTTTATTAGTGGTACGATTACGGATTCGGGAAAGGCACCACCTTCACCTTTATCCCGAATTTGCAAAGGGGGATTCTGTCTTTTTCATCTTTAGCATTCGGACAGAGTGTGCGTGAACCACATATTCGCAGGCCGTGCGTTTTGCCGTGAACGAGAAACGCCGTATCTTCGCAGACGTAAAGAAGAAACAAACGGAACAATAAAATAAACAATTAAATATTACGACTATGTTTGACTTGAAAACTGAATTCACCGGCGGACTCGCCCTTCTTATCTTACTTGGAGCAATCACGGGAATACCCCATTTCCTAATCAGCTTCTACGCATACGACTGCAATCTGCTTACAAGAGCGTTCATATCAGTCGGATGGGGAGCCGTCTGCGTGGACGGACTGTTCGAGGCTTTCTTCAACGCGAGACAGGTGTACGAGAAAGTGACGAGGGACGGAAGAAAGAAAGACAAGGACTTCGCGGAGAGACTGATTAACAAGACAAACAAACGGGTGAAACAGCGTATGCTCATAGTGATGCTCGTCCTCTCGTGCATCTGGGTCGCCGCATTCTACGTGACGGGAATATTTGAGGGGAACGAGATTTTCGCAGGTCTCTCTCTCGGGATATGCTACGGGGGATTCTGGGCGGCGAGCGACTACGAGGACGAGATGCAGCACGAGCTGAGAATCAGAAGCAACAACTGGAAAGAGCATCTTCTCGGAAAAAACAAAAGAAATAAAGCCGGGGACTAAACAGACATCCGCAAACATACCACTCTTCAGTCTTGCACGTTGCAATATAACGATTAAACTAGTAGAGACGCGATTCATCGCGTCTCCACATTCATCAATGATGAAGAATCTGTGACTGGTAAGATATTAAAACACCATGAAAAGCGGAGATGCGATGAATCGCGTCTCTACCTAAACAATGTTGATTAGTGGTACTATTACGGATTCGAGAAAGGATTCACCTTTATCCCGAATTTGCAAAGGGGGATTCTGTCTTTTTCGTCTTTAGCATTCGGATAGAACGTGCGTGCGCCTCATATTCGCAGGCCGTGCGTTTTGCCGTAAACGAGAAACGCCGTATCTTCGCAGACGTAAAGAAGAAACAAACGGAACAATAAAATAAACAATTAAAAATTACGACTATGTTTGACTTGAAAACTGAATTCACAGGCGGTCTCGGACTGCTTATTATCTTGGGAGCTATTGTAGGAATCCCCCATTTCCTAATCAGCTTCTACGCATACGACTGTGCGATTTTGACTCGAATATTCATCTCCGTAATCTGGGGCGTTATCTCAATAGACGGATTCACGAAAGGCTTTGACGGGGCTAAACCGATATTCGAGAACGTGGCGAGAACCGTATGGAAAAAGAACAAGGACTTCGCGGAAGACCAAATCAAGACCGTGAGCAAAAGAATAAAACAGCGCACGCTCATCGTGATGCTCGCACTATCCTGCATATGGACAGCCGCATTTTATGTTACAGGAATTTTCGCTGGAAATGAGATTTTCGCCGGATTCTCACTCGGTATATGCTACGGCGGATTTTGGGCGGCGAGCGACTACGAGGACGAGACGCAACACGCACTGAACCTCAGAAGCAACAACTGGAAAGAGCATCTTCTCGGGAAAAACAAAAAAGAAAGGAACTAAACGGATATACGACATAGATGGCGAACGCCGCATGGGATTTCTCTCATGCGGCGTTTCTTATGTGCGGATTGTCTGTAATCAGTATGGATTTAGATTATCCGCAAACATGCCACTCTTTTGTCTTGCACGTTGCAATATAACGATTGAACTAGTAGAGACGCGATTCATCGCGTCTCCACATTCATCTGTTATGAAGAGTATCTGTGATTGGTAAGATATTAAAAAATGATTATCCGCAATCGTACCACCAACTCCAAGGCGGACGATTTTCCCGGTGGGTAGCCCCATAGAACCACAGGCTGACGGCAGGTCTTAACCCCGTCTGCCGTCAGCCTTCTTTAAAAGAAGAACCGCCCGCTCTTTAGGCATTTGGAAATCATACAGAAATCACTCAAATTATCGCCGTGCCCTCTTCCCCATGACGGGAATTGTCCGTATATTTGCCGAAAACTAAATATGTATAAGTAAGAAACTGTATCATGGAAAAGAAACGGAACAACAAACATATAGAGAAGAGACTTGAAGAGTCTATGCGAGTTCAAAAAACGGATGAAATGTCCGAGGAGGAGTATTTTGAGTATGTGAAGAGTCAAGGGTGCATAACTCTTGATGAGTTCAGAGATTACTATATGAATATGATAAATGAGATATTTGGGAAAGAGTAATGGCTGTATTTATAAGTGAAACGGCTTTGAAAGAGATTGACGCTTACAGGGATTCCTTAATCTCATACGTGTCACGCAAAAGAACGATTGAAAAATACAATCGTCTGATGACTGATATTAACTCCTTAGACAAGTCCCCTCAGATTTATAAGATATGCGAATATAAAACTCTTGGGCAAGAGTTTAAAAATGGTGCCCCTTTACATATCAATCTAAGGAGAGTGAATTGGAAAGATGGAACAAAAACTCAATTTGCCATTTCGTATCTATTTTCTGAAAGGGATGGGCAGTATGATGTAATAGTAACCCATTTTGTCAATGCGGGACTCGTTAAAGAAAGCAACGAACGTGACAGACTGAAAAGTATCATTCGGGAGGAACTTGTCAAAGCTATTAATGAGGGTGGATATAGTATATGGAAATGAACTACAAAGGCATGAATATGCCGGAAATATTGGAGGCTGTCGCCATGGATACCGAAAAGATATGGAAGAAAGAGCCTTATGAACAAGATTTCAAAGGAGACCTTGAATTGTATGTGATATGTGCGTGGTACGATGTCGTGTGGCCGCTTGGGAAAGCGGACTATATCAAAGACCGTAGTATCATCAATCAAGTGGTTATTCCATATGTTCGAGAGCATGCAACTCTTGAATGAGTTCTTTCTCATATTTTTTAGACGATCTAATTCTTTTTTTTCTTATGCAAAGGAAGAGAATGCAAAAACTTCAAAAGCATAGAGCTAATATTTTTTTAAGCCTTATTCCCTTTGAATTTACTCTGTGCTTTGAGTTTTACAAAGTCGATCAAAACCTTGTTGACGAACGGACAAATCAGCTTTTGACATAGCTTCCATTGATGCTATAAAGCTATTACCTGCATCTATCAGTCCTTGCACATGCTTCCAATCATCAGGAACAGGTATAATCATTGTATATTATTTAATCGTTGTATATTTGCATAAAGTTTCAACATCA
>CAVDHB010000024.1:0-51585 GCA_963608705.1 Prevotella sp. P5-108
ATGGTCGTTTTTTACGGTGAATAATAAAATTTCTGCGGTGAGTTACGAAATTTCTACGGTGAGTAATTTATTTTCTGCGGTGAAAAACTTCTCAGCTTGATAGGGGCTGAAAGGCTTGACAAAGGGGTTATAAAACTTCCGTTTCGTTTCTTTTCATAATAAGTGGATAACGCTCTGGATGCTTCAGACTATCAATTTCCAAATCAACATCAAGTTTTGGCCATTCGATAGCATTTCTACCACTCATTTTTACGTCAAGAGCATCAGAGATACATGCGTGTTTCATCCAAGGAATACGATTATACGATATGAAATAATCGTTACCTTTCACGGAAAGCATGATTCCCTTATCGTTGATCATCAAGACGCTTACCAATGTGTCTTGTGAATTTGTTTTTAAAATCGTCTCCATTTTCTCTAAGTATATTTTCGATGTAACTTAATTCTTTACTACTAAAGCCGAAATTCTCTGCAAGTTCTATCTTTGGTTCCAACCAATATTTGCATTCGTTTTCAGCTTTTATTACATGAATATGTATTCTAGATTCCTCGTTGGAGTAAATCTTAAATATGTATCCATTTTGTTCTTTAAATTTAGGACTCATTTTGCGATTATCCTTGTTTCGCTGCAAAGATAATACTTTTTTCCCGAGACAAGCAAGAAATATAGTCACGCAATACTCAAAAGTGGATAATAAACGGGCTATAATTAGTGATTAGTACTTAATAGTTGGTAGTTTGCAGTTAATAACCTCGGTTCGGGAGACGCGATAAATCGCGTCTCTACCTAACAGTGTGGATTGGTGGTACGGTAATCCTACAAAAGAATGCCTTTCAGGTCTGTCAAGTTATGTATAATGAAGTCGGGAATCGTCTCGTCATGCGTGGTTGATTTCCATTCTTCCCCTTTGTACCATATCGTGTGGCAACCGCATTCCCGTGCGGGAAGAATGTCTTTGTCGAAAGAATCGCCTACGATGATAGTCTGTGTTGGTTGGCATCTTGCCGCTTCCACCCCTTTTTGCCAAATAGAGGGATTAGGCTTTCGGACACCTGCGGTGGCGGACTCCACAATAGCCTTGAAATAGGGGAGGAGTCCGTAGGTTTGAAGCACGGAGTGGATGTTGCCGTAGAAGTTGGTCACTAAGACCAGGGTGTAGGTGCGGGAAAGTTTTTCCAGTAGGGGACGTATTCCACTGATGGTTTGTGAGGCGTAGGAGTTGCAGTAGGCGGCGATTTCTTCTACGGGAATCGAATCAATGCCTTGTTGCATGAGCCAGTTTGCCTCAAGGTGTACTTTCTTTCTGAGAAGGGTGGCGAAATCGTCTTGGGGGAGTATGACGGGATGAGTGGCCAAATAGCGTTCGGCATATACATACGCTTCCCGGAACAGCTTTTTTTCTATCTTCATTCCTGTCTTGACATAGCCTTCCCATAGTACATTGGCCCAGTGTCGTCCGGCTGTGTCAAGGGTGCCTCCATAATCGAAAAGTATAGCTTGGTAGTTCATTATTTCATGAGTTGTTTATTACCTATTTTTACCAACAAGATACCCACAATGACCCAGAAGAGTTCCCGCAGACGGGTATAGAGACTTGTCAATATGCCGATAGAGGGTGCCATCAGGGGGAAAAGCAGCTTGATGATGAGGGCAAGTCCGCCTTCTCTGGCTCCTAATTGCATGGGAAAGAAGAACAGCAGATTGCTGAACAGGGAGGAGAAAGCCAAGATGAGTATGGAGTCAATGATTCCTACCTCATGTCCTGGCAGGAGAGCCATGAGAATGAAATAATATTCAAAAGCGTTCGTCACTCTCGCTAAGTATTCCATGAGAAGCGTACGGTAGAAAGTGCCGCGGTTTTTGTGCAGATAAGCTATCTGGCGGTCTATTTCTGACATGCTTTCCTCATTCTTCTCATAAAAGCGGTTGATGTATCGTTTTATGAGAGGTATGTGACGGAACAGTCCCACCCCTTTTCTAATCAATCCCTTACGATAACCGTAATAGAAAAAATAGACAGCAAGGGCCACCACGGCAAAGAATACGCCGAACAAGGGCCACAGCCAGTCTGCCACCTTATAGAAAAGAATGTAAAGTATCACGGCGGATGTCCACAGGCAGAAGTGGGAGAGGATGTGCATCATGGAGTAGAGCACCACGGAGGACATGGCATGCTGTACACCGATGAAGGATTTCAGCTCAATTACCCGGTAAGGACCACCTCCGAACCCGAAAGGGGTGGTGTAGCTGAAGGCGAACCCCGACACGGTGAGCTTATACGATTTCAGGAAAGGAAGATGCTTTTCCTCGTGTACGTTATTGTTTACTATAAGCTGGAAAGCGCGTGCGTTGAAAGCGTAGACCACCACCCACACGCCTAAGACTGCGGGCAGGTAGAGACTGATGCGTAGCAGGTGGCTCTTCAGTTCGGACAGACTGAGATTGAACGTGTAGCACATCACCACGATGGCGACGAGTCCGAAGAGGAGGAATATATTTCGTGTCTTAGGACTCATATTGGGTGAGTTTTGCTTGAAGTGAGCGGCAGAGCCTTTCGTGTTTGTTCCGCATATAGAAGAACAGTATGTTCATAATAGTGATTTCAAACACAAAGTAGAGCCAAGGCTGTCCGATGAGTAAAAACACATAGAGTGCGATGGCACGAGTGTTGAACGTCAAGATGTTGGCGTATTTCATCAGCGGTTTGCTTCCTTTGCGGAAATCCTCCCGAAGAGATTCGGGATAGTCTTCTTTGAAAGTCGTGTCACATACTTGTTTGAAGGCTTGGAAGCAAGGGGTCATTCCTTCCTGAGAGGCTGTGTAGGAACGGTAGAAGTGCAGGAAAAGTTTACGAACGCCTTGTTTCTTCCATGTAAGGCGGTGGTATTCTGCATTGAGTTGCTGGTAGCTGTCCAATTCGCTGCCCTGTTTCCCTTTCAAGAAGAGCAGGTGGATATTGCGGTAGTAATCCGCTAACTGGCATTGTTTGCTGTGGCAGACAAAGCCTGAAAAGGCGGCCAAAAGCCATATCCATACGCCCCACTGGGGAGTGAGACGAAGGCAGATGAAGAAATAGATGGAGAAGAACCACACGTCGCCTGCGAATCCGTCCAGGATGCGGCCCCATTGCGTCTTCTTTCCCGTCATGCGTGCCAGCTGTCCGTCCGCACTGTCATAGAAGTTCGCCCACATCAACAACAGAATACCAATAATGGTATGGGTGAGGTCGGGATAATAGAACATCCATGCGGCGGCTACTCCTAATATAATGGACAGGATTGTCACCACATTGGGGTGGATATGGAAAAGATTGAAAAACTTCGCCCACACAAGTCCGATGGGGCGAGTGAAATGAATATCGAGCCATTCCTCTGTGTCGAGGGACTTGAAGGTGGCTTCCAGTTCTTTTTTATTGCTCATGGTTCTCTATTATCAAACGGACGATGGCATCAGCCGCCTGTTCTCTGCACAGGGCGAAGCTGGGCCAGTCATTGAAATCGATAATATAAAAAGTGCTGTCAGGGCATACTACACAATCTCCTCCGTATACAGTGATGACGGCCAGTTTGGCCGCTTTCTCCATCTCCTCTTGCAATCTGCTTGCGGGTATGGGACAACCGGGGGATACATAGAAGAAACCTGTGCCAAGTACGCCGTAACATTTGTATTTTTCCCCCTCGATATGTTCGCACAGCAGGGCTTCTTTCAATCCTCTCTCAAAGAACTGCTTTAAAGAGGGAACCAATTGATCCGGGGTGGTTATGAAAGCGATGTCATCCTCGCTGTACATACTGTTCTCGTTCCGTTTTATCCATAGCGGGAAGCTGGTGTCTTCTGTAAGCACTTCACTTTGAGGAGTGACTGTCCGGACATAGGGAACCCATAGTCCATGATAGTAAAATCGCAGGAACATCTTCCCTCGGTTGTAAGCCAATAGGGAGGAAGGAGAATTGATGATTCTTTTTCCTTCCATCTCAAAGGTCTTCAAAATCTTCAATACATTATGAAGGCGGCTCATGGAGAACACGCAGTCTGTCTCATTCAATAGAGTGGACGTAAAATGAGTTTCCTCTACACGTCTCACAGAATGGCCTGCTTTCCTAAGCCTTTCTTCCACCGCATGAAAGATGGCTTCGTCTCTGTCTACCGCATTCGGGGAGAATTGGGCAGCTCTGCTGATACCGAGTATATTCATGTGAATAGTGTTTTAATGGGACAATAGGGATTCCGCCTTTGGGATGTCTGACGCATGGTCTACGTCGATCACTTTGGAGAATGGCCATCCTTGCACTTTCATGCCTTGGGCGACGATGGCTCGTTGGAAATCACGCATACGGTGTTTCCCCTCTGCTATGCATTCCCTTAGCAGGGGCAGTACAGTGGGACGCATGGCATAGATTCCACCCGATATATAGCGGTCTCCTTCATTGGTGTCATGATAGGCGGTAATGCGCAGGCTGTCGTCCGTGGCGGCATAGAGAGGTTTCTCATCGTCAATGTAATCCGTCAGTCCCATCAGTGCGTCACAGTCCGATTGCAGGAAATTATGCAAATAGGCTGAAAACTCTTGGGGATGGAAAATGGTGTCCACGGTGGTCAGACAGAAAGGCTTTCCTTCCAGATAGGCACTGAGTTCATAAAAACTGTGCAGGGAACCAGGCGTGGATTTGATAATCAGACGTGTGGGAGGATAGCACTTCGTCTGTTGCAAGGATTTTATATAGTCTGCTGTCCGTAAGTCCAATGTGTTGGCGATGACCACAATCTCTTCCGCTTGGTTTTCCTTGAAAAGGCGGAACAGTCTTCCAATCATCGTTTCACCATGAATGGAAACTAACGGTTTCGGCAAGGTGATTCCTTCCTGTGTAAGGCGGGAACCTTTTCCGGCGGCTATGACAGCGAATCTCATATTGTCTTGTGTTAACTTGTGGGTACAAAAAAACGGTAGTCGTTTGTCACTTCTACCGTTTCTTGTGCGTCGTCAGGGGGTCGAACCCTGGACCCATTGATTAAGAGTCAATTGCTCTACCAACTGAGCTAACGACGCAATCTTTTTGTTTCGCTCTCGTTTGTTTCTCGATTGCGGGTGCAAAGGTAGGGCTTTTATTTATACCTGCCAAATAAATTGCCCACTTTTTTCTAATTTTTTTCGAGCAATATCAGTTTTGAAGGCTCTTTTCTCATCAGAGATTCCACTTGTACCTCTTCTCCTACATTGATTCCCTTTGCTTTAAGTGCGTCTGTCACAGTGTGGTAAGCTGCTTCGGGAGTGTTGTTGAAACCGCTCAGATGGCAAAGCCAGATTCTTTTCAGTCCCGGATGATAATTTTTCGTCAGCACAGCTGCTGTGTCCTCGTTGCACAGATGTCCGCCTTCGCTGAGAATACGTTCTTTCAGTTTCTCGGGATAGCGTCCGTGCAGCAACATCTCTTTGTCATAGTTTGCCTCGATGACCAAGTAGTTCGCCTTGCGGATGAAATACTCAATTTCGTCTGTGATGTGTCCGATATCCGTGATGAGGCAGAAGGAAAGACCTTCTTTCTCATCTTCTATGTAATACCCTACATTGTCTCTGCTGTCATGCGGTACATGAAAAGGAGTGAAATAAAGGCCGAACATAGAGAAGCGGTGGTTATGATTGATAAAGCGGATGTATTGTTTCTTCAGTTTAGGCTTTACTCCGGCGTTGTGGTGGATGCCTTCGTGTACCAGTTCGGTGGCATAGACCGGGATGTCCAACCGTTCAGACAGTCGGCTTACAGACTTTACATGGTCTGCATGGTCGTGGGTTACAAAGATGGCTTTCACCTTGTCTAACGTCAGTCCCTGGGTACGCAGCCGGTTGCTGAGCATTCGGGGAGAAAGCCCTGCGTCTATCAGGAACGCATCTCCTGCATCCGTCTCAAAGTAATATGAATTTCCACAGCTTCCGCTGCCTAATGACATGAATTTCAGCATAGTTTTCTTTTAAAGGCTCGCAAAGATACTAAAAAAACAGGAGATATACAATTATCTCCTGTAAAACATAAAGTGCTGAAATGAAATCTCAAGCTATGTAAAGGGTGTACTTTTTCATGAGCCGGGCCATGAAGGGTAGTCTGCACAAGACATATTCGAAAAACACGATGCCTCCTAATGCGCAGGTTATGCCTAACAGTACGTCAATGATATAATGGTGTGTGGTATAAACTGCGGTACACCAAATACCAATCATTATGACCGTGAATAGAATCTTTACCCATAGCCTGCAGTTGGCTTTGATGGCGTAAAATAACGCCACTACCATATAGGCTGCGTGCAGAGAAGGTACTGCGGCAAATACATTGGAGTTGCGTCCGTAGATACCTTCGAAAAGGGTGATACCTAACAGTTGGTCGAAACGGCCAAGTCCTGCTGTATTGCCTGGTGTATGGATGTCGGGGGTAAATCCATAATGAATGGCATACCAAGGAGGTGCCGCAGGATGGATGTAATAACCGACAAAACCTATTAAGTTCACCAATAGGAATGCGATGGCGAAGTGAAGATACACTTGTCTGCGTTTCATGAAATACATGGCCAGTCCGAACATGACAGGGACGGGTACCCAGCAGAGATAGAACAGACCTGCAAAGAAGTCCGCCACTTTCCAATGGTTCAAGGTGAAGAATTCACCGGGAATAAGCGTCTTGCCGTTCCATTCGATACCAAAGAGCGATTTCTCAGCCTCATATAGCCCTTGTATGTCAATGGGATTCACTTTGTAATTGGGCCAAAGCCTCATCCAGTCGTAAGAGACACCGAAAATGACGAAAGGAAGCAGGGCCACTGCGAACTTCCGGGTTGGGGTGGTCAGGAAGAAGAGCAAAAGATAAATGGCGGCCATGAGGAGGTGTTCTGTCCGCAGACCGATAAAACAGGCTGTGACAGCAAGGAAAAGCCCCGTGAACACTATGGCCCACAGGCTTTCTTTCCGGGTAGGTGGCTTTAATGAGAAACTCATTTCATTCTTTTGCTTAGTTCCTTGCGACAGTGTTCCAGACGGTAGAATGCGGTCAAGTTGGATAGTACTGCTACGATTCCTAATATGACCGCAAAGATGCTCATGGGGTCGAAGGTGTCAGGAGTACCATTGAACTTTGTGAAATGGGCGGTCAGTCCGCATGCCAGTGCACCCACACTGGTCAGTACAACTCTTTCAGGACGTTGCATGAGTCCTACTTTGCAGTCTAATCCCAAACCTTCGGCACGGGCGCGTACATAACTGACCATCAGGGAGCCGATTAACGCAAGAAAGGCGATAATGGAAGTCTTGGCATAGCCTTGCAATACGGTGAATGCACAGATGCCGAAGAATACGCAAAGCTCGCTGTAGCGGTCTAATACGGAGTCGTACAAAGCACCGAAAGTAGACTCCATGTGCCCCAAACGCGCCAACCGGCCATCTATCATGTCGAATAGCCCGGCGAAAAGAATGACAAGACCTCCCCATCCGATATAGGAGAAATCATATTTCTCTCCTGCAAGTCCTCCGTAAATGAAGATGCAAGCGGCAGCGATGTTCAGCAACAGGCCGATGGTGGTAATGGCATTGGGGGTGATGCCGCATTTAATCATTCCGTGAATGAATGGGTTGATCAGTTTGTAAATCAGTTTTTGTAGAAAATCTCTATATGTCATGTTGTTATTAATTTGTTTCCTTTTGAAAGAGCCGTTTGCGCCACTGGTTGTCTCTGTAAACGAAGAAGCGTTGCATTCCGTAGTTCCATATACATCCTGTCAAGATGGCTACTGTGATGCGCGGATACATAAATGCTACTGACCAGTCCACTCCTTCCAGCCAATGCCATTGGCGTAAACTCTCAGTCAGCAACCATGTGCCGCTTGTGTTTAACAGGATGCTTCCCGCCCACACGAGAAAAAATTTCAAGGCGATTTCTTTTTTCTTGTCATAATGGTCTCGGTGGAAAGTCCAGCGGTAATTGACTATGCAGTTGAAGATACCTCCCGCCACGGCACCGGCCAGTGTGGCATATACATAATATAAGGATATCAAATGTGCCAACAGGAAGGTGGTGAGCAAGTCGACTCCTGTAGACAACTCTGAGGAAAACTGGAATCGGATGAAAGTCCAGATTCCTTCTTTTCGGTTAAAAGTATGCCACAAATTCTCCAGTATCTTTTTCATTATCCCCAGAAATAAAGAGCGGTTCCTACCAGTATTAGTGAGTAGATGCCGGAAAGCACATCATCCATCATGATACCCCATCCTCCCGGAAGCTTTTCCATCTGGTGTATTCCCAATGGTTTGAGTATGTCGAAGAAACGAAACAGCACAAGGGAGGCTGACATATACCAATACCAACCTGTAGCTTCTGCATTTGGACATATAATCAGGGGAATCCATACGCCCACCATCTCGTCTACCACCACTCGTTTGGGGTCATGTCCCCAGCATTGTTCCACTTTCCCAGAGGAGTAAATGCCGAGTAAGGTAAAGACAAGCGTGATAATGAATGTGGTCAGCCGCAGTGTGGGAGTGGGCAGACTGAATGCCAGCAAACACCAAATGGCTGTGGCTAAAATGGCTCCTGCTGTGCCGGGAGCTAAAGGGCAATACCCAGACCCGAATCCGGTGGATATTATTTTATGAAATAAAGCGACTTTCTTTTGAACCATATCGTGTGGAGTAAATTCGGCTGCAAAAGTACATAAAAATGTGCATATAATCAATATATTAATTTAGTAGTTAGTGTTTAGTACTTAGTAATTGGTATTTACTAATTAGTATTTAGTTGCAGTTTGTATTGGGTGGTTACAAGATACTAACTATTAATAACCAATTACTAATTATTCATTGCTGATTTCCCAGTCGGATATATTATGTCGTTCGCTGTCAAAGTTGACTCCCGCTTTTATGACAGGCAGATTACAGTGGGCAAAACGCTCGGGGTAGTTCTTTAGATTTATCTGGTCTATTGCGGCTTTGGCCGTCTTGTCGAGTTTTACTTCGATGAGGTAGAGAGCGGTCTTTGTGCGTACTACCACGTCCACACGTCCACGTGGCGTGCGCACTTCCACGTCTGTGTAATAGCCGATAAGGCTGAATATGATGTACAGCACTTGCTGATAGTGTCCCTCGTAGTGTGTGTTATCACAATAAGGAATTGTGCCGAGAAATTCTTGCAGCACTTTCAACGCCTTGTGCATGTCGTTGTCATACAGGGCACGGGTGATGTCTATCACGGTGTTGTTGGCTGTCATTGTGTTGGGGGTGATATAATAAGGTATGAGGCTGCGCATAAGTCCGATGCGCACCTCTTTGTTCGGGATGTCGAGGGTATATGACTCGAACATCTCATTGTAATCTTTGATGGTGATGTAACCGCTTTGATACAGCAGTGGAATAGCACTGGTGAGGTGTTCTGTTGGTGCGTCGAAGTCTGCGGCCACGGCATTCTCTCCACCTATCTTTGAGGGCAAGATACCAAATTTGTTAAGCATCTCTATAAGATAGGTAGGCGTTCCGCTGCCAAACCAGTATGGACGTATCTCTCCTTTCTCGAATGCGTTGAATAGACTAAATGGATTATAAATGTCGGGAGAGGGCCAGGTGAAGTGGTATCCGTCGTAGTTTGCTTTCAGTTTTGCCATGGCTTCGTCTGCCGTGACACCCATATTCTCTGCTAGAAGGTGAATGTCATCAGCCATCTGTGTGCATATTTCTTCCTCGGTAATTCCGCATATCGCAGCGTATGGTTTATCTATACTAATATTACTTATGTTGTTTAGCTCACTGAATATGCTGAGTTGTGAGAATTTGGTGATACCTGTAAGGAAGACGAAATGCAAATAGGGGTCGCATCCCTTTAACGGACTATAGAAGTTACGCATCACGTTACGCAGGACGGGAAGTTCTTTTTCCTCGTGTACCACATCAAGCAGCGGAGCATCATATTCGTCAATAAGTACCACGACTTGTTTGCCGGTTTGTTCATAAAGTGACTTTATGAGGTGGTTTAGCCTTACATTCGCATCAAAGGAGTCACTTTTAATCCCGTAATTATGCTCGTTATTTTCAAGAATCCATAGTAAGTAACGGTTAAGAGCATCCTTGTCCATGTGCTTACCAAGGCTCATATCGAAATGAAGCACAGGGTATTCCGTCCACTCTTTTTCCAGCTTGTCTATTGCCAGCCCCTTAAACAGTTCTTTCTTTCCGCTGAAATAGCTGTGCAGGGTGGACGTAAGCAGAGACTTGCCGAACCGTCTTGGACGGCTCAAGAACAGATATTTCGCTCCCGAATGGGTCATTCGGTAGACGTATTCAGTTTTGTCTATATACACATAGTTCTTGGTTCTCAATTCTGAGAAGGTCTGTATTCCTACGGGATAAAAATGTGTTGGCTGTCTCATAGCTCTTCCTTTCTTGATACGATGAATCTGTTTGCAAAGATAGATTTTTATCTTTGAAATCGCAAGTGTATGGCATTGGCTTTGTCTGTTTACGTGGAATTTCGTATCTTTGCGGGGAAACAAATTAATATCTCAACTAAAAGAATCGATTATGAAATTTTTTATCGACACTGCGAATCTGGAGCAAATCCAAGAGGCGTACGACTTGGGGGTGCTGGACGGAGTGACTACCAATCCGTCTCTTATGGCTCGTGAGGGTATCTCTGGTGTGGAGAACCAACACCAACGCTACATTGATATCTGCAATATCGTGAAGCATGGTGATGTGAGTGCGGAGGTTATTTCTACGGATTATGAAGGTATGCTTCGGGAAGCGCACGAACTGGTGAAGCTTCATGAGAACATTGTGGTGAAAATTCCTTGTATCGCAGATGGTATCAAGGCTATCAAGAAATTGACAGAAGAGGGGATTCCCACCAACTGTACGTTGGTTTTCTCCGTGGGACAGGCTTTGCTGGCTGCCAAGGCTGGCGCCCGTTATGTATCTCCTTTTGTAGGACGTTTGGATGACATCTGTGAGGATGGTATCAAGCTGGTGGCGGATATTGTGCGGATGTATCGTTACTATGGATACAAAACTCAAGTGTTAGCCGCTTCCATCCGCAACACTAAACATATTGTTCAGTGTATGGAGGTGGGTGCTGATGTGGCTACTTGCCCGTTGGCGGCTATCAAAGGTCTGCTGAAACATCCATTGACAGACAAGGGATTGGCGCAGTTCTTGGAGGATTATAAACGTGTGAACGGATAAATTACAGATAATGAAAAATAGTATTGAATTGATGAATCGTGCGGCCGATAACATTCGTATCTTGGCTGCTTCTACAGTGGAGAAAGCTAAATCAGGACATCCAGGAGGTGCCATGGGTGGAGCTGACTTTATCAATGTGTTGTATTCCGAGTTCTTGGAGTATGACCCGAAAGACCCGGCATGGGATGGAAGAGACCGTTTCTTCCTTGACCCCGGACATGAGTCTGCGATGTTGTATTCAACCTTGGCACTGACAGGCAAGTTCACGCTGGATGAGTTGAAAGAGTTCCGCCAGTGGGGTTCTCCCACTACAGGACATCCGGAGCTTTGCGTGGCAAGAGGTATTGAGAATACTTCCGGTCCGTTGGGACAGGGACATACCTTTGCGGTAGGTGCGGCTATTGCGGCCAAGTTCCTGTATGCTCATACGGGAAACCCGGTGTTCGACAAGGAACGTATCTATGCGTATATCTCCGATGGCGGTGTACAGGAAGAGATTTCACAGGGTGCGGGACGTATCGCCGGCACATTGGGATTGAACAACCTCATCATGTTCTACGACTCTAATGAAATACAGCTCTCTACGGAGGTGGATGTGGTAGACTGTGAGAATGTGGCGCAGAAATACGAGGCTTGGGGATGGAATGTCCTCTCTATAAACGGTAACGACTGCGAACAGATTCGGGAGGCTTTGACTGCCGCAAAGAACGAGAAGCAGCGTCCTACTCTTATTATTGGTAAATGTATCATGGGTAAGGGAGCCGTGAAGGCGGACGGTACTTCTTACGAGCGTAACTGCAAAACCCACGGTGCGCCGTTGGGTGGAGAGGCTTACGTGAATACGGTGAAGAACTTAGGAGGTGATCCAGAGAATCCTTTCGCAATCTTCGAGGACGTACAGAAACTGTATGACGACCGTGCGAAAGAACTGGCGGAGATTGTGGCTGGAAAGAAAGCGGAAGAGGCTAAATGGGCTACCGCCAATCCAGACAAGGCCGCCAAAGTGAAAGACTGGTTCGCTAATAAGGTGCCGTCTATCGACTGGAAAAGCATCGAGCAAAAAGAAGGTGCGGCTACCCGTAATGCTTCTTCCACTGTGTTGGGTGTATTGGCCGAGAAGGTGGAGAACATGATTTGTGCTTCAGCCGACCTTTCCAACTCGGACAAGACGGATGGTTTCTTGAAGAAGACGCACGCATTGCAGCGAGGCGATTTCTCTGGTAATTTCTTCCAGGCAGGTGTGGCTGAATTGTCTATGGCTTGCATCTGCATGGGTATGACTTTGCATGGGGGTGTGATTACGGCAATGGGTACCTTCTTCGTGTTCAGTGACTATATGAAACCGGCGGTGCGTATGGCGGCTTTGATGGAACTTCCCGTGAAGTTCATCTGGACACACGACGCATTCCGTGTGGGAGAAGACGGGCCTACGCATGAACCGGTGGAGCAAGAGGCTCAAATCCGTCTCATGGAGAAATTGAAGAACCATCACGGAAAGAACTCTGTACTGGTACTTCGTCCTGCGGATGCGGATGAGACAACCGTGGCATGGAAGATGGCCATGGAGAACACCCACACACCTACCGCATTGATATTCTCTCGTCAGAATATTGCGAAACTCCCGGCGGGCAACGACTACGAGGCGGCTTACAAGGGTGCCTACGTGGTGGCCGGCTCTGAAGAGAATCCTGATGTAGTGTTGGTTGCTTCCGGTTCTGAGGTGTCTACTTTGGTGGCTGGTGCGGAGTTGCTGCGCAAGGATGGAGTGAAAGTTCGCATCGTGAGCGCACCTTCCGAGGGACTGTTCAGAAACCAGTCAAAAGAATATCAAGAGAGTGTGTTGCCTAAGGGCGTGAAACGCTTTGGTATGACAGCCGGACTTCCTTGTACCTTGGAGAGCCTGGTGGGAGAGAACGGAAAGATTTGGGGCTTGGAAAGCTTCGGTTTCTCAGCTCCGGCCAGTGTGCTTGACCAGAAATTAGGCTTCACGGCGGAGAATGTCTATCGTCAGGTGACTGAATTATTGAAATAAAAGGAATGAGGGGACTGTTCTTTGTCTGTGTACAAAGAGCAGTCCTTTTTTTAAGAGACAAATAGAAATATGGAAATAAAGACAGTAGGTTTAGCTTCCGACCATGCGGGATATGAACTGAAACAGTTTGTGAAGGAATACTTGACTAAGAAAGGTATCGCCTTCAAGGATTTTGGTACAGACTCCGAGGCCAGTTGCGACTATCCTGATTATGCGCATCCTTTGGCGTATGCGGTGGAAAAGGGAGAGTGTTATCCCGGTATCGGCATCTGCGGAAGTGGAGAGGGTATCAGCATGACGTTGAACAAGCATCAGGGTATCCGTGCCGCTTTATGCTGGATTCCCGCAATAGCTCATTTGGCTCGTCAGCACAACGATGCCAATGTGTTGGTTATGCCCGGACGTTTCATCGACACGGCCACGGCTGAGAAGATTATGGACGAGTTCTTTCAGACAGCGTTTGAAGGCGGCCGTCATATTCGGAGAATAGAGAAAATTCCCGTGAAGTAAGCTGTCCACTGTTCCGCCTTGCTCCAAAGAGTGGCCATGTGAGCTATCAGCTCTTTGACTTTTTGTGTGAGTGAGTAGAGGAGCGTAATATACCTTCTAAGAAAATAATATTGGTTAGATAATAGACCTGCATATAGTGCCTTGTGGCGATTACAAGGTCAGTATGCGGGTCTTGTAATTGTTTACTACCATGAAGTGTCTAAGTTATCTTTTTATCTGTGCTTTGTTGTGTGGATGTGCCTCCAAGGTGCCTGCGCCTTCTGCGGTATATCCTGTGCCAGAACCTAAACAGGTGGAGTGGCAGAAGATGGAGACCAATGCCTTTATTCATTTTGGATTGAATACCTTCAATAACCGTGAATGGGGATATGGCGATTCTGATCCTTCCACCTTTCATCCTACTCGTCTGGATTGTGAGCAATGGGTGAGGACACTGAAAGCGGCTGGTATGAAAGGCGTGATTCTCACGGCCAAGCATCATGACGGGTTTTGCCTTTGGCCTACCAAACTGACGGAGTATTGCGTACGCAACTCTCCTTATAAAGGAGATGTGGTGGGGGAACTGGAGAAGGCTTGTCGGAAGTATGGGTTGAAGTTCGCTGTGTATCTTTCTCCTTGGGACAGACACCAGTCGACTTATGGTACACCGGCTTATCTGCCTTTCTTTTACAGTCAGTTGCGGGAACTGCTGACCCGTTATGGGAAAGTGTTCGAGGTGTGGTTTGACGGTGCCAACGGAGGGGATGGTTGGTATGGAGGTGCTAAGGAAGTGCGTACCATCGACCGTAAACATTACTATAATTTCCCGAAGGTCTATCAGATGTTGGATTCCATCCAGCCACAAGCAGTGGTGTTTGGAGATGGAGGACCTGGATGTCGATGGGTGGGTAATGAACAAGGTTTTGCGGGAGAGACGAACTGGTCTTTTCTGCGAAAGGGCGTGGTCTATCCTGGATATCCGAATTACCGTGAGTTACAGTATGGTCATGCAGACGGAAACCAGTGGGTGCCGGCGGAATGTGATGTGTCCATTCGTCCCGGATGGTTCTATCATGATGCGGAGAATGAGAGAGTGAAAACGCCTGCGCAATTGACAGACTTGTATTACAAGAGTGTGGGACGCAACGGCCTGCTCTTGCTGAATATTCCAGTGAACAAGGACGGGCTTATTTCCAGAATGGACTCACTCCATGTGGTACAGTTTCATCAGAACATACAGGCGGAACTGGCTCATGACTTGCTGAAAGGGAAAAAGGCGGAGGTGAGTGACTGTCGAGGTAGGGGATTTACTTCACGGATGTTGACAGACGGAAAATATGATACCTATTGGGCTACGCACGACTCCGTGAAAACAGCGGAAGTTGTGTTTCAATTCCGTCGTCCTCTGGCGGTGAATCGTTTGCTGTTGCAGGAATACATTCCGTTGGGACAGCGTGTGAAGTCTTTCTCTGTATTCTTCCGGGTGGGAGACGTATGGTCTCCTTTGCCCATCCCCGAGGAAACGACCACTATTGGTTATAAACGTTTGCTTCGTTTCGCCACGGTACATACAAAAGGCTTGAAGATTCGTTTCAATGATGCCCGCGGGGCTTTGTGTCTGAACCGTATAGGGGCGTTCTATGCGAATACACCTTTGTCGAACAAGGAAGAGGTGAGCAGGATGGAAGTACCTGCCTCTTATCCTTATATATTGGTGGGAGAAGACAGCGCAAAAGCGAAGGCTATCAATGACCGGAATGCGGCCACCACTTATTTCACCACCAAAGACACGTTGAAGATTGATTTGGAAAGTGTACGCAAGGTGTCTGGGCTGACTTATCTGCCCGACCAGGGAAAAGAGAACCACGGATTGATTTCCAACTATGCTTTATACCAGACCGACAGTCTGTTTACAGATAAGAAACTGCTGATTGGAGGAGAATTCTCCAACATTCGTAACAATCCTGTGATGCAGTGGTTGGGATTCCCCGAGGTGAAGACTCGTTATCTATTGTTCGTGGTCACTCGTATGATTCACAAGGACGAAAAGAAGGGGTTCGCTGAGTTGGGTATCCATTAATTCAGCTGGCGGTTGGCGTACTCATTGGGGGTGATGCCTTCCACTCTTTTGAAATGGCGGAAGAAAGAGGTCTTGCTGCTGAAACCACATTGGTCTGAAAGAGCTTCTATGGTGTAGCGTTCATTTCCTTTTTCTTCCACTATTCGTTTGAATTCCTCTACCCGATAGTTGTTCACAAAGTCATTATAGCGGATGTGCATGTGGATGTTCAGCACATAGGACAGTTGATAGTCGGGAATCTTTAAAGCCTTTACAGCGTCTTTCAGTTTGAGGGTCTTCTTCAAGTAGGGCTTTTTCTCTTTCATCCAAGTAGTCAGACGGGTTTCAATATCCTTACAGGTTTCTTCGTCTAACTTGTTGTTCTTGTACTTGTCCGGGGAGTGATTGACGGTTTCGGAAGAGATGGCTGGTGAAAGAGGCATAATGCGGGGAGTGGATGAGCGTTTCTTTTTCTTGAAATATACAAACAGTGCGACTCCTATACCGGCAAGTACAATCAGGAGGCTGAATTTCCAAGACATCCCTCCAGTTCGGACAGGTATCTCCACTTCGGATGCGGGATCGCTTTTTCGGCGAATCTTAAAGATATGAGTTCCGCTTGACAGACCGTAATAAGTGGCTTCCGCTTGTGCTGTTGTCTCTTTCCATCCGTCATCTACTCCCTCCATCTGGTATTCCAGCTGGGGAGACTGAGGGTCTGAGTAGCTGAAGTCTGAAAAGCGGAGGGTTAGTACACCCTGTTCTTTTTGTACGCTTTCAGTCACTTGTACAGGATAGGAGTGAGTCTGTATCTTCTTGTTTGCGTCCCACAGGATGAGACCTTGCGAATTGCCAAACCATATCCGTCCTTGTTCGTCTTGTGCGGGTTGGCAATTGAAAAAGACCGGAGCGGGAATACCGTCCTCGAAAGAGAAGGATTGGATTTGTCCGTTGGGGAAGGTGTGGAACAATCCTCTGTCGGTGCCAATCCACAGTCCGTTGCTTTGGTCTCCTATGATAAATCGAGCTTTCTTGCCGTCTTGGAATAATTCGGATTGATAGGGAACGCAATGTGTCAGTTTGCTGTCTGAGGTCAATATCGTGTTTTTGTCCGTGATAAAATAGAGAGTGTGTCTGTCTTCCCAGATGTCTCTTATATTTTTCCAAGGGAAACCCTCGGGGAATACATCCGTGTGGACTGTTTTGTCTGAGGAGTCGTACAGGCACGTTCCGGCATTAGTGAAAATCCAGCCGCGACCAATGCGGTCGAAATAGATACGGTAAACGATATTGCCCGGAAGGTTAGAGTTGTTCATTTGAAGATGGGCAATCGTTTGTCCGTCCTTGCATTGATAGACTCCCGTAGAAGTGCCAATCCACAGACTTCCGTCATGTCCTTCGGCTAAATTGAATATGACGTCTTCTTGGAAATCGGGTGCGGGTTTGAAAGGGGATAACGCTCCAGTATGCGGATTTAGTGTGTATATGCCGTTTCCTGTGGCTATATAATAGGTATCCATGTGGAAGAGGGTGGAGAATATCATGTTGGAACGCAATAGAGGCGTGGTGTAATGTCGGACAATTTTCTTTGCCTCGTCTATAAACCACAAGCCTTCTCTTGTGCCAATAACCCGCTGGCTTCCATGTAAGGTGATTGTTCGCACAGGCAACTGACGAGAGGAAAATAAAGGAGGTAATTCATAGAGGGTGAATCGACCGTTCTGATACAATGTATAGTCTACTCCCATTTGGAAATAGCCTGTCCATATAATGCCTTCTTTGTCCACTAATAAAGAGTAGACGGAGTTGGAGCGAAGGCTCTGGTCGTCATTGGGTATATGTTGATAATGTATCGGTGCTTTTGCCTTATCCAAAGGGAGAATATAGATTCCACTGCCATCCATTCCGGCGTATATTTCTTTTTTGAGCGGATGGGAAGACAACGTCTTTACGCTTGTCTTGTCTTGGGTGAAGAAAGGGGTAAGTGTTTTCGTTTGGGGAGTATAGGCCACGATGCCTTTTGTGCGTGTACCGATATAGAGCTTTCCGTCAATCCAGGTCAGGCAGTTTAATTCGTAAGGAGGAAAAGGGCTGACGAGCTGTGCGTGGCCAGTGTTTGAAATACGATACAGACCCGTCTCACAGGCCGTCCAAAGAAAGCCTCCCCCAAGGCAGATGGCTCTTACATGGTTTTCCCTTGCCAACGGATTAGACTTTAATAAGGTTTGTGTCCATTTCCCGTTTTGTCGGATAAAAACTCCTTGGTTGCTTCCCACATACAGGGTTTGTCCATCCACAGCTAATGTGTTAATTGATGTGTGAATAAGTTTAGTGAGAGAAGAACGTAACACACCTTTGGCTCTATCTATGGAGTATAGCCCATTGGAATTACCTGCCCATAATTCTCCGTCAGCAGTCTCCGTAAATGTATTCACAGGTACTGGTTTCCCTTTTTCGTCTGTATACAGCTTGAGATGGAATCCGTCAAAGCGGTTCAGACCTTGGTCTGTGCCAATCCACACATACCCCTCTTTGTCCTTGTGAATGGTATAGGCGGTGCTGCCTGTCAGTCCCTCATTGAGTGTCAGTGCCTGCCATTTGTAAGAGGCGGCCAGTCCACGTTGGATAGGAAGTAAAGACAAGATGAAAAGTATCGTATATATGATTTGTCTGCTCATTACGTGTCAAACTCTAAAGTCTTGTGCAAAAGTAATCATTAATTTCCAAACCAGAGAATACTTCGAGTGTAAAGAAGAAAAGATAAGAGGTAAGTCGCTTATTACATGATGATTAGTAGTATTCATAAAATTAGTTGAAACTACTTTGTAAGAAGATGAAAGAGATTTCAGCAAGCTTTGATACTTCTTATGAGGGGGAATGATAGGAAATGCATGTAAGGTTCGTTATCTTTGTGGCCAAGAACTTGAGGGGGTGAATATGCAGACTTGCTCGAGAGATTATGAATCATTTAAAGTTAGGTTTTAATGAAGATTGTTAGATGGAATTATGCGTTTCTGCTTTCGGCGGGGCTTTTTTGCTTGCAGCCGTCAGTGTTTGCGCAAAACAGTCCGAATGATGAGAAGACGATTACCATCACGCTGAACGGTGTGCCGATGGTGCGTTTCTTGAAGGATGTACAGAAATTGACTCGTTTGAAGTTGATTTATAAGGAAGCTGAGATGCAGAACCTTCCACCTGTGACGATACGTGCGAACGGGGAGAAGGCCACGGATGTCATTGACCGTGTGTTGCGGAACGCCGGCATTCCCTATGTGTACACTGACAAAGCCATCATCATCAACCGCCGCATACAGAAAGTGAACGGTACGGTGGTGGATGCCAAGACGAAAGAACCGTTGATTGGTGCGACCGTAAGGGAACCCCTGCTGGGAAAGGGTACTATAACCAATGAAAAAGGTGAGTTCACACTGGGTACGGTAGGTGAAGGCGAGCTTGTTTTTTCCTATATGGGTTATGAGCCGCAGCATGTGAAAGTAACCACAGGAAAGAGCTTGTATGTCACGCTTTCGCAAGAAAAAGGACAGGAGCTGAAGGAAGTGGTCGTGACGGGTATCGTCAACCGTAAAGCCAGCAGCTTCACGGGGTCTATCTCTTCTTTCAACCAGGAGGATTTGCAGAAAGTGGGTAGTCAGAACTTGGTGAAGAGCTTGCAGGCTTTGGAGCCTTCTATGTTGCAGGTGACTAATCTGGGTGTCGGATCTAACCCCAATGCAATGCCGACGTTGGAGTTGAACGGTACGTCCAGCTTTAATGATGTGACAGGCAAATACAATGGCAATCCGAACCAGCCGCTATTCATATTGAATGGTTTCGAGTCCGATTTGCAGACAATCATGGACTTGGATATGAACCTTGTGAAGAGTGTCACTATCTTGAAAGACGCTTCTGCCAAGGCAATTTATGGTTCAAAGGCTGCCAACGGAGTGGTTATCGTGGAGACCAATCGTCCCAAACCTGGTAAGTTGCAAGTGTATTACAGTGGTGCCGTGACGATGGAGGTGCCGGATTTGACCAGTTACAATCTGGCGAACGCTAAGGAGAAGTTGCAAGCTGAATTGTTGTCTGACAATGTGTATGGACAGGAGACCACGCCGCAGGGAGATGTGAATAGCTGGAATATCTATAATCAGTTGCACAAGGAAACCTTGCGGGGAGTTGACACGTATTGGCTTTCAGTGCCGTTGCGCACAGGTGTCGGACAGAAACACACGCTGTCTGTAGACGGAGGTAATGAAAACTATATCTATGGTTTGAACCTTTCTTACAACAAGATAACCGGTGCGATGAGGGGGTCTGACCGTACTACCTTGTCTGGCGATATGTCCATAGAGTATCGTATCAATCAGTTGTCCATCCGAAATTTGGTCTCTGTGGACTATAACAAGCAGAATGATCCCTATCATTCTTTTTCTGACTATGCCCAGCAAAACCCTTATTGGCGTAAATATGACGATCAGGGGAAGCCAGTGAAGCAGTTCCTCAGTGTGAGAGATGGTATGTACAATCCATTGTGGGATGACCAGTGGTTGGCCTATAACAAAACAAACTACACCCAGTTGACAGACAACCTGGATGTGGACTGGACGATTCTGCCACAGTTGAGGCTTGTGGGACGTTTTAATTTCACGAAGTTGAACACACAGACCGATGCATTTCGCTCACCCTATTTACTGGAGTTCCAGAATGCAGACAATGATGAAAAGGGTAGCTACAGCAAGGGTAACAGTAATTCGTTCCAGATGGGCGGAGACTTGAACTTGAGTTATTCCCACACTATTGCTGACAAGCATATATTCTTTTATAATGTGGGTACCTCTTTTCAGACGACCAATGACGACAGCTATGATTTCTCCGCATACGGTTTCCCGAACGAGACAGACTTCCTCTATTTCGCTAAAGGATATAAGGTGGATGACCGTCCTTCTGCGGATGAGAGCAAGACAAGAGAGCTGAGCTTTTTGGGTATCTTCAACTATTCTTTTGAAGACCGCTATATGCTGGACGCTTCTATACGTACCACAGGGTCAAGCCAATTCGGAAGAGACAAGCGTTGGGGTACATTCTGGTCTACTGGTTTGGGATGGAACGTACAAAACGAACCCTTCATCAAGAACCATGACATTTCCAAAGTTATCAATTTGTTGAAGATTCGTGGTTCTATCGGTTATTCCGGCTCTCAGAATTTCAATGCTTATCAATCGTTGGCCACCTACAACTTTTACAGCAAATATTACTTCGGAGGTGACAACGGTTCTTATCTGGCCGCTTTCCCGAACTCGAAGTTGCAGTGGCAGTCGAAGTATGACAAGAACGTGGGTGTGGACTTGACGCTTTGGAACAAGTTCAATCTGACCTTTAACTACTATGTCTCCACCACGAAGAACTCCATCAGTTCGCTGACGGTGGCACCTTCTATCGGTTTCGGCTCTTATACGGAGAACATTGGTGATATAGAGAATAAAGGATATGACTTAAATGTAAGTTATAATGTGTTCAGCATTCCTTCCACCCGTTCTTACTTGAATTTGAATTTCTCGGTAGCTTCTAATAAGAATGTAATCAAGCGTATATCCGATGCCTTGAAGGCGTATAACGCAACGATGGATGCGAAAAAGAGTCAGGCAGAAGTGGATGCCAACCACTCCTATGCGGATATTACTCGCCCGGAGGCACGTTATGTGGAGGGACGTTCCATGACCGCTATCTGGGGAGTACGTTCCGCTGGTATTGATCCGTTGACAGGAAAGGAAGTCTATATCCGTCCGAATGGAGATTACACCTACGTATGGGATGCAAAAGACCAGACGGTTATTGGTGATTCTCGTCCAAAAGCGCACGGTACGTTCGGATTTAATTTCTCATTGAAGGGATTTGAGTTGAACACCGTCTGCACCTATCAGGTAGGAGGTGACTATTACAACACGACCTTGGTAGACAAGGTGGAGAATGCGGACATCTATTATAATGTGGATCGTCGTTATCTATACGACCGGTGGAAGAAGCCAGGGGATATTTCTCTGTATAAAAACATTGCGGATGCCACCACGACCCGTCCTACAAGCCGTTTTGTCATGAAAAACAACGAGATGACACTCTCCAGTGTGAATGTGGCATATGATTTCCGTTATTGGAAGTTCATGAAACGTTGGGGCTTGAACTCTTTGCGTTTTGCCTTCTATGTCAACGACATCGCCACCTTCTCCACGGTGAAACAGGAACGAGGTACTGACTATCCGTTTGCTCGTAACTACAATTTCCAAGTATCACTTAATTTCTGATGAATTATGAAACTGACTTATATAGCACTGTCCGCTTGTTTGGCTTTTTCGCTGTCCTCTTGTAGTGACTGGTTTGACGTATTGCCTCGCACGCAGATGTATGAAGGGGATTTGTATGCGAAAGAATACGGATTCCAACAACAGGTGACAGGACTTTACATTAATATGTCTTCTCCCTCTCTTTATGGAAGAGAGGCCACATTTGGATTGATGGATGTGCTGACAGGAATGTATGATATTCCCAATGTGGCCAACAACACCTACAAATACGCCTTGCAGTATAATTACGAACAGTCAAGTACAAAGGGCGCTATCACCAGTCTGTGGAGCACGGGGTATAACGTGATTGCCAATGCTAACGAGATGCTCCGCAATGCGGGAATTGTACAGGATGTGGCCAAGGAAGAGACACAAAATGCCAAACTGAGTGACAAGTTCAACTCGGAGCAGACAAGGGATATTCTTTGTGGTGAGGCTTTGGCTGTCAGGGCGTATGTGCATTTCGACTTGTTGCGTATGTTCGGTCAGACTCCCAAAGAGAATCCTGACAAACCTTCCATCCCTTATGTAACCACTTTGAAGAAAGAGGTGACTCCGCAGTCTACTTGTAAGGAGGTGGTGGAAAAAGTGGAGACTGATCTCTTGCAGGCAGAGCGGTTGTTAAAGACAACCGACCCTGTGGTAAAGGGAAATCCGCAACCCTCAGACAGCTATTTCGCCCACTATAAGCGTGCGGCTCGCATGAACTACTATGCGGTGTGCGGACTCTTGGCAAGGGTGTATGCCTATGCCGGAGATTGGACAAACGCCCGTAAATGGGCTGAGGTGGTGGTTAATTCCAATAAGTACAGCTGGAACACCAACGCTTCGATAGAGAAAGGCGACAAAGTGGGAACCAGTGAGTTGGTTTTCAGTCTTTACGATTCGGATATGAAGACGAACGATGATCCGTACTTCAAAATCACGACAGACGGAAACAATTCCAATTGGTTGCCTATCTCTGGTGCGTCTTATAAGAGCTTGTATCAGGACGGTGACCGTCGGGCGAAACTCTTTAATACTACTGGCGGAGACTATCTCTGTCAGAAATACGTGGTGACGGAGAATGATGTCACAGATTCTCTCTCCGTTCAGCATCGGTATCCCATGATTCGTCTTTCAGAGATGTATTATATTCTGACAGAAGCAGATTTAGATGCGGACGATTTGGCACAGGCTAATACAGACTTGAATGCGGTGCGTGTGGGAAAAGGACTGCCTTCCAAAGATTTTACCACCACGGACGAGGTGCGTAAGGAGTTGGACAATGAGTATCAGCGTGAGTTCGTGGCGGAAGGACAACTCTTCTACTACATCAAACGTCGCAATGCCCAGAATTTGATTAACACCCAGTACAAAGTGGACTTCGTGTTCCCGTTGCCCGATAACGAGTACACGTATGGTAATCGTAAACCGAACAAATAAAGAAGTATCAGTATGAAACGAATCTATACACTTTTGTCGCTCATCGGTATTGCGATGAGTGTGCTGACCTCCTGCCAGAAGGATGAACCTACTCCTTATATGGGAATCACGGGCATCTCTTTCCAGCCGGTAAACATTTTGACAGACAATCTTGCGAGCAATCAAGTGAATCTACCGAACGACCCGTCCGACCCTGCGGACTCCATCTATAAACGTGAGGCTTTCTTCACGTATGACGACCCAACGGAGACGACGTACAGGGATTATAAAATTCCGTTGGTGGTGTTAGGCTATACTACGGATTATGAACGTCCCGTGACCATGGTGGCGGATACGGCTTCCACGATTGCGAAAGATGGTTATGAGATAGACTCACTGAATTGTTATATCGGCGCTAACGCTACACAGGGAATCATCAATATCCGGGTGAAGCGACCACCATTGAATGTGAAACGGCAGAAATTGGTCTTGAAACTGTTGCCCAATAAGTATTTCGGCTATGTGAACGGTGATGGCAGATATTTTACTTGCTATCTGTCCAATGAGAACTACAAGCCGATGTACTGGGACATACCGTGGCTCGGTACTACCGTTGGGCAGACTTTCGGATTGTATTCCAACGAGAAGTTCGACTTCATCCATAAGACGCTGGATGCGTACACCGAGGTGAAGGATGGTAAGGAGATTCATCCCTACCGAAACTATTCCACACTGGAAGGTTTCCGTGGAGTGAATAGGGATAAGGATGCGGTGCTGCAAGTGTTGAGAGACACTTACACACAGTACAAGGAAGACGGTGGTGCTCCTATCATCGACCCGAATACGGGGAAAGAAATAAGGTTTGGCAATTAAAAAGAGTGACGAAAAATGAAAATCAAACATATCATATTGGGAATTCTGACAGCCACCGTGGGGCTGACCTCCTGCTATGAGGACAAGGGTAATTATGACTACCATGACATAACGGATTTCACCATCACTTTCCCCGGCAATACGGGAAAGGGTGACAATGTGGTTTATACACCTCGTTTGGATGAGAATCTGTCCATCCACCCTGAAGTGGAGGGGGCGGACTTAAAAAATCTCACTTATACGTGGGAACGCTATACACAAGGAAGTGAAAAAGAACTGCTGAAAAAATCAAAGGACTTGGACTTGCCGGTTACGGCGGAAGAGGATGCGCCTATTAAATGGAAGATAGGCACATACAATCTGCGGCTTACCGTAAAAGATACTGTAAACCAGATAGAGACACAGAAACTGGTGCGTGTCACGGTACGTTCACAAACGCCTGTGGGAGTCTATGTGCTTTATGGAAACCAGCAGGAGTCTGACCTTGCCACTATTGAGGACAATGATTTCACAGAGGGTATGGACGACCCAGTGCTTACCATGGGCTATTATTCGTCCAAAAACAACGGTAAGAAACTGGCGGGAGAAGGACGCAGTGTCCGTTGGTATTATGTGATGAATGGAGACCCGTTTTATGGACTGGTGTTTTGCACTAATAAGAACATTGTGCATATTGACCCCACCAAGTTTACTACCACACTGACTACAAAGGATTTCTTCGGGGGGAAGGTGCCAGCCGGACTTTCCATCAAGCAGTATATGGGTGATGGAGCTGGTAACGGATATTTGTTCTTGGACAATCACACGTTCTATGCGGGCAGTGAATATGAGTACGGGGAGGATTATTTCCCTCGGATGGGACTTTCCCTTCAAGATCAGTCGGAAAACGAGTCGGATATCCAGCCTTCTTATTTATTCTCTGATGCGGGAGCCATGGACGGACTGCAATATTATACATTGGGATTCGATGCCAACAACGCTCGTTTCATGGTGGGATATGGAGACCCTTATGCTGAATGCGCTACGGATGAATACAATCCGGTGTTCAATCCTTCTGACTTGAACGGATATGACCAGTTGGTGGGAATAGACTACAGTCAGCCTTCCGCCGATCTTTATTATGCGCAGAACCAATGGGCGATTTTGAAGAAAGCGGATGGTTCGATGGCTGCTTGCCGTTTCAATATCACGGGTAATGGAGAAGAGAAAGCCACTTATGACACGTGGAATGTCATCTCCACGCATATCAAGAATCCTGATTTGCAGAATTTAAATTGCTTCCAGATGAGTCCTCTGACAGAAGGACTGGCGTATCTCTCTACTCCAGAGACCGTTTACTCCATGAATCTGTTGGAGAATGGCAATCCAGCTCCCATATTCACAGCTGAGGGCAATGAGCGAATCACGAAAATAAAACTTTTGAAGTCAAATGTGATGTTGAGTGAAGATAGTAAGAAGACGTTCAATCCGGCTTTCACTACCAACCAAGGGCTCTCCTTATATATTACCACGTGGGACGGCCAACAGGGTAGAGTGTACCGTATCAGTGTCAATGCGGCGGGAAGCCGTGTCGGAGCCACCATGGACAAATGGGAAGGATTCGGAGAAATACATGACATTTGTTTCCGCTTACAGTAATTAATTTGAATTAATCATGAAGATACAATCTATATTGACCGCTTTTCTGGCAGGTTTGTGTTTCACGGCCTGCATAGACAAAGAAGAATATCAAGCGAAACTGCCGGGAGATCCCGCTATGGAAGATCCCAAGCCTTACGCCTTGAAGCTCGATGAACACAAGACTTTCAAACATCCAGGCTGCATGGCGGTGCAAGAGGACTTCGACCGGGCAAAGAAACACATTGATGCCGGGGAAGAGCCTTGGTCTACGGCGTTTAACGAACTGAAGAAAAGCCGATTCTTTAACCGTCCGAACACGAAAGAAGAGGCTGAACGTCTGGCCCTGCGATTGACTGAACGCAACGCAAAGGGGTATCTTATCAGAGGGTCAGCGGATAAAACATACTATGTAGAAGACTTGGACGAGTATTTCCCTAAAGGATGGGGCGGAAACTTCGACTTTGAGTATCAGGCTACCTCCGCCGCTTATTCCAAGGCGGTCTATTGGAAGCTGACTGGCGATAAGGCGTGTGCCGATTTTGCCGTGAACACCTTGAACGCATGGGCTAAGCATTGCAAGGGAGTGACGGGAGATGAGAACGGACAGTTGGCTGTGAACGAGGCTTGCTACGACTTCGCCAGCGTGGCGGAACTTCTGCGTGACTATGACGGATGGAGGAAAGAAGACCAAGATACGTTCAAAGTATGGATGAAGAGTACCTTCGAGGTGAAACTGCTGGACTTCCTGAAGAAACACGATACGGCGGCTTCGGCATCCGGCCCGACACATTATTTCTCGAACTGGGATTTGGAGGCCATGCTGGCACTCTCAGCTATGGGCGTTTATCTCGACCGTCCAGACTTATACAATTATGCGTTGAATTATGTGACCTACGGCAGTGGAAACGGAAATTGGCGCAGATTTATTCCTTACCTTCATCCAGCCATCAAGGGGGAGGATGATATTGATTTGGGACAGACACAGGAGTCGGGTCGTGACCAAGGACACAACGGTTTGTCCATCCGTATTGGAGCGGCTTTGTGTCGTATCGCTTGGAATCAAGGCGATGACTTGTATGGTTACGATGACAACCGTTTCTTGAAAGGTGCGGAATGTGTGGCGAAATACAACTACGGCCCTTACTTTGAGAAACGGGATGGCAAGAAGTTGACGTATCCTTTCCAAGCGGGTTTCGTGAATTCCGATGGCAAGTATTTCACGCAGTATAGTGCGGACGGAAGGGGACTGTTGAATCCTTGTTTCGTATCCATTTATGAACACTACCGCAAGTACGCCAAACTGGTGACACGCTACGTGAACTATGCGGCGCATGTGCCAGGGCAGAATCAAGTGCCGGGTAAGACGGGGATGTTGAATCCTGACCCGACGAAGGTGTTGATAGAGCCGGAGACGTACAATCACAATCAAGGGGCAGGTTCTTCTTTCGGTACTTTGCTCTTCACGGAAGACGACAGTAAGTTGAAATAATTAATCTCACCCAATAATGAATCATCTTAAAAGTAAGATGGGTATATTGGCAAGCTTCCTTTTGGGGGGCTTGTCAATGTATGCCCAGTCTCAGACTACTCTTTCGGGAGTGGCGTTGAAAGAAAACGCAGGCAAGACAATGGAAGTGTGGAACAGTGGTGCGGTGTCGCTCTTGGGGAGCAATGCCAACCTCATGGTTCCTGTGGCCAAGGATGGCAGCTTTCAGTTTACCTTCTCGCAGTCCAAGCCTGCTTATTATTCCGTGGGCTATAACACGGTGTATCTGACACCGGGGCAGACACTGCATGGTATATATAAGGAGGACAACCGTACAACGGTCTTTACGGGTACCGCCAAGGTGGCGAACGATTATCTTCGTAAGGTGGTCTCTTCGCACAGTGGCTCTTACTTGAGTGTCATCGGGCAGGATCATTTGCAAGATACGGCACAGGTACGTCGTCAGATAGAGGACATTGCCGCCAAGCGGAGAGTTGAGTTACAAGCGTTGAAGGGAAAAGTGCCGGCTGACTTCTGGGAACAGGAGAACGCGCGTATTTCAGCGGATGTAATCAACTCGTATTTCAGCGTGCCGTTCTATGCGGGCTTTGAGAAAGAGGCTACGATTGCTTACTTGAAGCAATATCAAGGAAAACTTATCCCGCTGATAAAGTCCATCTCGTATGACAAATACCTGGAGGTGGATGCCGTGAGGGATGCCTTGTTCTCCGCAGCGCAGAATCCCTTGTTTGCCGATGCGGTAGACTGGCAACCACGGATGAAGACCTTGGCGGAGGCTATGGGGTATAGTAACTTGCTTAGTCAGAAACTGGATGCAAAGGGACTGGCCAAGGTGGACAGTTTCATTCAGGGCTGTCCTGACGCCGATTTCAAGGCTGCTCTTCTGTCTAAGAGGGAACAGGCTGTGAAACTGATGGAAGGAAAGGTGGCCATAGACTTGGCGATGAAGGACAAAACGGGAAAGGTGGCCAAACTTAGCGACTATAAAGGTAAAGTGCTGGTGATTGACTGCTGGGCCACTTGGTGCGGTCCTTGTATGAGGGAGTCACCGCTGTTCCATGCCTTGGCGGATAAGTACAAGGGTAACACACAGGTTCAGTTTCTTTCTGTCTCCATTGACGAGGAGGCTGCCCGTTGGAAAAACTTTATCGCCCGCAAGGCTTCTTCCATCCCTGAATATATCACTACGGACGCTAAAGGGCTTTCCGCCTGGGGACTGGAGACGATACCTCGTTTTATCGTCATTGACAAGGCGTTCCGCATAGTGGACGCATTTGCGCCTGCACCTTCTCAAGGAACGGAATTAGTGAATGTGATCACTCAAACTTTAAAGAAATGAATATAAAAAGAACGATTATCAGCGGTATATGCTTCTCTTTGGGATTGATTCCAGCCGCCATGGCGCAAACGCCTTCGGAGGAAATCAATGACCAGAAGATAATGGACAAAGTGGAGCGTTCCGTTCAGGCGTTGGCCAAACGCAATCCTGCTTATGGGGTGGCGCATTTGGTGAAAAACTGCTCCCGGTCACTAAAGGATGCCGAAGTGACTAAACAGTTCGCTCGTCTGCGGAAGGGTACTACGAAACTTTCCTCTGAGGAGATTTTCGCCAAGCGAATTAAGGGTACGCTGATTTTTGGCAACTATTTCAATTGCGGCCAGTGTGACCAGCTGCATACGGGTATCGGCACTACGGCCATCGCCTTGACCCCGGACGGTGTGTGCGCCACGAACTATCATGTGATGGAGGACATTATCCGCAACAACCAGAAAGAACTTTCCGGTGACAGTCTTTTCTATGTCGGCACCGTGGACGGAAAGGCTTATCCCGTGGTGAAGGTCTTGGCGTATTCCCGTATCAATGATGCGGCTATCTTCCAAGTGGATACACAGGGCGATAAACTCGACTGTATTCCTTTGGGCGATACGGCTTTGACAGGCTCAAAAGTCCATCTTATTTCCCATCCCAAGGAGATGCTTTGGGTCTACACGGAAGGAGTGGTGGCCAAGAACCAGGAATACACGCAGGAGAATCTGCCTCCCCAGTATCGTATGCATGTGACGTGCGATTATGCCGTGGGTTCCAGTGGTGGCCCTCTGATGGACGACTACGGTAATTTGGTGGGGATGGTGGCCAGTACCACAGGGTTGTATTACAATCAGGAACATAAAACGGATTTGCAGATGGTGCTGAAGAGTACCATCCCGGTAAAAGTAATAAAGGAACTGCTTAAATTGAATAATAAATGAGATTACGTACGATTTTAGGTGCTTTGTGTGTGGCCATGTTGCCTTTTGCACACTCCAAGGCGCAGGTGAAATTCATAGACTACAAGACCACGACCATGAAGGCTGTATTGGCGCAGGCTGAAAAGGAGAAGAAATACATCTTCGTGGATATATGGACTCCGTGGTGCGGAGTGTGCAAGATGATAGCCCGTACCATCTTCCCCCGCAAGGATGTGGGCGACTATTTCAACTCGCATTTCATCAACCTGACTTTTGACGCGGAGAATCCGCAGTGGACTTCCTATGCCATGAATTATAACGCCACGGCTTTTCCAACGATGCTCATTCTGAACAGCAAGGGAGAAGTGGTGTCGAACATTGACAATGTGGGTATTCCAAGACCCGATGAGTCCACCCGTCCGAAGTCTCGTGTGGCGGACGCTATCATGGAACAGGCCGCCAACGGTGTGGCATGGGACACCATGTCTGACAGTGCGTTTGTCTCTAAGGAAAACTGGGAGAAACTATCAGACCAAGAGCCGGCGTTCGACACCCGTGTCTACGCTCGGATGATTCAGTTGAAGCCAACTTTGAGCAAGCTTTATCCTGGACGGTATGAGCGGCTGATGAAACGGTCTCTCTCTTCAGCGGCTGTGAACATGATGAACTCCATCAACCACCGTTCTGTGCCCAACGCTCACAAGGTGGCGCAGTACAGGGAAGTGGTGGAGAAGCTGAATCTTTCAGACAAGGCGGTTCAACTCTTGGAACTGGACTTGTCACTGGCACTCAACCAACGTCAGTGGAGCAAGGCGTTACAGCTTTGCCAGACGCAAAAGAGTATCCTCACTCCTGAGCTTTACGCCGGATTGATGGACGGCGTGGCAGGAGGCTGCTCCGATAAAGCCATCCTGCGTCAGACACTTGCCTTCTGTGCGGGAGTTCCTCAGTTGAAGTTGTCCGAGCGTGAGCGGAGTTACGTGATGGAGGCGTACAACGCTTTGCGGGATGCCGCTAAATGATAATGGCCACCGTATAGGATATAAGTTACGATATAATAGGCGTTTACTCATCTTATAATGGCGATTGGCCGTCTTATCACGTTCGATACACATGCTTATCACATTCGATATGAATGTGTGTATCGTACGTGATGAACACGTGTATCATTTGAGTCACCATGACTTCTCTGGCTTTTCCAGGGATTTATAATAACGACAGCAGGGAATTACAAGTGCGATACTTGTAATTCCCTGCTGCTATTGTGAAAGATTATGCTTATTCTGTCTCGCAACTTGTGAAGTGCATCTCTTTGGCCTTTTCCTTGTCGAAGGTGAAGTAGGTGCAGATGGCCGTGGTGCAGAGTTCGCCTTTGCTGTTGCGCAGAGTGCATTCCAGCTGTACGATGTGGCGTATCTGTTTGGTGATGTGCGCCCTGATTTCAAGTCGTGGGTCGTCTGAATTGACCGCCCGTTTGTAGTGCGTCTCCATTTTGGTAGTCACTCCGGCGGTCTGTAGTTTGCGCATCACAGTCCATCCGGCAATCTCGTCCAGCAGCACGCACTGTATGCCTCCGTGCAATACGCCGAACCATCCTTGATATTCAGGAGTGGGAGTCCACCAGGCCACCAAGTCATCCCCGTCCTCGTAGAAATCCAGTTTCAGTCCCGCTTTGTTCTCGTGGCAACATCCGAAGCAGTTGTATCCTTCGATACCCTCGAAAGGGTTCTTGAGTTTTTCCATGTCTGTTTGTTTTTGTTAGGATTGCAAAAGTACGAAAAAGGGGAGGAACGTGCAAATGAAAAAGGATGTACTTCCTTGTTTGGAAACACATCCTTATGTCTGAGCCTCTTGTCGGACTTGAACCAACGACCCCGAGATTACAAATCACGTGCTCTACCAACTGAGCTAAAGAGGCGGGTGGGTAAGCGGTCTGCATCGCGCCGCTACAACCAACTACCTTTGCTGCGATCAAGCCCTGGAGGATTCGAAGGGAGCTGGCCGTACAGGACTTACCCGTATCGTTTTGCGGGTGCAAAGATACGCTATTTCTTCCGAACCACCAACCTTTTAGTCGGGAATTTAATGAAAAGCGTAAAAAATCGTTGTTTTATGCGGTGTGCGGCGTGGTTTCTCCTAAAAAAGACGTACTTTTGCAAGGAAAGGCGGGCACACTTGAAACGCCTTCGGAATAAAGAAATGAATTTGAAATATCTACTAATGCAGCAGTGCGCCTCATGGGACGGACTGAAGGCGGGTCTCGTGTGGGGAGCCGCTTTTCTGTGTTCCATCTACGGCATGTCGAATATGCTTCTCAGCTTGGCGGGAAACGTGCTGGTGGTGTTCAGTCCTTTCCTTGTGTACCGTTGGGCGAGAAGACGCCGGGAACTTGTCGAGGGCGGACTGACATACGGGCAGGCTTTCTATTATTTCATTTGCGTCTATTTTTATGCCTCGGTGATTATGGCGGCTGTGCAGTTCGTGTATTTCTCCTGGATGGACGGAGGATATTTGTACAGGCTGTACGCTGAAATGCTCCGTCAGCCTGCCTATCAACAGTTGTTCCGCCAGATGGGAGAGGGCGTGAGTATGGATGCCATGCTGGCCAGTTTCAAGGCTGCCACTATGCGTCCTGCGGGACTGGTGTTCGGCTTCATGGGGATGCACATCCTCATAGGCTTCGTGCTGTCTCTTCTCTCCGCATTGTTTTTGCGAAGGAAAAGTTCCAGTGGACGACTGACTGACACACAGAATATAAACTAAACACAATGGATATATCAGTAGTAGTACCTTTATATAATGAGGCCGAGTCATTGCCAGAGCTGTACAGCTGGATAGACCGGGTGATGAAGGCCAATGGCTTTACATACGAGGTGATTTTCGTGAACGACGGCAGTACGGACAACTCCTGGGAGGTAATCGAGAACCTGCGGAAGGCTTCGCCGATGGTGAAGGGCATCAAGTTCCGCCGCAATTACGGGAAGTCGCCAGCCTTGTACTGTGGCTTTCAGAAGGCGGAAGGAGATGTGGTCATCACGATGGACGCTGACTTGCAGGACTCGCCTGACGAGATACCCGGACTGTACAATATGATTACACAGGACGGATACGACCTTGTGTCGGGATATAAGAAGAAACGGTACGACCCGCTTTCGAAGACCATTCCCACCAAGCTGTTCAACGCCACGGCGCGTAAGGTGTCGGGCATCCCTAACTTGCACGACTTCAATTGCGGACTGAAAGCCTATCGCAAGGAAGTGGTGAAGAACATTGAGGTGTATGGTGAGATGCACCGTTACATTCCTTATTTGGCCAAGAATGCGGGATTCTCCAAGATTGGCGAGAAGGTGGTGCATCACCGTCCCAGAAAGTACGGGAAAACCAAGTTCGGTCTTGACCGCTTCGTGAACGGTTATCTTGACTTGCTCACCCTGTGGTTCATTTCACGCTTCGGCAAGAAACCTATGCACATCTTCGGCTCAATGGGTTCTCTGATGTTCGTGTTGGGTTTCATTTCCATTATCGTGGTGGGTGTCCATAAGCTCGTGGCCATGTACTCTGGAAACGACTACCGGCTGGTAACGGACTCTCCCTATTTCTTCATTGCTCTGACAATGATGATATTAGGTACACAGTTGTTTGTGGCTGGCTTCTTGGGTGACTTGCTTTCCCGCAACTCGCCGGAGCGCAATAAATACCAAATAGAGAAGGAAATCGGATGAGAGGAAATTGGTTGGCTGGAGGATTGGCAGCGGTTTTCGCCGTTTTGGGAATGGCTGCGTGTTCCGATGTGAACTGTTCTTCGCAGGGTTCTTCCTATGCGAACTATGTGTTTGCCGACCGTCTGGATTCCACCGTGTCGCTCTTGGACACGCTGAGTGTGGGTACCACCATGCTCAATGGGAAGGACACTGTCTTGCTGAACCGTCTGATAGGTGCGAAGGAAATGTCGCTGCCTGTCAGCTCGTCATTAGCCGAGGACACGCTGTATTTTTATTTCTTCCGTCGGAATCAGTTGGACACCTTGTGGATACGTCATTCCAATGTGCCTTATTTCTCCTCTCCTGAGTGTGGCATCTCCGTGGCTCATTCTGTGGAGGGTGTCCGCTACACGAGGCATTTCATAGATACGGTTCAAATATTAAACAAAGAAATCAGTGCGAAGAGTGTGCAAAATTTCAAGATTCGTTTTAACGTGCTGGCTACTGATACTGAGTGGTAGTGCGGGAAGACTGCTTGCGCAGGAGAACCCTCAGCAACGTCCCGTGCCTGTGAAAGTGCCGAGAGGATGGACACCAAAGGTGGACGAGAAAGGCAAAAAGAAGACTGAGAAATTAGTGGGAAAGGAAAAAGCCCTGCAAGGTTTGTCGCTGTCTTTCGATGTCTATAACTTCGCCACTCGTTTCTTGGGAAGCTATGGCGGTCCAGAAGCAGCATTAAGGGTGAACTTGTGGCATACCTATTTTCCGGTCTTTGAGGCAGGAGTGGGTATGACAAACCATACGGATGATGAGACGAACGTGAACTACAAGACTAATGCGCCTTACTTTCGTATTGGTATTGACAAGAATATGTTGCGGGACAAAAAGGACTTCTGTCGCTTGTATGCTGGCTTCCGCTACGGATTCTCTCCTTTTAAATACAGCGTGAAAGCACCGCCGGTTACGGATCCCATCTGGGGTGGGCAGTATTCTTTGAATCAGACAGGGGTATCTGCCACTTGGGGATGGCTCGAAGTGGGAATAGGACTGGATGTACGTGTCTGGCGGAATCTCCATTTAGGGTTAGGCGCACGGTACAAGGCGAAACTCCATACTTCTAAAAACGAGTTCTCAGAGCCGTGGTATGTGCCGGGGTACGGACTTAGCGGAAGTCATTGGGCGTTGAATTACAGCGTGATATTCGACCTCTCCCGAGGAAACGGAAAAAAGAAGAAAGCGGTACAAGTAACTCCGGCTGCCTCAACCATCAAAAGGGAAAAGCCGGAAACACCGACCACACCGAAAGCGGCGGGAAAGCGGAATAAACATGAGACTAAGTAAATACGTGATAACAGGATGGCTTCTCTGGTGGGGAGCCATCCTGTCTGTTTTGGGGAAGCCTGCGGTTTACCAATCAGATACAGGAAGGATTTTCGGCACTGTCTATCATATAAGGTATAGGCATACCGTGTTATTGTCAGACAGTGTGCGGGCTGTGCTTCAGTCCGTGGATGCTTCTCTCTCTAATTTTAATCCTTGTTCGGTGGTTTCACGCATGAACCAGAATGAGCTGGTAAGGGCGGACGCTCATTTTAAGACTGTCTATGAGTTGGCTCGGAAAGTCTCCTTGCAAACCCGAGGTGCTTTCGACATCACCGTCTCACCCTTGGTGAATCTTTGGGGCTTTGGCTTCAAGCGTGAAGGGGGAATTTCCAAGGAGAAGGTGGACAGTTTGCGGCAGTATGTGGGTTTTCGTAATGTTTCGCTGAAACAAGGGCTGCTCGTAAAGAAGTTTCCACAGACTATGCTCGACTTCAGTGCCATTGCCAAGGGCTACGGTTGCGACTGTGTGGCGCGTCTTTTCGACCGGCATCATATCAGGAATTATTTGATAGAGATAGGAGGGGAAGTCGTGGCAAAAGGAGAGAATGCACAGGGGGATGCATGGAGAATAGGCATAGATATTCCAGAGGACAATCCATCGGGAGAGGATAGCAAAGTGCAGACGGTAGTGGCTTTGCACAGTGGAGGAATGGCTACGTCCGGCAATTACCGCAATTTCTATTATAAGGATGGACGGAAGTATGCGCATGAGATAGATCCTCACACGGGATATCCTGTGGTTCATTCGTTGCTTTCAGCTACGGTGGTAGCGGATAACTGCGCTTTGGCGGATGCGTATGCCACAGCTTTCATGGTGATGGGCGTGGAGAAGACGGTGCGTTTTCTGAAGCGTCATCCCTCGCTGCGGGCTTATCTCATTTACACCCATGAGGACGGTTCGTGGAAGGTGTGGAGCAATTTAGGCCATGCCAATGTTGGATAACTCCCTAAAAAGAAGTATTTTTGCGGGGAAATAAAACATAAAAGACATGGAAAACGAAGTATTGGAGTGCATTCGCACACGGCGGAGTATCCGTCGCTATAAGAAAGAGCAGATAACGGACGAGGAATTGAAGACCGTACTGGAGGCCGGCACATGGGCGCCTACGTCCAAGGGACTACAGGCACCTTATATCGTGGCGGTGCAGAACAAGGAGTTAATGGCCAAACTCGTGAAAATGAACGCCGAGATAATGGGAGTGGAAAGTAATCCTTACTATGATGCTCCCACGATTATCCTTGTGTTTGCTCCCGTGGCCTACGGCAAGGGGTTGCAGGATGGTAGCTGCGTTTTGGAGAATATGATGCTTGCGGCACATTCCATCGGATTGGCTACTTGTTGGATTAACCGTGAGATTGAGATGTTTCAGACGGAAGAAGGAAAGGAATGGATGAAAGAGATGGGGCTTCCCGAAGGTCTGCAAGGCATCGGTGCTTTGTCTATCGGTTATGCCGCCAGTCAGCCGCATACCGTAAAGGAAAGAAAGGCGGATTATTATCGGGTGATTAAATAAAACAAACCATAAAAGTAATAGTCCCGGACAAGTTCAGTTTGTCCGGGGGCTATTTTTAGGGAAATATGCAATAGTCAAAGAATCCCGTTTCGTTTCATGATATCCGATAGTTCCTTTCCTTTGATAGTAGATTTCTCAGATTTGTCATAGATAGTAAGCAGACCTATTTCATCTTCTTGCTCATTTAAAATAACTGTATGGGTTATTATGCGGGCACCGCCGCTTTTACCTTTGCCTTTGGATGAGATAGCCAGACGAACTTTTCTTAATCCGTTTCCCAAATCAGTCCCTTGAGTAGGATTCTCTTTCAATGATATAATCAGTTCATCGATATCATCTAAAATGCTACGGTATCGTTTCGCAAGTATTTTGACTTCTTTGCGGAAGAGGGGGTAGACTTTTATGTTAATATCCTTCTTTGCGCATTTCATTACGAAAATCCTCCCAACTTTGAAGTTTCAGCTTTCCCTCCTTGTAAAGTTTCATGTCTTTACAAGTTTGGTCAAAATCGGCAAGTATTTCAGCCTTTGATTGACTTGCATCTTCTTCCGCTTTCTTTGAAATGAGTTTTTTTATGTATTTCACAACCTTCTTCATGCTTTTCTCATCGTCTGCTATGTAAGATAAGTTGCGTAACAGCTCCGCATTAAGTTCCATTGTTGTCATAATCCTACTATTTATTGCGCAAAGATACTGAATAACAACTGATAAAACAAACGTTGATGGTATGATTATGAATGATTTGTGGCGATTTTGTTTTATTGCAGAAGAAATAGTGTGTGGCTTCTTTGCGATTTGAAGAAAAAAGAAGTATCTTTGTGTTGTGATTCTCCACAACGGAAAATTCACACAGGAAAGCGTTATTGATACTCATCCTTTTTATCGATTCCTTAGTGTAGATGTGAGAAGTCTGATAAGAGAATAAGCGATTTATAGTTCCCACACTTTTCTAATAACAGGTTAATTAATAGGTCTCGTCGGGGAATGAGAGACGCAAAACAAGTAATGGAATGAAATATCTTGCAAAGTTAGGTTTATGTGCAGCTTTGTTGTTTGGAGGCATGAGTGCTGTGCAAGCACAGAATCTTCAGGATGTGGTGTATTTGAAGAACGGTAGTATACTAAGGGGTATCATCATAGAACAGGTTCCCAATCAATCGTTGAAAATCAAGACGGCAGATGGTTCTGTATTTGTGTGCGAATTTCCGCAAGTCCTGAAAATTACCAAAGAAGAGCCTGTGGGTAAAAGTGGCCATGGTTCTATGTACAACCGATTTGCTTCCTCGTTTACCAGACCTGCCGGATATAGAGGTTTTGTGGATTTCGGAGGTGCAATTGGTACAGGAGACTTGGGAGATGGTGTGGTCTCTCTTTCCACCAGTCACGGCTATCAGTTTAATCCGTATCTTTTCCTAGGTGCCGGTATCGGGATGGAATACCATACAAATTGGGAATCGTTCTTTGTACCCGTATTTGCAGATGTAAGAGGGTATATACTTCCCGGAAGGATTTCTCCTTATGTGGGATTGAAGGTCGGCTATTCTTTTGGAGACGGAAGTGGACTTTATTTGAATCCTACGGTGGGTGCCAGCTTTATGATTTCCAAGAAGTTCGCCATGAATCTTTCTTTGGGGTACAATTTGCAAAAGGCGGATATGGATTATTATTATAATGACTATTATATAGGGGAATCCAAGGAGAATATAGGAGGTTTCACAATCAAACTCGGTGTAGAGTTTTAGTGAATACTTTAAGTAGGAAAGCGTTGGACAACGTAAGCTGTTCAACGCTTTTTTCATGGATGTTTTTAAACGCCAAACAGCGGAACTTTCTTTTGGAAAGTCCCGCTGTTTGAAAGCTGATCTACGCCGATTCGAACGACGACAAACAGAACCAAAAACTGTTGTGCTACCATTACACCATAGATCAAACTTGATGTCCATTTACGTGAACAGGTGCAAAGGTACGTCTTTCTGTCGAACTGCGCAACTTTTTTAGTGTTTATTTTGCTATAAGCAGGAAATAATTCTTCTTTCCACGCTGTACGATGAGGTATTTTCCGTCAATGAGGTCTTCTGTAGTCACAGGACGGTCGAAGGCGGAAAGTTTCTCTTTGTTCAGTGACACACCACCACCTTGGGTGAGCTTGCGCATTTCTCCTTTGGAGTTGAAGCACTTGGTGTCTTCTGCGAACAAGTCTACCGCTTTCATGCCAGCTCCTAATTTCTCTTTGGATACCTCGAAGTGGGGTACTCCGTCGAAAACACTCAGCAAGGTAGCCTCGTCCAGTTTCAACAAGCTGTCCTTGGTAGATTTTCCGAAGAGGATGTTGGATGCTTCCACTGCCACATCAAAGTCTTCCCGGCTGTGTACCATGACAGTCACTTCCTCCGCCAGTTTCTTCTGAAGGATACGGCGGCCAGGGTCTTCGTCATGCTGTGCTGTAAGGCTTTCTATTTCCTCTTTGGGCAGCGATGTGAATATCTTGATATAGCGTTTGGCGTCCTCGTCACTTACATTCAGCCAGAATTGGTAGAATTTGTAAGGAGTGGTATAGCGGCGGTCAAGCCAGATATTGCCCTGCTCTGTCTTGCCGAATTTGCGTCCGTCCGCTTTGGTAATCAGCGGGCAAGTCATGGCGAAAGCCTGTGCCTCGGCACCCAGAGTGCGGCGAATCAACTCTGTACCTGTGGTAATGTTTCCCCACTGGTCGGAGCCTCCCATCTGCAACTTACAGTTTTTGTGCTGATAGAGATAGAGGAAGTCGTAGCCTTGCAGGAGTTGGTAGGTGAATTCGGTGAAGGAAAGTCCGTCTCTGGCTTCTCCGTTAAGACGTTTCTGCACGGAGTCTTTCGCCATCATGTAGTTCACGGTGATGTGCTTTCCGATTTCCCGGGCGAAGTCCAAGAATGAGAAGTCTTTCATCCAGTCGTAGTTGTCCACTAACTCCGCACGGTTGGGTGCGTCACTGTCGAAATCAAGGAAATGGGATAGTTGCGCTTTGATGCACGCCTCGTTGTGGCGGAGAGTTTCTTCCGTCAACAAGTTGCGTTCCGCACTTTTGCCAGAAGGGTCTCCAATCATTCCCGTGGCACCTCCCACCAATGCCAACGGCTTGTGACCGCAGCGTTGGAAGTGGCGAAGAATCATGATGCTGCACAAATGGCCAATGTGCAGTGAGTCGGCAGTGGGATCGAAGCCCACATAGGCTGTCGTCTTTTCCTTGGCTAATTGTTCTTCTGTTCCGGGCATGAGTTGGTGTACCATGCCACGCCATTTCAGTTCGTCTATGAAATTCATATCTGTATATGCTATGTTTATTTTCCTTTTCTGTATCCTTTTGTCTGTATGTCTCCCCGACGGGCTTCCGCATCCGGCTTGCCCAGTATGTTATATTTCTTCACGGCTTTCCCTTGGCACAGGCAGTAGATGCCTATAATCATGAAGGGAATGCTCAGGATTTGTCCCATGTCGATGGGAAGGGATGCCTCGAATGCTTCTTGCACCTCTTTGCTGTATTCCACAAGGAAGCGGAACGTGAAGATGGTGGTCAGGCAGTAGCCGAAGAAAAATCCTGTGCCAACTTTCTCCTTATAGGTGCGATAGAGCCACAGTCCGATGACAAAGATGAGCAGGTAGGCGATTGCCTCGTATAATTGGGCTGGATGCCGTGGGAGAGTATCCACTTTCTCAAATATGAATGCCCAAGGCAAGTCGGTCGCTTTTCCGATGATTTCTGAGTTCATCAGGTTTCCAAGCCGGATGAAGCAAGCCGTGATAGGTGTGGCCACAGCGATAGCGTCCAGTACGGTGAAGATGTTCAGTTTGGTCTTCCGTACGTAGAGCCATAAGGCGATGATTACACCGATGGTTCCTCCGTGGCTGGCAAGTCCTTCATATCCTGTGAACTTCCATCCTTCCGCAGTCTGGTGGATGGGAAGGAACATCTCAATCGGATGGCTCAGGAAATAGTCCGGCTGATAGAAGAGGCAATGGCCTAATCTGGCACCGGCGAGGATACCGATGAACACGTAAAGAAACAACGGGTCGAACAGTTTTTGGGCGATACGTTGGTCTTTGTAGATCCGTTGTGCCGTGATGTATCCCAATATCAAGCCGATGCACCAACACAGGGAATAGTAACGTACCCCTAAACTTCCGATATGGAATAGTTCCAGCGAAGGATTCCAGTCTATATAGGCTAAGAATGCGTTCATGGTTTACACATTGAAGCGGAAGTGCATGATGTCGCCGTCCTGTACTTCGTAGTCCTTACCCTCGATGCCGAGTTTTCCGGCTTCACGTACAGCGGCTTCAGAGCCGTATTTGATATAGTCATCGTATTTGATGACCTCGGCACGGATGAATCCTTTCTCGAAGTCGGTGTGGATGACACCCGCACACTGAGGGGCTTTCCATCCTTTGTGGAATGTCCATGCTTTCACTTCCATCTCGCCCGCCGTGATGAAGGTCTCCAAGTTCAGCATGTGATAGGCTTCCTTGATAAGACGGTTGCAGCCAGATTCTTTTAATCCCACGTCTTGCAGGAACATTTGTCTTTCTTCGTAGGTTTCCAGTTCTGCGATGTCAGCTTCGGTTTTGGCTGCTACCACCAAGAGGTTGCTTCCTTCCTTTTCAATTTCCTTGCGTACCTCTTCCACATACTTGTTGCCTGTAGCCGCACTGGCCTCGTCCACGTTGCACACGTACAGGACTGGTTTGGCTGTCAGCAGGAAGAGGTCTTTAGCCGCCTTCATTTCCTCCGGTGTGTCGAAAGACACTGTACGGGCAGATTTTCCGCTTTCGAGTGCTTCTTTATAAGCGCATAATACTTTGTATTGCACTTTAGCCTCTTTGTCGCCAATCTCCGCCACCTTCTTCACTTTCGCAAAACGGCTGTCGATGGTTTCCAAGTCTTTCAGTTGCAATTCTGTGTCGATGATTTCCTTGTCTCTCACGGGATTCACATTGCCGTCCACGTGTACCACATTGCCATCGTCGAAGCAACGAAGCACATGGATAATGGCGTCCGTCTCGCGGATGTTTCCCAAGAACTGGTTGCCCAGTCCTTCGCCCTTGCTGGCACCTTTCACCAGTCCGGCAATGTCCACGATTTCCACAGTGGCTGGCACGATACGTCCCGGATGTACGATTTCCGCCAATTTGGTCAATCGTTCGTCTGGTACATTAATCACGCCTACGTTTGGTTCAATTGTGCAAAAAGGGAAATTAGCTGCCTGTGCTTTCGCATTGGAGAGGCAGTTGAAAAGAGTGGACTTTCCCACATTAGGAAGTCCCACGATACCACATTTCAATGACATGCTCTATACTATTTTCTTTTATTGATCAATATTGTGGTGCAAAGGTAGTGCAAATTGAGAGGAGAACAAAATGAACTTGTTCATTTTTTATTCCGAAGTGCCGCCTACCTTATGGAAAGGTAGTGCAAATTGAGAGGAGAACAAAATGAACTTGTTCATTTTTTATCCCGAAATGCTTTCTGTGTTTTCAAAAAATGAATGTCGTGTTCAAGAGGTATCCGAACACGACATTAAATATTGAATCAGTAGTTAATTTGGTTGTCTACCATTTTCTTCACATCCCAAGGTGCTGGTTCGCCCCCTAAATAGCGGTGGAACCAGTCCAAGTGGGCATTGTAGTAGAGCGGCATGGACTTGAGGTTGTCAGGCCAGTGTCCGTCATATTTCAGCACAATCAGTCGGGAAGGGATATTCAGCGTCTGGAGTGCCGTAAAGTATTGCAGGCTCTGCGTGTAAGGTACCCGGTAGTCCAGCTCGCCTGTCATGACGAGAGTCGGTGTGGAGAAGTTCTTTATATAATAGGAGGGAGACCATTTCTCGTAGAGTTTCGAATTATAGGGCTGTCCTTGTAGCTCGAAGTTGGGAAACCAGAGTTCCTCTGTAGCTCCCCACATGGAACGGAGGTCATACACGCCCATCATGGAGGCAAGGCATTTGAATCGCTTGGTGTGTCCTTGTAGCCAGTTCATCATGTAGCCGCCGTAAGACCATCCCATGGCACCCATGCGGGTAGAGTCCACATATTCCAGTGTGGCGAGTTTGTCCGTGACCTTCATGATGTCCTCGAACACCTTGCCACCCCAGTCGCCGGAGATAGCCCGGCAGAACGCTTGTCCGTAACCTGTAGATCCGTGTGGATTGGGATAGGCCACTACGTAGCCAGCACCGGGATATACTTGCCAGTCGCCTCGGAAAGAGTTTGTCCATTGCATTTGCGGACCGCCGTGTACATTGATGACGAGCGGATATTTCTTTTTAGGGTCAAAGTTGTGAGGCTTCACGATGAATACCTGCACCTTGCTGCCTTCCGCACCTTCCACCCAAATGGATTCAGAAGGACGGATGTCCACTTCGTCTTCTAAAGACTGGTTGAGGAAGGTGAGCTGTTTCTCTCCTTTCTTGTTCTGTTTATAGAGTGCCGTGGGTTTGCCGGTAGTGCTATACGTGTAGTACACGTTTCCCTTTTTGTCGAAGGCAAAATCAAAGATGGTACGCGCTTTCACCACAGGAGTGATGTCTCCTTTCTTCACGTCCAGTTTGTAAAGAGGTTGGTAGCCTTCCACCTCTCCTAAAAAGTAAAGACTTTTAGAATCGGCTGTCCATTGATAGCTGTCCACCCAGTTGTCGAAATTCTCTGTCAGAATATTCGATTTGCCAGTTTGGCGGTCATACACTGCCAGACGGAAGCGGTCGGATTCATAGCCTGGTACTTTTTGGGTGCGGTAGGCGATGTAGCGGCCATCGGGAGAGTAGGTGGGAGTTCCGTCCCATGCCTTGTTGGCGGCGGTAAGACATTTCGGGTCGCCTCCTGTGACGGGTATAGTCCACAGGTCAGCGTTGGTGCTGGCTTCTGGGTGTGCGTCGTGGTTGGAGACAAAGCATAGCTCCTTGCTGTCGGGCGAGAAGTCATATATCTTTCCACCTCCGAGGTTGAAGATGAGCGAGTATTTGCCTGGTGTGAGGTCTGTGTAAGTTTTCTTCTGTATGTCGAACAGGATGAGGTGTGCAGCTTTTCCATCGTTGTAAGCCGTCCAATGGCGGTAGAGCAGTTGGTCGGCGAGGTGGGCTTGTACAGGACCTTTCTCCTTCTTCTCCCTCCATTCTTTGTTCTTTTGTCCGTCTGCGCCTATTTCAGGATTCACTTCAGCGGTAAAGGCGATATAGCGTCCGTCAGGTGACACTACGGGGTTGTCCACGCCGAGCGCATAGTCGGTCAGTTGTTCAGTCTTCCCTGTGCCAAGGTCGTATCTGCATACCTGCACCCCGTCTTTTCCCCGGTTGGTGTAATAGAGTTGCTTTCCATCCTTGCTCCATACGGCTGCAGAGCTTTTCCCGTCTGTGGTCAGTTGACGTACATTCTTGCCGTCCGTATCCATGAGGAAAAGGTTCGCAGCGGATTTTTGCTTTTTCAAATTAGAGGAAGAGGCTGTGTAAGCCAACGTTTTCCCGTCTGGAGATAGCGTCACGGCATACACGCTTTTAATCTTGTAAAGGTCTTCGATGGTAAAGGCTCTTTTCTGCGCCTGGGCTGCGATAGCCAGTCCGCAGCAAGCGGTGATGAATAGCTTTCTTTTGTCCATGTTTTATATGTTATATCAATTACTTGGTCACAAAAATACGAGCTTTTTCTCAATCTTGTTCTTCTGAGAGCGTATATTTTTCATTCTTACTGCATGAGGGGATGGGGGAACTCTCTGTTATCTGTCAGAATTGACAATAGCGTACTGACAAACCGTCAGAACTGACAGCGGAGATGTATGAACGAGAAAAATATCCGAGTGTTTGCTATTTGAGTATTGCAAACAGGGAGTAATAGAGGCGTTACAGTCGTTTCTCTTTCCTTTTGACGCACTTTTTGAGATACGTTTAAGATTTAATAAACTATTTTCAGGGGTAGAGAGGATGAAAAGACGTATTTTTGTGGGTGGAAAAAAGAGGGTGGCAAGGTGTTTGTTACTTCTCTTGCGAAAGTAAGAAATAATTTTGTTCAAATAAACAATTAAACATTTCATCAAATGATTAAAATTGGTATTAACGGTTTTGGCCGTATCGGTCGTTTCGTGTTCCGTTCCACTTTGGAAGACGCTAACAAGAATGATGTAGTAGTTGTTGGTATCAACGACTTGCTGCCTGTTGACTACATGGCTTACATGTTGAAATACGACACAATGCACGGTCGTTTCAACGGCACTGTAGACTACGACTTGGCTAAGAACGAACTGATCGTAAACGGAAACCACATCCGTATCACAGCTGAAAAAGATGCCGCTAACTTGAAATGGAATGAAATCGGTGCTGAATACATCGTGGAATCTACTGGTTTCTACTTGACTATGGATCGTGCTGAGAAACACCTCCAGGCTGGTGCTAAATATGTAGTTCTTTCCGCTCCTTCCAAGAAAGGTGAAGACGGACGTCAGGCTGATATGTTCGTATGCGGTGTGAACACCGATACATACAAAGGCCAGCAGATCGTTTCCAACGCTTCTTGTACTACCAACTGCTTGGCTCCTATCGCCAAAGTGTTGAACGACAAGTTCGGTATCGTGGAAGGTTTGATGACTACAGTTCACTCTACAACTGCTACTCAGCGTACAGTGGATGGTCCTTCTATGAAGGATTGGCGTGGTGGCCGTGCCGCTTCTGGCAACATCATCCCGTCTACTACTGGTGCCGCTAAGGCCGTAGGTAAGGTTATTCCTGCTTTGAACGGTAAATTGACTGGTATCTCTATGCGTGTTCCTACTTTGGACGTGTCTGTAGTAGACTTGACTTGTAACTTGGCTAAACCGGCTACTAAGGAAGACATCTGCAAGGCTATGAAAGAAGCTTCTGAGACTTACTTGAAGGGTGTACTTGGTTACACTGAAGACGCTGTGGTTTCTTCTGACTTCTTGGATGATCCTCACACTTCTATCTTCGACGCTAACGCAGGTGTGTACTTGACAGACAAATTCGTGAAAGTTATCTCTTGGTACGACAACGAATTCGGATATTCTCACAAAGTGGTTGACTTGATCAAACACATGGCTAAAGTAAACGGCTAATTGAGATAATCAGAACTCAATCATACGAGGGGGTGTGTCTTCGGACATACCCCCTTTTCATTGTTTGGTAATGCCATGTTTACACAGAAAGTAAAAGCGTTTATCCGGCAGCATGCGTTATGTCAGCCAGGTGGGGTTGTCTTGGTGGGACTGAGTGGTGGAGCCGATTCTGTGGCCTTGACACGAGTGCTGAAGGAACTGGAGTTTCCACTCCTTGCGCTGCATTGTAATTTCAGGCTGAGAGGAGAGGAGTCTGACCGTGATGAGCGATTTGTGCGTGATTTCTGCCAGAAGGAGGAGATTCCGTTAAGGGTGCGAGCCTTTGACACGACTGAGTATGCGAAGTCGGAAGGAGTAAGCATTGAGATGGCGGCAAGGGATTTGCGGTATGCGTGGTTCGAAGAAGTGCGTCAAGAGACAAAGGCAAGTTGTATTGCGGTGGCGCACCATTTGGAAGACAATGCCGAGACGGTCTTGCTGAATTTGATAAGAGGTACGGGGCTGGACGGATTGTGTGGCATGCGTCCGAAGCACGGAAGGATTATCCGTCCGTTATTGACTGTCACCCGTCAGGAGATAGAGTTATACTTGAAGTCCCAAGAACTTTCTTTTGTGACAGACAGTACGAACTTGGAGGCTGATTGCACCCGGAACAAGATACGGCTGTGTGTATTGCCGGAGATGCGCAAGATAAATCCGTCTATATGTCAGTCTATTACGGAGACGGCGAGACGTTTGACGCAGGTGCGTACATTGACAGACAAGGTAATGAAGGCTGAACGAGTGAGAAGTGGTGTGGAGGGGGACGATGATTTGCGTCCGTTCCGTCTTTCAGTCTCACACATACTTCAGTCGGTCTCACCCTCATTGTTCCTGTTCCAATTGTTACGGCCATACAGATTCACGGAGAGTCAGTTGCGGGATATGGAGCGGACGTTGGAACTGTCTGAGAGCAAACTCTTCATCTCTTCCTCTGGCTGGCGATTGGTAAAGGAACGGGGATATATAGAGGTGGACAGGCCAAGGGATGACAGTGCTTTTCATCAAAAAATCATGCGTGAGAAGGTGTGGTGTCTGTTGGATATAAAGGGAGAGGAATCCCCCTATACATCCGATTTGGTGATTCGGAAGGAACGGAACTATGCGTATTTGGACGCAGACAAACTTAAATTCCCCTTGTGTATTAGAAACTGGAAAGAGGGAGACCGTTTTCGTCCGTTTGGCATGAAAGGTAGCAAATTGGTTAGTGACTACTTGACCGACCGTAAATTCTCACGGTTCCGGAAACAGGCGCAAAGAGTGTTGACGGATGCGGACGGAAGGATTGTCTGGTTGGTGGGAGAGCGGATAGATGACAGGTATAAGATAGACCCGAAGGCTACTAAGAATGTATTAATCCTGCAAAATCAGTCGAATTGAAAAGAAACACCTCAAAAGACTTGCAATTTTAAGGAATAGTATGTAACTTTGCCACAGAAATAAAAGAGAATAACAAATGAACGTATTGAGTGTACATCATCATTTCCATTGCTTTTCGATTTAATTCGGTAGGCGGAAGAGGTGTTGTGTCACATTCAACCATAAGAGTACAGAAGGCTTGCCGGGATAAAGGCAGGCCTTTTTTCGTTCTGACAATCATAAAATGCACAATATGTTACGAATCGCTATTCAATCGAAAGGACGTCTTTTTGACGATTCCATGAATCTCCTCGCCGAGGCAGGTATCAAAGTGAGTACTACTAAGCGCACGCTTTTGTCTAAAGCTTCCAATTTCCCTCTTGAAGTGCTTTTTTTAAGGGATGACGATATTCCGCAGACCGTGGCCGACGGTGTGGCCGATATAGGAATCGTGGGTGAAAACGAGTTCATGGAGCGGCATGAGGAGGCGGATGTGATAGATCGTCTTGGCTTCAGCAAGTGTCGTCTTTCTTTGGCGGTGCCGAATTCAGTGGACTATAACGGACTGGAATGGTTCAACGGCAAGAAAATAGCCACGTCCTATCCAGGCATTCTTCGAGACTTCTTGTGGAAAAATCACATCAAGGCGGATATTCATGTCATTACGGGGTCTGTGGAGGTTTCTCCGGGCATCGGACTGGCGGATGCCATCTTTGATATTGTAAGCTCTGGCTCTACTTTGATAAGCAACCATTTGAAAGAAGTGGAAGTCGTGGTGAGAAGCGAGGCTTTGCTGGTAGGTTACAAGAACATGGATGAGGGAAAGAAGGCGCTTCTTGATGAATTGCGTTTCCGTATTGATGCGGTGAAGGCGGCTGAGAACAAAAGGTATGTGCTGATGAACGCTCCTACCGACAAGTTGCAGGACATTATATCAGCGTTGCCCAGTGAAAAAAGTCCCACTGTCATGCCTTTGGCTCAGGAGGGATGGAACTCCGTGGCCACTGTGTTGGATGAGGATTGTTTCTGGGAGATTATCGGAAAACTGAAGAAACTGGGGGCGCAGGGCATCTTGGTGCTTCCGATTGAGAAAATGATTTTATAAGAAGATTAAGATGAAAGTAATAGAATATCCGAAGAAAGAGGAGTGGAAAGAGTTGTTGAAAAGGCCTGAGCTGGACGTGACGCAACTCATGGACAAGGTACGCACTGTGTTGGAGGAAATTCGTACTGAAGGCGATAAGGCCGTAAAGAAATATGAGCAATTATTCGACAAGGTGTCGCTTTCCACGTTGGCGGTTACCCCGGAAGAAATGGCACAGGCGGAGTCAGAGGTGTCCGATGAATTAAAAGCGGCCATTCAGTTGGCGCATCATAATATCCATGCTTTTCACGCCGCACAGCGTTTTGAGCCTGTGCGGGTGGAAACGTGTCCGGGTGTGGTATGCTGGCAGAAAGCCGTACCTATTCAGAAGGTGGGACTGTATATTCCCGGAGGCACGGCGCCGTTGTTCTCCACGGTATTAATGACAGCTACTCCCGCCAAGATTGCGGGATGTGAGGAAATAGTGTTGTGCACGCCTCCTGACAAGGAAGGAAAGGTGAATCCGGCTATTTTGTATGCGGCAAAGGTGGCGGGCGTGTCCCGTATCTTCAAGGCGGGCGGTGTACAGGCTATCGGTGCCATGGCTTATGGTACGGAGAGTGTGCCTAAGGTAGATAAAATATTCGGACCGGGTAACCAGTATGTGGTAGCGGCGAAACAGGTGGTATCGTTGAAAGATGTGGCGATTGATATGCCAGCGGGACCTTCCGAGGTAGAGGTAGTAGCCGACAAGGATGCCAATCCTGTCTTTGTGGCGGCAGACTTGCTTTCACAGGCTGAACATGGGGTGGACAGCCAAGTGCTGTTGGTGTCTACCAGCTGGGAGCTTCTGGACAAGGTACAAGCGGAAGTCGCAAGTCAGTTGGAGGTGCTTCCACGCAAGGCGATTGCGGAGAAAGCCTTGGAGAACAGTAAATTCATCCTTGTGCATGACATGGACGAGGCGGTGGAAATCACCAACGAGTATGCGCCGGAACATCTTATCCTCTCCATTGAGAACTACGGGGAAGTGAAAGACCGCATTACGCATGCGGGATCTGTGTTCCTCGGAAAATACAGTTGCGAGAGTGCGGGAGACTACGCTTCCGGCACGAATCATACGCTGCCTACGAAGGGGTATGCCAAGGCGTACAGTGGATTGTGTCTGGACAGTTTCGTGCGGAAAATGACTTTCCAAGAAATCTCACCCGAGGGCATTAGCCGGATTGGCAAGGCAGTAGAGGCGATGGCTGCGGCTGAGTCGTTAGATGCGCATAAAAACGCCATGACGGTACGTCTGGCGGAAGTGAACAAGGTAAAATAAGCGATGTCATGAAACCATTGAAAGAGTTAGTAAGAGTCAATGTATGGGATATGGAGCCTTACCATTGTGCCCGTGACGAGTTCAAGGGTAGGGACGCTTCCATCTTTTTGGATGCGAACGAGAATCCTTTCAACCATCCTTTCAACCGTTATCCCGATCCCTTGCAAACAACGTTGAAAGAGGCGTTGGCGCCGATAAAGCAAGTGCGTACTTCGCAAATATTCCTTGGAAATGGAAGTGACGAGGCCATAGACCTTGCTTTCCGTATCTTCTGTCGTCCGGAGGTGGACAATGTGGTGGCCATCGCTCCCACATACGGTATGTACGAGGTATGTGCGGAATTGAATGACGTGGACTATCGTCCCGTAACTCTTGACGAGGGCTTTCGTCTGAATGCGGACAAACTGCTTGCGGCTACGGATTCCCATACGAAGCTGGTGTTTCTTTGCACACCGAACAATCCTACAGCCAACAGTCTGGAGCATGAGGAGATAGCCAAGGTGTTGCGTGGCTTCCAAGGGATTGTCGTGGTGGATGAGGCGTATTCCGACTTCACTGACAAGCCTTTGTTTCGCAATGTGCTGGACGAGTATCCCAACCTCATCGTGTTGAACACTTTCTCTAAGGCTTGGGGCTGTGCGGCCATTCGTCTGGGAATGGCTTTCGCCTCGGAAGAGATTATCGCCTTATATAATAAGGTGAAATATCCCTACAATGTGAATGAGCTGACTCAGCAAGAGGCGATGCGGCAAATTGCGCTACGTCAGAATTTGCAGACATGGATTGGTACTATCAAGACGGAGCGTAACAACATGATTCACGCTTTCGCCGGATTGCCCGTCACGGAACAGGTCTATCCATCCGATGCGAATTTCTTCCTCGCCAAGGTACACAACGCCACGAAAGTCTACCATTATTTAGTGGATAAAGGCATTATCGTGCGAAACCGTTCTTCCGTGGTATTGTGTGGAGACTGTCTGCGCATCACTGTAGGCACCATAGATGAGAATGCAAAACTGCTGGCGACACTCATTAAATATAAGGAGTGACTAATAAAACATACCACTCTCCTGTCTTTCACGTTGCAACAAGTAGAGACGAGATTCATTGCGTCTCCACATTCATCAGTGATGAATTGTATCTGTGATTGGTAAGATATTAAACCACTATGACAAGTAGAGACGCGATTCATCGCGTCTCCGCTTGTATCCTTTTTTGCACTCTATTTCCTAAATAAGACACCTTGCATAGGTTACTTGTAAAGGTATCTTAGGATACTTGGGCAAGTATCTTAGGATACATCGCCAAGTATCTTAAGATACTTTTCAGAGAGGGTTTTACTATGTGTCTTTTCCTGATCTCACTAGACACTTTTTCTTTTCATAAACTGAATAACTAGACAACCACAATTAGACATACTGAAAGACTAGACACAGTTGTGACTATGCTTGAATTTACTTCACACTAAATTATATGATTACCCGCAATCGTATAACCAAAGCGATTCTTCGTTCCTCATTTTAAAAGGTAGAGACGCGATTCATCGCGTCTCTACTTGTATCCGTTGAAATGTATTCACACCTCCGACTCCCAGATAATGTCGGCACACCATTTCTTTGTCATAAATGCCGTAACAAACATTGTCATTGCAGTACAGTCTTTCCGATGTGCCATTGGAAGTACAAATAGCCTATCCCATTAAGAAGAAAATAATTTGAGTCTGATAAACGCTATTTTAGGTATAATGTACAAAGAAAGTAGCAGGTTATTCATGTATGTATGTCTTTATACGTTCCATATAAGTTTTATTTTGTATTTTTGCTATGCAAAAGCGAATGGAGTCACAGCAAGAAGTTTCCATACAGTCTTTTGTCTGTGCCAGTATTGGTGTGGTAATTCATTAATATTTAAGACGATGTACACTTATACGGTTAAGTATCGCATTGAGAAACCGACTTCCTCCACGAACGCAAGCACCCGTATCATGCTTCACTCAGACAGCGAAAGCGAGGCTATCGCAGCTTTGAGAGTTCGTGTACAGTGGGCTGAGATGAGGATGTCATCATTCTCTCTGCAAGAAGAAATTCCAGAGTAATGTATGTAACAAAAGGTATGTATTACGAGCGTATCCTCTTAATAGACATGTAAATAATAAGCAATTAATTTACGAAATAAAATGGAAACTAACAAATACCCCTATTTTTCACAGAAAGATTTTGATTCAGTTAAAGAGCTGGCGGAACAAGGAAATGTCGATGCTCAATGTAGATTGGGCGACTTTTATTATTATGGCTGGGTTGTAGATAAGGACAAAAGAGAAGCTGTGAAGTGGTAT
>CAVDHB010000025.1:0-33109 GCA_963608705.1 Prevotella sp. P5-108
GGAACGCAAAAAAGAGGCTGCGCCGTAAAACCTTAATTACGACACAGCCTCTTCTTATTGTCTTATTTCATCCAATGATTACAGCGACAGTCCACTCGTAGCTGTTGCGTCAACAACTTTCACATCTTCATAAGACCTAGAAGGTGTGGAAGAAGTAACTTTCCAGTTATTCATCGGATCATATTTCTCTACCACCACAGTCACCTTCTCCGGGTCACTGCCATTCTGCATCTTATAAGCATTCACTGCATCGGTGATATCAAAAGCACAAGAACCCACTCCTAAATTAATACTACTGGTGTTCTTTGGATCTTTATTGTTTGTATAGCGGTTGAAATATAATTTTAAATTCCCCGCTTTCAAATCGTCTTCTTTATAATGGATGTAGAATAGATTATTATTCCATATACGCGTCCACGTCATACCCTGCGTGTAATCCACTGAATAAGAAATGTTACTAAACAGTTTATAGTTACCACCATACACTTTATACACAGCAGTGTTTGTCCACTCTCCTACTGTAGCCTGCGTATTTACAGTGTCAGGCAACATAGACGGAACGATATTATTGTAATAGCTTTCATCCAAGGCTGTCACATTGTCACCCTCTCCGTTCTCCAACGGTGTAATACCAATTAATTGAACAGACACAGCACTATTCGTGTTAGTTGTACCCTGCTGTGTATCACTTACATTATACTGATAAACAATATTGCAAAGTCTTCCGCTTCTCAACCATGTCGGCAATGTCTTGAATTGGTCGATGTTCTGGGCCACAATACGAGTCTTTCCATCCAACGACAGGAAATACTTGCTCCCCATCGACTCTTCATAGATACAAATTCCCCCACTTTGACGGGTTCCATCGTCATTATTACTCAAGCAAGAAGTCAATGACATTACGGCCATCAAGACAGCCACCATCACCCCAATCACTCCAAACGATTTCAGTTTCTTCATTGTTTCGGTTTATTGTTTTAAGTTATTTCGATTGCTAAACGTCCTAAGCACAAAAATACTGCACTCTCCCCGCAGAGAAAGTGCAGTTTTTAGGTTTATTAAGAATCAGTCTTGATAATATACACGTTTCACACGCTCGCTGATACCCGTCAGAATCTCGTAAGGGATTGTCTGCATCGTGTCGCTCAACACCGTCACAGGCAGGTCCTTTCCGAATATTTCCACGGAATCACCCTCCTCGCAAGGAATGTCAGTCACGTCTATCATACATACGTCCATGCAGATATTCCCCACGTAAGGCGCTTTCCGACCGTTCACCAGACAGTAGCAACGGCCATTACCCAAGGCACGGTGCAATCCGTCCGCATAGCCGATAGGAATGGCTGCGATACGGCTGTCTCTTGTCAACACCCCTTTACGGCTGTATCCCACCGTGTCCTCCTCAGGCACATTGCGAATCTGGAGAATCGTGGTCTTCAACGTGCTGATAGGATGCAACAGACGGTTTCCGTGAGGGTCAATGCCGTACAAGCCCAACCCCAAACGCACCATGTCCATATGGTATTCCGGGAAACGCTCTATGCCACACGTATTGCAGATATGCCGCAATATCTTGTGCTTGAACGCCGCTTGCAGTTGCAGGCTCGCCTTGTCATACAGGGCAAACTGATGGCGGGTGAAGTCATCGAACTTGTCCTCGTCCGTCCCCACGAAATGAGAGAACACCGAACGGGGCATGATAGCGGTTTGGTGTGTCAAACGGTCTATCAATTCCGGCATATCCTTCTCCGGGTCAAAACCCAGACGGTGCATTCCCGTATCCAGTTTGATATGGCAGGGGAAATTGGTCACGCCTTCCTTCTCAGCCGCTTTAATCAAGGCGTCCAGCCAACGGAAGCTGTACACTTCCGGCTCCAGATGATACTCGAACATGGTCTTGAAAGCCGTCATCTCCGGGTTCATTATCATGATATTGCCCGTGATGCCGTTCTTTCGGAGTTCCACCCCTTCATCCGCCACGGCCACAGCCAGGTAGTCCACCCGGTGGTCTTGCAGCGTCTTGGCAATCTCCACAGCTCCGGCTCCGTAAGCGGAAGCCTTCACCATACATACCATCTTCGTACCCTCTTTCAGGAAACTGCGGTAGTAATTCAGGTTGTCCACCACGGCGTTGAGATTAATCTCAAGGATAGTCTCATGCACTTTCTTCACCAGCACATCGGACACCCGGTCGAAATGGAACTTGCGAGAGCCCTTAATCAGCACCAGCTCGTCGTGCATATCTTTCAATACATCACTTGACAGCAACTCTTCCGTACTCTTGAAGAAATAACTCTCCATGGAGAACATCTTCGCACAAGAAGATATATCCTCCCCCACACCAATCAGCTTCTGAATACCTCGCTTGGTGGCCAATTGGGAAAGTTTGCGGTAAAGGGAAGACGCTTTCTCACCCGTCTGAAGAATGTCGCTGATAATCAAGGTATGTGACTGTTCCTTCTTGCTCGGCCGACGGTTCATGAAGTCCAAGGCTATATCAAGTGAGTCTATATCGGCGTTATAACTGTCGTTAATGACGGTACATCCCCGTCTGCCTTCTTTCACCTCCAGACGCATGGCCACCGGGTCAAGCCGGGCCATCCGTTCCTTGATGTCCTCCTGCGGAATCAACAGATAGAGGCACACGGCCAGACAGTGGATAGCGTCCTCGACAGAAGCGTCGTCCACAAACGGAATACGTATAGTATCGTCATAGCCCGTACCCAGGTAATGGTAGGAAATCTCCGTGCCATCCGCTTCTTTCTTTACCTTACTTATATATAAAGGAGCATCAGTGTCTGTACGAGACCATGTAAATTCCTTCACGTTCGTCAGCATGGATTTGGCCACACAGTCCGTGACCATCTCATCGTCGCCATTGTAGATTAACACATCCACTCCTTTAAACAGCAGCAACTTCTCCATGCACTTCTCTTCCATGGAAGAGAAATTCTCCTGATGCGCTGAGCCAAGATGCGTGAAGACACCGATGGTAGGACGGATTATTTTCTGCAACCGCTCCATCTCACCCCCTTGGGAGATACCCGCCTCGAAGATACCCACCTGGCTCTGCTCGTTGAGCAACCAGACAGACAAAGGCACTCCCGTCTGTGAATTGTAGCTGCGCGGGGAACGTGTTACCTCTTTGGAAGGAGAAATCAGCTGGTAAAGCCACTCCTTCACCATCGTCTTGCCGTTACTTCCCGTGACACCTACCACTGGAATATTGAACTCACTCCGGTGATGTGCCGCCAACGTCTGGAGAGCCGTCAAGGTGTCTTTCACCACCAAGAAGTTCGTGTTCTCGTAAGAAGCCACCTCCTCAGGCAGTTCGTTCACCACGAAATTACGGGTTCCCCTGCGATAGAGGTCGGCGATATAATGATGGCCATCGTTACGCTTGGTACGGATAGCAAAAAACAATGTCTCCTCCGGGAAACAAAGAGAACGGCTGTCCGTCAGAATCCAGTCGATAGTGGCCGTGGCGCATCCTACTCGTTCTGCGCCAATGATTTTAGCTATTGATTCAATAGTGTATGACATAAGTTTTGTTCTTTTGAAAGCGAAAGATACGGATATTTTCGTTGAAACGCTTCTATCCTTAACATTATTTCGTGAAGAAAACATTGATAAACGTCTGTGTCAGGATGAAGCGGACGATGCGACAAGGCTTTGCGTATAGCCGTGTACTCCTTGATAATCACACGAGTATCGTCTGTGAAATAAGACTGGCTGAAGCAATCCCACACATACTCCACCGCCTGTGCGGAGGGATGCACCATGTCTTCGGCATAAAAACGGTAGTCTCTCAACTCGTCCATGACAATCTCGTAAGAAGGGAAATAAAAGCAACGCTCTGGAAAAGCGTTCACCAGCTCATCCACCATCAACAACAAGGCCGCCTTGCTCAACGCACTTCCGTGCAGACCATACTTCTTATATCGAATCGGACTTACGGTGCAGAGCACTTTCAACGAAGGGAATTTACACCATATCCTTGAAAGCGACTGTTTCCAAAGCCCGGTCATCTCTTCCACTCCTCCCACGCACTCTTCAAAATTCACACCCGGCACCTTGTGGCAATTAGCCACAACCTCCCCGCCAGCCTGCGCATAAAGAGGACTGTCTTCTCTTACCTTATAATAATGGTTAGTGCCAAAAGAAAGAATCAACAGTCCGGGATTCGCCCAAAAGCCTTTTGCCTTCATCGAAGCCTCCTCGATGCTCCAGCGTAATGTCTCCCTATCGGGAGAAGCGAACGAAGTGTCATGCGACCAGCTTCGCCACAAGCCTTCATGGAAGAACAAACGAGATTCACCACTCCCAGACAGACCGGCATCCAGCATCTGCGCCATCGAAAAGGGATTGTACAACACTCCCGAAGGATTGACCACGCAATCAAACTTGGCGTCTTGCAGTTTACGGCCAATATGCTCCGAAAAGCAAGAGCCCAATACCATAACCTTATCCTTGTGTGTCAAAGAAAACGTATTCTTCGGCAACGGAGTATGTAATCTGAAATCCATCATCACACGTCTGTCAATATTGCAAAAACTTCTTATAATTCTGCAAAGATGAGAATAAAGACGCAATAAACCCCTCTGCGCATTGTTTTTTTTCGTAATTTTGTGACTAAATAAACGTAACGAAGAAACGCTATCAAAACATTTAAACATATAGTCCGCTTCATTGTATTCTTCCTTTTGGGAGCTTACATCTTGCTGATTGGACTCTTCCATATACCCTATTTCCAACGTGAAGCCTGTCGTGTGGCTTCGGCGGAACTGAGCCAGTACCTTCAAACGAAAGTCCGTGTGGAAGGTATCGATGTGGGACTGCTCAACCGGCTTGTACTCAATGGACTGTATGTGGAAGACCAGCAGAAGGAACTCTTGCTAAAAGCGTCTCTTGTGTCGGGGAAAATAGAGGTCATGCCCTTGTTGTTTGACGGGAAGATACGCATCAGCAGTATACAATTATTTAATTTCCACGCCAATGTATATAAGGATACCCCAGAAGGCAAGACCAACCTGCAATTCCTCATTGACAAATTCACCTCGAAGAAGCCCAAGAAGAAAACGCCCTTGGACTTGCGCTTCAACTCCGTGCTGATACGAGGCGGAAACGCTGACTTCAATCTACGCTACAAGCCTTATACTCCGGGCAAATTCAATCCCTCACACGTGAAGTTACAAGACCTTACCGCCAACCTCTCAGTGAAAGTATTGACAAACGACTCGTTGAATGTGTACATAAGGCAGCTGTCATTGAAAGAAGGATGCGGACTCTCGTTGCAAAAGATGTCGGGCAAGTTCACCGCAAACAAGACAATGGCTCAACTGACCAGGCTGAAAATACATCTGCCCGGCAGCAAGATAAGCATCCCCGCAGCCTCTTTCGGCTATGACCTCTCCCAAGGGAAAGACTTTCTAAAGACACTCTCTTTCAAGGCGGGCATAGAGGATTCGCATGTGACACCGGCAGACATACGCTATGTCGTTCCGGCCTTGTCAGCCTTTGACGACCCGTTGTTCCTCAGCCTTTCCGCCAGCGGGAATCTCCGCCAGATTGCAGTTCCACGACTGAAAATACATACCGAGAACCACGACATAGACATCCTGCTTTCAGGACGTGTGAACCTGCGTCCCCAACCCTCCGTCACGGCGGACATCCGCACCTGTACGTTGACTTCCACCGGCATCCGTTTCCTGTGGAACGAGCTTTCTCCTAAAAAGAAAGACTTGCCTCCCATCGTCTCCCGGCTGGGAAATATCTCCTACCAGGGAAAACTGCGATTCCGCAAACCGGCACTGTCCGTGGCAGGAAAGCTGCACACAGGACTGGGAACCATCGATGCCCGAATGGACATGACACTCAAAAAGGCGTTCAAAGGAGACATCCAGACCAAAGGGTTTCTGTTAGGCAGACTGTTGGACAACCAGAAACTCAACCACATAGCCTTTTCGCTGCACACCCAGGGGAATATGGACAAGGGTAAACTCACCGCAGTCAGTCTTAAAGGAGACATCTCCGACTTCGATTTCAACCAGTACCGCTACCACCATGTCAATGTGGACGGGCAGTACCGCCACGGCGGATTCGCCGGACAACTCCGCCTGAACGACCACAACGGAAATCTTTTCGTAAAAGGGAACTTCAACATGGCTCGCAAGATACCCGTCTTCAATATCGAGGCACAATTGAAGGGTTTCAATCCTCATGCCCTGCGGCTTACCCCAAAGATGAAGGACACTCGTTTCGAGGCAAAGCTGGCGGCGAACTTCCAAGGCAACTCCATCAACAATCTTGACGGACTCATACAGTTGGAGGATTTCAAAGTCGTCACCTCCCAGCAAACGTTCCAAATGGGAAACACCTGGCTGAAAGGCGAAAAGCAAAACGGGAAACGTATTGTCACCCTGCACAGTCCGTACCTGAAAGCGATAGTGAGGGGAAACTATACCTACGCCACCTTGCCAGCCAGTCTCATGCGGATTGCACAGGAGAACCTGCCCACCCTGCTCAAAGGAAGGAAACTCCCCCACACTTCCAACGATTTCGACTTCACGCTGACCGTGGACAGCCTTACTCCTCTCAGAGAATTGCTGCACAAAGACATCCGGCTGCATCAACCGCTCACGCTGAAAGGCTATGTGGACGACCGCCAACGGAAAATGCGCATGGAAGGACACATTCCCTCCTTTGAATACAATGGCGGACGCTTCGAGACAGGCAGGATTCTATGCGACAACGAGGGTGGACAGCTACATTTGTCCGCTCAGCTGGGCAAATACTTCAAAGGCACCTCCCTCGTCAGTTTTTCCACCGACATCAAAGCCCATGACGACCATCTGGACACCTCTCTCCGATGGGGAAACGACAAAGCCACCACTTATAGCGGAGAATTGAATTCCACCATACACTTTCTGAAAGAAGAAGGGAAGGACATGGCGACCACTGTACGCATCAAACCCTCCGAAGTCATCATAGAGGATTCCGTCTGGAATATCCATCCCGCCCTGGTACGCATCGAGAAGAAACACATCGAAGTGGAAGATTTCCTCTTTGAGCATGGAGACCAGCATATCGGCATCAACGGCACACTGTCTCCCCGCAGCGAGGACTCCTTGACGGTAGACCTGAAACGTGTCAACCTGCAATACATCTTCGACATCGTGAATTTCCATACTGTGGACTTCACCGGATATGCCACCGGGAAAGCCTACGTGAAGAACGTGTTCAGCGGGAAACCCGACGCATACACTAATCTCCATGTAAGCGACTTTCATTTCAACAGAGCCTACATGGGAGAGATGGATGTGTTCAGCAAATGGGACCGCAGTCTGCAAGGCGTGTACTTGGACGCTCATATCAAGGAAGGAGACATCAGCACCACCACTGTCAAAGGCTACGTGTCTCCGCCCCGTAAATACCTCGACCTGTTGGTGACTGCAAACAACTCCAACGGAGCGTTCATACAGGAGTACACAGACGGCATATTCTCCGACGTGGCTGGAAGAATAAGAGGATATGTCAGGGTATACGGACAGCTGCGGAAAGTGAACATGGAGGGAGACGCACGAGCCGATATGCAGATGAAGGTGGACGTGCTGAACACTACTTACCGCATGAAGAACCAACACATCCAGCTGCGTCCGAACATCGTGGAGTTCATGAACGACACCATCCAAGACGAACGGGGACACAAAGGTCTTGTACAGGGTGCCCTGCACCACAATTTCCTGCACGACTTGACCTACGATTTCCGTATCTCCGCCGCTGATTTAATGTGTTACAACCAGAAAGAAGCGGATACCCTGCCCTTCTGCGGCACCATCAACGGGTCGGGCGTGGTGAACATTGACGGAAAAGCCGGACAACTGAACGTGAACCTGAACTTCACCCCCACCCGTGGCACGGAGTTCGTGTATATCACCGGCAAAACAGGCGCAGCGTCTGCCGCCGACAACAACTTCATCACCTTCCGCGACAAGACACCCCGACGGGAACAACCGTGGATAGAGGAACAAAACAGCACCATACAAGAAGAAATGCCCGCAGGCGCACCCGACATCCACATGAACTTCGTCATGCACATCACCCCGGACGCTCACCTGAAGGTCATCATCGACCCTTTGTCCGGCGACTACATCACCGCCACGGGTACGGGCACCTTGGAAGCCTCGTGGTACAACAAAGGGAAGTTCCAGATGTACGGCACTTACCAGATAGACCATGGAAACTACAAGTTCACGCTTCAACAAGTCATCCACAAGGACTTCGCCGTAGCCAAAGGCGGACAAGTACATTTCACAGGCGACCCCTTCAATGCGGAAATGGACTTGCAAGGCATCTATACCGTCCCGTCCGTCTCGCTCAATGACCTGATCCCAGGCATGAGCTTCAAACAGAACAACGTAAGGGTGAACTGTCTGATGAATCTCAGCGGCCCTATCCAAAAGCCGGAAATAAAATTCGACCTCGCCCTTCCCTCCGTGAGTGAGGAAGAGCAGGAGCTGGTACACAGCGCCATCAGCACGGAAGAGCAAATGAACATGCAGATACTCTATCTGCTGGGAGTGGGAAGATTCTACACCTACGACTATGTGAACGCCAATACCAACCAGTCTCAATCAGCGATGAACTCTCTGTTGTCCAGCACCTTAAGCGGACAGTTAAACCAGTTCCTCTCCCGTTCCCTCAACCTGCACAACTGGAACTTCGGAGCAAACCTGGCCACGGGAGACCGAGGCTGGAGCGACATGGACATAGAAGGCATCCTGTCCGGCAGTCTGCTGAACAACCGCTTGCTCATTAACGGAAACTTCGGCTACAAGGAGAACTCTCTCAACACCCTCAACAACAGCAACTTCATCGGAGACTTCGATGTGCAATGGCTCATCAACCGCAGCGGAACCGTCAGTCTGAAAGCCTACAACAAGTCCAACGACCGCTACTTCTCCCGTTCCACGCTGTACACACAGGGTATCGGTATCATGCTGCAAAGAGAGTTCGACTCTTGGAGACAATTGTGGATTTTCAATCGAAAGAAGAAACAGAAACAAACTGGTAATTAGTGTATGTGTGTCGCTGTCGAAGCTAAACGAAGTAGTCAATAAAGAAAGTCAATACGCCCAATCTTTGCAACCAAGTTGCACAAGATATTCCTTACCTTTGCGTCCGTGAAACCAAAACGATTGTAAGCGATGAATCCGAAATTAGTGAGAGTGATAGCGACGGCCATCCTGTTGACGGGTGCTGTATTGATAGAGCATACGATGGATTTGCCTGTATGGCAACTCTTGTTGGTTTATCTGATACCTTATCTTCTGATAAGTTATGACGTAATTGCCGAAGCGTGGGAGGGATTAGTGAAGGGCAACTTGTGCAACGAGGACTTTTTGATGTGTATCGCCACAATCGGTGCGTTATCTATAGGCTTCCTCCCTGACACAGATACAGAGTTTACGGAAGCAGTGTTTGTGATGCTGTTCTTCCAAGTGGGCGAGCTGTTCGAGGATTACGCCGAGGGAAAGAGTCAGCGTGCCATCACGCACCTGATGGAAATCCGTCCTGAAGTGGCTCATGTGGTGCGAGAAGGCAAGGAACAAGATGTAGCACCAGACACGGTGGCTGTCGGGGAGACAGTGGTGGTTAAGCCGGGAGAGAAAATACCGTTGGACGGCAAGGTGCTGGAAGGCGAATCCAGCCTGAACACCGTGGCGTTGACAGGAGAGAGCATGCCGAGAAAGGTGAAAACGGGCGATGAAATCGTGTCTGGCTGCGTGAATATTTCCGGTCTGTTGAAAATAAGGGTAGAGAAAACTTTTGGCGAATCCACGGCTTCTAAGATAATCGACTTGGTAAAGAATGCGGGAGCGCATAAATCGAGGAGCGAGACGTTTATCGCCAAGTTCGCGAAGGTGTACACACCGGTTGTAGTGTGTGTGGCGTTGGTCTTGGCTTTTCTTCCACCTTTCTTCCATGCGTCTTACGCAGAGGGCTTTTCAGTATGGCTCAGCAGAGCGTTGACCTTTTTAGTAGTGTCTTGTCCTTGCGCACTGGTCATTTCCGTGCCTCTCTCCTTCTTCGGCGGAATCGGCGGGGCTTCCAGAAAGGGTATTCTGATCAAAGGAGCCTCGTTCATGGACAGCTTGGCACGGCTCGGCACGGTGGTCTTTGACAAAACGGGCACGCTGACCAAAGGACGCTTCGAGATGAATGCGGTGCATCCCGACCACTGCGACGCAAATCGCCTCTTGCACCTGGCGGCACACGTGGAGCGTTATTCCACTCATCCCATCGCCATGTCGCTGCGGACGGCCTATCCGAAAGAACAGGATGGTTGTCTGGTGGAAGATGTAGAGGAAGTAGCCGGACAGGGTGTACGGGCTTTGGTAAACGGGGAGCGTGTATGCGTGGGAAACACAAAGATGATGGATGCGTCAGGTGCAAAGTGGCATCCTTGTCACAGGGCAGGGACAATAGTCCATGTAGCCATCGACGGAGTGTATGCCGGACATATCGTGGTGTCGGACAGTCTGAAACCGGACGCTTTCGAGGCGGTAAGGAATCTGAAACGGTTAGGAGTGGAAAAGACACTGATGCTTACCGGCGACCGTAAGGAGGTGGCGGCCAGAGTGGCCAAAGAAGTGGGAATGGACGCTTTCGAGGCGGAGCTGCTTCCGCAGGACAAGTTGCGCATCTTGGAGAAAGAGCTTCACACCCACAAGAAGACAGTAGCTTTTGTAGGCGATGGCATCAATGACGCACCTGCATTGGCCCGTGCGGACGTGGGCATCGCCATGGGAGGACTGGGTTCGGGTGCAGCCATCGAAGCAGCGGATGTGGTGTTAATGGACGACCGTCTCACCAAAATTCCATTGGCGGTTCGCATAGCCCGCCGAACGATTCACATCGCCCGTGAGAATGTGTGGTTCGCTATTGGCGTGAAGCTGCTGGTACTGGCACTGGCCGGATTCGGGATGGCCACAATGTGGATGGCGGTGTTCGCTGATGTGGGCGTGACCGTATTGGCCGTGCTGAACGCCATGAGGACGTTGAATGTTCCAAAGACAGAGAAATGACTAGGGTGCCTATAAAATACCATGGAGACTTTGTATAGGCTTGTCATCGTGTAAATAACTGACAATAGTGTGGCACTGGAGATAACGCAATGAATGGAGACGCGATGAATCGCGTCTCTACTAGTTTTATCGTTATATTACAACGTGCAAGATAGTGGTATTTTTGAGGATAATCGTGTCTATTTATTAATAGGAATTTTCTCGTTTTATAAGATTTTAGATTCAGGCTTAGCAAAGCCATGGACGCAAACCTAGTAATCTCATGACCGCAAACCTAGTAATCTCTTGAGCAACAACTTTGCAATATTTTGAAACAAGAAACTTCCATCTCACAGAAACAGAAGCTATTAACCATCCAAAAACTCTCAAAAATCTTGATTTTAGACCTAGTAATCTCTTAAGGCCAAACCTAGTAATGTCTTGAGGCCAAACCTAGTAATGTCTTGAGGCCAAACCTAGTAATGTCTTAAGCGGTAACCTAGTAATGTCTTGAGCAAAGACTTAGTAATGTCTTAAGCAAAGACTTCACAAACAAATAAAGGCTTATCCGATATTTCGAGTGAGGGGAATATGCTGAAGCCGATTTACGTTGCCACAGTAGAGACGCGATTTATCGCGTCTCTGCTTTTCATAGTGTTTTAATATCTTACCAATCACAGATGAATGTGGAGACGCGATGAATCGCGTCTCTACTATTTCAGTCGTTATATTGCAACATGCAATACAGGAGAGTGGTATGTTGGCGGATAATCATATAGAAAATCTAAACAGGAAGGCTCACTCCCCTATCAACCGCTGAAAATCCTTCACTTCCACACTTCGTTCCTCCTCGCTCAAATCCGGACGAAGTCTTTCCAATGTCTTGCGGAAGACCTCCACGGATTTCATACGTTGCATCGCCTTGCCTGTCCGCACGCCACTTTGATACTGGGTATGCGGAAGGAAACACTTATTGAAATGTCCGTCACTCATTATTTGATTGTTTTTGCGGATAGTCCAAGACCATTGTTATCGTGTTCTCATTATTATAGGTAAGAGAGACAGGCTGTCCGTTACGATACGTCTCTTTCGGAGTGGCCTGATAGCCGTTGAAAGTCCATACAGAACGTATCGTGTCGGCCTCTCCGTCCTTTTTCATAAAAGCCGGGACACGCACTGTGAACGTGTACTCATAGTCCTGACTTTCTCCCATCTTCTGGGACACATAATCCTCACCTATATTAATGGCCAGCATTTTCTCGAAAGGCAGATAAACCACACCGCCCCCTTGGTTCGTCACAGACACCCAATCCTCGTCCGTGTCGCTTTGCTTATGCGTGTTGCGAATCAACACCTTCACCACGCTGTCGGGTACAGAAGTCAACACTGAGTCTTTGAACTGTCCCTCCAGAAGATTGTGGCCGTCCTTGTCCACATAGCGGAGATGCCAGTTCAAGGCAAACGATGTCGGTGCCCAAGTGGTACCACAACTTTCCATTATCAAGCCATACAAACACACCGCCACGAGCAATGACAGCGTCTTATAGAAATTTCTTGTCATCTTATTTTATATTCAATAGTCTTCAAAACAGGGAGTCTCCATGTCCCTCTTTCATGTCTTGCAAAGGAACAAAAAAATACCATTACGCCCAAATATCAGGCGTTAAAAAAGGATATGGGGATAAAGTTTGTTCATTTTATAATTTTTCTCCCCCGTTTCTTGTGAATTTGAAATAAGCACTGTATCTTTGCAAACCAAATAACTATAATAGTAAGTCTATTTACGAATCAGTGTATCATCAAGCACAGAAGCGGGCTTGACAGCCAGAACGCAGCCGGGGGAGATGTCGCCTGATTTTTAGATAACAACAAACGGCAATAATAATGGTAAAAACAAAACAAGGACTTTACAACGCCGACAACGAGCATGACGCCTGTGGTGTGGGTATGGTCGTGAACATTCACGGCAACAAATCACATGAACTGGTGGACTCCGCACTGAAAGTGTTGGAGAACCTGCGCCACCGTGGAGCGGAAGGCGCAGACGGCAAGACCGGCGACGGTGCGGGAATCATGTTACAGATTCCCCATGAATTCATTCTGTTACAAGGCATCCCAGTACCGGAGAAAGGGAAATACGGCACGGGACTTGTGTTCCTCCCCAAAGACCAGAAGCGTCAGGCGGAAATCCTGAGCATCATGATCGAGGAAATCGAACGAGAGGGACTGAACCTGATGCACCTTCGGAACGTGCCGACAAACCCCGATTGTCTGGGAGAGGCGGCACTCAGCACGGAGCCGGACATCAAGCAGGTGTTCATCACAGGCGTGTCCGACGAGAAAGTGCCGGTGTTTGAACGTACATTGTATCTGATTCGTAAACGCATCGAGAACCGTATCAAGGACGAGGACTTCTACATCGTGTCCCTGTCCTCCAAGAATATCGTGTACAAGGGAATGCTGTCCTCTATCCAGTTGCGGCAATACTTCCCCGATTTGACACACGAGTATTTCACCAGTGGCCTGGCGTTGGTACACTCTCGATTCAGTACCAATACCTTCCCGCGCTGGAGTCTCGCACAACCGTTCCGTCTGATGGCGCACAACGGCGAGATTAACACAATCCGCGGCAACCGCAACTGGTTCAAGGCCCGCGAAAGCGTGCTGTCCTCCGAGACGTTGGGCGACATTCGCAAGATATGCCCGATTATCCAGCCGAACATGAGCGACAGTGCCTCTTTCGACAATGTGTTTGAGTTCTTCGTGGAGTCCGGACTGAGTCTGCCTCAGGCCATGGCCATCATGGTGCCAGAATCTTTCAACGACAAGAACCCCATCAGCGAAGACTTGAAAGCCTTCTATGAATACCACTCCATCATGATGGAGCCGTGGGACGGCCCGGCGGCGTTGCTTTTCAGCGACGGACGTTATGCGGGCGGTGTCCTGGACAGAAACGGTCTGCGTCCGGCACGCTATCTTATCACAAAGGGAGACATGATGGTAGTGGCTTCCGAAGTGGGCGTGATGGATTTTGAGCCGGGAGACATCAAGAAGAAAGGCCGCTTGCAGCCTGGTAAGATCCTGATGGTGGACACGCAGGAAGGCAAGATTTACTATGACGGAGATTTGAAGAAAGAACTCTCCGGCGCACATCCTTACCGTGAATGGCTAAACAACAACTGCATCCAGCTGGAAAACCTGAGAAGCGGAAGAAGCGTGGCTCATTCCGTGGACAATTACCTCGACAAGCTGAACTGCTTCGGCTTCGGTCGTGAAGACATAGAGAAAGTCATCATACCGATGGCCATCAACGGACAGGAACCTGTGTCCGCCATGGGTAACGACACACCGCTGGCCGTGCTTTCAGACCGTCCGCAGGTGTTCTTCGACTATTTCCGCCAGCAGTTCGCCCAGGTGACGAACCCGGCTATCGACCCGATTCGTGAGAACCTGGTGATGTCATTGACAGAATATATCGGAAGTGTAGGCACAAACATCCTTACACCCAGCGAGAAGAACTGCAAGATGGTGCGTCTGCCCCATCCTATATTGACCAACACCCAGTTGGACATTCTCCGCAACATCCGCTACAAGGGTTTCACCACGGAGAATATTCCTATCGTGTTCGATATCGCCAAAGGTGCGGAAGGACTTCATGAGGCGTTGGATGAAATCTGCAAGAAAGCAGAGGAATCCGTGGACAACGGAATCAATTATATCATCCTGACAGACCGGAACGTAGACGAGAAACACGCTGCCATTCCATCTTTGCTCGCTGTCAGCGCCATCCACCATTACCTTATTAATGTAGGCAAGCGTGTACAGACAGCCCTGATTGTGGAGAGCGGCGAGATACGCGAGGTGATGCACGCCGCCCTGCTGTTAGGCTACGGTGCGTCCGCCATCAATCCTTATATGGTGTTCGCCGTGCTGGACGACTTGGTAAAGAAAGGCGAAGTGCAGGAAGACTACCATACCGCAGAGAAGAACTACATCAAGGCTGTATGCAAAGGACTGTTCAAGGTACTCTCCAAGATGGGTATCTCTACTATCCGCTCCTACCGTGGCGCACAGATTTTTGAGAGCGTGGGTCTGAGCGAACAGTTGCTGAAGAACTACTTCGGCACAGAAATGTCCACCATCGGCGGTATCGGTCTGGAGACGATTGCCAAAGACGCCATCGCCTTGCACGACAAAGGATTCAAACCAGCCAAAGATTCAGACGGTCTTCTGCCTGACCACGGACAATATGCCTACCGCAAGGACGGTGTACGTCATGCGTGGAGCCCGGAAGCCATCGCCAAACTCCGCCTGGCTACCCATACGGGAAGCTACGAGAAATTCAAGGAGTTCTCCAAGGTAATAGACGAGAAAGAGAAACCTATCTTCCTGCGTGATTTCTTCACGTTCAAGAAAGCGGCCAAGCCTATCTCCATTGACGAGGTGGAGCCTGTGTCCGAAATCGTGAAACACTTTGTGACTGGCGCCATGTCATTCGGAGCGTTGAGCGCAGAGGCTCATGAAGCCTTGGCCTTGGCGATGAACAAGATTGGCGGACGCAGCAACACAGGTGAAGGTGGAGAGGACAACCGTCGTTTCTACGAGAAACAGCATGGTATCTCTTTAAGCAGCAAGACAAAACAAATCGCTTCCGGGCGTTTCGGTGTCACCACTGAATACCTCGTGAATGCGGAAGAAATACAAATCAAGGTGGCACAGGGAGCCAAGCCTGGTGAAGGTGGACAGTTGCCCGGATTCAAGGTGAACGAGATTATCGCAAAGACTCGTCACTCCATTCCTGGCATCTCACTGATTTCTCCGCCGCCTCATCATGACATCTACTCCATCGAGGACTTGGCTCAGTTGATTTTCGACTTGAAGAACGTGAATCCGACTGCGGCTGTCAGCGTGAAGTTGGTAGCTGAAAGTGGCGTGGGTACCATCGCCGCCGGTGTTGTGAAGGCAAAAGCCGACCTAATTGTCATCAGTGGCGCCGAAGGTGGTACGGGAGCTTCTCCCACATCCTCCATGCGTTACGCAGGAATTTCACCGGAAATCGGTTTGAGCGAGACACAGCAGACATTGGTACTGAACGGATTGAGAGGCCAAGTGCGTTTGCAGACGGATGGTCAAATCAAGACTGGACGGGATGTTATCTCCATGGCGTTGCTGGGAGCTGACGAGTTCGGCTTCGGTACAGCCGCGTTGATTGTCCTCGGCTGTGTGATGATGCGTAAGTGTAACAAGAATACGTGTCCGGTGGGTGTGGCCACTCAAAACGCAGAACTCCGCCGTCGTTTCCACGGCAGCTACGAATATGTGGTGAACTATTTCACATACCTGGCACAGGAGGTACGTGAGTACTTGGCAGAGATGGGCTTCAAACACTTGAAAGACATCGTGGGTCGTGCGGACTTGATTGAAATCAAAGACCGTTCCAAGAACCCGAAATGGAACTCATTGGACTTCAGCCGCCTGTTGCACAAGGTGGACAACGGACAGGAATTCGCTTTCGACGGCCGTCCGTTCACCAAAGTGGAAGGTGTGAAAGACTTCGACATTATCAACGCTTCTCGCAAGGCGATTGACAAGGGAGAGGAAATAAACCTCGACTACGCCATCAAGAACACAGACCGTGCGGTAGGTACGATGCTGTCTGGCGAAATCGCCAAGATACACGGAGAGGAAGGTTTGCCGGACTCCACCATTAACATCAAGTTCAAAGGTTCCGCAGGACAGAGCTTCGGTGCGTTCCTTGTGAAGGGTGTGAACTTCAAACTCGAAGGTGAGGCCAACGACTACTTCGGAAAGGGATTGAGCGGCGGACGTATCGCCATTCTTCCTCCTGTCCGAAGCAACTTCAAGGCTGAAGAGAACATCATCGCCGGAAATACGGGACTGTACGGTGCGACTACCGGTGAGCTGTATGTGAACGGTCAAGTGGGCGAACGCTTCGGTGTACGTAATTCAGGAGCTATCGCCGTGGTAGAAGGTGCCGGAGACCACTGCTGCGAGTACATGACCGGAGGTCGTGTCGTAGTCTTGGGTGAGACAGGACGTAACTTCGCCGCCGGAATGTCTGGAGGTGTGGCTTACGTGTGGGACAAGAACCACAATTTCGACTACTTCTGCAATATGGACATGGTGGAGCTGAGCCTTATTGAAGAGTCAAGCTACCGTAAAGAGCTGCACGAACTCATCCGCCAGCATTATCTGTACACGGGTTCTAACATTGCCCGCATGATGCTTGACGACTGGAACCACTATGTGGAGGAATTCATCCAAGTGGTGCCGATTGAGTACAAACGAGTGCTGGAAGAGGAGCGTATGCGCAAGTTACAGCAGAAAATCACCGACATTCAACGAGACTATTAATCCTATTAAGAAAACAATATAATAACATACCAGAATGGGAAATCCAAAAGCATTCTTAGAAATTCACCGGAAAGAAGCCGGCTATCGCCCCATTCACGATAGAATACACGATTACGGGGAGGTGGAGCAGACGCTCAACACCCGTGACCGCCAGTTGCAAGCATCACGGTGCATGGACTGTGGCGTGCCATTCTGCCATTGGGCCTGTCCCCTTGGCAACAAGCCGCCAGAGTGGAATGACGCTATATATAAGGGAAAATGGGAGCTGGCTTACAAGCTGCTCACCGAGACGAACGACTTCCCTGAATTTACGGGTCGTATCTGTCCCGCTTTGTGCGAGAAAGCCTGTGTGCTGCAATTGAGTTGCGGAGAGCCTACCACCATCCGAGAGGATGAATGCGCTGTCATAGAACACGCTTTCCAAGAAGGCTACGTTTCCACCGCTCACATTGAACGCAACGGTAAGAAAGTGGCGGTCATCGGTGGTGGCCCTGCGGGACTTTCAGCTGCCAACAGACTGAACCACGCAGGATACGAAGTAACCGTTTTCGAGAAAAACGAAGCGGCAGGCGGACTTTTGCGCTACGGTATCCCGAACTTCAAACTCAACAAAGCCATCATCAATCGCCGTGTGCAACTGATGGAAGAGGAAGGAGTGAAGTTCAAATACAACCAGTCCATCGACGTGACCAAGCTGCCCGCCGGATTCGACGCCTATGTCATCTCCACGGGAACACCGACAGCCAGAGACTTGAAAGTGCCTGGCCGTGAGTTGAAAGGCATTTACTACGCACTGGACATGCTGAGCCAGCAGAACCGTGTGTTGGCCGGCATGAAGTTCAGCGACAAAGACCGTGTGACAGCCCAGGGAAAGAAAGTGCTTGTCATCGGTGGTGGTGACACGGGTTCCGACTGTATCGGAACTTCCTACCGCCAAGGCTGCAAGAGCGTGACACAGATTGAAATCATGCCCAAACCGCCCGTTGGCACTGACCCGAAGAATCCGTGGCCAGCATGGCCCCGCATCCTGAAAACCACCTCCAGCCATAAGGAAGGAGACACTTGCCGCCGCTGGTTGCTGAACACCAACAAGTTCATTGGCAAAGACGGACATGTGACAGGTGCGGAGGTAGAAGGCATCATCTGGAAGCCCAATCCCAAGGGAGGTCGTCCTATCATGGAACTGGACGGAAAGAAAGAAATCATCGAATGCGACATCGTGTTGCTGGCGATGGGTTTCTTAAAACCGGAACAACCTAAGTTTGCCGACAATGTATTCGTGTGCGGTGACGCCGCCTCCGGGGCAAGCCTTGTGGTGCGTGCCATCGCTGACGGACGAAAGGTGGCGAAACAAGTGGATGAATACTTGAAATAATTCAGACTTTACTAATTTATAGTGTAAGAGATACTTGGAAGTCAAGTATCTCTTACCTATCCATAATTCACTAACTGTTAAAGCAATGTGTGGAATTGTCGGTATATTCAATATCAAAGAACAAACGCCTGAGCTACGAACTAAGGCGTTGAAGATGGCGCAGAAGATACGCCACCGAGGCCCTGACTGGAGCGGTATCTACTGTGGTAAAGACACCATTTTAGCACATGAACGTCTTTCAATCGTGGACCCGCAATCGGGACATCAGCCCCTGTACAGTCCTGACCGCAAACAAGTGCTGGCTGTCAATGGAGAAATTTACAACCACCAAGACCTCCGTAAACACTTCCAAGGTAAATACGAGTTCCAGACGGGTTCTGACTGTGAAGTGATTCTGGCACTTTATCGTGAGAAAGGAATACACTTCTTGGAAGATTTAAGCGGAATCTTTGCTTTCGCATTGTATGACGAAGAAAAGGACGAATATCTGATTGCCCGTGATCCAATTGGTGTCATCCCTCTTTATATCGGTAAAGACAAGGACGGGAAAGTCTATGTAGCCAGCGAACTGAAAGCGTTGGAAGGCTTCTGCGATGAGTACGAAGTGTTCAAACCGGGACATTATTATTACAGCAAAGAAGGAAAACAGGTGCGCTGGTATAAGCGTGACTGGTTCGACTACGATGCGGTGAAAGACAACGGCGGTTCTTCCGCAGACGTACGCAACGCCTTGGAAGACGCAGTGAAACGCCAGCTGATGAGCGATGTGCCTTACGGCGTGTTGCTTTCCGGCGGACTGGACAGCTCCGTGATTTCCGCAGTAGCCCAGAAATTCGCCTCTAAGCGTGTGGAGAGCGGAGGTAAAGAAGTGGCGTGGTGGCCTCGTCTTCACTCTTTCGCCGTGGGACTGAAAGGTGCGCCTGACTTGAAGAAAGCGCGTGAGGTGGCTGATGCCATTGGCACGGTACACCACGAGATTAACTATACCATCCAGGAAGGACTGGACGCCATCCGGGATGTCATCTATTTCATAGAGACCTACGATGTTACCACCGTACGTGCCAGCACCCCGATGTATCTGTTGGCTCGTGTCATCAAGAGCATGGGTATCAAGATGGTGTTGAGCGGAGAAGGCGCCGACGAGATATTCGGCGGATACCTTTACTTCCACAAGGCTCCTAATCCCCAGGCATTCCACGAAGAGACGGTGCGTAAATTAGGTAAACTCTATTTGTATGACTGTCTCCGTGCCAACAAGTCGTTGATGGCATGGGGGGTAGAAGGACGCGTGCCTTTCCTCGACAAAGAGTTCTTGGATGTAGCCATGCGCCTGAATCCGGCTTTGAAGATGTGTCCGGGCAAGACGATGGAGAAGAAAATCGTGCGTGAGGCATTCTCCGATATGCTGCCTGAAAGCATCGTATGGCGTCAGAAGGAGCAATTCTCTGACGGTGTGGGATACAGCTGGATTGACACCCTGAAAGAGATTACCTCAAAAGCGGTGACAGACGAGCAGATGGCGCATGCCGCAGAGCGTTTCCCCATCAATCCGCCCCGCAACAAAGAGGAATATTACTATCGTTCCATCTTTGCAGAGCATTTCCCCAGCGACAGTGCCGCCAAGACTGTGCCAAGCATTCCAAGTGTGGCCTGCTCTACAGCTGAAGCGCTGGCATGGGACGAAAGTTTCAAACACATGAACGAACCCAGCGGCAGAGCTGTGGACGTACATGTGGACGAAGAATAAGCATTTCCTATAACATAGAGACAGGGGAGAAAACAACGATTGTTTTTCTCCCCTGTTATTTTTCACTGAAACGAAGATTCAACTTCTTACCCTTATCGAAGGTATTGTATAGAAGTGAGCTGCCATTTCTATACAAGTGAGAAATGACTTCTGTAAGGATGAAAACTCACACTTCTAATGTACCGATAATCTCGCTGACACTGTGGCAACCGTGTTGGTCAAGCCAGTTGTTGATGCCGTCCCTTATCTTCAGCGTTACTTGCGGGTCTATGAAGTTGGCGGTGCCTACCTGCACGGCTGTAGCTCCTGCTATCAAAAACTCCAGCGCATCCGTGGCGTTCATGATTCCTCCCAGTCCGATTACTGGGATTTTGACGGCCTTAGCCGTCTGCCACACCATTCTCAACGCCACCGGTTTCACACACGGGCCGCTCAATCCGCCCGTTCCGATACTCAAGCGGGACTTCCGCTTTTCTATATCAATGGACATACCCATGAGCGTATTGATTAACGACACACTGTCAGCTCCTTCCGCCTCCACACTGCGGGCAATCTCCGCAATATTGGTCACATTCGGAGAAAGCTTTACAATCAGCGTCTTGTGATACACCTTACGCACGGCTCTCACCACACTGGAAGCACCGCTGCACGTCACACCGAATGCCATGCCTCCGTCCTTCACGTTAGGGCAGGAGATATTCAACTCGATGGCCGGAATGTTTTCCAGCTCGTTGATTCTGGCAGCGCACTCCGCATAATTCTCAGGAGAAGAGCCGGACACATTGACAATCATACGAGAGTCTATGTCCTTGATTTGGGGATAGATTTCCTTGCAGAAATAGTCCACACCCTTGTTTTGCAGTCCCACGCAATTGAGCATTCCCGAAGCGGTTTCGGCCATACGGGGATAGTCGTTTCCCTCACGCGGCACCAAGGTAGTTCCCTTCACGATGATTCCTCCGATAGCGTCCAAAGGAGTCAAATCAGCGAACTCCAGCCCATAACCGAATGTGCCGGAAGCTGTCATGACGGGATTTTTCATCTCCATTCCCGCAATGTTCACTCTTAAATCTGCCATAACAAATCTTTTATATTAAACACTGGCCCTTCTTTACACACGCACACGTTTCCTTTCACCGTCTTCTCCACACAGCAGAGACAGGCACCCAAGCCGCACGCCATGAGATTTTCCAAAGAAACCTCGCAGTCGATGCCGGCCTTGTGCGCAAAGGAAGCCATGGCTTTCATCATCGGTGTCGGACCGCACACATAGATATGATCCGGACGCACCTTGTTCAACACGGAATGCTGGGTGACGAATCCTTTCTCGCCGTATGACCCGTCTTCCGTGGTAGTGTAGACCTCTCCATATTTAGCGAACTCGTCCAATTGGAGCAAATCCATCCCCGTCCGTGCGCCTAAGAGGAACAACGGATGAAAGCCCTTCTCCTTCAGTACTTTTCCGAAGTAAAGCATCGGGGCAGTTCCCACACCGCCTCCTGTCAGCAGCAGTGTCTCTCCCGTGTCTTCAGGAATGGTGAAGCTTCTACCCAGCGGATAGAGCAAATTCAGTTTATCTCCGGGATTCAGCTCCGTCAAGTGACGAGTCCCCTCTCCCACCAAGGCGATGAGCAGCCAAAGCTGGTTATGTTCCCGGTCTACCATATTGACAGAGATGGGACGGCGCAGGAAAGTGGAGGAAGAGTTCTCCACCAGCACATTCACAAACTGTCCCGGAAGAATCTCCGGCAAAGGCTCCTTGCGTGTCACCTTCAGCAGGATGTACCGTGTATGTACCCTGAGGTTCTCCACCACAGTCAAGTCTTCTACGTATTTCTTCATAAGTTCATTTTTATCTACCGCGAAGTTAGTGAATTTCGGGGGAATGAACGAACGCTTCCCACAAAAAACTCCCTGCCGGACAAGTCTGGCAGAGAGTTTTCTTTTTTCTGTTATCTACGTCTCTGTACTATTATTACTTTTTAAACGGCGTTTTCTTCACATAAATCTTGAAGTCCTTGATACCACCCGGCACCTGGCTCTCCATTCTCGGAAGATACTGCAAACCAGTCAAGGTGTGCTCCTCGCCCAAGTCAATGACGATGGTATGCGGGAAGGCGGCTCCTTTCGTGGTGCTCCAGTAAGTGCTCTCCTGCAAGTCGAAGATCTTGTCGCCCGAACGGTTCACGTGTCCTACATCCTCGCTGTCAGCGTAGTCCACATTCCACGGCTCACGAGAGAGACGCTGTCCTTCTCCGTCCAGCAGATACATCTCGGCGATACAGCAAAGCTCTTTCGCATCCTGTGCGTTCAACGCCTCCAGACAGACGTAGCGTCCTGTCTGAGGAGTGCCGAACTTCACCTCTTGCCAACCGTTACCCGGCTTGAAGCTGCCTTCATAGACCGATTTCTCCGCTGTGAGATCCAGCTTCTCGCCTTTCTTGCGATGCACCAGAGGCTTGTTCACCAACAAGTTATCAAGCAAAGGTTTGTCCAGTCCCTCGGACACGGCTTCCTTCGGTCCTACAATATCGAACACCAGTACTTCGTTCTGTCCTTTCTTCAGCCAGCAACCGGGCATATACAAGGTTTGTTGAGGACCTATTTCCCAGATTCTTCCCAATCCATGTCCGTTCACATAAACCAGTCCTTTACCGAACTTCTCGAAGTTAAGGAAAGTGTCTCCCGGCTTCTTCACATTGAACACAGCCCGGTACACACCCGGCTGACGCTGCCCCTTGGCATCCTTCACGGAAGTCAGTTTCTGGAATTTCATCTGCTTATAGAAATCATAGGTGTCTGGCAAGTTGTAGACTTCCCAGTTCTTCAAATCACCAGTGAAAGGACTGCCGTCAATGTCGAACGTCAGCTCCACGCTCTTGGTGATGCCTTTGAAATCCTTGATGGCACGTCCGAAGTTGATACGTCCCATCGCCTCGACCAAGATATCTAGGCGGTCGCCTTTCTTCACCGAAGGCAGCGTCAACTTCTTCTCACCCAATCGGCGGTCAATCTTTCCGATGTAGTTGCCGTTGATGAACACCTGTGCATAGTCGTGCGCCTCGTTCAAGGTCAGCAAAGATGGCTTGCCAATCTCAGGCAGAGTAGTACGATAGAGAATGCTTCCGAAGCCCTGGTTATACTCCTCCATGGTGCGAATGTCCCTGTCTTTCTTCGGCTGGGGAAGATTGGAGAACAACGGCGCCACCTCAGTGAACTGGAACTTCGGCAGGCTGATGGCTTTGTAAGTGGCAGGCACTTTTGCCTGTTTCTCTCCATACATGTACTTCGCCAGTGTCTTACGCAGTTCCCAGTACTTCGGGGTCGTCTGTCCGCTCTCGGAAATAGGTGCGTCATAATCGTAAGAGGTGACATCAGGGGCAAATCCCGGCGAGTTGGCACCTGCCCAGTGTCCCCAATTCGTTCCTCCGTGCGTCATGTAAAGGCTGAAAGAAATATTCTTGGAAAGCATCTCGTCGATACCTTTTATCATGTCTGCCGCCGGACGGGTCTCATGATGAGCGCCCCACTTGTCGAACCATCCGCTCCAGAACTCGCTACACATTAACGGGCTGTCCGGGCGCAATTGCTTCAATTTGGCGAATTGCTGGTCTACATTCGCACCTGTTCCGAAATTCATCGTCCATACTAAGTCGTCCAGTCCGTTATTCGTGAAGTTGGACGCCCAGTCGCACTGGAAAAGTGTCACCTTGTCAAAGCCCGACTCTTTCACAATGTCCCTTATCTTGGAAACATAGGGTTTGTTCACCCCGTAGGAGCCGTATTCATTCTCCACCTGCACCATGATAATCGGCCCACCGTTCTGAATGGTCAAGCCACCCACCTGCTTGCCGACCTCTTTCTCGAACAGACGCACCCGCTCCAAGAAATAGGGATCATCCTCACGCAGACGGATGTCTTTCTTCTTCAATAGCCACCAGGGCAGTCCACCCATCTCCCACTCGGCGCATACATAGGGCCCCGGACGAAGGATGACATACATGCCCTCTTTCTGACACAGGCGGCAAAATTCCGCCAAGTCGTTCTGTCCTGTGAAGTCGTATTTTCCCTCTTCAGGCTCGTGGGCGTTCCAGAACACGTACAAGCAGACAGTATTCATGCCCAACGCCTTGCACAGTTTGATGCGTTGTTCCCAATAAGGACGTGGAATGCGGGGATAATGCAACTCCGCCGCTTTCACTACAAAAGGCTTTCCGTTCAGAAGGAACGTTTTGTTTCCCGCCGTAAAAGTCCCTGATTTAGCCGACACGCTCATCGGAGCCGCAAGCCCCAGCAACAGTGCCGCCATGACCATTATTTTCTTCATGAATAGGTAAGTTTATATTAAGTTTTTAAGTTCTTGGAATCTTCTTCCACTCTTTTGATTGCAAAGATACAAAAAAATCCACGGTGAAACAGACAAATATCATGCAAAGAGCGGACAGGAATAATGCAATCCGCTCCTGTCAGCTCTCAGTTTATCTCTTTCAATTCTTGATAAAGCCGCTGCACGGGCAATCCCATGACATTATAGAATGATCCTTCTATCCGCTCTACCCCCACACAGCCTATCCATTCCTGAATACCGTAAGCGCCCGCCTTGTCAAAAGGCTTGTACTGACGGATGTAATAGGCAATCTCTTCATCGGTAAGCGAGGTGAAAGAGACCTTTGTAACGGAAGCGAACGTCCGTTGAAACGCCTGAGTGGTCAAAGTCATGCCTGTGATGACTTCATGCGTATGTCCCGAAAGGGCATGCAACATCTCGGAAGCCTCCTCCCCGGAATGCGGCTTACCGAAAATACGACCGTCCAAATGCACCACGGTGTCTGCCGTGAGCAATAGCTCATCTTTCTCCAATTGATAAGCCGCTGCTTTCTCACGGGAGATGTATTGCGGCACTTCCACCCCTGGCAAATCTACCGGATAATCCTCCTTCACATCAGGCAAGACTTTCACCTCGAACTCCAAGCCGAGGCGTTTCAACAACTCTTGCCTGCGAGGTGATTTGGAAGCCAATACTATATGATAATGTTTGATATTCTCTAACATGGTTACTCCTTACTATATATTACCAACCGAAGGCTTCCGCCTCCTGCATCCACAAATTCTGCGCCTTCAATACTTGCTCCAGCACATCCCGTCCGCATCCCATGCCTCCTTTTCGATGTGAGACATAGATGGAAACCGCTTTTATTTCCGGCGCAGCGTCCCTCGGACAACACGGACAGCCGCACCGCTGCATCACGTGATAGTCGGGAATATCATCGCCCACATACATCACTTCCTCATCCTTCAATCCGTATTTCTTCAACAGTGCGTCGTAGGTCTCAATCTTATACGAACAAGCAAGGAAAATGTCCGGCACACCGAGTGCGACATACCGATGGCGTATGGCCTCGGTCTTGGCCCCTGTGATGAGGGCAATGTGCAGCCCTTTCTTCACGGCCAACTGTATGGCATAGCCGTCTTTGATATTAGCAGAACGCATGGGTTCTCCGTTCGGGAAGAGAGAGATGGTCTCCCGAGACAATACGCCGTCCACATCAAAGAAGACAGCTTTTATCTTTCGCAAGTCGTAGTTTATCATTGTTTTTTGTCTGAGGATTGGGATAACAAATGAATACTCTCCGAGAACGTGTCATAGTCTTTCAGCAATTGCGGATGCTCCTTGAGCAAGGCACGCTGCTTTTCCAGCACATTCTGGTCATAGCGCACGGCCGGTCCTGTCTGAGCCTTGGACGGAGAAAGCAATTCCGCCTTGCGCTCCGTCTCCCGTATGAGAGGGAACAGCAGATTGAAAGGCAGGTGTTGCTCTTTCAGCAACTGCTCCGCCAACGCATAGCAATGGTTCGTAAAATTACAGGCGAAGACTGCCGCAAGATGCAAGACTTTGCGCTGAGCAGAGTCCATGCGGAAAATCTTTTCGCTTACCGTCCCCATCAAGCCGATGACAGACAGCAGACCGCGATAATCGGAAGCCTCCACGAAACAAGGGATGTCCTTGAAATCTACTGTCACCCCTTTGGTGAACGTCTGCATGGGATAAGCCACTCCGTAAGTCTCCGTATAGGGTTTGAAAACTTCCATCGGCATACTTCCCGCCGTGTGCAGAAACATCCCTTTTCTATCGGGTACAATCTTTTGCACCAATGCTTCGAGCACATCGTCCTTTACCGAGAAGATGTAAAAGTCCGCCTGTGTCTGCACATCCTCCGCCTGAATTGTCCACTTGGCTTTCAACAGCTCCGCAAGCTCTTTGGCGGACGCTTCCGTCCGACTGAACACCTGGTCTACCGTATGTCCAGCCTTCACCAACGCCTGTCCAAGATTAAACGCCAGCTTTCCGGCTCCTATAAACACGATATGTATGTTGTCTTTCTGTTCCATAGTTTAAATGATTTGCAAGTGCAAAGATAGAGAGAATCCACAGGAATACAAAAAGAACACGATATTTATAATGATTATCCGCAATTGTACCACGAATCAACATTGTTTAGGTAGAGATGCGATTTATCGCGTCTCCGCTTTTCATAGTGTTCTAATATCTTACCAATCACAGACAATTCATCGCTGATGAATGTGGAGACGCAATGAATGGAGACGCGATTCATCGCGTCTCTACTTGTTCAGTCGTTATATTGCAACGTGCAAGACAGGAGAGTGGAATGTTTGCGGATAACCATAACATTTATCACCATTTAAAGAGAAGTTTTACCCCAAGAAAGAGTGTTAATATAAGGGGTGCGCCTGTTATTTAGAATAAGAAGGAGTGGGAAGATGTCCGCAGAAAAACGTAATTTTGCACCCGACAAACAAACAATTCATCATGTTTAAAACTATTCTTTGTGTCGGCATCGGCAGTTTCGCAGGCGGAGTCCTGCGGTATTTAATCTCCAAATGGAGTACCAGTCTTACCACTGTACACTCATTTCCGCTGGGAACATTCCTCGCAAATGTGTTAGGTTGTCTCGCCATCGGCGTTTTCTACACCTTCTTTGAGAAGCATTCGTCCCTGAGTCCCCATTTAAAGCTACTCCTTACAACGGGCTTCTGCGGCGGATTCACTACCTTCTCCACCTTCATGAACGAGAACTACCAATTCGCCAAAGCCGGACACTTTCCATCCTTACTACTCTACACGGGACTCAGCCTCTTCATCGGCTTTCTCATGGTCTACGCAGGCCATGCCTTAGGCAGATGCCTCCAGTAAATAGGAGGGATAACTCATGATTTCCGTGGTACAAAAACCTCGTACGTACCGTCATCGAAATACACATTTATCTCGGTGATACGGCGTACAGGTTTATCTAAATATTTTACTCTTTCTATAATCCGCTCTCCTGCCGAGGAAATAACCGTTTCCTCTTTTATACCTGAATTCTTATTCAACACAGAGCTGTTGTCCAATCCACCCTCATCCAGGCGAGCCGACACGTCTGTACCATCCTCTTTATTTAAAGATTCATCTGCGACAGGCGAAGACTTTCCAGCAGCATTTTCCCCTTCCGCATACATTTCCCCCGTGCCATAAAGCAGCCACATCAGGTTCACCTTTGGGAAACGCTCATGAATTTTGTTCACCACCGCCAAGGTAGGCTGTGTACGAGCGTTAAATATTCCAGACAGAGTAGAAGGAGATATGTCCAACGCCAAAGCAAACTCTTGTTGCGTCAGATGCTCCTCGTTCATGATTCTCGCAATACGTTCTTTCATCTTAAATACTTCTTTAAGCCACAAACGGGCAAAATACCCATATTTCGGTTTGACTTTACAAAAGTACATCAATTTATGTAATCACACAAGCTTTTAAGGAATTAAATTCAATGATACGATTTAATTTTCTTGTTCAACTATTCTCATTCTCGTATTAGATTCACCTTGTTAAATCCATTCATGATTTAAAACTGTAAACAAGCTATTTCTCATTTAAGGTAAATCATTCACTAAATATGCTATATTACTGGTATCACATATATTATACTATTCTTTATCAGATATTATATACACTACAAGAAGGATTCATGTATTTCTGCTTATAAAATAGTCTGATATACTGTTATAAATATTCTTATAGCACTGGTTATCAGTGAAATATTACTCACCTATATACATCACATATATATACATCTACATATTCGAATACATCATATTCACCGTTATGAATCTAATCGTCATATAAAGCACTTTCCATGCAATAATTTACTTATTTATATCTTTGTTTTACATTATCATACTATGATTTATATTTGCATTTTACACAGTGTACATTCCCGTACTAAAATAGGCTAAATGTAAATTCAAGAGGTTTGTAAAGTCTCTGTAACACTCAGAATAAGGAATTCATGCAATCCACTACACAGACGTGATTCTGTGCAAATCTCACGAGGAATAGAGACATATAAAGTCTTCATTTACATCATAAAAGCCCTATTTAAGCCTGTTTGTTTATCCGATAAAATAGACGAAAACAGGGCGGAACTCATATATTCCGCCCTGTTTTCACCTCTATTTTTCCCCTTTTAGGGACTGATTTCACCTCTCTCCCACCCTATTTTCAATGCAAAATGAAGAAAACAAGCTCTTTTAGAATCTCTCCTTCACTCTCTGAAGCGTTATCTATACCTTTCGCCTTGGCATCCGCCCGACGCAAAGCGGAGATAATCTGCATCACTTTCACCCCTCGATAGTTCCGCATGGCCGTCAGGTAATCCTTGGCTTGCCACGGATTCTTCAACCCCAGCATCTCACAAATTCCCTGGTCTGTTTTAGAGGGAGCATAGTAAGCCAACATCAGATTCTGGAAGAAATTGAACAGCAATGGAAGGGTCTTCACCAAGGGATTCATACGAGGTGTTTCCTCAAAATATTTTACTATCTGATTCGCCTTTACCACGTCTTTTGCCACCAAAGCGTTGCGCAGCTCAAACGTGTTGAAGTTCTTGCTTACCCCGATATTCTTCTCTATCATCTCCGAGGTAATCGTCCGCTCTCCTTTCGGCAAAGAAAGGACGAGCTTGTCCATCTCCCCGGCCAACCTGTTCAAGTCTGTTCCCACAAACTGTCCCAAGATTTCCGCCGCATCACGATTAACACCAACCTTCTTTTTCTTTAGATAGTCCGTGATAAAACCAGAAAGCTGGTAGTCTCTTAGCTTCTTCGATTCGAAAAGCACACCCGCCTTCTGCACTGCCGCAGCCAATTTAGAACGGCGGTCAAGCGCACCATTCTTATGGCAGAGAATGAGCACAGTGGAAGGTTGCGGTTGTTTCATGTACACAGTCAGCAATTCCTTGTTCTGTAATCCCTGCGCTTCTTTCACCATGACCACCTGCCGCATCGCTCCCATCGGGAAGCTCCTTGCCGCATTAATGACCTCCGTGGCGTTAGTCTCACTGCCAAACAAGGTAATCAGACAAAAATCCCGCTCTTCGGGCTTCAAGACTGTATTAACGATGAAGTCTGCCACCCGATCTATGTAATAAGACTCCTCGCCCATCAAATAATACACAGGTTTCAAATTCCCTGCCCTTATCTCCCGTACAATCGCCTCTGCCGTTACATCTTTTGAAGCCATACCTAAAAGTCGTATTTCAAATGTTTCACTGTCTTTTTCTCTTCTATAATCATCCGTAGCGATGCTATTCCCATCTCCACATGAGCCGACACATAGTCCGTGGTCACCTTACGGTCGCTTTCCGCCGTCTTGATACCTTCCGGCATCATCGGATTATCGGACACCAACAGCAGAGCACCAGTCGGAATGTGATTATAGAAACCACAGCTGAACAAAGTGGCAGTCTCCATATCCACGGCCATGGCCCGTGTCTTCCTCAAATATTCCTTGAACGCCTCGTCATGTTCCCATACCCGGCGGTTGGTCGTAAAGACGGTACCTGTCCAGTAGTCCCGTCCAGAATCCCGGATAGCAGAAGACACCGCACGCTGCAACATGAAGGCAGGCAAAGCCGGTATCTCTGGCGGATAATAGTCGTTGCTCGTACCTTCTCCACGGATACCCGCCAAGGGAAGAATCAAGTCGCCAATCTGCGTCTTCTTGGAAATGCCCCCACATTTGCCTAAAAACAGACAAGCCTTAGGCTTCACCGCACTCAACAAATCCATTATCAACGCAGCGTTCGGACTTCCCATGCCGAAATTAATCATGGTGATATTCTCCGCCGTAGCTGTCCGCATATTGGCGGTATAGTCCGGCATGGAAATACCGAAATGACGGCAGAACAAGTCCACGTAATTATTGAAATTGGTCAGCAACACATAGTCTCCGAATCCGTCCAAAGGCAGATGCGTGTATCTTTGCAACCAATTTTCTACTATTTCTTGTTTCGTTTCCATTTAATTAATACCTTTGCATTACAGGTAACACTATGCAAATGTACGAAAACTTACGTTTAAACCTGCCTTCTTTCGAGGCTAAAATCACAGAAAAGGACGGCACTCCTTATATATATGACATCCTGCGCAAGAAATGGCTGGTCATCACCCCGGAGGAATGGGTGCGCCAGCACTTCGTCCATTTCCTCATAGAGCGGAAAGGCTACCCGTTACTGCGAATGGCCAACGAGGTGGCCATTCATCTTAACGGAACCTTGCGCCGTTGCGACAGCGTGCTGTACGACCTGCACGCCCGTCCCAAAATGATTATGGAATATAAAGCCCCGCATATAAAAATCACGCAAAAGGTATTCACGCAGATTTGCAGCTACAACCTCATCATGCAGGTGGACTATCTCATAGTAAGCAACGGACTGCAACATTTCTGCTGCAAAGTGGACTACACCCACCGAAGCTATACATTTCTGAGGGAAATACCCCCCTATGGGGAGATAAAAGATTAAAGAGGCTTAAAGGATTTGGTCAACTCAAAGAGAACCCCTACCTTTGCACCCGTCAAATAAACAGGGGCGTAGCCCAGCTGGTTTAGAGCGCTGCAGTCACATTGCAGAGGTCATCGGTTCGAACCCGATCGTCCCTACTTTCATTTGACAATCACTTATTTTCATAAAGAAACAATTAGGGGCGTAGCCCAGCTGGTTTAGAGCGCTGCAGTCACATTGCAGAGGTCATCGGTTCGAACCCGATCGTCCCTACTTTCATTTGACAATCACTTATTTTCATAAAGAAACAATTAGGGGCGTAGCCCAGCTGGTTTAGAGCGCTGCAGTCACATTGCAGAGGTCATCGGTTCGAACCCGATCGTCCCTACTTTCATTTGACAATCACTTATTTTCATAAAGAAACAATTAGGGGCGTAGCCCAGCTGGTTTAGAGCGCTGCAGTCACATTGCAGAGGTCATCGGTTCGAACCCGATCGTCCCTACTTCTAATTAAAATCATTATCTTATGAAATCATTACTCTCTTGTGTCTCTCTTGTGTCTCTCTTGTGAGAAAGATTTGGAGATACCTGAAGAAACAATTGTTTCAGATGGTTCTGGATCAATAGAACTTTTTGAAAAGAAATCTTCTCCCTTTAAATGGAACAATGAAGAATTCACAGACGGTCGTGATCCTTCGTACATAATAGGCATCAAGGAAGGGTCTCATTCTTATGCCTTGTCAGCCATCCGGACTAAAGACCTAAGACAGTTCGTGGGTGTCTATGATTCCATTCAACAACGTGTTGTTTTGAACGATTCCTCCCAGATTATTACTCCGTCCTATACAGAACCTTATTATGATAAGGTTCTCAAATACAATCTTATACAAGCTCGTTTCACTAGTAAACTATATTATGTTCGACTTGACAATAAAGATTTTGTCGTCACTGTCCCCCTATCTTATAAAGAATCAGAAGGGGATAAAGAAACAAGCAAAACATTAATTTACATCTATAATGGAAAGGCTGTTATAAGCAAACTCATAGAGGGAGACGGATACGTGACTCCATGGTATAAGAATTCATTTATTATTTATCAAAATTATGGTAAAGGAGGATTTATTTATGATACCAACGGAAAAGAGATTCTGAAATTTGAGGACGGAAACAACCATCTTAATTCTGAGAAGGTCTATCCATTGTCATACACCAAGTATCTCACAATAGAGGTTAATCAAAACTCTATAAGTATAGAAACATATGATATAAATGATGAATCTCACACTTCTCTCATTGGTTATCCAAGAATCGAATATCCAGACCCCGTATTATCTGATGCCCGAATCAGTTATACACTGAAAAGTCAAGACAAGAACCTCTGGCACTTCAGCATCCACATCCTCAACCGAGATGGTTCCACGAAGGACTATACGCTAACTGTAGACGTAAATACGGGGGATTGTAAGCTACAATAACAAAGAGAATGATATGTGGAAAAATCCACGTATCATTCTTTGTTCATCAGAGATTGGAGTGACAGACTTTATGAGTAATCTTTTCCACAACGGAATGTATAGCCAATCGCACAGACTCAAAAATTAGTCCACGGATAGTCATGTGGCTGTGTCAAAATATGCACGGCCTCTTTTTTGTAATATTCAGAAAAACATAAAACAAAGCCCTGACTTTCGCAAGCCGGGGCTTTGCC
>CAVDHB010000026.1:0-42035 GCA_963608705.1 Prevotella sp. P5-108
GCGCCCGCGCGTGAAAGTATGAAATCCACTTACACATCTTACGTCTTACACCGAACAAGAGTAACTGTGATTAAAGATGTCTCGGTGCTGACTGGGAGCTGAAGACTTAAATCTCATTGATTTTTAGAAAGTTATAAAATAATTATCCGTAATCGTACCACCAGAGTAGAGACGCGATTCATCGCGTCTCCACATTTATCAGCAATGAATTGTATCTGTGATTGGTAAGATATTAAAAACACTATGAAAAGCGGAGACGCGATGAATGGAGACGCGATGAATCGCGTCTCTACTAGTTCAAACGTGCAAGACAGAAGAGTGGTACGTTTGCGGATAATCATAAAAGAGAACTCTTCCGATATGCCCTTCTATGTAATCAAATCTTGAGACCTTACAATTTATAGTCCCATTGGTCAAGCGCAAATTTCCAATGGCTTTCCACTAACTCCACTGTGCGGTCGTCATATTTATACTTGTTCTTCCGATAGCCTTTTTTCTTGTTGATGTATGCCTCTATCGCCGGACGAGCTTCCTCCCATCCGGGCAAGCTCAGTTCCGCATAAGCATTACGGGTAAGTTCCAACGGATTTTTCTCAAAATCCTCAAAACGAACTTCTATCAGATTCCCCTTGGGTATATACTTCTTATCCTCCTCGTATTTTTCATACAGTTTCCGATACACCTCTAAAATATCCTTTTCCAACTGTTTCTCGCTGATATCCTGCAACTTCAGCGGCTGGATAGTTTTCAAGAAGAAATTGCGAGTGGACTCGAATACGGTGTAAGGATTACGCACCAGATAGAGAAACTTGGCGTTAGGAAACCATTCCACCAGCTCTTTCACTCTTCCCGTGTGTGGCGGATTCTTGCTAAGGAACTGCGTACCTCCCGTATTCCACAAAGAGATTTTAATGAGTTTCGTGAATGTACGTCGGAAGACCTCTAACTCCTCCTTCGTAATATCCTTGAAAAGCAAGTACTTGTCCGCATACTCTTGTAAATAGCGAGGAAAGAACCAAAAGTTATAATACGTATAGGGCATCATGTTTCCCAAGGCAAACTCCTCTTCCTGTGGCAAATCCACGGAAAGCTCCATGTTGTCTGTCGGGCGATGGTCCGGCATCAGCCAACTCATATTCTTCTTGAAGAAAGACTGTCCCCACATCATCAAATGGGGAAACACCGTCTGGTAAGTAGTGTTATACCCGAAATGTTTGTCACACGCAAACACGTTATACACGAAGGTGGTGCCACTGCGCCAATGTCCGAGAATGAACATCGGGTCATGCTCCAATGGTTTGTCCGCCAACAGACGTTCAAACTTACGGTCTTGTAATCCGGCCAAAGGAGAAAGCAGACGACACACCCCCTTGGTCAATTCAAACTTCTTCCGATAGGCCGGGTCTACAGTCCTGCCCTTGATTATCTCTTGAAACGTATGCCAATCAGCTCCCACAAGCGTGTTGATTGGTAATTTGCTGAATTCAAAAACTCCCATGCGTACAATCTATTAAGCCTTCTGGATGCGAGGCAGAATTAAATCTAACACCCTTTGCACACTCTCATAAAGCGGTGTCACAGATGAATCTATCGACAATGCCGGATTCTTCGGAGCTTCGAAAGGCGCCGACACCCCCGTGAAATTCTTGATGATTCCCTTACGAGCCTTCGCATACAGTCCTTTCACATCCAGTTTCTCACACGCCTCTAACGGTGTGCTGAGATATATCTCCACAAAATCATCCTTGCCTATGATATCCCTTGCCATCTCCCTCAGACTTTCCGCCGGAGAGATAAAAGCCGAAAGCGTCACTACGCCAAGATTGACGAAAAGTTTCCCCACCTCAGCGATACGCCGGATGTTCTCCACCCTGTCTTCCTTTGTGAAACCCAGGTTATTGTTCACCCCGGAACGGATGTTATCACCGTCCAAAATCTGACAGAGGATGCCTCTTTTCTGCAATTCACGCTCCAAGGAGATGGCCAGCGTGCTTTTTCCAGACCCGCTCAGCCCAGTGAGCCACACCATCAAGCCATGCTGCCCCAGCAAAGCCTCCTTGTCTTTTCTTCCGAGCATCTTCTCGAAGATCGGATATACATGATTCTCGTTCTGTTCCATAGTGTTTGCAATATTCGTGTTTTTTTCTGACGTACGCAAATATTCGTGAAAAATAGGACAAAAAAACAGCGAAACCTATGGAGTTCCGCTGTGAAGACAATACTGTCTCTATCGACTTATTTCTTTGTAGCCGGAGCCTTTGCCGGTGTGGCAGGAGCAGGTTTAGCGTTCGGATTCAGTCCGAGTTTCACTTTCACCTCGGAAGTAACGTCCTTGGTCAACGTGTCGCTGATGTAAGGGAATCCCTGTGCCATGTCCACAATATACACATAGCCGCCTGTCTGACCTACGGACTGGATAGCCTTAGTCACCTTGTCCGTAATCACAGACATCTTTTCCTGAGACTGTTTCTGCAAATCCTGCTGGCTGGTCTGCTGGCTCTGCATCAACCGATTGTACATGTCTTGCAGTTCCTGCTCACGTCTTTTCTGGATAGCTTCGGGCAATGTGGCCTTTTCTTTCTGATAATCATCGCTCTTTTTCTTCAGTTCGTCCTGCATACGCTGCAAGTCCTGGGAATACTGGTTCTCCAAAGTCTGCAACGCTTTCTGAGCTGTCTGGTACTCAGGCATCACCTGAATGACCTCGGCAGAGTTCACACGACCGAATTTCTGAGCGAACATGCTTACCGGAGCAAGCATCATGATCATTAAAAGTAACTTTTTCATTTTCTTATGTGTTTATTTATATGTTTATCTGTTAGTAGGAGTATATCCCATTTTCCGCAACACGGCATCGCTGATATCAATGGAGGGAGACGCAAAGATAATGCTGTTGTCGGAAGCCCTGTCAATCACCATGGTATAGCCTTGAGCCTCGGAAATCGCTTTCACCGCCTCATAGACCTTGCGCTGCAAGGGCTGCATCAAGTCCTGGTGAGCCTGTGCGATGACACCCTGCTGGCCAAAATATTTCTGACCGAGGTCTTTCATCTGTTTTTCCTTGTTCACAATTTCCGTCTCACGAGCCGTACGCTGCGCTTGTGTCAGCTTGGAGGCAGACTTCTGGTAATTCTCATACAGCGTCTTCGCCTGTTTACCCAACGCTTCCACCTCCGCCTGATACTTTTTGGTATCCGCCTCGATTTGAGCTTGCTTCTGTTGGTATTCAGGAATATTCTTCGTGATATATTCCATGTCAATCAACGCATATTTCTGTGCGTACATCTGCACGATGCCACACAAGGCAAATATCACCGCGCCTGCGAATCTTTTCATGTGCATACTGTAACTCCTTTTATGTGATTAAAATTCCTGTCCTAAGATAAAGTGGAACTGGCTGTGTGACTCGCTGAACGAACCGTTCACCTTGTCGAAACCATACGCCCAGTCGATACCCATCATGCCGACCATCGGCAAGAAGATGCGGACACCCAAACCTGCGGAACGCTTGATGTTGAACGGATTGAAGTTCTTCACATCCTGCCAAGCGTTACCTCCCTCAAGGAAGCCCAGCACATAGATACTGGTGGAGGTCTCCAACATCAGCGGATAACGCAACTCCAAAGTCATACGGGAATAAGCGTAGGCTTCCGACCCGTAAGGAGTCAAAGAGCCGTTCTCATAACCTCGCAATCCGATGGTCTCCGTAGCGTACGTGCCAGAGTAGCCACTCATACCGTCACCACCCATATAATAGGTCTCGAACGGAGATTTCTTGTACTTGTTGTAACTTCCCAACAATCCCATCTCAAAGCGGGTCATCAACACAGGGCATTTAGAGCCTTTAGTCAAAGCCGTGAAGTTACGGAATCTGAGTTTCCACTTATGATACTCAATCCACTCGTACTTGCTAGCCATCTCATTCTGATAGGTGGCACTACGAGGATTGTTCGCAAGGTTCTTATAGTCTCTGTGGTCAAACAGAGAATAAGGCGGCGTGAAAGACACGGACGCACTGAACTCCGAACCTCTACGAGGATAAATCTGGTTATCCGTGGAGTTACGGTCCAACGACAAAGTAAGGTTGATGTTGTTACTCTTACCATTCTGGATAATGAAATACTCCCAGTTCTTCAAGTTGTAGCGTTCGTACTCCAACGAAGCGGAGAACGTGAAGTAATCATCCGGCCAACGCAAACGTTTTCCGAATCCGGCGGAAAGTCCCCATATCTGCACACTCTTGTCCGGATCCAACGCCGCATCGTAATATCCACTGTAATTACTGTTGTAATATCCCCCACCGTACAACATATTGTAATAGTTGTTCATGTAGGCTTGGTTATAGTAATTACTGTTCACATCTGTCTGTTTGGAATAGAATCCGCTGACGGAAAGAGAGTTCGGTCGTTTACCTCCGAACCACGGGTCAAAGAATGACAAACTGTAGCTCTGATAGTACGTACCGTTCGTCTGTCCGCTAATGGTCAAGGTCTGTCCGTCTCCCTGTGGCAGAAATCCGCCTCGTTTGTTCTTGTTCTTGGAGAACAATCCCGCCATACTGAAGTTGGTGAACTTCAAGCTCAACTTACCGATGACACCCGTCTGTCCCCAACCTGCGGAGAACTCAATCTGATCATTACCTTTTGATTCCAAGATATAGTTGATGTCCACCGTTCCGTTCTCATAATCGGGCTGCACATCCGGTTTGATAGTCTCCGGGTTGAAGTGTCCCATCTGCGCCAACTCACGGTAGGAACGCTCCAAGGCATCCTTGCTGAACAAGTCGCCCGGCTTGGTACGCAACTCACGACGGATGACATTTTCATACACACGGTCGTTACCTGTGATACGCACATGGTTAATCGTAGCCTGCGGGCCTTCCGTGATACGCATCTGGAGGTCGATTGAATCGCCTTCCACATTCGTCTCCACCGGGTCTACCCGTGAGAACACATAACCGTTGTTGTAATAATAGTTGGAGATAGCGTCGTCGTCCTTTGTCAGACGCTCGTTCATCAGCTTCTGGTTATAGACATCCCCCTTGCTCATTCTCAACTCATGGTTCAGCCAGTCCGTGGTCACAATCGTATTGCCCACCCATGTGATATTTCTCACATAGTACTTCTGTCCTTCGTTGATATGCAGATAGATATCCACCGAACGGTCGTCATAGTTGCGCACCGTGTCAGCCGTAATCACCGCATCACGATAGCCATATTCATTGTAACGGTCAATGATAAATTGCTTGTCCTCCTCGTATTTCTCCTGAATGAACTTCTTGGCTTTGAAGAGATTCAACAGTTTTCCCTTCTCGTGCGTCTTCTTCATGGCACCCTTGATTTTCTTCTCCGTCAACGCCTTGTTGCCGTAGATGTAAATCTTGTGTACCTTCGTCTTCAGCTTTTTGTCTATATTGATGGTCAAGTCCACGTGTTCCTTGTCCACATTTTTCTGTGTGAAGGTAGCCTCCGCGTTCTTGAAACCCTTCTTGTCATAGTATCTCTTTATCAGAATCTTGGCCCTGTCCAATATATTCGGCGTAATCTGATTACCGGCCACCAATCCAAGCGAGTTTTGCAAATCTTCCCTCTCTCCTTTCTTGATACCCGTATAATGGATGGCAGAAAGACGAGGACGGGGTGACAGATATACATGCAAGAATATCTTATTATCCACAATACTGTCCGCCTGTATACTGACATTGGAGAACAATCCGTTTTTCCAGTATCTCTTCACCGCCGTGGTAATGTCCGATCCCGGCACGGTAATCTGCTGTCCTACGGACAATCCGGAGATACCGACCAGCAGGTAGTCCTCATAACCGGGAATACCTTTCACGGCTATTCCACCGATGGTGTATTGTCGGGGCTGTCCCGTATAGCTGATGACTGGCTCCTCTTCTTTTTGCGGAAGCTGCGCCCACACCTTGTAGGAGCCTTCCGACAAAAGAGCCGTCAGCAAGATATATACTAATGTTTTTTTCATTTGCTACTATGAATCGTTCTTCAAGTCTTACTTTGTTTGTGTCTGCTCTACCTGTTCACTGGTCTTTCCGTAGCGACGTTCCCTTTGCTGGAAATCGTAGATGGCCTTCCGCAAGGAGACTTCGTTGAAATCCGGCCAGTACTCCTGGGTAAAATAAAGCTCGGAATAGGCGCACTGCCACAGCAGGAAGTTGCTCATACGGTATTCCCCCCCTGTACGTATCATCAAGTCAGGGTCTGGCATGAAACTCGTGTCCAGCCGTTTGGCGAATTCCTCCTCGCTGACCGCTTCGAGCGGAAGTTTTCCCTCCTTCACGTCCTGCGCCAACAAGCGGGCAGCTCTGGTCAATTCCCATCGGGAGGAATAGCTCAAGGCGACCACCATCGTCATCTTGTCGTAAACGGCTGTCCGCTCCATGCATTCCTCCAATTTACGACGCACCTCCTCAGGCAACATATCCATATCGCCCACCACACGGAAGCGCACCTTGTTACGATGGAAGATTTCCTCTTCCAAAGATGTAAGAATCAAGCCCATCAACGCACTCACCTCTGCTGCCGGGCGGTTCCAGTTCTCCATGGAGAAGGTGTAAAGCGTCAAGTATTTCACCCCCAGCCTCACACATTCCGTGGTAATCCGCTTCACGGTCTCAACTCCCGCCACATGTCCTTGTGTACGGGGAAGCCCTTTCGCCTTGGCCCAACGCCCGTTGCCATCCATGATGACCGCCACGTGCGCAGGTATACGCCGCATATCGAGTTTATCCTTGTATTCGTCCATGCTCATTTACGTAGAAAGTTTACCTTATTCAGATTTCCCCTCCACACAGAGGCGCCCTTCACTGGTTTAGACCAGAATATCCATATCCGCTTATCCTTTATAATAAAGGAGAAAGCGTTGTCTCTCCGCACCGCATCCTCATGGAAAGCAGCAGGGAACACATTTTTATTTTTCGTAGGATACCATGTAACACCCCAGTCCTCAGACACATACACATCTGAGAAACCCCGTTGCCTAGCCTTGGCATCACTTCCAAACGCCACCAACTTCTTGTCGCCATAAGCGAACACCGCCAAATTGGCGAACGCAGGGCAAGCATACTTGCCGGGATTAGACCCTACCGTACCTGTATAAATCCAGTCATCATTCCCCGACCGAGTCCAAGCCACCGCAGCCGTGTCCGCAGCTACCGATGCAGAAGGAAGTCCCACAAAGACTTGCCGTCTGTCTTCCGCAATCACCGCACCCGGCTTGTCGAAACCATACACTTGGCTTGCGGGATATACCGCATCATTCTCGGCAGAAATTGCCGTGGAAGTACCATCTGCCAATGCAATGGCCTTCATGGTCTTGCTATCCGTGGCTATGTAAAGTTTCGTTTGGTCTATATATAATAAGGAATAGGCTCTTTCTCCAGTGGTGAAAGCCTGTGTCCAATTCACACCATCCGCAGACTTGTAAATCATTCCGTCAGTCGTCTTGCCGTAGAAAGTGTTTCCATCATTTAATACTGTGGAATAATCCACCGCCTTGTTCAACGTTCTGATAGCTGTCCATGTACGTCCGTCTGTGGAAGTAGTCAGACCTGTAGTCTGTCCGTCCGCTGTACCGAATACATAGATGACGCCATTTTTCTCCAACGCTTTCTGTCCTTTCACAAAGGCGTTTCCGGCATACTGCACGGAGGGAATACTGTCCCACGTCCATTGGTCAGGATCCATCTTATGCACTCTCACCTCCACCTGATAGCTTCTCTTGTCCGTATTATTGTAAGCCACCACGGTAAAAGTCTGTCCTTTTGTGAAATCAAGTGAGTCAGCTCCATTATTGAAATACTTCAAGATACCCAACGAGTCCCTTGCCACCAAACCGCTTGCGGAAATAGTAGGCACAATTCGTTTGATGTTCGTACCCACCGGCAAAGAGTCGGGATTGTATATTTTCCCCGCTACTTGGTCTATCTCCCATTTGATGGAGTCACCCTTCAGCGTTTCCGTATAGGTACTGTCCTTCCCCGTTTTCGTGGTGGTATGGCGTATGGTCGCTATATCCCCCACCGAAAAGGAGGTTATATCGCAATCTTTGTATTGGCTGTTATCCACGTCCTCGCTTTTCAGACAAGAAGCCATCGACACGCCAAGTGCCAATATCGCCAGCCATTGAATACCTAAGTTTCTTTTCATCAAAAAATAAAGCTTTATCGTTCGCGTTGTTTAAACTTACCTGCAAAAATAGAAACATTTCCCCTTATCAATGCAGAAAGCGATTGTTTTTTACATTAATTTATAGGTAGAAAGTGGTGATAATGCAGCAATTGGTGTCCGTCCCAAGTCTCTACACCTCTCAAATCCGCACCGTTCAGCACAGGAGCTTTCACCCCTTTTCCCAACGCCAACGGCGACACCTCACGCCAGCATTCATCCCAACATCCTTGCTCGATGAACTGCGACAAGGTACAGGCTCCACCCTCCACCAAGAGAGATTGCAGGTTTCGCTGATACAAGGCGGCAAGCAACACAGGCAAGCCCTGTGTTCGCAATGGCAACCGAAGTATTTCCACTCCAGGTACCGCCGTCTTTTCCTCCGCTCCTGTATCCGCCACCACCAAGGTAGGGACCGTACCGTCAAACAGCTTCAATGAATGCGGCAATGTCAAGTCGGCATCCAACACCACCCGCACCGGGTTTCTGCCAGCCCATTCCCTCACAGTCAGGGAAGGATTATCCAGCAAGGCCGTGCGCTTTCCCACCAAGATAGCCTGGTTCTCCGCTCTCAGCTTATGTACCCGCATCTGGGTCAGCGGAGAAGACAAACGCACAGGAGACTCTTGCGCCGTGCGACAACCGTCTATGAAGCCATCCCTCGACTCCGCCCATTTCAGCGTGAGGTACGGACGTTTCTCCTGTTGGAAAGTCATGAAGCGACAGTTCAACGCCCGGCATTCCTTTTCCAACACCCCGACAGTCACCGGGATACCGGCTGCTCGTATTTTCTGGATTCCTCTTCCCGCCACTTTGGCAAATGGGTCTCCACATCCGACCACCACCCGTTTGAAGCCCTTGCTTACAATCAAGTCCGCACAAGGAGGTGTCTTCCCGTAATGTGCGCAGGGTTCCAGACTGACATAAATCGTGGATTCCGGCAACAGCGAAGGGTCTTTTACAGAGGCTATGGCGTTCACCTCCGCATGCCCTTCTCCGAAATGCGCATGATACCCCTCACCGATAATCTTCCCGTGCCACACAATCACAGCACCCACCATCGGATTGGGCGCCACATTCTCACGCCCATTCTCCGCCAATTGCAGACACCGCCGCATAAACAGCTCGTCTGTCTGGCGCATCGCCTCGTCTGTTTCCGCCGTTTTTTCCATGAATCTTCGTTGTTTCGCGTTTTTTTCGTACTTTTACAAGCGAATAAAAACAGTCAAGCATGACCACATTACTCGCACATCTACGCTCACAGCTTCTTCCGTTCTATTCCGAAGAGGAAGCCCGCTCCTTAGCCCATCTTGTATTGGAAGACGGACTTGGTGTTCCTTTGAGCGATATTTATGCTGGCAAAGTTATAAAATTATCCGAAGAAAAGGAACAAATACTCGCTAAAATCATCGCACGCCTTACGCAACACGAACCGATACAGTACATCCTCGGACACACGGAGTTCGACGGACAACGCTTCTACACTTCTCCCGGAGTGCTGATTCCCCGTCCTGAGACGGAAGAATTAGTGGACTGGATTACGGAGCAGGAAACTCCCCATCGCCTGTTGGACATCGGCACAGGAAGCGGCTGTATAGCCCTGTCTCTTGCCCGACACTTCCCAAAAGCGGAGGTAGACGCCTGGGACATCTCAGATAAAGCGTTAGTTTGCGCCCGACAAAACGCCATTTCTCTCAACGTAAAAGCCCATTTCTTTCAACGGGATGTACTGCGTTACCAACCGACCGAGGAAGAAACCTCCCATTATGACCTGCTCGTGAGCAATCCCCCTTATGTGGCAGAACGGGAAAAAGCCAGCATGGAAGCCAACGTACTGGACTGGGAGCCATCGGAAGCCCTGTTTGTACCTGACGACAATCCACTTTTGTTCTACAAAGCCATCGCACGGCTGGGACACACCCTGCTGAAAGAAGGAGGCAAGCTGTATTTTGAAATCAATCCGCTCTATGCGGAAGCGATGCGCACCATGTTGCTGCAAGAGGAATACAATCCCATTACCATACGGAAAGACTTGTTCGGAAGGGAACGTATGCTTTCCGCCACACTCACACGCCGATGAAGACACTCACCGAAAAAGAAGCCCTCCAGAAAGCAGCCGCCCTGTGTGCCGGAGCGGAATATTGCCTCTCCGACATCCGCACGAAGCTAACCAAGTGGGGAATGAACGAGACACAAGCCTCCTCTATCTTAGACCGTTTGCTCAAAGAGCAGTTCATAGACGAAAGCCGATACGCCCGTGCCTACGCCCGGGACAAACTCCGCTATAATAAATGGGGAAAACTGAAAATAGCCCAAGGACTTCGGCTGAAACAAATCGCCTCATCGCTTGTAAAAGAAGCCATTGACTCCATCGATGAAGAGGAATACCGACAAATCGCCCGACAAGTGCTGCTCGCCAAACGCCCCTCGGTAAAAGGGAAGAATGACTATGAACGCCGTATGAAACTCCTGCGCTATGCCGCCGGGAAAGGTTTTGAACCCAGCGTACTCCAACCTCTTCTATCCGCTGACGATGATGAATATCCTGACACAGACTGGCCGTAGCCTGCTCGACTTGTTCTTTCCCCGCAGCTGTGTGGTATGCCACAAAAGGCTCACACTTGCGGAGACACATCTCTGCTTCCATTGCCTTCACCAATTGCCGCTTACCCGCTTCCATGAACAAACAGACAATGCGGCGGAACGTAAATTCTGGGGCAGAGTTCATCGCCTTCGAAGAGCTACCGCCTACATCCATTATCATCCAGACAGCCCTTACAAAAACATTCTATGGGAGATGAAATACTATCACAATCCCCAGGTCGGCTATACCATGGGACGTATATTGGCCAAAGACCTGTTGCTCACATCTTCCTTCTTCGAGTCAGTGGACTTGCTCATCCCCGTACCGCTCCACAAGAAGAAAGAGCGGAAGCGGGGATACAACCAATGCCACTACCTCGCCAAGGGCATTGCCGACCTCACCGGGCTTCCCATAGACCGCAAGCACCTTATCCGCCACCGTTCCACCCTGAGCCAGACCAAACAAAACGGACGATTGGAAAGACAAGATAATGTGGAGGGAAGTTTTTCGGTAATTGATTCCACCCCATTTCAAGGCAAACATATATTGCTGATAGACGATGTGATGACCACGGGTGCCACCCTCATCGCCTGTGCCCAAGCTATCGAAAAGGCAGCTAACGGAGTGTCCTTCTCTTTCCTTTCCCTTGCTTGCGGACGATAGAAACGTAATGAGACGCAATGAATCGCATCTCTACTTCTCCCTTCATGTGTTGCTTCCTATTGATTCTGGAGTGCAATCATATTACTACCTTGGGAACATCCATTGAGTACCGTTCATAGTTTATCTTAGGTGGTACTCCAGTTTTAGTTAAGATAAACTCCAGTACCAGTTAAGAAAAACTCCAGTACCACCTATATGGTACTGAAACCGGTACTGGATGGATATGGAAAGACAGGAGATAACCATGGAGATTGCCTATCCCAAGGACTTACATTTATAGGTGATATGGTTTAACTATATCATAAAAATGAAGCATGATACAATCAAGGCATCTGATTGACCTAAAATCTACATCTTATATTCCTCCGAAACAACTATTTTTGCCCGCAAAAAATAAGGAACGTAGAACTTACATTATCTAACTTATGAATTATCATTGCAATCGACAAGTGCTATTGGCACTTTTGCTATGTAATGGCTTCTACTGTGCAACGGCACAGACTACGGAGACCGCTCCGCAAGCCATCCACAGCTCAAACCCACAATCTTCCGTGGTAACCGGTACAGTGACCGATGCTAAAGGTGAACCTATTATTGGCGCAAGTGTACGTGTGAAAGGAGCATCACAAGGTACCATCACCGACATTGACGGTAAATTCCACCTGAAAGCCGCCACCGGTTCTCAACTCCAAATCTCTTTTATTGGTTACACCGCACAGACTGTCACAGCGGTAGCCGGACAGAACATGACCATCAAGTTGGAAGACAACTCCACCACACTGAACGATGTGGTCGTAGTTGGTTATGGTACGATGCGCAAGAAGGACTTGACGGGTTCCGTCATCCAGGTGAAACCAGACAACTTGGCCACAGAGGCACCTAAGACTGTGCAAGACGTGTTGCGTGGAACCACAGGACTCAGTGTGGGCTATGACGCTTCAGCCAAAGGAGGCGGTTCCATGCAGGTACGTGGACAGCGTTCTGTCTATACAGGAGGCGGACACAACGACCCGTTGATTATCCTTGACGGCATGATGTTCTATGGAGAACTTTCCGAAATCAACCCAGATGACATCGCCCAGATTGACGTGTTGAAAGACGCTTCCGCCGCTGCCGTTTATGGTGCGAAAGGTGCGAACGGTGTCATCGTGGTGACTACCAAGAAAGGAAAATTAGGAAAGCCGACCATCAATGTCAGCACTCATATCGGTATCAACACCAAGAGTGCCTATCGTGACGCATTCTCTCCGAGCGCATACCTCACCTATCTGGAGGACTGGTATAAATCACCTACCTACGGATTCAACTCTAAGGGTCAATACGAGGCTTATCAAGTCACTCAAACGAACCCCGGTTATTACGACAATCCCAACAACTTGTCTCGGTACGGCATCACCAGCCAACAATGGGCCGCTTATACCAACAACACCGCTGGAGAAGCACTGCTGAGTATCTACGGAAAACGTCTGAACATGGAAGACGCTGTATTGCTGAACTTCCTCAACGGCCGCACCTTCAACTGGGCGGACAAGACCTTCCGCACAGGCATCAACCAAGACTATAACGCCAGTGTTTCCGGTGCCAGCGATAAGATGAACTATTACATGTCTTTCGGTTACCAAAAGAACCAGGGAGCTACCAGAGGAGACGACTACCGTGCGATGCGAGCCAACCTGAAAGTGTCCGGAAAAGTGACCAACTGGTTGGAGATTGGAGCGAACGTGAATTTTCAAGACCGTTCGGATGGAAACATGGCCATCAACACGGACAACATGCTGCTGAACAGCCCTTACGGAAACTACCTGAATGAAGACGGTACATTTGCACAATATCCGCACGGAAGCACCGTGAAACGAGGCTATAATTATGACTTTGAGCAAGAGTGGGTAGACCTTGAAAAGGGTTATACCGTGTTCAACACCATCTTCAATGCCAAACTCACCCTGCCTTTCGGTATACGTTACGAGTTTAACATCGCACCCCGTTACCAGTACTTCTATGACCGCTACTTCCTCTCTGCGGAGAAACCGGACAGCGACCCTAACAGTCAGGGGGTGAACCGTGAGAACGGCAAGCGTTTTGATTGGTCATTGAACAACACGGTGACATGGGACTATACTTTCGCCAAGAAACACCACGTGGTGCTGACCTTGGTACAGGAAGCGGAGGAACGCCGTTCATGGACTGACCGTATCGAAGCACGCAAGTTTAATCCGACAGACGCATTGGGCTTCCATAATACTTCCAACGCCACGAAGAGTGCCAGTGACTTCTCGACGACAGACACCCATGAGACAGCCGCCGCTTACCTGGCCCGTTTGTTCTATTCTTATAACGACCGCTATATGGTGACGGCCTCTGTACGCCGTGACGGTTATTGCGCCTTCGGCGCCAACTATCCGTGGGCTACCTTCCCGTCCGTGTCTCTCGCCTGGTCATTCACCAATGAAAGCTGGTTCCACTGGACTCCGATGAGTACTGGTAAACTACGTTTCTCCTGGGGTAAGAATGGAAACCGTTCTCTCTCTGATCCCTATATCGCACTGGCAGACCTTGGCGCAGGTGCCGGTACTACCATGGCGTATATCGACGCATCCGGCAACTATGTAGACTACAACTACATGAGCGTGAACCGGATGGCTAACCCCAACCTGCAATGGGAAAAGACCAAAGCTATCAACGTGGGATTGGACTTCGGCTTCTTCAACGACCGATTGACGGGTAGTATCGAAGCCTACTTCATGAAGACCAATGACATGATCATGAACCAACGTCTGCCAAACTTCACTGGATTCGGCAGTATCACGACCAACTTGGGCGAGGTACAAAACAACGGACTTGAAATCAGCCTCCAGTCGCTGAACATCCAGCAAAAGAACTTTGAATGGCGTACCAGCTTGAGCTTCTCTTACAACAAGAACAAAATTAACCACTTGTACTATCAGTATGAGGACGTGACGGACGCTAATGGCAAAGTTATCGGACGCAAAGAGCAGGACGACTTGAGCAACGGATGGTTCATCGGCAAGCCCATCAGCGAAATCTGGACTTACAAAGTAACCGGTATCTGGCAACCTAACGAAGCACAGGAAGCGAAACGTTACGGACAAAAGCCAGGTGACCCGAAGGTGGAGAATATCTACACCGCAGACGACAAGAAGAACGCTGACGGTACCACCACGCCCGTGTACAACGACAAGGACAAGCAGTTCCTCGGACAGACACAGCCGCCTATCCACTGGTCGCTGCGCAATGAATTCAAGCTGTTCCAGCACTTCGACTTCTCGTTCAACCTGTACTCCTACATGGGACACAAGAGCTTAGAGACCATGTACCTGAACCAGGACAATGGCTCCAACCGAATCACCTATACATTCAACGTGTTCGCCAAAGACTACTGGACACCGGAACATCCTTCCGATACATACGGAAGACTGAACGCACAGGGTCCCTCAGGAATAAGTTCTCCAAGCCGTTTGCACAACCGCAACTTCATCCGTCTGGACAATGTGTCCCTGGCCTACAACTTCCCCAAGAACCTGATATCCAAACTCAGCATCAGCAACTTGAAAGTGTTCGCCACAGTACGTAATGTGGCTGTATGGGCGAAAGACTGGGAATATGCCGACCCCGAGACTGGCGGACTGGCTACCCGAACTTATTCATTCGGTATCAACTTAACTCTTTAAAAACTTGCATTAGAAATGAAGACATCCTATAAAATATTCGCCGGCGCATTGACACTGGCTCTTACATCTGGTATCTTATCCAGCTGTACGGATGATTTCCTGAAACCAGACCCGTTGTCCATGTACGAGCCTGAAAAAACATTCAACACTGAGGCCGGACTTCGGTCTGCCATCACCATGTGTGACAAGCACTTGCGAAATTACTGGACAGGCGGTGGGAACAATAATATCTTATGCCCCATCGGAAGTGAATACATGTATTCAGACCTGGCTCTTTACGGACGGACTGATGCCGTGGGAGGCGTGTACGGCGACTTCGCCAATGCATTGACTCCAACTAATGGTATCAGCAACGGAGATGACAACCGTATCTCCCATTTCTGGTACGAGACCTATAACGGTATTAAATACGCCAATACCGTGCTTACTTATATTGATGGGGTACAGGGATTGAGTGAGGCTGTCAAGAACGAGTACAAAGGCCGCGCTTATTTCCACCGTGCTTTCCGTTACCTCTCTCTTGTATTTGAGTTTGGCGATGTGCCATTAATCACAAAAATTCTGAGTGTACCCAAGCAGAATTACCGTTCCACCAAGAAAGCGGCTATTCTGAAGATGATCACAGCGGACATGGAAAAAGCTGTGCAGTGGGTACCCGACCAGAAGGATATGCAGTACTACGGTATGGTGAACAAGGGTGCCTGCCGTATGTTGTTAGCTAAATGCTATCTGGCTACCGGGCAATGGCAAAAAGCGGAAGAACAATGCAATGAACTCATCAATAATTCTGGCTACAGCCTGATGACCCAACCGTTCGGACAAGATATCAACAGCGGAGAGCCTGAGACTTGGAACATCACAAGAAATGTGATTTGGGACTTGCACCGTCCGGAAAACAAACTGGCCAACGAAAACAAAGAAGCCATCTTCGGACTGACCAACACCACGCTTGAATCCTATTCCTCATTCAACACGATGCGTATCTTCGGCCCTTACTGGAGCGACAACGCCCGTCTGAAAACACCTGACGGAGCACAAGCCGGCAATAACTTCGCACGAAACAACGCACTGTACGACAAACAGATTGACAACTTGCGCGCTTTCGGAAGAGGCATCGCCACAGTACGTCCTACCTTCTTCGCCCAGCATACATTGTGGGAGGTGAATGGAATGGAAGACAAACAAGACCTCCGTCACAACTCCCAAGTGGGTAACTGGGTCAATATGGAAGACCTCAAGTACAACGCCTATACCGACCAAAAAAACAAGACAAAATCCGCATATTACGGCCAACATTACCGTTTATATCAAGACGGGAAAATCCTGTGTCAGGATACACTCCGTGACTGGTTTGACTTCCCCCTGTACAAGATTTACCTGAAAGACCAAGTGGCGGAAGAGAACCTCGGCGCTGTACAATTCAACGGTTCTTCCAAGGGAAGCAACGCAAACTGGTATGTGTACCGTCTGGCTGAAGCGTATTTATTGCGTGCCGAAGCCCGTTTCTACCAAGGAAAGAATGCGGAAGCACGAGAAGACTTGAATACCCTGCGTAGACGTGCACATTGCTCACAGTTCTATACTGGCAACATCACCATCGGTGATATCGTGAACGAACGTGCCCGTGAATTGTACCTGGAAGAATGGAGACGCACGGAACTGACCCGTATCTCCTACTGTCTGGCGTTGAGCGGAAAGCCGGATGAATGGGGCAACACGTATAACATCAACACCTGGGACAAACAGGAAGGCACCGATACCAGAGGCGGCAGCTATTGGTACCAGCGTATAGTGCATTACTCCTATTATAATAAGTTCCCAAACGGCATCACTTCTGGGCCGAACACGTTAAAGTATACCATGGACAAGCACAATGTCTATTATCCAATACCGAACGATGCCATCACAGCCAACAACAAAGGCACACTGTGGCAGAACTACGGCTATGACGGCTACAACCCTAACATCAAAGAATGGGATAACTGGGAAGACGCCGTAGCAGATGAGGACAAGATTAATTGAGGATCGAATTGTAAGTAGTTATAAGTAATGTGATGACTCTCGGCAGAACCACTGCGTTCAGTCGAGAGTTTTCGGCTATTTGACTTGAAACACCCACCAGTTCGATTGTTTTTTGAACTGTTTTTTCCATATATAACCGTATCTTTGCACTTGATTCTTATACATAGCAACAACTAAATATCTCTTATGAAACGAATACTTATTACCTTGGCCTTTGGACTGGCAGCCTGGACACAGACAGCCGTCAAAGCGCAAGAAACTTACTCCGGCTACGAAGTGGCCCCAAAAGGAGCATGGTGCTGGTTCGCTGACCCCAGAGCCATGCATTATGAGAATGCAGCCAAAGGAGTCAACGCCTCCTACATCGGCTATATCGACCGACATGGCAACATCAAAGCCATGCAGTATGACTTCCGCCAGCAACGGCAACAGGAAGTGTTGGTTCGTTCTTACTTCCAGCCGGACGACCATGACAACCCGACTTTCCTCGCCTTGCCAGATGGCCGCATCATGATATTCTACTCCCGACACACGGATGAGAAATGCTTCTATTACCGTATCTCTCAGAAACCGGGCGACATCACCACCTTGGGTAAAGAGGGAGTGATTCCCACCAAAGACCCGACGACATACCCATCCCCTTTCATCCTCTCTGACGATCCACAGCATATTTACCTCTGCTGGCGAGGTATCAAATGGCATCCTACTATCGCCCGGCTGACCATGCCCGATGACAACGATGACGTAAAAGTGGACTGGGGGCCTTATCAGATGGTACAGTCCACAGGGGCACGGCCTTACTGCAAATACCAGTCGAATGGGAAAGACCAGATATACCTGACTTATACCACTGGACACCCGGACAACGAATATCCCAACTTCCTTTACTTCAATTTTGTGGACATCCACCATTTGCAGTTGAAAGACATCAGCGGAAATATCCTCTCCAACATCTCGCAAGGACCGTTCCAAGTGAACAAACGGGAGAGTTACGTGCAGAAGTATCCTTTCACCATGATTGACAATCCTGCCGACAAGCGTGACTGGGTATGGCAAATCGCTTATAACAAAGAGAAAGAACCCATCGTGGCCCTGGTGCGTATCAGTGAAAAGAAGGACTCGCACGAATTCTATTACGCCAAATGGCACAATAAGACGTGGAAGAAAACGTTCCTTGGCAATGCAGGCGGACATTTTCATGACACACCCCGTCTGGAGGAATGCTATTCTTCCGGCATGGCCATCGACCCGGCCAATCCAAGTATTGTCTACTGCTCATTGCCCACGGAAGGAAAATACGGCAAGAAATACGAACTTGTGAAATTCACCATGACTGACGAGGGAGAGATAGCCTCCACCCAGGCCGTCACACGCAATTCCAAGGAAAATAATGTACGACCTTATATCCTGCCAAATTCAGAGAAATCCCCCTTGCGCTTAGGATGGATGTACGGGAAATACTATGACTGGATTGTCAGCAAACAACGTCCTTTAGGGTATAACACGGCAATCCATGCCGACTTCAAGGGCTTTGCTCCAAAGAAACTTACGTCTCTACGCATACGGGAGAAAGCCGCAAAGAAAGACCTCCATACTTTCCGTTTCCCAGCTTCCGACTCGTTCACAGTCACAATGACGGTAGACTCCATCCCTTCTGACGGCTTGTTGATGACCGTGGGAAATGTAGCTTACCGCTACAACGCCCAAACCTTGTACCCCGAAGTCCAAGTAAACGGAAAGACGTATGTCAGTACCAACAAACTGGCCACGTCTGACTCGTGGACACAACACGGACGTGGCACGAACGGCAAATGGTATGACCCGGTACCGTTGAAGCGTTTCACACTGACCCTCTCTTATAATAAAGGAGAATTGCGGACGGCCATCAACGGACTGATTGACCAGTACATTCCTTTGCAAGGGAACAAGATAAACAGCCTTGTGTATTATTTCAATCCACAGGCCAAGAACAAAATCACAGTAAGCAAATGAAGAAACAATTACTCATGCTCACGCTGTGCCTGCTCAACGCAGGTTCAGCGTGTTTCGCCACCGATTATTATATAGACGCTCAAAAGGGAAACGACACGCAGAAAGGCACTTCCCCACGGACGGCTTGGCAATCACTCCGCAAAGTCTCCGCACTGACTTTACAGGCTGGAGACAAGGTGTTGCTGAAGAAAGGCGATACCTTCGAGGGGATGCTTGAACTCCACGGAGAAGGCACCAAACACAAGCCCATCCTCATCACAGCCTATGGAAACGGCAAAGAAATGCCCTGTATCAAAGGACTCGACCAGTCGATGTACGCTGTGAGAATTTACAACTCATCCTATATGACCTTAAAAGGATTGCGTATCATCAACCAGGGAAAAGAAAGACTGGCCGGAAGAACGGGCTTGAAAGTGGAATGCAAAGACTACGGGGTGTCAAAAGACATCCGCATCTTAGACATCACCGTACAGGATGTGAATGGTTCGTTGGTAAAAGCGAAAGGAGGAGGTTCGGGTATGCTCTTCGTGAACGGAGGAAAAGAGAAAATCTCCTGGTTCGAGAATCTGACCATTGAGGATTGCCACATCAAAGATTGCGCCCGAAACGCCATGATATGGGGCGGCTATGCCAGCCGTGGTGACTGGCATCCCAGTCTTTATACCAAGGTAAGAGGAAATCTCATCGAGGGAGTTCCGGGTGACGGTATTGTGCCGATAGGATGCGACCACACACTGATTGAATACAACGTGATGCGGGACTGCCCCGACATCCTGCCCGACACGGAAGCGGCGGCAGGTTTCTGGCCTTGGAGCTGCGACAATACCATTATACGCTTCAACGAGGTGAGCGGACACAAAGCTCCCTGGGACGGACAAGCATACGATTCAGACTGGAACTGCACGAACACCGTCATCGAATACAATTACAGCCACGACAATTACGGTGGACTGGCTCTCATCTGCAACGACGGTTCCTCCCATCTTCCCTTCAGCATCGGAAACAAAGGAACGATTCTCCGCTACAATGTCAGCATCAATGACGGATTGCGTCCTAAAAAGACCAGAGGAGGAATGTTCTCTCCGGCCATTCATATCGGTGGCCCCGCCAAAGGAAGCCTCATCGAGCATAATATCATCCACTTGAACAAGAAGGCTTCGCCGGAAATAGACACCTCCATCCTCACGTCCGACTCCTGGAACGGCTATGCAGACAGCACGACTATCCGTCGCAACATTTTCTATGCGGCTGAAAGAGGCCACTTGAAACTCACGAAGTCCACTCATAATGTACTGGAGGGGAACTATTACCTTGGACATTACACGGAGATTCCCGCAGAGGACAAAGAGGCGCACACAAAATTAGCGGTCTACCAATCCGTATTGGCGAACGACCCCAAAGGCTTCAACGGACTGAAAGAGCTGATGATGGAAAAGGAATTGAAACATTGCAAAGGCACTTTCATCAATCCTGTAGCCATTGGTCTGTTGTTCAAGCGGCTGGATGCGGAGTAAATTTCAAGTGAATATATAACAGGGACACACGGCTCGTATGTCCCTGTTTATTATATTCCTCACAAAGATTTATTCAACTCATCTTGCAGGATGAAAAGAAGATAAAGAGGTATATTGAGTGTCTGCTGGTTCTTTTCGTAAGGCAACAAACTTGTTCTTAAAGACAAAGGTGGATTATATCGGTTCTTGTAGGAAGCAAGGCTTTTGGTATTCATCGTATAACCCGCTTTACATTCCAATGGATACACCCCAACTCCGTCAGACAACAGAAAATCTATCTCTGCGGATGAGCTTGAAGTCCAGTAATAATGAGACTGCAAACGCTTTAGAGTCGTTAATTCTTGACATACATATTGTTCTGTCAAAGCTCCTTTAAATTCCTCAAATATACGGCTTCCCTCTAAAATCACTTTAGGCGAAAGGCCGCTTAAAGAACGCAACAACCCGATGTCAAGCAAGAACACCTTGAACGCCTTTAAATCCGCATAGGCTTTCAAAGGTATATCCGGTTTGGACACATTGTAAGTACGAATAATCTCCCCTGCATCCGTCAGCCACATTAACGCATCCTCATATTCTCTGGCTCTGGCCCCCTGTCGTACAAGCCCATACACGAATTTGCGGTTTTCCTTTGCCAATTGTCCCGGAATACTGTCCCATACATATCTTATTTTTTCAACCATCGTACGAGGAGCATGTTTGGAAAAATCATTCTCATAGGCAATAAGCAATTGTTTCTGAATATCGTCCACCTCAAAATAATCGTGAGTGGCCATCCATTTCTGCACAGCGGAGGGCATTCCTCCGACCACAAAATAACTCTTCAACCTGTCGGTCAGTTTCTCTATGTACGGAGCCAGCTCACGATTGCCCTTTTCTATATATTCTACTAACATCTCTTCTCCGTCAGCCATCAAAAATTCCTTGAAAGTCATAGGATATAAATCAAGGAAATCCACCTTGCCCACAGGGAAGGACGTTCCTTCATGCAAAGCCACACCTAACAAGGAACCAGCACAGCAGATGACATATTCGGGTGCCTCCTCAGCAAAATATTTCAGCGAGGTCAAAGCTTTCGGAAATTCTTGTACCTCATCAAAGATTAGCAGAGTATCATTAGGCAAGATTTTTTTCCCGTGAAACACGGATAATTGCTCTATAATCCGTGCAGGGGACATACTTCCTTCAAAGATAGAACTGAGTATATCCTTTTGCTCAAAATTGACATAACACACGTCCTTAAAATACCGTTTGCCAAACTCTTTTAATAGCCAAGTCTTGCCCACTTGACGCGCACCTCGAAGTATGAGAGGCTTCCTGTCTGTCTTGTTTTTCCACTTGACAAGTTCCGAAAGTAACATCCTTTCCATAAGCGTTCCTTTATATCTTTTAGTCCGACTTCCTTATTTCCCTGCAAAGATACTAATAATCAACCCAATAAGCAGCATCAATCCATGATAATCTTTATCCAGACGCTTGGTTTATCACATTTTCGGCACTTCATTTACCCCATTTCATCACATTTTCGGCACTTCATTTGGGCTGTTTTATCACATTTTCGGCACTTCATTTGGGCTGTTTTATCACATTTTCGGCACTTTCGCCTTGAATGTCCGAAAGACAAGATACGTACCGTTACCCTCTAACTGAAAAGAATCCCCTGTGGACTCGTTGAGTGTGCCTTGCCAAAGCTGTTTGTAAGGATAAGAGTTCCAACGCAAGCCACGACTCTCCAACTGGGTACAATCAATATTGAAGATGCTTACCTGCTGTCGAGGGATAGACGAGAACTCAGCCAAACCCTTGACCGCCACAAACCATCCGTAATCTGTCACCATCGCCACGTCCAATCCCCACTGAGCGTAGTCCGAAAGGTGACTGATGTTGCCCAAGGTATGGTCTTCCCGCTTACCTGTGGCACCTAAAATAGCGATTCGTTTATATCCCCGCTCCATACAGAAACGGACAGCCTTCGTCTCGTCATTGTCATCTTGCTCCTCTACCAAGTGCAAAATATCTCGATGCGTCTCCTTGAAGTCGTCAGGAAGCGAATCTCCATCTCCCACAATCGCATCGGGAATGCGGGTATGATGTGTAAGCTGATAGGCCGCCGCTCCGTCACAACAACACAAGAAACGGGCGTTCGCCAAAATGGACAGACCTACAGCGTTGGACGGATAATCCCCGTTACACAACACCACTGCGTCAAAGGACGCATCAGAAGTTATCAAATCAAACTGTTTCATGCTTTTGCGTTTTCATCATCCGTGCCCATTTGAAATAACCCATCACGGCGATTACCACATACAGAGTGAAAAGTCCCGCCTTGAAAGGAATCCCTTTGCTGATATACAGATAGGCGCATACCACATCCACCACAATCCAGCAAATCCATTGCTCCAGATACTTACGGGACAAAGCCCATAATCCGACAAAGCTCAAGGCGTTCGTGAAAGAATCGGCCACCGGCACTGTGCTGTTCGTATAAGTTATCAGAAGCCAGTAAATCAACGCCCATGCCACTCCAAAGAAAACCACGGAAGGGAGAATCAAGCGTTTCTTGAAATGAGTGATGGGCATATCCTCCTTGGCTTTTTGCCCACGCTTCCGTCCGAACGTCCACACCGCATAACCATATATCGCCGCCAAGGTATAATACACGGCCATGCCCGCATCCGCATACAGACCATGACTCCAGTAAAGCCATATATCCATCACCGGCATGATGATGCCTACTATCCACAAGGCGATGCTCGCCTTGTATTCCAACCAAATGTACAAAAGGCCCAACACCGTAGTCACGATGTCGAGCCAATATATTGCCATGAATTCCGTCATGTATGCATTCACTTTAGAAATTCAATGAGATATGTGCCAGGGCATTAATTGGTGCCTGGGCGGAAAGACCTGTCTCATAGGGATCTGTCGTATTGTAGGCCACCACGTTACCCTTGCTGTCTTTCTTGTACGAAGCGGAAGTCCATCCGTTGTTCTCGTATTTCTCGCTGAAGATGTTGTACACACTGCATCCCACCGTGACACTCTTCAACCCGCGAAGTTTGAACGTATAAGACAAGTCCACATTCGTGGTGAAATAAGAATCAAGCATCATGCTGACCTCTTTAGGCATACCCTCCTCTGCGTCTTCATTGACATAGGACTTGAAGCCTGTGTTGGACAGATACTGCTCACCCACAAACTGGCTCATGACCTTGGCAGAGAAGCCTTTGTACTGGAAAGAGAAGATGTTGTTGAAAATGACAGACGGAGAAAAAGACAACGGAGTATCTCCCAAGTTCACCGTCTTTCCGTCATCCAACACCACCGTCCAGTCTTTCGCACGGTTCTTGCTAAACGTAGCGTTCGCATCCCAGCGGAACCAGTCCACAGGCTGCCATGCGGCTTGCAACTCCACCCCCATGCGGTAGCTCTTTCCGGCGTTCTTGGAAATCAACTCTCCGATGTTATTAATCTCTCCCGTAAGCACAAACTGGTTGCGGTAGTTCATATAATAGAAGTTCACTCCTGCGGAGAATCTACGACTCTGGTATTTATACCCTGCCTCCCAGTCGTAAAGCCGCTCACTGTGCAACGACGTGCCAAGATTATCCTCGTAGTCGTCGTGGGTCGGTTCCTTGTTTGCCACCGCAAAGGAGGCGTAGAGTCCGTGATGAGGATTGATCTGGTAGAACAAGCCCGCCTTGGGATTAAAGAAATCGAAAGTGAAATGGTCTGCGAAAACAAAACGCGAACCATCCTCGTTAAACTTGTCCGTAGGTCCGTACATGTGGATGCCGATGTGGCGATACTGCAAGTCCGCATACACACTCAGTCCCTTTAAGAACTCGTAGTTCACTTTTCCATAGACGTTGAAGTCATACTTGCGTCCGTCGTTGTCATAATACCGGTGGTCAACTTCAGACTGGTAGTCACCTTGCTGGTACACTTTCTGGTCGTTCTGCATCATATAGGGATTACCCACCCAAGTAACCACTCCGTAATGTCCGCCAAGGTATTTGTTCCAGGCGCTTCCCACCGTAGCCGTCAAGCCGTGGAGGCTATTGTAGTTTACGGAAGCCACCGCTCCATAGAAGTCATTGTCCAACGCTTTCTGACGTACCAAGTCCGCCTGCAAGTCCGCTTTCTTGGAAAGCGTATAGTCCGCTAAATTCTGTCCAGGCTTATACTCGTTGTAGTAACCGAACCCTTTCGTGTAATGCAAGCCCACATTGAAGTTCCAGTTAGCGTTCAAAATCTGGTTCCAGAACAACTGGTAGTGCTGCTGGTGGTAGTTGTCCGTCTGGTTTCCGTAATAATGCACATTCCCCTCGTCATCATAATATTCTCCGCAGGAATTGTAACGCCGTCCATACAGTCCCATCTCATAGAGCGAAGGGTAATTCCAAGCATGATACGTCTGCTCCGTACCGTTGAAAGTGATGAACTTCACCACCGTGTTGTCGGAGAAATACCCGCCTTGCAGGAAGTAAGAGTTCAGCCGCACCGAAGCTCTGTCAATATAACCGTCACTCCCCATGTTGGACAAACGTCCCTGAAAGCCCCAATGTTCACCTAACAAACCAGTGCCAAACCTAAGCGTCTCCTTATGTGTGCCATAAGAACCGCCAGACACATCCAGTCCCATAAAAGGCTTCAGTCCGATGTTCTCCGTCTGCAAGTTGATACTGGCACCGTAAGCGCCCGCACCGTTCGTAGACGTACCCACCCCACGCTGCACCTGTATGGATTGCACACTGGAAGCCAAGTCCGACATATTCACCCAATAGACATTGCTGCTCTCGGAATCATTAATAGGAATACCATTAGCCGTGATGTTCACACGAGAAGGGTCTGTGCCACGCACCCGGATACCCGTGTACCCCATTCCTGTACCAGCGTCCGAAGAAGTCGTCACAGACGGCGTGAACATCAGCAAATAAGGCACATCCTGCCCGAAATTCATGGATTTGATTTGCTCCTTTGACACATTCTCAAAGGCCATTGGCGTTTTCTTGCCCGCACGAGTAGAAAGCACCTGCACGCCTTGAAGCTGTGTAGCCCGAAGCGTGTCAATCTTCTCGCCCACCAAACCGGCGGCGTTCACTGTGGCCGTACATCCTACCAACGCACCACAGAACAATGCAAATTGTTTCATCTAAAACCTAAAGACAAAATACATAAAAAGGGGTTCTTTTTATGTCCATACTTCCCTACGCCGGCATTACCCGGATCAGGTTCGAGGGTCTGATCTCAGCCTTCCCGAAGGATAGCACCCCTTAGCCTACAGTCTGTAAACCGCCGCGAAGTTGCGAAAAAATTCAGAAGAAACAAAACAGTTTCCCCGATACATCTACACTTTACACGGTTTTAACATTTCACGGCTGGCACCGCTTATTTAGTTTGTTTAAATAGATACCACCCATCTCAAAAAATCATCGTTTTTTGAGTGACTATCACGATAAAACAGTAAATTTGTAGCGTTAAACGGTTTTAGAATAATGGCAAAGCAAAATATAGACTTATCAGTAGTCCTTCGTGAAGATACCCACTATAAAGACTGGCTTATTGAACTCAAGGAACGGTTCTACAGCCATCGCCTTAAAGCGTCATGCGCCACCAATAGATATCTGTTGGATTTCTATTGGAAGTTAGGACGGGACATTGAAACCAAACAATATACCAACACGTATGGTTCGGGCTTTTACAAGAATCTCAGCCAAGATTTAAAGAATGAGATGCCGGGGGTTAAGGGATTCTCGCCAACTAACTTGAAGTATATGAGCTACTTTTACAAACTCTATGCCCCATTATTTGCAAATGTTCCGCAAGTTGCGGACAATTTCAAGATGCTATTCTCTATTCCATGGGATCATCACCGTCGTATCATATCGAAATAATACCAGTTATCCAAACTTTTCCCGAAAGACTTCAAGTCTTCAATGCCGACCATTGAGGAATTAGAGAAGGGGTTGAAAAAAACAATGAAAGGGCATAATATAAATCAAATGATTATCCGTAATCGTACCACCAACCAACATTGTTTAGGTAGAGACGCGATTCATCGCGTCTCCGCTTTGCATAGTGTTTTAATATCTTACCAACCACAGATACAATTCATCGTTGATGAATGTGGAGATACGATGAATGGAGACGCGATGAATCGCATCTCTATTTGTTGCAACGTGCAAGACAGGTAAGTGGTATGTTTGAGGACAATCATATAAATCAATAAACACATGAAGAAAACCGAATTCGAGAAAATGCGGAGTCAAGAGATGGCTTACTTCTCCGACCCCGAAATACAAGAAAGTCTGATACACGCCAAGACTCTCTGCGCGCGACTACAAACTATGAGCATCTATGACCGAGACTACCGTCAAGTGATAGAGGAGCTGATTCCACACATCCCCACCTCTTCCACCGTCTGTCCGCCATTCCATTGCGACCATGGGAACGGCATCGTCTTAGGTGAACACGTCTTCATCAATTACAACTGCACTTTCCTCGACGGAGGCTTCATCCGTATCGGCAACCACACACTCATCGGTCCTAACTGCCAGTTATACACACCTCAACATCCTATGGATTATGTGGAACGTCGGGAACCCAAGGAAACGGAATACCCCATTACTATCGGCAACGACTGTTGGCTGGGTGGAGGTGTGATTGTCTGTCCAGGAGTGACCATCGGAAACCGCTGTATCATCGCAGCTGGCAGCGTGGTGACGAAAGACATACCAGACGACAGCATGGCGGCAGGCAATCCGGCTACCGTGAAGAAACGGATAAACAGAAAGTAAATATAGGTGAAATTTATGAGAGAGACACGCTTACACATAATAATCCTGTGCATGACATGCCTGTTCCTGTGGACAGGTTGCCATTCGTCAAGTAACCGCCGGCTTTTGAGAAGCATAGACACCACCTTGACACACAATCCATCCTATGCGAAAAAACGGTTGGACAGCTTGCGCACATCCGCAGCGAAGTTCTCCACCAGAGATAGGATGTACTATCATTTGTTGCTTACAGACGCACAAAACAAACTCTTTATTCTCCTGCAAGAAGACTCGTTGATGAAATCCGTGGCAGACTGGTACGAGACACACGGAAATGACGAAGAAAAAACGAGAGCATGGTATCTTTTAGGCTGTACATACAGAGATTTGGGAGAATATCCGTTGGCCATTGACTATCTTCTACGTGCGGAGGAATCCACCCGTGACGATTCGACAAGATGGAAAATCACAGGACAATTATGCGACTGCTACTCATCGGCTGGATTCCCCCGACGTGCCTTGGAAGAAGCTCGAAAACTCTTACAACTCTCTATGCGTCATGGCACTTTAGACGATGTGACACAAGCCTATCTCAACCTCGGCTGTAGTTACCTGAATTCCGATGATACGAAACAGGCCCTTTCTTGTTTCACGCAAGCGCAGATTTGGAACAAGAAACAGCGCAACGCCACACACTATGCGGAGACCATACAACTCTATTATATTCTGGCTCTTTTCCAGGACGGACAACGAACACAGGCCATCTCTCTATTGAAAGAACTGCCACCACTCGCTCCTTCTTCCACATTGATTCTTATCCATAATTTAGTGCTCACTTTCTATTATCAAGACAAGCGTTTTCCGGTGGATTCCATTCAAAAATACACCCGGCGAATCTTAAACGGATACTATACGGACCTAATGATAAAAGCGACCCAGAACTTATACCAATATTATCAACAAAAGGGACTATACGCTGAGGCTAACCGTATTCTCACGCAACAAATGCATTTACAAAAACAATCTTATGCGAGGACTACAGAAAGTGACGCTCGCCATATCGATTTTACACATAAATATTACCTGGAGAGTAAAAAAACGTTACATGCACAATATGTGATAAACGGGATGCTGTGTGTCCTATTTTTGGCATTACTGACCGCAGGCATCTTATACCTCTATTATGCACGCATACGGAAAGAAAAAGAGAAGATTTTCAGAGATTACAAAGAAAAGGCGTTGCTGTTACAAAACTATCAGATCCAGATAGGCTCACTCAATGTGCAAATCGAGCAGTACCAGTCCACACATCAGACACTACAGGAGAGAATCACTGACATGGAAAGCCACACAAAGGAAAAAGACAACGAACAAATCACCTCGTTGCAAATGCAAAACGAGGCATTGCTCCAGAAAATCGCCACCCTCACACAAGAGAAAGCACTGTGGTCAGATGCCCAATCAAAGATTCAGCTATCATCTGATTACAAAGCCATCTGTGAGTCCAAATTAAAGAACTCGGATATCTATCGAAAACTATCTCTTTACGCAACCCAAGGGGAAAAAATGGGAAAAGGAGATATGGAAGCATTATCACAAACCATTCAAGACGTCTATCCTACTTTCCTGTATCATCTGCACACCTACTTTCCCCGTCTGACACCACAGACTACCCTCCTCTGTCTTCTGTTGAAATGCGGATTCCGCACCAAAGAGATTGCCTCCTTGATGTGCGTCACCCACACAGGCATTTCGCACAAAAAGGCCCGGCTTTATGCTACCGCTCAAAATACGCCGTCCGCAGTGAAAAGTTTAGATGACTTATTATCAACTATTTAAATGCTAATATGAAAAAGTGTCACCATTCTGTCACCGCATTTTTCTCTCTATTTCCCCTTTATTTCGGATATTTGCCACCGCAAACAATAAACAAAATGTATGAGAAAGATTAATGTCAATTACATGAAAAAAGTGATGCTGTTCCTTTGCGCCTGTCTCTTCTTTGGAATGCAAACGCAAGCAAAACACATCGTAATCATAAAAAAACAAGCCCCTTTTCCCATAAAAAGAGACGCAAGTATTCCCATATCTGTACACTATGAAGGAAATACCTTATATATCCAAGGAGTCAGGGATTTCAAGAACTGTTCCTTGCAGGTGATTAATTCTGACGGACAGCCAGTCTATCAAGACATCCTGTCCATCGGGACCCAAATAACAGCCATTGCAGTACCTCAATTACAGCCGGGATATACTCTCCGATTGACAATTGACGGGATTGTCTATGAAGGGATTGTGAAGTAACTATCTTCATCGGACATATACGAATAGATTTAACTAAGATGAATATCTTATCCATGAAAAAGGAAATCTCTATAAGGGACATTTTAATGACAAGCAAGGCACTGAAAATTACATTCGCTGGAATCGTAGTTTCATCCTCGTTTAAAGCCTACTCACAATCTATGGTTGCGGGTAAACTAATTGACGAGGAAGGGAAACCGCTTACCAATTATGTGTTGAAAGTGTTCAATGCCTCAAAAAGTGACTCTTTGCAGATATACTCTTCCAATGGATTCTTCTCTTTCGAAGACAGAAAGAAATGTCCTTATCGTTTTATCGTGTCCTATTTCGGAGAACAAGTGCTAGATACAACAGTGGAATGTAGCAAAATACACAAGGCTCTGGTTCTAAAAGCAAAAACAAGCACTAGATTAAAAGAGCTGGTAATCCGTGGCAAAAAGCCCATCGTGAAACATACGCTTATGGAAGATCAAGTGCAAGTCAAAGGTATCTCTATCTTCGAGAACAATAACGTCATGGAAATCTTAGAGAAGATACCCGGTCTCCTCAAAACTGAAGAACAGCTTATATACAAGTCTTTGCCTGTTGCTTATGTCCGTTTTGGCAAACAGCAGATGAGGAGGGCCGTTACGCCGAACATCCTGCAAATGCTTGAGGGCCTCTATGCGGAGAACACTGCCTCGCTCACATTCAAAAGACTGCCTGATGGCAAAAGCTACGAGATTATAGTAAACTCCGTACCTCATACGGGCTTTGAGACTACCGCAGATATTTCAGGTGGAAGAGGAAACGGGAATTACGGAAATGTAAGATCCAACAGTCTGTTTAACATTGACAAAACGGAACACAGGCTTTATCTCAATGCGAATCAATACAGCACTCGCACTTCTTATACAAGTCAATATACATTTGACGACGGCACTGTGAAAAACATCAATGGTGACAACAAAAATAGAAATAAAAGTTTTGCCATTGATTATGCCAACAGTCTCAAGCTGTCTAAAGAAGTAAACGCAGGCGTGCTGATTAACTACTACTTTTACGATGAACCTGTTGACTGTGCATCCAGCGTATTCGGCCAGCCGTCCCGCTCAACCTCGCTCGACATAGACCGCTACCTTACAGCGGGAGCCTATTTCGATTTGGCGAAGAAGAGGTACCAGCTGCACATAGAAGCGGCTTTTAACAGACAAAGCGGACTTTATAAATGGAAGGATACTGACAACGGGGTACAGTACACGAAGAACTATAGCAATACGCCCAATGCGTCAGTCGAATACAGTCACCTTATTGGCAAGAAGGACTTGAAAATCAATTCTCTTACTTCCTATTCCTATATGTTCCTGTCTGAAATGGATGTGCTTAGCCCTGTTCAGACGGAAGACTTCAAAGAGCATGTGTACAAGCAAGACTTGTATCTGAGTGGTTCATTGGGAAAGATCGAATTCAATGTGGGGGTAACTGCAGACTATTCTCATAACACTAACGATAAGAATTATTTCTTCCTGAATCCCCAGTTTTCATTAGAATATGAACTGAAAGGACACAGGTTTGGCTTGGCATATTCGCAGGAAGCTTCACGCCCCCTTTCTTATATGCTCAAAGACACTCAAGAACAAATAAACCAAGGTGTCTCTTCTTCAGGAAACAGTCATCTGGAACCAGAGAAGAAAACACTTCTCGAACTTTCATATCAAAAAGGAAATTTTGGACTTACCGCAGGATGGTTTAGAAGCCAAGGGCGGTGTACGTCATCCCCTTCTTATAAAGACAATCAATTCATTTATAAATATGTCAATCTTGGCACGGGAAACAGGTTTGTCTCCCACTTCTACTTTTCACATTACTGGAAACACTTCTACCTGTCTCCAAGCGGGTATTTCGAGATCGGGCGTTACAACGTGGCGAACACGAACAGGAGTCTCGTAAACAGATATTTATCTTTTTCCGTACCGCTGGGGTTCAACTGGGGAAAGCATCAAGTGAGTTTGTCTTTCCGATATACGCCGACTTCACAGTTTCAAAATACTAAAGAGGAAACCAGTTCTTACTTGTCTTTCGCATACGCCGTTTCATTATGGAAGAAAGCGTTAAGGATACAGGTGTTTGCTAATGACATATTCAAGCAAAACCAAGTACGCTCCACCCTGTTTGCGGAAGGATTCAAAGAACACAAAGAGAACCTTACGGACACACGGTATATAGGCGTGACGTTGTCATACCGATTTTCCTCTGGCAAGGAGACACGTTATATCAACGCTCTTAGAAATAATACAACAAGAAACTAATCCTAAACAATTAAACAAAAAACATTTATGAAAACAATTTCATCATTAGCAGACTTTGAGTCTCTTAACTCCAATGGACAAATGCATATTTTGGGTGCATTGAATCCTGTGAACATGAATGTGTTGTCATCTTATAATGACAGTTCTAACAACAATGACCATTCTGATCATAATGATAATTCAAGTCATGATGATACTAGTAACAATAATGACGGGATGCCAACACCACCACCATCACCTCAACCACCAACAACAACTCCACCAACAACTCCTAATCTTTTTTAATCTCTAATTCTATCAGTACACTGCAGAGATTAGCACACTACAGCGTACTGATAGTTTTTATGCTGTTTTATGGTTTTAATACTCACTTATAGCTTTTATGAACAGGGAACAGACCCTGTGACAGAATGGTTAGCTTACTATAATCATCCATACATAAAAGTATGCTTGATGGATCTCATTAATGACAAGAACGCTTTTTCTATTGACAGTTCCAAGAACGAAATTTATTTCAATTCTTTGAATCTTACCAAAGAAATAGGCTCTGTTTTCTACAGGAGATTCAAGATAAACTTCAACTTTCAACTATCCTATAATATAGGAGATATAAACAAACACCTCAACATAGAAGCAAATAATGAATTGACTTCTTTAGCAGAGTACTTCTTTTACAGGTTAAGAGACAAGAACTGGCTTCCCAAACCTGCCATGTTTGAGGTTAATAAGGAAATTGTTTTATCTATAGCCAAATCATGTGGATTATTTACTCCAAGAACCTTGGTAACAACGTCTAAAGACAAACTAATAGAATTCTACAAGAAAGTACCTGTTGTATATAAAGCTTTAGAAGGCTTTTCATACTACACGGTAGGAGAAAAAACGTACTCTTCATATACGACGAAAATAAATAAACAGATACTGGATACACTCCCCGATAAATTCTTCCCAAGTTTATTCCAAGAATGTATTAAATCAGAATTTGAGATTAGAACATTTTATCTAGATGGTGAATTTTATTCATCCGCAGTTATTGCACAAAAGAACAGACAGAAGAAAGTGGATATAAAACAAAATTATCAACAGGCCAGATGGGTTCCATATAAGTTGCCAGACAAAGTAGAAGAAAGTATTCGAATGTTGATGAAAAAGCTTGATCTTAATACGGGATCAATTGATGTATTAAAAGGGAAAGACGGAAAGTATTATTTTCTTGAAGTCAATCCAGTAGGACAGTATTTGTCCCCGTCCTTTTATTGTGGGTATAACGTTGAAAAAAGAATTGCAGAATGGCTAATAAAAAAAGACACAGCTTCGAACAATTAATCTACAACAAAGACCTTAAAAAGGTTCCGTTGGCATTTCGCTTTCTTGTTTCAAAGAACACAGATAATATAGGAGAACTATATAAACAGGTTAAATTCAGCAGCTCTGTGCAGCTTCAAACTAAAAGTCTAAACAACTATTTGGATTACGTTCCTTTATCAAACATATTAATAGATGAGTCCGAACTTAACAACAAAAAGAATGACGAACTTTCAGAATAAATTTTTCTGTCTTTTCGGTGATTGTGTTCCAGTTACTGATTCCCAGAAGTGTGCATTGTATTTCTTAAATGATAACCGAATAGAAATACTTCCTTTAGATGTGTATAAGTTGATAGAAGAATTAAAAGTGAATACCATTGATACAGTGGCATCCCAATACCAAGGTTCCAATCAGATTTATGATTGGATTAAGTATCTTCAAGAAAATGGAATCGGATTCATCACTTCTGATAATTCAGGTTTTTGCTATCCTGAGATACAGCCATCTATCTCTCCATCTTTTGTCAAGCGTGTACAATTAGAATATTCTTACATTTCAAATTATGACTTGTCAGAGGTTGCAAAAGCCTTGGAAGAATTACATTGTAAACACATGGAAATTAGACTGTGGGGAGAAACTATGGGCAGCGAATATGTTTCATCACTTCTGAAAAATTTCAAAGATTCCTGTATCAGATCTATTGTATTATATATCGAGAGTAAGACTTTCAATAGTGAAGATGCAAAACGAATTATTGAAAATAACAAGAAAATCTATAGAATTGTGATTTGTGATACGAACGAACTATCACAATCTCAGGATATCTTAACGACTAAACTAACTCTACAATATTTATCAAAAAGAAAATGGCCTTTAGATCGATTAATGATAAATCGGCCAATGTTTTCAGAAGCCTTTCATCATAATGTCTTTTATCATGATAAATTAGCTATAGATCAATCTGGTTTCATTAGAAATGACTTGCTACTCCAAGAAACCTATTCGAAATTTGACAGATGGACTGACATTTGTAAGATTGTTCGTAGTAAACATTTTCGTCGTTTTTGGGATGTTTCCCCCAATAAAATAGAAGAACTCAAGGATAATGCTTTAAAATATGCAATTTATCCAGCGAGGAAACTTATCATAGTAGATGGAAAATACCATATTGAAATGTAACAAACTTAGATTGAACAGGACTCTTGTCTGCTGACGAATCACGTCTGCATTCATGGAGGGAGCTTCTCAATGCTCTGTCTTTTATGCATACCCCACATAACCACACGGTCTGAATCATTTCCATTTTCTTGATATACAAGACTATCTAAAGAGGTTCAGTCTTGTGATATATTTGAATAAAAGCGAAGTTTGGAGTATCTTAATGTTATAGAAATATTGTTTTTGTCGTCATTCCACTTTGTTTTCATCCATTAAAAGTGTAACTTTGTAACGGATAAGAGCGAGACGAATATAGGATTTTTCCACATTTGCCAATGCAAGACAAAACATATCTTGAAAATATTACACTCTAAATCCAAAGACAATTTTATACGATACACATCATGATAAAACTATTAGAAGTCATTACACTTTCTTTGTGTCCCTTGCAGACCATCGCACAAGAGACCCTCACTGGAAAAGTAACGGATATGCGACATAACCCGGTGGAGCTCGCCAATGTGGTGGAATTGAATGCGGACTCCACATTCATTGCGGGCTGTGTGACAGACGGGAAGGGCGCATTCCGAATGCCACGCACTGACAAGGCCGTGTTCATCAAGGCTTCCTACATCGGACTGAAACCCAAGGTGATGAAGATTGACCAGTTCAATGGGGTCATCATGCTGGAAGACGAAAGTAAAAATATAGGCGAGGTGGTCGTGAAAGCCTCTCCACGCATCTACCGCATGACAGGGGAGGGACTGACCGCACGCATACAAAACTCCGTGTTCGGCAAGATGGGAAGTGTGAACGACGTGCTTGCGCAGCTTCCCTTTATAAGCGTACATGAGGGGAATATCACGGTGCTGGGAAAAGGCACGCCGCTGATATACCTCGACAACAGGGAGATACAGGACAAAAACGAGTTGGCGACTTTACGGAGCGAGGATATCAAGGACATCCAGATCATCACCAATCCCGGAAGCCGCTATCCATCCAACGTGAACGCCGTCATACGCATCACGACCATCCGAAAGCGTGCCAACGGGCTTAGCGGCACGGTGGAGTGGACGGGAAGACAGCGCAGGCTCTTTTCACAGACAGACTACTTGTCGCTGAACTACAGAAAGGGAGGACTGGATGTTTCCGGGATGGCCTATTATATAGAGGACAGAGACCGTGAGAAATACAACAACACGAAATCTTTCCCCTACAACCAGACACCCGTTTCTGTGGAAAGCAAGTCTACTGACAGACTGAGGTCAAGATTCTTTGTGACACGAGGAAGAGTGAACTATGTTTCCGCCGACAATACGCTGTCCACCGGGGCGCAATATTTCTTTTCAAGAACCATCGGGGTGGATTTCAACTCGAATACGGACAACAGGGCGGATGACATGGACGGACTGCATGTATTCCAAAACCGCATAGACAGGACCAACCAGGTAAGCTACCATTACGGAAACGCCTATCTGCGAAAGGAGTTCGCGCACAAGCTCGTGGCAGACTTGGACTTGACCTATGTGAATAGTCATATCGGAACTGACCAGATTTCCACAGAGACAGAAGACAACACACTGCTTCAAATCCCGAGTCTGGCCAACAGCGACTCTCAGATGGGAGCCGAGAGGCTGTTGATAAGCAAACCTACTACTGTGGGAACATTCAGCGGAGGTGAGGAGTTCACTTTCACCGACAACCGGCAGCGGTTCGACATGAGGAACGACGAGATAGCCCAGGACATTCCGTCCGGCTCAAACCGTTCCTTACAGCGACTGTTAAGCGTGTTCGCTGACTACGGACACAGCTGGGGACGGTGGAGCGCAAACCTTGGATTGAGATATGAGTTCGTTTCGTTTGACTACAGCGTCGGAGGTATTCGCCAACCCGGGCAAAGCAGAGACTATCACAACCTGATACCCAACCTGTCCCTCACTTACAGCAAGGACGACCTGTCCGCCACACTGTCTTTCCGCTCCACGATTGACCGCCCCTCCTATCAGAACCTGCGCGCCAACATGAGCTATAACGACCGTTATACGTATGAGGGCGGAAATCCGGCCTTACAGCCCGCCCATATACAGGACTTCGGACTGATGCTGAATTGGAAAGACGTGGTTTTGAGTGCGGATTACAAACTATATAAAGACGCCGTCATGTTCTACACACGTCCGTATGAGGGAAAACCTGTGACTGTGTTCTCGTTCATGAACAACGATTTCAACAACCTGCTGCTAATGGGATCGTATTCTCCCACGATAGGATGGTGGAAACCGACTGTGACGCTGTCCGGCAATTTCCAGCGACTCTCTTACAACGGGATGGATTACAACAGTCCCACACTCACGTATGCGTTCAAGAATGTCTTCACGCTCCCCTCTAATTTCCTTTTGAACATTAACATGGAAGGAAGCTCCGCCGGGCATGACCAGACAATCTACAGAAAGTCAAACTTCACTACCTCAGTGGGACTCAGCCGCCAATGGGGAAGGTGGTTTGTGAAACTGACAGCCAACGACCTCCTACGCACCAACCGGGAGGCATGGGTATTGTCCACCAACGGCATCACCAGCACAAAATGGCTGAAGAACGACTCCCGTTTCGTAAGCCTGACGCTGCGCTACAGCTTCAATCCTGTCAAGAGTAAATACCAGGGTGGTACATCCGGCAACAGCGAGCAGAACAGATTGTAGTAGAAACTTAAAGGACAAACATCAAAATCGCAATGAGATCGTATACTTTTTACCAGCTTGCTTTGCTTTTATCCTTTTAAATCGTAACTTCGTAACTAATAACGACGAAAAGAATGACACAAGCACGCAATTGGTTTAATGTACAGAGAAAACACTACAAAGGAACTGGAGCTTTACTATTTTCTCTCTTACTATCCGTTACAAATAGTATCCACGCCCAAAATATCAGCGGACGGATTCTCACTGCGAAAGACACACCGTTGTCTTTCGCTAATGTGATGCTACTGCAACAGAAGGATTCCTCCTTTATCTGCGGCACAGTAAGCGGAGAAGATGGAGACTTCATTCTCAAAGATTCTATAAAATCAGGACTTCTCAAAATCTCAGCTATCGGATACAAGACCGTCTACCAACCCTATCTGACAGACAAGCTGAACGTGATACGGATGGAGGAAGACTCCAAAACGTTGGGAGAAGTAGTAGTGAAATCCTCTCTGCCGAAAACGACACTTCGGAACGGAGGAATGATTACCACCGTGGCAGGCTCTGTGTTGGAAAAGACGGGCAACATGATGAATCTGCTGAACCGCATCCCCAGCGTGACGATGACGGACGGGGAAATAGAGGTATTCGGAAGAGGAAAACCCGACATCTATATTAACGGACGTAAAATGCGTGACAAAATGGAGCTGGAACGTCTGCAGCCGGATGAGATAAAAAGCGTGGAGGTCATTACGACCCCGGGTGCACGCTATGACGCCAATGTAAAGAGCGTGATACGCATTGTGACTAAACGGAAGCAAGGAGAAGGCTTCGGTGTGGACACGAAAACAGACTTCATGGTGAATGAACAGGGACGTACAAGCGAAGTGGAGAATCTCAGGCTCAGCTACCAAAGCGGAGGCTGGGACATGGACGCACAAATGTACGGAGCCTACAGACACATCCAAGACAACAAACAGTTGAGGCAACTCACTTATTTAGCACAGACTTGGAACCAGACATCAAACATCACGCAAGAACACACACAAGTGAATCCATACGCCCGAATGGCGGCAAGCTACACATGGAATGAACGGCACTCTACTGGAGGAAGCCTCAGCTATAACCGCTACGCCCGATACCAGTCGATAGGTGATATGTTATCCAGCTCCTTCCGTAACATTGATCCGTTTGAAAAGTCCGCCAACCGAATGTACACTTCCAATCCGTCTACCGACCTTACAGCCAATCTCTATTATGTGGGAAAAGTGGGGAAAATAGGCATTGATTTCAACACGGACTGGTACTGGGCGGGACGCAAGAGCCGGACTCGAAACGAGGAGGAATACCAAACGGAGGGGGAAGCTGTGCAAGAGAAAGAAATACATTCCACGGAACGAACTTACAACCAATTGCTCGCCTCAAAGCTCATACTCTCCATGCCTCTGTTTCATGGAGACTTTTCAGTAGGGGGCGAATATTCACATTCCTGGCGCAGAAGTCGCTACAATGTGCTGCCAGCAAATTTGGTGGACGATGAACAAAGTACTGTCAGGGAAGGAATGGCTTCCACTTTCATTGAGTACGACCATCGGATAGGAAACATGAACACCTCCATCGGACTACGTTACGAACGGGTGAACTTCGATTATTTTGATCACGGAAAGCGCATTCCCGGACAAAGCAAAATCTACGGGAACTGGTTTCCGTCGCTTTCCCTTGACTTCCCTGTAGGAAAGACGCAAATGCAGCTTTCCTACTCGTCCGACATATACCGCTCTTCTTACCATGAATTGAGAAACGGAGTGCAATATGACAACCGCTATACCTACGAGTCCGGAAACCCGTTCCTCACACCATCTATCATGAGAAACGCCAGCTACACCCTGTCGTGGAAATGGCTTACCTTCTCCACCATATTCACCCATATTTCAGACGAAGTATGCACACTCATACAAACCTATAAAGACAATCCGCAAATTTCGCTGATGCGGCCGGAGAACATGCCCTCTTATAATAATTTGCAAGCCTCCGTAGCATTGAGTCCAAAGTTTGGATGTTGGAATCCCGCACTTGAAATGACACTGTTCAAGCAGTGGTTTCACATGGACACCCATGAGGGAGAAAGCCTTGATCATCCTGTAGGTGCCTTCCAGCTGACCAATACATTTGACACGAAATGGCTGACTGCCTCGATTATCGTAACGGCACAGACGGAGGGGAATATGGGAAACAAGTTCGTGCGCAAAGGCTATTTCAACACGGACATTTCCCTCTACAAGGCTTTATGCAAAGGAAAACTCATTTTGCAGCTGTATGCGCAAGACCTCTTCCACACCGCCAACCAGCACCGCATCTTTTATTCCGGCAAACAGCGAACCACTTACTTTGACGCAGATTCTTCAAGTAGCCTCACCTTCACCGTCCAGTACAAGTTCAATACTTCCCATAGCAAATACAAGGGAACGGGTGCGGGAAAAGAACAAAAGAGCAGGATGTAACCCAGTTCGCACTGGAAGAATTAGGCGGAAAGGTAGCCTTATGCTCTCACCATAAGGCTACTTTCCCGCCTATACCCAAATCAAGAGAAGCCGAGCCAAATCCCAAAGCCTTGAAAACTCTGCTCATCGTTGAAAGTGTTATTGAACTTTTGCCGCTTTCAAGCTTGGATATCTGAGATTTCTTTACACCTACTTTAGCTCCCAACTCTGCTTGCGTCAGGTTTTGTTTAAGCCGTTCCGCCTTTATAGCCTCTCCTATGTAATATGCCTGCAAATCCTCTTTGAGTTGTGCTTCCATAGCATCTCTTTCAGGGGTTCCTTTTTCTCCCCAAACTTCATCTACAACCACACTAAGCGGGGTTAAATTCATCTTTGCCATAGCTATTTGTTTTTATCTTTGAAGTATTCTTCTTTTAAAATCTCCGCCCTTTCTATCTCCCTTTTAGGTGTTTTCCGCGTCTTTTTCACAATTCCGTGAGTAGCTACCACTAACGCTTCTATTTCCGTATCCCAAAAGGCAAACAGACGGTAACAGATTGTAGGTTATTTTCTTTTGCGCCTTTTCTGGCAAGGAAGATATAAACTCCCTTGCTGTGTCCATAAATGCAATTTTAATCCTCCGTCCACTCATCAGTTTCATATCATTACGATGCAAAGGTAGTAAATAGTTTCCATAAAAGCAATCTTTTTTGTATTTTACAGAATTAGAGGACATCTCTCCTACCACGGAGCGGTACATACGGCAACAGCGAGCAGAACAGATTGTAGCGATGGTTATGCACTACTCTTCTTAATTTTCATGGACAGTCCACCCAATTGCCGGGAATAATCACTATCTTTGCAATCTAAAGCGTGATTTATATAAATGGAGGTTTAGATATGAGATTCTACGACAGAGAAAAGGAACTCACACTGTTGGAAAACAGTGAGATTCGTTCCCGTGAAACAGCGTCGCTGCTGGTGATGATGGGACGCAGACGCATCGGAAAAACAGCGTTGATAATAAAGTCACTGGAGAAAAAGGAACACGCCTATCTCTTTGTATCAAGAGACAGCGAGGCCTTATTGTGCCAAAAATTCCAGGCTGAACTGACAGACTCTCTCGGATTGTCTATTTACGGGACTGTGACTAAATTCCGTGACTTGTTTGAAATCATCATGAAAGAATCGCTCACAAGACATTTCACGGTCGTGCTGGATGAGGTGCAGAACCTGTACCGCATCAATCCTGCCACGTTCAGCGAGATGCAGGATATCTGGGACAGATACCACGCCAAGTCCCGTATTAATCTTATCTGTTGCGGGTCTATCTACTCTCTCATGAAACGAATCTTTGAAAACAGCGCAGAACCTCTTTACGGAAGGGCTACCTCCAAATTCATCCTGCATCCGTTTCGCACGGAGGTGCTGAAGAATATTCTCCGCGATTACAACCCTCGCTATACACCTGACGATTTATTAACACTGTACATGATTACGGGAGGAGTGGCGAAATATGTGGAACTGTTGATGGACGCTCAGTGTTTCACAAGAGAAAAAATGCTCGACGCCGTGTTCCAACAAGACTCTTACTTCATGACAGAAGGACGGGATTTGCTGCTTTCGGAATTCTCAGGGGAGTATAATGTGTACTTCAGCATCATGCAACTGATAGCTTTCGGACTGACACGTGTCTCGGAGATTGACAGTGTACTACAGAAAACGTCAAGTGTCTACTTGTCAAATTTGGAACGCAATTATGAACTAATCAGCCGTGCTGTACCACTGATGGCAAAGCCTGGCTCCAAGACAAGCAAATACTATATCCGTGACCACTTCCTGCGTTTCTGGTTCAGATTTGTATATCCCTACCAGGCATTGATTGAGCGTGGCCAAACCGAGATATTACGCCAGCATGCAGACAAAGCGTATGAACAATTCTCGGGACGAACGCTTGAAGCTTATTTCCAAGAGCGTTATATGGAGACTGGATTATACACCCAAATCGGGAACTGGTGGGACCGAAACGGAAAGAACGAAATAGACCTTGTGGCGTTAAACGAATTTGACAAGACGGGAATTATAGCGGAAATCAAAAGGAATCCACGGAAAATAAATCTTGACCTGCTCCGTGAAAAGGCAAAAGCACTTCCACCATCCACGTTCGGGAAATACGCTTTTACCTATAAAGCACTCTCTTTGGAAGATTTGTAGAAGCTCTTGTCTTTCCGTCCGCTTGAAATTTTGACATACCCTCATCTCTACTGATTGATGGGCATTTAGGACGTGTCTTGTCATGCCGTGAGTAGTGACTCCTTATTCACCGTATTTGACTCTATGTAATGAAGAGGTTAGACTGGAGAGTATAAGGTTGTCTCAACGCAACGCAC
>CAVDHB010000027.1:0-197175 GCA_963608705.1 Prevotella sp. P5-108
CCGACGAGCTTGCCATGCACGATAACTTGCATGATTATGCTAATTATCGTTAACCGTATGCAGTTTTCTTATTATAGTTCATTGTATTACTCCTCTTTCTTACTGTCATTGCTTGTCATCTCAGCGATATACCTTGACGGAGTGACATCGTATTCGGCCTTGAACGCGTCACGGAAGGCGGTGCGGCTGTTGTATCCGACAGCCATCATCGTCTCGTTGATGTTATATTTTCCAGACAGCAACATCTGCTCGGCATGCCGCATCTTCGTTTTCCGGACCAGTTCGTTGGCCGTCTTGCCAGCGAGAGCCTTTAGCTTTCTATTGAGTGTGGAGTAGCTCATATTCATCTCGGAAGCTATGTCATTAATGTTCACTTTTTCGTCTTTAACATACTTGTCGATGGTTTCAAAAACCTTCTTCATGAATTCCTTGTCCATCTGGCTCACGGAACTCACGGCGAGTTCTTTCCTATAATTGTCGCTCGTGAAATACTGAGCCGCCTTGTCCCTGTTCTCCAACAGATTGTCCACCCTCGATTTCAGCATCTTTATGCTGAACGGCTTCGTTATGTACGAGTCTGCGCCATGCTCATAGCCTTCGGTCTTGTCGTTGTCCGTATCCTTTGCCGTGAGCAGGATGATGGGTATGTGCGATGTCCTGACATCCGTCTTCAGCCTTTCGCACATCTCTATACCGTCCATCACGGGCATCATGATGTCGCTGATGATGACATCGGGTATCTGACTGATGGCTTTGTCCATGCCATCCTTGCCGTCTGTAGCCGTGATGACGTTGAAGCTGTCGCTGAAAGCTTCGGCTATGTAGCTGCGTATGTCGTCGTTATCCTCCACCACAAGCAGGTCTTTCTTTTCTTTGTCTTTCTTTTCGGTCGGTGGTATGGTCTCTTCCTGTGCTGTCTTGACATGGATGGCGTTGGGGTATTCGTTGTCGGTTCTGAGACGGAACACGAAGGTGGAGCCTTTCCCGACTGTGCTGCTTACGGTTATATTGCCTTCGTGCAGTGTTGCCAAGCTCTTGACCAACGCCAGGCCGATGCCCGTTCCGAACGCCTGATGGTCGCCTCCTGCCTGGTAGTAACGGTTGAACACCTTCTCCAAAGCCTCCTGCGGAATGCCGTACCCTGTGTCTTTCACCACAAGGCAGGTGTAGGTAATACCTTCTGTTTCTTGTTGCTCCACACGCACACTGATTGTCCCGTTTGGCGTGTATTTCAATGCGTTGGACAGCAAATTGTCCATTATCGTGGTCACAACCTCCCGGTCATACCATATTGAGGCGTGAGTTGCAGAGCTGAATTCAATTTTTACGTTCTTCCGGTTGCTCAGTTCGTGGTACTTCATGGTCACGTCACGCACGAGAGACGACACGTCGCCACACTCTACGTTCAGCTTACGGTTATGCGTCTCGGTCTTTCGGAACTCCATAATTCTGTTCACCAGGTCGTAAAGCCTTCTCGCACTTTTGCGCACCAATGTCAGTTTCTTCTTTTGCTCGCTGCTCAACGAGTCCGACCCCAAATCTTCAAGCGGGCCAAGTATCAGCGTGAGCGGTGTACGAAGCTCGTGCGCCACGTTTGTATAGAACCTCAGCCGTTCGTCGTTCAGCTGTCTTTCCTGTTCCAGCTTATGCTTTTCCATGCTTATCTCGTTGCGTTGTTCCATACGTCTTTTATATCGGATAAATGCAAGTCTTATCAGAGCGATGGTTATCAGCGCATACAGGACTTTTGCCCACCATGAAAGCCACAGTGGAGGAGCTATGCTGACGGTCAGGGATGTAAATTTGTCAGACCATTGCTGATTGCGCACTCTTGCCCGGAAGCGTATCTTGTAGTCGCCATAGTGCATATTGCGGAACGTCACCACATTGCCTGTGTTTATCGGGAACCATTTCTCACCCTTTTCGGAGAGGGAATAGGCATACTCCACTTGGTCTTTCAAGGCGTAGTCGAGTGTGCTCAGGGTGATGGTGAAACTGTTTTGGTCATGTTCCAAGCCTATCTTTGGCTTGACAGGAATTCCGCTCTGGTCGCGCTCGTCATTGTCTGTGGACTCAAGACGGAAGCTTGTGATGTGTGCAAAGGCAGATCGTACCTGGGCATAGGCACGCTTGTGTCGAAGTAGCATACGCTCTTTTGTTGGAGAAAGAACAAGGATGATCCTATTTTCACAGCCTTGTGGGGCTTGAATTCCTCATCGTGGATACCATCACGCCAATCATATATATCCACCTTGTTATCTTTTAAAGAGTATCTGACGATCCCTTTGCTTGTGGACATCCATAGGTTTCCATCAGCGCTCTCTGCTATGGAGAATACATTCACGTCGTGCAGACTTCCTTGTGGCTCGGCGGCAACCAGGCGGAACCCGCCTTTTCCTCCTCTTTTAGCCATTATCAGCCCTTCCGTAGTCGCCACCCATAGAGTGCCTCTTGAATCCTTAAATATATCATTGATGTTATCCCCTTTGAGTTGAAGCTGCCCCACTTGTTTTTGCTGAGGTGTCATGACAACGGTTTTTCCATCAGCCCAAGCCCATAGGCGCCCAGCTTGGTCTTCACCGACTGAAAATACAGGTTCGTTTACGGTAAGACCTTTACACTTAACCTGTACGGCTTTCTTTGAATTAGCGTCACAGACAAACAAGCCGTTGTTGGTACATATCCACATTTTCCCTTCCCTGTCTTGTACGATATTGAAGATGTCCGTACGGAACGTTTTGTCACTTCCAAGCGCAATATCTGTGGTTGAACGATTGTCCACATTGTATCTTACCAAGCCACGTTTGTCTATTCCCATCCATACGTTTCCCCTTCTGTCGGCACACAGACTTGTGATGCCTCCGCTCATACGGAGAGTCGAAACCTTGTCGAACGCCATCTTGTTCTCCCTACGTTTGTAAACATCTACATTGCCTTTCTCCGAACCAATCCAGAGCGAGTTGCCATAGGCGCACATACAGAAGGCTGCGTTGTCACTGAGACTGTTGCTATCGTCACGCAAAGGTGAGTATGCTATAGTGTGGAAGAACGGCACAGCGTGGCTTATCACGTTCAATCCGTTGTTTGGTGTGGCCATCCACACATTACCAAAAGAGTCATCGAAGATATCTACTATGGCTGTTGATGACAGACCTGACGGCAGGTCGCTTGCGCCAATATGCGTGAAGTTTACGCTGCTTGGCACATTCAGGTTGGCGGTGTGCAAGTCCAGCACATTCACACCACTCCTCCACGTACCTATCCACAGTTTTCCATTAATCTCTCGCAGGGCGTGTATGTCGCTTTCACTTAGGCTTGACGGATTGGAAGGATTATGCTTGAAAATCGTGAAAGTTCCGTTTGACCTATTCATGAGCGCCAGCCCCCAGTGCGTTGCCACCCATGTCCGTCCGTGAGAGTCTGTCAGTATATCCATCACTTCATTTCCCGGTAGCCCGTGTCCGTCATGGCTATTTGTGTACCGCTTCACACGCTGGTTGGTCAGGGAGTAAACCGTCATACCTTCGCCTTGGTGTCCGATGTATGCGTTGCCATTTTCGTCAACAGACATGCAAAGATTATGGCTGCTTTGTGGCCACTGTCCATGCTTGACAACCACGGGGGTAATTTTGCCAGACACACGGTCCATGCGCATAGGCTTGCCCCTCCACGGAAGCAGCAATACGCTTCCGTCATCAAGGATACATGCGTCTGTAAACCTCACACCTTTCTCAAGAACCCTAACCATGAGTGTATTACGGTCCACCGCATATATTCCTATATCCGTAATAAGATAAAGTGTGTCATTGTCGGAAAGGATCTTGTTCACTCCCTTTTCCAATTCGTATGGAGGAAACTTACGGAACATGAGGCCGTCAAACATATATGCGCCACGCTTTGTCCCCACATACACCACGCCATGCCTGTCCTGCATGGTGCATACTATGTCAGGACAGTTCAACCCCGCTTCTTGCTTTATTTTGTCTATCATGTCATATCCTGCGGATGCTTTGATAAAAATTAGCATCAGGATTGTAATCCATAGGAGTCTGTTTATACGCATCTATTTACTGTTTATACATTGCAAATGTAATCATTTATACTGACAGCGGCATTATCTCATACCTCTTTTTGCTCATAAACAGACCGTCAATGCGCAAATTATGACCTTCATAGCCACTTGTTTGCCCTTGTGAGATAATTCCGTCTACTTGAATGTTATTGTATTTTGCAAATATTCAGACCTCCATTGCACAGTATTAGACCATACATTATGACATTAAGTAAGTAACTTTGCGCTCGGTTATCGTACTTAATTATCAACAAACTAAAAAGACAAGGCCATGAAAAAACAAAAAATGTTCAACTGGGGGGCTGTAATGAAAGACCCCGGACTATGGTCACGGGCTGCGCAAGGCATCCCTCGAACAGGAATACGGCACAGGTTATGTGGAGCAGCGTTCTGTTTGATTGCATTGGCGGCTATGACTGCGACAATGTCGTCCTGTGCCAACGGGGATGTGAACACCCATCCTAATGCTCCGAACGGAAAGCCTTATGACCCTTCCCAGCCCACCCTCATCACCTCATTCAGCCCGTTGGAGGGGAAAATACGTGAGAAAATTGTCATAGAAGGATCAAACTTAGGCAATGACACCTCACGCACCAAGGTGTATTTCTTCGATGGGACAAAAGACAGGGAAGCCACTATCATAAACCTTACAGACAAGGCTATATACTGCCTTGCACCACGTCAGAATGTGGGAGAGAATAACAGGATAAAGGTCGTAATCGACGGGAAAGATTCTGTAGTAGCGGAAAAGCCATTCTCATACAGTGCCGTAGAAGCGGTATCTACGATATTGTCAAACGTGACAAACGGAAAGGAGGAGGGTAAACTGTCAGAGGTGGCATTCGACTATGCCAATGGAGTGTGCTATGTGGGAGACGAGGCCATGATTGTCACTGAGCCGTATGCTAACAGAATACGATATGTGTCTATAAAAGAAAACAACTCACTGATTCTGCAAAAGGGCATACAAGGTGGTAAACCGGCTGTCTCTAAGGATCGTTCGGTTGTTTACATCGCCACTCAACAGCCTCCCTATACCATTTATATGTATAGTAAATCTGCGGGATGGATGCCGTCACGCTTAGGCGAAATAGGCACTCTGCCTGGTGATGACCAGACAGAAAACTTCATAAACTCGCTGGTACTTACTGATGAAGGAGACAAGTTGTACTTCTGTTCAACCAAGGGACAGTTTGGATATTATGACCTTAATAGTCGTAAGCGTGTCATTCTCAAAGAGAAAATTGACATCAGCACCGATTACAAGACTATGATGACTGGTGGATACATCGCATTTGAACGTACCAATTACATGGTGTATAGCCCCGTGGAGAAATGTTTCTACATAAGTGTGGCGCCGGCGTTTACCATCTATAAGTCCACCTTGGACGGTGAGGCGACAGTATTTACAGGTAAGTCGAATGTCACCCGTGCCGAAGATGGTGACATCGATGACGCCACTTTCGTAATGCCTCATGGCATGGCGGTAGATGCGGACGGTAACATCTATGTCGCAGACGGCAGCAGAGCAGGGGGGCACTTCATACGCAAGATTAACATCGAGACGAGGTATGTGTCGACCGTTGCGGGAAAAGCGGTTTCTGGATTGCCTGCCTTAAACAACGTGACGGATGGCGTGACCCCACTTGACGCGGTGCTTCGACTGCCGACCGACATCTGTTATGACGGTGAGGGAGGTTTCTACTTCACTGACGGATGGGGGAGACGACTCAGAAAATACGCTATTGAATAACTCCTTTAATAATCTATATCATGAAAAGACTTAGTGTAGTTATATTCTCCTCCATGCTGTCCGTGTCAGCATGGTCACAGAACACCATCTCCATAGCGGGAACAGTGATGGACGAGAGTGGTGAACCGCTTATTGGCGTGTCAGTGCAAGTCAAAGGAACAAGTATCGGAATGGTGACCGACCTTGATGGACGGTTCCGGCTGAACAAAGTGCCGACAAACGCCACGCTCGTTTACTTTTATACGGGCTATAAGAAATTAGAGAAGAAGTATGGCGAGAAAAGCCGTGAACGTGAGAACATAGCCTTGGAAACATTGAAGAGCGACCTTGACGAGGTGGTTGTCACCGGCAGAAGCAACGAGCGTAAGGTGTCTGTCACGGGAGCTATTACTACCGTGCGTGCAGAAGACCTTCAAGTGCCAGCCTCGTCGGTCACGAATATGCTTGGCGGGCGTGTGCCGGGCATTATCGCTGTCACTCGGAGCGGTGAGCCAGGTAGTGATTTCTCTGACTTCTGGGTACGTGGCATAAGTACTTTCGGAGCCAAACAGGGCGCGCTCGTGCTAATTGACGGTGTGGAAGGTAACCTCAACGACCTTGATCCGCAAGATATCGAGAGCTTCTCCATACTGAAAGACGCCTCGGCCACAGCTGTCTACGGTGTGCGTGGAGCAAACGGTGTGGTGGTCGTCACGACCAAGCGTGGACAGGCAGGAGACTTGCGGATAAACTTCAAGACCAACCTTACCTATTCATACTCTCCACGCATGCCTGAGTATGCGGACGCCTATGAGTACGCACAGCTTGCCAACGAGGCACGTGTGGTTCGTGACCAAGATCCCATATACACTCCTACAGAGCTGAGCATCTTCAAGAACAATCTCGATCCAGACCTTTATCCGAATGTGAATTGGCGTGATGTCATCTTGAAGGATTATGTACTGAACCCCTCATACCACCTTAATATATCGGGAGGAGGACAGAACGCACGCTACTACATGAGCTTCGGATACCAGCAGAACGAAGGTGTGTTCAAACAGGACAAGAATGTCCAACACAACAACACGAACGTGAGTTACAACAAATACAACTTCCGTGGTAACATCAATGCGAATATCACCCGGACGACACAGGTGTCGTTGAATCTTGAGACGACGTTCACAACCCAGAGTGCGCCCGGACTGGGAACGGACAACAACGCCCTTTGGTCGGCTCAGGCAAATCTGCCACCCGTCATTGTGCCGGTCATCTATTCTAACGGCCAGCTTCCGACTTACGGAACCAACGCAGACCAGATGTCGCCATACGTCCGTCTGAACTATACCGGCTACACTGAGAACGAACGATACACCACACGTACCATTGCGTCGGTGAGACAAGACTTGAAGATGATTACGCCGGGACTTTCTGTATCAGGATTGTTCTCGCTCACCACAAACGGAAGACACATCACACAGAGATCTAAGAACCCCGACCTGTGGTATGCCGACCCCAAGGAAGGCCGTAATCTTGACGGAAGTCTGCGCACAATACGTAAGATTACGAAGAAAGACCTCACCGTGTCGCAAATCTCCAACGCTTCTCGTGAGTACTATATGGAGGCCCGTGTGGACTACAGCCGTGTGTTCGGAGACCACCGTGTGAGCGGGATGCTGCATTTCTACCGTCAGGAAAGTAAGAGCAGCGACTGGAGTGCCGATATGCTCAGCGTGCTTCCGATGCGCTACCAAGCGCTGTCTGGACGTGTCACTTATTCGTACAAGGACACTTACTTTATCGAAGGAAATCTCGGATACACTGGCTCGGAGAACTTCGCGAAAGGCAACCGCTACGGACTTTTCCCTGCCATATCAGCCGGATGGGTGCCGACACAGTATAAGTGGATTCAGGAGAAGGTTCCTTTCATCAACTACCTGAAACTGAGAGGCTCGTATGGAGAGGTCGGTAACGACCGCTTGAACGTGCGCTTCCCATACCTTACCATAATCGGTAATACGGGGTCAGGTACATGGGGTGGCACCGGCATAGGTGAGACCACTACCGGTGCGTCCGACATGCAGTGGGAGACATCGAAGAAGCTGAACCTCGGTATCGACGCTAAATTCTGGAAAAATCGTTTTGACCTGACCGTTGACTTCTACCGTAACAAGACCTCTGGCATCTTCCAACAGCGTGCGAACATACCCGATGAGATTGGAATGACGAATGTATTGCCATACTCAAATATCGGTGAGATGACATCTTGGGGATTTGACGGAACACTGGCGTACACACAGCGTTTACCCAGAGACATGAGTTTTACGCTGCGAGGCAACATGACACTTGCGCGTAACAAGATTAACTATTGGGAACAAACCTATACCTATCCCTATCAGTCATATTCAAATACTCCTTATGGCGTGTATCGTGGCTTGATTGCGCTTGGTTTGTTCAAGGACGAGGAGGATATCCGGAGCAGCCCGACACAGACGTACATGAGCGACGTGCGCCCCGGTGACATCAAGTATAAGGATGTGAACGCTGACGGGCAAATCAATGATGATGATATTGTTCCGCTGTCTTACTCCAGCATACCGAACATTCAGTATGGGTTCGCCCTTGAATATACTTGGAAAAACTTTACCATTAGTGCGCTGTTTGAGGGAGTCACAGAGGTGGAATATTTCTACGGCGGAACGGGCTACTATCCATTTGCGTGGGGAAGTACAGGCAACGTGCTAAAAATAGCCACAGACCCCAAGAACCGTTGGATACCAGAATCATACTCTGGGACGAAAGAAACGGAGAATCCAAAAGCCCGTTTCCCAAGGCTCACTTATGGCGAGAACAAGAACAACAACAGGGCATCGACATTCTGGCTGGCGAATGGCGAATACATACGTTTGAAAAATGTTCAAGTAACATGGCGTCTGCCACGGAAGTGGTTCTTTGGTACTCCTATCAAGGGCGTGACCCTTAGCCTTATTGGTGACAACCTGCATGTGTGGGACAAGGTGAAGCTCTGGGATCCCGGACAGGCTTCCGCCAATGGCAGTGTCTACCCAATGCAGCGAAGGTACACCGCACAACTAATCGTGAACTTCTGACATAACAAATGGAAAATATGAAAACTATATCTATAAAAACAGGACACGGCATTGCCATGGCCATCCCGGCGATGATACTCAGTCTGGCGACGGTATCCTGCGGCGACTTTCTCAGCGTCGATGACCAGTTTGACGAGATGACACAGCTCGACTCGGTATTCAGGAGAAAAGAGCTTGTCGAACAATACATACGTGGCGCAGCTTCTTGGCTGCCTAATGAAGGGGCGTTGTGGATTAACGGAGCGACACCTTTCCAAGGTGCGTCGGACGAGAATTTCAGCTCGTTTAATAATGAGCCAAACAACATGTTCCTGCGAGATGAGATTACTGAGTTCAGTGGTTACTACAATAACTATACCACCTACTATCAGGGCATACGCAAAGCCAACATGGTGCTGAAGAGAATAAATGAGGTTCCTGACATATCCGACATAGACCGCCGCGACTTCATGGGGCGTTGCTATTTCCTGCGAGGATACTATATATATCGTTTGCTTCTGCAATATGGCCCTGTTCCACTGGTGCCAGACGAGCCATTCGATGTGAACGCATCTGTGGAGACGATGTCTCTTGAGCGTGCCACATACGATGAGTGCGTGGACTATATTTGCAAGAATATGGAAACGGCATACAAGCTACTGCCGCAAAAAAGAGAGAACACTGCGGACATACACATCCCCGACCAAGGAGCATGCCTCGCCGTGATGTCACGCATAAGACTGTATGCGGCAAGCCCATGCTACAATGGAAACGCACGGTATTCGGACTGGAAACGGAAGAGCGACGGAGCCAATTTCATCAGCCAGACTAAAGACCCGACGAAATGGGCAAAGGCCGCCGTGGCGGCAAAGCGCATCATCGACCTTGGGCGTTATAAGCTGAACACCGTAGCGAGGGAAAGCGACACTCCTGATTTGCCGGTGAATGTGCCGCATGCCGATTTTCCCAAAGGAGCGGGGAATATTGACCCTTACCGTTCTTATACATACGTGTTTAACGGTGAGTTGCCACGCACGTTGAATAACGAGTTGATATACAGCTGTGAGGCTCCTGTATGGGATCTCGCCTACATAGCTACTCCTGCACCGATGAACGGCAATAACAGCATAAATGTCGTTCAAGACTTGGTGGATGCATACTACATGGCTGACGGGAGGGAGATAACCAATTCCAGTGCGGAATACCCTTATTCACAGACTCCATGGGAGAAGATAGGGAAAGACACCATCTTCTCAGGTTACACGTTGAAAGGTTCTGCCGCAAGGATGTATGCCAACAGGGAAATGCGTTTCTATGGCACAATAGCCTTTTGCGAGTGTTTCTGGCCGGGAACGTCATACACAGGAAGTGAGGCTGGGTATAAGAACGTGACCGTGACATATTATGCCAACGGCAACGCCGCTGCTAGCGCACAGTTCCCTGTAGACTATAACCACACGGGATATAACACACGGAAATACATGCACCCTGAGGATCAGACGAAGACTGCTGGCGGCTTGCGACCCAAAGAGTTCCCGATATTCCGCTATGCCGAAACGCTGCTTAACTATGCCGAGGCTCTCAACGAGATGAAGGATGGTGAGATTTACACTGATGAGGAGACGGGAATAACTGTCAGAGGCCGTGACGCCAACGAGATTCTCAACGCGTTCAATCAGATACGCTACCGCGCTGGGCTTCCAGGACTTGATGTCCTACCCAGTCAGGATAAAATGCGAAGGCTCATAAAGCATGAAAGACAACTTGAATTTGCGCTTGAAGGACACCGCTATCTTGACTTGAGACGCTGGGATGATGCATACGAGGCGTACAACAAGCCGGTGAGGGGGTGCAACATCAAAGCCAAGTCGAACGAGCGTGAACTGTTCTACACACCCATAGTGTTGAACAACGATGACAAGGCATACCGGTCTTTCTCGTATAAGCAATATTTCTACCCGATTCCGAAGAGTGCGCGCAACAAGAACCCGAACCTTCAGCAAAACCCTGGATGGTAATCACATGCCTGTGAGCGTAATAAACCAGATAAGTGAAACGTAATAAGAAGTTAGACAATGAAGAACAAACTATTTTCAAGCATCACCGTCATGGCTGTCATGGTGTTGTCACTGTCATCCTGCTCCAAAGAAGACCCGATGGAGAATGAGCAGTACATCAAGCAGGTGTATATGGTCGGTGCATACAAGAAGGTCGCACAGTTTGACATACCGTTCAGTAGCGAGCCACAGGAAGCATACGTATCCGTGGCAATCGGAGGCACACTGTTTCCTGACCATGACGTGACGGTGACGCTCGTTCCCGAGAAGAATGCCATAAAGGATTATAATGCGAAGTACATGCTTGACAATGAGCCTGTGAAGTATCAAGAGTTGAATCCAAATCTATATGAAATGCCTTCACTTTCCGGCACTATCAAGGCTGGTGACGTGTATGCGCGGATACCGCTGTCCATCTTCACTGATAAGCTGGAGTGCGACTCGCTTTATGCGTTGGCATTCAAGATTGGAGGTACATCAGACTATGAAATCAACAAAAAAGATTCTACTCTCATTTTGAACTTCCACCTCATAAACGAGTACTCAGGCGATGATTATCAGCTGTCTGATGCAGTTCTGTATAAAGTAAAGAACATTCTTGACGTGAACAATCCTGAAGATGCCGAACTGGAACAGTCATCGGTATGGGGTTCTGTCATACCAAGAAAGGTAAAGGCTGTGAGTGAGAAAGCAGTACGATTCATGCACCAGACCTCAGAGGAAAATCGTAGTGACTTTCTTAGCAATGCCGAGTATTGGGCCAATCTCAAAGCCAATGGGGTTGTGTTCGAGCGTGACGGTGGCGCAGACTCTAATACGTTCAGAGTTAAGTCATGGGTACCCAAGGAGGAGGGTGGTCTTGACATAATAGACGGCAAGGCCACATTTGACGAGGAGGAAGGTTTCACGTTCTGGTATGACTATATGAACGGTAATGTGCGTTATCGCATGACAGGGAAACTGGCAAAGAATGACAATAAAGACACCAATTAACGACACCAATTAACTATGAAGAAAATCCTTTTTATGCAGATCTGTTCAGCGGTCATAGCTTTGTCTGCGACAGCTCAAAAAGTAACCACATTTACCACCACGGAGAAGACCATGTGGGTGGAAGGTCGCACAGCCTTGAGCGCAAAAGCGCAAGGCAAGGTTGTGGCAAAGGTGAATGCCCAAAGCCACGGAACGAAGTTCGTGGGATTCGGAACGACCTTCAACGAACTCGACTGGGATGCCTTTAACATGCTGAACCGTAATGAACAGGACAAGCTGATGTATGACATATTCTCGCCCGATGGCGACTTGAAGTTCACGCACGGCAGGGTTTCGATGAACGCAAACGACTATGCACGCTCTTGGTACAGCTGTGATGAGGTGTCGGGAGACTTCGCCTTGAAATACTTTAATATAGAGCGAGACAAGCGTAACATCATCCCATTGGCTCGTGCCGCACAGAAGTATCAGCCACAATTGCAGTTGTTCGTGAGTCCTTGGAGTCCACCCACATGGATGAAGATAAACCAAGACTATCCTGTATCTCCCAGTAAATACAACAAGATGGACTCACGGCAAAGCTACCTCTTATATATGGACGACGGCAAGCAGGTGGATGCCGATGAGATGAAGCTGCTTGGTGATAGGAATGGGGTATTTCCACGCCGCCTCGCAACGCAGGACTATTTCATCCAAGACCCTCGTTACCTGCAATGCTATGCCGATATGTTCTGCCGATTTATCGAACTTTACAAACAGGAGGGGCTACCCATCACCAAAGTGATGTATCAGAACGAAGCCTACTCCTATACTCCTTATCCTGGATGTGCGTGGACGGCGGAAGGTACGCTGCGGTTCAATAATGAGTACTTGGCTCCCACACTTGCCAAGAAGCATCCCGAGGTGGAGCTTTGGATAGGTACTTTCAACACCAACCGACTCGACTATGTGGAGAAAATATTAGATGACAAGACACTGCAAGTCAACGTGAAAGGTATCGGCACACAGTGGGAATGCCGCAACAACCTGCCTGCCATGCGCCAACGCTATCCCAACCACCGCTTCATGGTGAGCGAAAGCGAGTGTGGCAACGGTTCTATGGATTGGAAAGCAGGCGAACATACCTTCTTCTTGCTTTCCGACAACATTGGCTTAGGATGCGATGAGTATTACAATTGGAACTTCATACTGAAGGATAACGGCACATCACCCTGGGGTTGGTCGCAGAATGCCTTGGTGCAAGTGGATGGGAAGACTCGCAAGATGCGTTATACCGCAGAATATTATGCATATAAACACTTCAGTCATTTCGTGAGGAAAGGCACGGAAAAGGTGGCATACGCCGGGCGTGACTACAGCCGTACTCCAGTGGTTGTGTTCCGTGACAAGGATGGCAGCCATACCGTGACGGCAGGTAATTTCACCGATACACCCACGACACTCTCTGTCAAAATCGGTAATAAGTACCTTAACATGACACTGTCTGCCCATTCTTTCAATACCTATCGAGTGAAATAGAATGTTATTTAAAGGCTATAAGTATGAATATAAAAGCAAAGACAAATAAGGCACTGATGGTTGTCATGGCTTCAGCCATGATGACTATCCCGGCTTTGGCAGGGAAAAACGACAAGGTAAACCTGTTGGAGACCCCTGTGAAAGTGTCGGAGGTTTTAGGCATTGATGGCTTTTTCGGTCAGCGAATGAAACTCAACCGTGACACCTATCTCACGAATTTTCCCATCGACAAGTATGTGGACTTTGTGGTAAATCGGCAGCACACAGGATGGGACTGGACTCGTGCCGAACAACATGGCAAGTGGATAGAAAGTGCCTATCTCTCTTCCATTCAAGGAAAGGACAAGGCTCTCTATGACAAGGCACAGAAGGTGCTGCGTCAAATCATTGCCTCGCAAGAGCCAAATGGATACCTCGGGGCTACAGCCAAGAGCTATCGTTCGGCAGAACGTCCCATACGTGGCATGGATCCATACGAACTCTACTTTGTGTTTCATGCCTTCGAAACTGTATATGAGGAGACTGGTGACAAGCAAGCCTTGAAAGCAGTGGAGCGGTTGGCTGATTTCTTCTTGGCAAACTTCGGTCCTGGGAAGCATGAGTTCTGGGCTTCCAAGACCCTTCGTGCGCCAGAAAACAAGTGGAAAGTGCTGTCAGGCAAGAGCGATTTTGCAGGGCACAGTGTCCATTATGGATGGGAGGGAACCTTGCTATGCGATCCTATGGCTCGTCTTTACGAGATAACAGGCAAGAAGAAATATCTTGATTGGTCGAAATGGGTCGTGAACAACATTGACCGATGGGGTGGCTGGGATGCCTTCTCACGCCTTGATTCGGTGGCAGATGGCAAACTGACCGTGGATAAATTGCAACCATACGTCCACTCTCATACCTTTCACATGAACTTCATGGGATTCTTGCGCCTGTATCGCATCACCGGCGACAAGAGTTTACTTCGCAAAGTGGAAGGTGCATGGAACGACATTGCCAAGCGGCAGATGTACATCACGGGTGGCGTGAGCGTGGCAGAGCATTATGAGCATGACTATGTGAAGCCTTTGAGCGGCAACATTGTGGAGACCTGTGCCACCATGTCGTGGATGCAACTCACCCAGATGCTCCTGCAACTGACGGGCGACACGAAGTATGCCGATGCCATGGAACGGCTCATGGTCAACCATGTGTTTGCCGCCCAAGATGCCTTGACTGGCACGTGCCGATACCATACAGCTCCTAATGGCGAGAAACCTACAGGATATTTCCATGGACCAGACTGCTGTACGGCAAGTGGTCATCGTGTCATATCCCTGCTGCCTACCTTTTTCTTTGCCCAATCACAACAGGCGTTCTATGTCAACCAGTATATCGACGCCTGCTATAATGGCAAGAACTTCCAATTTGCCGTCTCTGGAAATTATCCTTCAGGCGATGTGGTGGAGCTAACCATCCAAAAGGGGTGTGCAAAAGAACTAAATCTACGCATTCCTGCATGGTGTGAAAATCCAAGCATTAGTCTCAATGGAAAGTCTCTTTCGGATGTGAAACCTGGTGAATATTATAAAATCAACCGTACATGGAAAGCAGGTGACAAACTGACTATCCACTTCCCAATGGAAGAGAAATGGGTAAAGCGTGAGCATCATTCTGACTATGTAATACACCGTCTCACAGATGGTGAAATCATGTACAATGAGAAACCGACCAATCGCATTCCATACGCATTCCTACGTGGACCAGTGGTATATTGTGTGGATATGGTCTGGAATCCCCAGTTACACAACGATGATTGCGTGATAGAGAAAGACTTGCGGTTGGATGTGAACCAGAAACCAGTGGCTGTCGGAAAGGTGGATGCCACTATGATGGCAGATTGCTTCAAGGCTAAAGGCACTTATAAAGGTACTCCAGTAGACCTTGTATTGACACCTTTTGCCAATATTGGACAGTGGTGGAGAAACGGGGAAGCGAAACCTCAAAGGAACGCAGATGCCTTCACATACGGTATTTGGGTTTATCCTCAATAATAGGTGGCCAAAGTGTGTGTCATGTTCAACGCTTGCTCATATCAGGAGACTGATAGTGCCCATAACGCATTCCAATACAGGTCACTTGCCGGGACGCACTGGCTATGTGTCTTGACAAGTGACCACAATGAATGAAGCCGCCGCAAACGACTGAATGCGGCAGACATCCCCGGTGAAGAGACCAATCTCTCCGCCGGGGATTTTGCGTACTGTTTCATGCGGAAGAATCCGAAAGCCCGCATGGATTGGAAATAAATAACGGAGTTGTGTCTTTATTGAGAATATAATTATTATCTTTGCAATAAAACCAATAGAGTATGGAAGCTACTAAGATATTGAACCCGTTTGTAGTGGGCAGGTATGTGTCTGACCATTACTTCTGCGACCGACTTTCAGAGACGGATTTCTTGGTGAAGCAGGTGGTGAATGGCAGAAACGTCGCCCTCATCTCGTCTCGACGCATGGGAAAGACGGGACTGATTCATCATGCCTTCAACCAACCGTCATTGAAGGACAACTACCACACGTTCTTCATCGACATCTACGCCACCACGTCATTGGCTGAGCTTGTCTATCAGTTGGGAAAAGCCATTTACGAGGAATTGAAACCGAGGAAGACAGAGTGGACGGAGCGTTTTTTCAAGATTGTGCGTTCGCTGCGTGTGGGTTTCAAGCTTGATGCCATGACGGGGGAGCCTGGTTTTGACATAGGGCTTGGAGACATACAGATGCCTCGGACTACGCTTGATGAGATTTTCGAGTACTTAGAAGCCGCGGACAAGCCCTGTCTGGTAGCCATTGACGAGTTTCAACAAATCGGTTTGTATGAAGAGAAGAACGTTGAAGCCCTGCTCCGAACGAAAATACAGCAATGCCATCAGACCCAATTCATCTTTTCAGGCAGCAAGCGGCATGTGATGAACAATATGTTTAACTCCTCGTCCAAGCCTTTCTATCAGAGTGCCATCAGCATGGGACTGGAGCCGATACCAGTCAAGGCTTACACTGATTTTGCGGTAAAGATGTTCGAGGAGCATGGCAAGCATGTCGACAAGACTCTTGTAGAGAACGTATATGAACGTTTCAATGGCTGCACGTGGTTTGTCCAGATGATGATGAACGAACTGTTCGCCTTGACAGCGGTGGGCGAATCGTGTGATATGTCACGGTTTGACATCGCATGGCGTAATGTCATACAAGCACAGGAGGCCATTTACCAAGACCTGCTCTCACGCCTTGCCCCAAAACAGAAGATGGTGCTTCAGGCAATAGCCAAGGAAAGAGAAGCGAAGGGGATAACTTCGTCGGCTTTCATTCGAAAGTACAACCTGCAATCGGCAAGTTCAGTGCAGTCGGCAGTCAAACCGCTGTTAAAGAACGACATAGTGACGCAAGAAGGTGACGCATACAGGGTGTATGACTACTTTCTTGCTGAGTGGCTGAGGAAGGACTATTGACACGTTGCTCGTCATTATAGACAGCTTTTTACCTATAAAGAACGGGAACTGCGTTGGATGAAGTAGGAGGGGATGTCAAAAAATATAGGTCACTTGCTGGGATGCACTGGGTATGTGTCCTGACAAGTGACCACAATAATAGAATCAGCTTTATTTCTTTAACGCCTCGAACAAGGCGTCTGCCGCCTTCTCCGGGTCTTTCAATTCTTCTAACAATTTGACGAACTTGCTTCCGATGATGGCACCGGCTGCGTTGGACTGTGCCGCTTCCAAGGTCTGTTTGTTGGAGATACCGAAGCCTATCATGCGGGGATTGCGCAGGTTCATGGCGTTAATGCGGCGGAAGTAGGCTTGCTTCTGCTCGTTGAAGCTTTGCTGCGCTCCCGTGGTCGCCGCACTGGACACCATGTAGATGAAACCGTCCGTGTTCTCGTCGATATAGCGGATGCGCTCTTCACTGGTTTCCGGCGTGATGAGCATGATGATGCGCAGGTTGTATTTGTCCGCAACGGGTTTGTAGATCTCCATGTAATCCTTGAAAGGCAGGTCGGGGATAATCATGCCGTCCACACCCACATTGGCGCATTCCTTACAGAAGTTCTCGAAGCCGAAACGGAAGATGGGGTTGAGGTAGCCCATGAGGATAAGGGGCATCTTCACGTCCTTGCGGATGTCTTTCAATTGAGAGAAAAGTGTGCGGAGCGACATGCCGTTGCGAAGGGCGTGGGTGGCGGCGGACTGGATGACTACTCCGTCAGCGAGAGGGTCGCTGAAAGGGATTCCCACTTCCACCATGTCGACACCTTTCCGCTCCAAGGTGCGGATAATGTCGGCTGTATTGCCCAGCGACGGGTCGCCGGCGCAGAAATAGAGGGAAAGGAACTTCTTGTCTTTCCGCTCGAACAAGGTATTTATTCTATTCATGTTGTTTTTTCGTTTTCTGTTTAATGATGAATCTTGCGGAGCTGCTTGCAAAAGTCGGTCAGCAGTGTGATGTCTTTTACTCCCGGACTGGTCTCGAATCGGGAGTTCAAGTCTACTCCTGCCCACTGGGGATGCGTGAATTTCGTCAACGCTTCCAGACTCTCTGGCCCGATGCCCCCACTTAGCAGGAAAGGCGTGTGTCCGTGGTAGGCTTGGAGGATGCGCCAGTCGAATGACTTCCCGCTTCCGCCTTTCTCCGCACATTTCGTATCGAAGAGAAAGTAGTCACAACATTCCTCGTAGGCGGCTGTCTTCATGAGGTCTTCTTCGCTGGAGACGCTGAACGCCTTGAGAATGCGGTAGCAGTCCTGCGGTTTCCGGGGCTGAGAGCCCACAGCAGTAACCGGCAGCTGACGTAGAGCCTCTGTCCATAATTTATCCAGCCGGCTGCGAAGGCGTTTGATGTACATTGGACTTTCGTCACCGTGCAGCTGGATGTAGGTGGTATGGAAACGAACCATTGTACGGATGATGTCAATGGCCGGAGCGTCCACGAACACTCCCACACGCTTCAGACTCCGCAACGAGGGAAGTTCCTCGGGCAGCTTGTCCACGTAGCGGGGAGAAGGGGGATAGAATATCATCCCCATAAGGTCAGCGATTCCCGCATCAGCCAGTCTCTGGATGTTCTCCGCATCCCTCATTCCGCAGACTTTTATAAGAAAGTCGTGTGTCATAATTCAAGGATGAATTCTTTCAAGGCCGCTCCGGGGTTGGCCGCCCGCATGAAGTGTTCTCCCATGAGGAAACCACGGAACCCCGCCTTGCGTAACTTCTGCACGGTTTGCGGATTGGAGATGCCGCTTTCGGAAACCTTCACAGTCTCTTGCGGCAACTTGGCCGCCAGGTCGAACGAAGTCTGTACGTCGGTATGGAACGTGCCCAAGTGGCGGTTGTTCACACCGAGCATGTCTATCAAGCTCTCATCAAAGTAGTCCAATTCCGCTTCGCTGTGTGTCTCCAGCAACACTTCCAGTCCCAGTTCGTGAGCGGTATGCGCCAACGCGCGGCATTCTGCGGGAGACAAGTCCGCGGCGATGAGCAACACCGCATTGGCACCGGCTTGCCGGGCTTGGAACAACTGGTATTCATCCACAATGAAGTCTTTGCGCAGGATAGGGGCTTTCACCAACGGACGAGCCGTGCGCAGAAAGTCCAGCGAACCTCCGAAATACTTCTCGTCGGTAAGAATCGAAAGGGCGGCGGCTCCGTTCTGGTCATAGGCGGGAGGTATGACATCCGGCTTTCCGTCTTCTTTTATCCAGCCCTTTGAGGGAGACTTCCGTTTGAACTCAGCGATGATGCCCGTGGCGGAATTTCGAAGGCTTTCCTTCATGGACGGACGTGGAAGCGACTCTTCGTCATACAGTTGTCGTTCCACCTCGTGATAAAGGGTGTGAGGTGACAAGGCCGCTTTTTCCTTTTCCACCTCCATCCTCTTCCATGCCACAATTTCCTCTAAGATATCTGCCATGGCGAATCAAGAATTGAGTGACACGTAAGTCTGGAACGCCTTCAAGGCTTTGCCGCTTTCCAAGGATTCTTTCGCCATGGCAAGACATTCCTCCATGGTCTTTTCCTGTTCCACGATGTGAATGGCCGTAGCGGCAGTGGCCAGCACCACGTTCTTTTGCGCCTCAGTGGCTTGGTTGGCTAATACGTTGTCGAAGATTCGCATCGCCTCTTCTTTGGTGTCGCCGCCTTTCAGTTCTGCGGGTTGAGCCACGGGGAAGTGGTAGTCTGCGGGAGAGTAGATGCGTTCCGAGGTGTTTGTCACCAACTTGAAGTCGCCGGTAAGCGATATTTCGTCATAACCGTCCAGACTGTTCACGATGCCAAATCGGATGCCAAGTTGCTGGTTCACATAACGGTATAGGCGTAATTGTTGGAGATTGGCCACTCCGAGCAGTTGGTAAGCAGGGTGGGCGGGATTGACCAACGGGCCAAGAAGATTGAAGCAAGTGGGAATCTGCAAGGCTTTGCGCACGGGCGCTACATATTTCATGCCGCTGGCGAAGAGCGGCGCATGCAAATAGACGAAGTTAGACTGCTCCAACGTCTTCTTCAATTGTCCTTCGTCATTGGTGAATTTCACGCCGTGTCCCTCGATGACATTGCTGGCTCCCGAAATGCTGGTAGCGGCATAGTTGCCGTGTTTGGCCACTTTATAGCCTGCGCCGGCCACCACGAAGCAGGAGCAGGTGGAGATGTTGAAGGTGTTCTTGCCGTCACCGCCTGTGCCTACAATGTCGAGAACCTTATAAGGTGAGAAATCCACGTGTCTTCCTGTTTCCAGCAGTCCGTCACGGAATCCCAACAGTTCTTCTCCCGTGACACCTCTCACTTGCAGCCCCATCAACAGCGCTGCCACCTGTGGCTGTGCATACTCTTCTTTAGTGATACCCAGCATGATACGGTGTGTCTCTTGCCGTGTCAGTTGCTCGCCATTTACCAGGCGGGCTAATATGTCTTTCATCATGTGATGCTCTTTTTTAGTGTTCCAACCAGTTTTTCACGATTGTCTTTCCTTCGGGGGTCAATACCGATTCCGGGTGAAACTGAATGCCGTGAATGTCTAATTCTTTGTGCTTCAACGCCATGATATACCCCTCTTTATCTACCGATGTAATCTCCAGACAAGACGGAAATCCCTCTGTCGTAACCACCCACGAGTGATAACGTCCCACCTCGATATGGTCGGGAAGACCGTTAAAGATGTAGTCTTTGGGCTTTCCGTCAGCGTCTTTCATTACCAAGACAGGAGACTGTATTCCATGATATACCTGACTAAGATTCACCAACTTACCGCCGAATGCCTCTCCAATCGCTTGATGTCCCAGACATACACCGAGAATCGGTTTCTTTCCCGCATACGTCTTGATGACATCCATGAGCAATCCCGCTTCTTCGGGAATGCCCGGACCGGGAGAAAGGATTATCTTGTCGTATTTCTCCAAGTCTGGCAGTTGGAATTTGTCGTTGCGAAGCACCTCCACAGAGGCTCCCAGTTCTTTCACTAAATGCGACAGGTTATAGGTAAACGAGTCGTAGTTGTCTATTATCACAATCTTTTTCATACGCTTACATGTTTTCAGCCATACGGATGGCCTTGCTCAAGGCACCTAATTTATTGTTGGCTTCCTGCAATTCATATTCGTCATTGCTCTTCGCCACCACACCGCTTCCGGCCTGGAACCACAGTTCTCCGTTACGGCTTACAAAAGTACGGATGACTATGGCCTGGTTCAGCTTCTTCTTGTTCAGTCCGATAAAGCCGATACAGCCGCCATAGGCTCCTCTGTTGTGTGGCTCGAACTCCGTGATGAGTTGCAAGGCGCGTACTTTCGGCGCGCCTGACAAGGTGCCGGCAGGGAAGGTGTCGATGAATGTGCGGATAGGGTCAGCCCCTTCGTTCAATGTGCCGCTCACTCGGCTCACCAAGTGGATGACATGACTGTAGAACTGCATATTCTTGTAGAAGTCCACCTTCACTCCGTGGCAATTACGGCTGAGGTCGTTACGAGCCAAGTCTACCAACATCACGTGTTCAGCGTTTTCTTTCGGGTCGTTTTTCAAGAACAGCGCATTCTTCTTGTCTTGTTCCGCATCGCCCGTGCGTTTGGTAGTCCCGGCGATGGGGTCGATATAGGCTTTCTCACCTTCAATACGCAAGTGGGTCTCAGGAGAGGAGCCGAAGATGCGGAAACCACCGAAGTCCATATAGAACAAGTAAGGGCTGGGATTGATACTCCGCAAAGCACGGTAGAGTTTGAAATCATCCCCTTCGTAGTGCTGGATGAAACGGCGGGAAACTACGATCTGGAAGACATCCCCTCGCAGACAGTGGGCGATACCCTTGCGGATGTTCTCCTTGTGCTGCTCATCGGTCAATGTGCTGGACACCTCTCCCACAGGATGGAAGCCGAACGTGTTGAAGTTGTTATTATTCAACATCTTCGTCACCTCATCCAGTGTGTCGTTCTCTCCGTCCTTCACCAATTGAATCAGTGTCAGAGTGTTTTTATAATGATCGAACTCCAGTACGGTCTTGTAAAGGATGTAGTACATATCCGGCGCGTCGTTCTTTTTCATGGTCGTGTCTTTCACCGGGATATGCTCGAAATAGCGCACGGCGTTGAAACTGGTGTAACCATAAAGACCGCATAAATCAGAGTGGTCGCCTTTTACACTGAAATGACCGAGAAAGTCATTCATGGCGTTCTCCACACGATACTCGTCCGTGATGTCTTTCTCCTCTTTTGTGCCGTCTGGATATTTGCTTATGGCCTTTCCGTGTGCCACGGCAAAAGATGCGATGGGATTGATGGCGATGAACGACCGGCTGTTGTCCGAACTGTGGTAGTCCGAGCTTTCCATCAAGGCACTCATCGGATAGCGGTCTCTCACTTTCAGATACGTGCTTACAGGAGTGTAGAGGTCTCCTAATATCGTCTTACAGACTGTGTTGAATGTAAACATATCATCTATTACTTTAAGAGTTTAATCCTGTATTCCCGGGTCATCTTTATGGGCCAGATACGTGTCGAGGTCTTTGTCTCCACGTCCGCTGACCGTCAAAACCACCACGTCTTCAGGTTTGAATTTCATCTTGGGAAGAACCGCCAAGGCGTGTGCGGACTCCAAGGCGGGAATGATGCCCTCCATGCGAGTTAGCTCAAAAGCCGCTCTCAACGCTTCCTTGTCGTCAATGGGCAGCACCGTGGCGCGGTGTTGTGCGGCCATGTTGGCGTGCATCGGGCCGATGCCAGGATAGTCCAGTCCTGCGGAGATGGAGTAGGCTTCTTGAATCTGTCCGTCTTCATTCTGCAACACGAAACTGCGTGAGCCTTGGAAAATGCCCAATACGCCTTTGGCGATAGTGGCGGCGGTATAGTCAGAGTCCACTCCCATACCACCAGCTTCCGCCAACACGATTTTCACCCGTGTGTCGTCAATATAGTGGTACACCGTACCTGCCGCATTGGAGCCACCGCCCACACAGGCGATGAGATAGTCGGGATAGTCACGGTGTTCCTTTTCGGGAAGCTGCCATTTTATTTCCTCGCTGATGACACTTTGCAACCGTGCCACGATGTCGGGATAAGGATGAGGACCCACGGTGGAGCCGATAAGGTAATAGCTCTCCTCGGGATGGCAGCACCAGTCACGGAACGCCTCGTTCACCGCATCCTTCAAAGTGCCGTTGCCCGATGAAACCGGCACGACTTCCGCACCGAGCATCTTCATGCGTTCCACATTCGGATGCTGACGCTTCACGTCCGTGGCACCCATATACACCGTGCAGGGCATATCCATCAAAGCGCAGACCGTAGCCGTGGCCACTCCGTGTTGTCCCGCACCCGTTTCAGCGATAATGCGTTTCTTGCCCATCTTCTTGGCCAGCAGAATCTGTCCCAAGGCATTGTTGATTTTATGAGCCCCGGTGTGGTTCAAGTCCTCCCGTTTCAGATACAACTTGCAGCCGTATTTCTCGCTCATCCTTTTCGCGTAATATAACGGAGAAGGTCTGCCTGCATAGTCTGTGAGCAGTGAATGGAACTCCTGCTTGAACTCTTCGCTTTCGAGTACAGGCACATAGGCGTGTTTCAGCTCGTCTATGCATTTGAAGAGAATCTCGGGGATGTACGAACCTCCGAACTCTCCATAGAAACCGTCGTGGTCTACTTGAAATGACTTCATATATTCCTTTTTTGTCTGTTTATTCCTTTTTCTGAACATTGATAAGAAAAAAGCCCGTCGCAAGTGCGGCAGGCTCTATATGCTTTGTACATCGGAATGTACCGGTATAGGCTGTTCACCTCACGACTGCTGAAGACTGTGAGTTACGCCACCACCAAAAATTCCGATTGTTCTGTCTCATTCTATGTTCTGTTTTATTTTGACAGCGCAAAGTTATGATTTAATTTTGAAATCACCAAATTCAGTAGAATCTTTTTGCATGGAAAATAAAAAGCGGGATCCCCTCAAAGAAGATTCTTGGAAGGAAACCCGCTAAATCACTCACAAGATGCCTACAAGCCATAGCCCGGCATCTAAATCTATATATAGAACCTATTGGAGGTCTATCTTCTGTGTTTAGAACTCCGCTGGCATTTCATTCAGTTGGGTCTTGGTAAAGACAGGGCCGTCTTTGCAGACATACAGCTTTCCCACATTGCATCGTCCGCATTTCCCCAGTCCGCATTTCATGCGATTCTCTAACGTGGTGAAGATATGGTCGTCCTTGAATCCCAGCTTCTCCAGCACGGGGAAGGTGAACTTGATCATCACCGGCGGGCCGCATACGATGGCGATGGTGTTTTCCGCCGTGGGGGCAATCTGCTCTAATACCGACGGGACAAATCCCACCTTTCCTTGCCATTCGGGGGTCTCACCGCCAGGGTCTACCGTGACGGTCAGGTTCACGTCCGGGCGTTCCTCCCATTCTTTCAATTCGTGTTTATACACTAAGTCATTTACTGATTTCGCACCATAGAGAATGGATACGTTCCCGAACTCTTCCCTTCTGTCCAGCACGTTCCATATCACGCAGCGCATGGGAGGGAGAGCGATGCCACCCGCGATGAACAGCAGGTTCTTGCCCTTCCATTCGTCTATGGGGAACACATTGCCGAAGGGTCCCCGCAGTCCCATTTCCATCCCTTCCTGCATTCTCGACAGTGCGGAGGTCACTCTGCCGGCTTTTCGGAAAGTGCATTCCACGTAGCCCTTCCGAGTAGGCGGCGAGGCAATGCAGAACGTACATTCCCCGTCTCCGAAAGCGGAGTACTCCGCGAACTGTCCCGCCTGGAAAGAGAAAGCCTCGGCTTCTTCGGGATGCTTGAATCTCAGACGGAACGTGCGCACTCCAGGCGCTTCTTCGGTGATTTTCTCTATCACCATTATATGAGGTAAATACAGATTCTCGTTCATATCGTGAGGTTTTATTTAATAGAGGAAAGATGCTCCGCAATGTCCATCTCCACGGGACAGGCTCTGGAACAACGTCCGCAACCCGTGCATCCGTACACGCCCAGTCTGTCGGGCATATAGGAGAACTTGTGGAGAATGCGTTGTCTCCAACGGGATTTCTGGTCAGGACGCGGGTTGTAACCACCCGTGTGGGCGGTGAAAAGGGCGAATCCGCAAGAATCCCAACAACGCAGCCGCATCCCTTTCTTGCCCTTGGACTGCTCCTCCATGTTGAAACAGGCGCAAGTGGGACATACATAGGCACAGGCACCGCAACCTATACATCTTGCGGATTGTCGCGCCCAGACGGGGGAATCGAATGCCTTGTCCAAATGCGTATGCACGTTTTCTCTTGCGAAGCGTGGCGGTAATACCGCCAAGTTCTTTTCTTTCAGCTGTATATCGGCCTCTTCCGCCTTGCTGAAATGAGCGGGACTTAACGCGACCAATGACTCTCCCTTGGGAGACAGTACTTCCACTAAGGTTCGTCCGTCACGCAAATCCGTCAGAAGAATGTCAGAGCCTTCGGTGTGTCCGGGACCTCCTTGCATGGAGGTGCAAAAGCAGAACGGGTCACTCTGGCCGCAAGAAAAGCTGACCAGTGTAAGTTTCTTACGCCGGGCGTTATAGGCCGTGTCCTTGTAGTCCCAGTTGAATATGGCGTCCAGCGGTTTCAATCCTGCGGCGTCACAGGGACGTGTGTGCCAAAGCACCGTTTCCGGATAGTCGTCCCATTGGGCCGGTTTCAGTGAAAGAGGGTCTTTGGTATAGTCAAACAGCTTTTCCGTGCGTGGGAACACAGCCTCTTTCACCGACTGCGTGGTTGTCACACAGTCCTTTTTCATCTCGGAAGCGGTGTGAATCATGCGAAACTCCACTGTCCTTCCTACTTGAACTGGCGCAAGCACCCTTGGAGAGCGCTTTATCACGGTGTCCAGCCATTCGTCTATTTTAGAGGTAGCTATGATGAGATAGTGATCCATAATCTTGTGGTTATCGGATGAATGTTTCGGTGTCATGCACATTGAAGGTGGAAAGGGCGTTGCCCGGCGTGGACGCTTCCGGCAATTGCGTGCGGACGGTCTCGTTCAGCTCTCTCGTAAGCGAGCGTATGGGCAAGTCCAGCGGACACGCTTCCTGACAAGCTCCGCAGTCTGTGCAACGACCCGCCATGTGCATGACTCGGTTTATCTGCCATTCCATGTTGCTGAGCGGAGCGGCCCACGGGTCAATCCATTGCGGACAGTTCACCTCCACAATGCAGCGTTGGCAGTAGCACAACGGACACGCCGCACGACAGGCATAACATCGTATGCACTGCGTCAGTTCCTCCTGCCAGTATTTCCACCGTTCCTCCCGGCTGAGTTTCTGGATGTCCTTTTCCTCTTGGGACCGTTCGGTGGATGGCTCAAAGGAGTTCGCGTAAGCCTCCAAGACAGGGTAGGGGTCATCTTCCTCCACCAGCTTACAGTTGTCCGCCTCTTCTCCTATTATATATAGGAAGCGTCCGTCCGGCAGTTGGTTTTCCTTACGCAGCTGCAACAGGCTGCGGGCAATACGGGCGTTGGCAAGTATCGCCGTAGGCAGCTCTTTGTCGAGCAGCTCTTGCCGGGTGGCGTAGGCGGCAAGATTCTGCTTGCAATGCTCATTGAGAATGAGTTTCCCGGCTTCATCGGCCGACTTGCAGAAAAAAGGACGAGGACGGCGAGTGCCTTCTGAGAATCCGATGCACTGGGCGATTTTATGCTCGGAAAGCAACTGCGTCGCTATTTGAATCAGCTTATTCATTGACCGCCTCCTTTCTTTCACTCTCCACACACAGCGGATTGCGCAGGTAACTTTCCGCACGGGTGTATTCCGTGTACGGCCCTAATTCCCGCACACGTGTCACGGTGTCATTCACGATGTCCGCCCATTTCGCTCCCTCGGCGGCTGACACCCATGAGAACGTGATACGGCGGATGTCTATACCGAGGAAATCCAACAGGCTCCGGAACACAATCCACCGGCGACGGGCATGGAAATTCCCGCTGGTATAGTGGCAGTCATTGGGGTGGCAACCGCTGACGATTATACCGTCGGCGCCTCCCGCAAACGCTTTCAGCAACAGCATGAAGTCGATACGCCCCGTACAGGGGAAACGCACTATCTCCACATTGGTGGCGTATTTGATACGGCTTGTCCCCGTCAGGTCAGCGCCGGCGTACGTACACCAGTTGCAGACAAACGCGATTATCTTAGGCTCAAAAGTTTGTTTCATGTCGATTGTCCTTCCTTTATTTAAGAGTTCAACAAAGCCATCACCTCAGTGTACATTTCCTCTCCCGTGTATCCTTGCAGGTCGATGGATTTCGATCGGCAGAACGACACACAAGTGCCGCATCCCTGGCAAAGCCCGGGGTTGATTTTCGCCACGGTCTTCAGCACGGCTCCTGTGCGGCGGTCTTTTATCTCCTCCCGCTCGATAGCCTGGTAAGGGCAAGCCGTCTGGCACATGAAGCAGCCCACACAAGTGCTGTACAAAGGCGGTGCCATTCGGTTCACCACCGCCACGACAGGCTCTCTCACCAGTTCGTCTTTGGACAGGAGCGTGACCACCTTGGCGGCGGCTCCCGAAGCAGCGGCCACTGTCTCTGGTATGTCTTTGGGTGCCTGACAGGCACCGGCCAGAAAGATACCCGCCGTATTGGTCTCCACCGGACGCAACTTGGGATGCGCCTCGGCGAAAAAATGATGCTCGTCATAGGACACGTGCATGGTCTGGGCAAGGCTCTCGGCTTCCTTCCGGGCTACTCCGGCTGTCGCAAGTACCACCATGTCGGCCTCTATTTCGACAGGACGCGCGCCCAACAAGGTGTCCACTCCCTTCACGATGAGTTGGCCGTTTCGTTCGTAGACCCTGGCCACTCGTCCCCTGATATACCGCACATGGTCTTCTTCCACAGCCCGTCTGACGAATTCCTCGTAGCCTTTTCCGGCGGCCCGTATGTCCATGTAGAACACACTGGCCTCTCCGTCATGCACCTTGTGTTTGTAGAGCATGGCGTGCTTGGCGGTGTACATGCAGCATATCTTGGAGCAATAAGGGATGCCCTTGGCCGGGTCTCTTGATCCGCAACAAGCTATGAAGACTATTTTTTGCGGCACTTTTCCGTCTGACGGTCGTTTTATCTCTCCCAAGGTCGGCCCGGAGGCGGAAGCTAATCGCTCGAATTGCAGTCCGGTAAGTACGTCCTTGTATTTCCCGTAACCATATTCGGGGAAAAAGTCGGTGGGAAGCACGTTGAATCCCGTGGTGACAACCACCGCGCCCACGTCCACCTTTATGTATTCATCGGGCTTGTCATATTCGATGGCTTTTGTCGGACAGACCTTGGAGCAGAGTTTGCATTTCCCCTTTTGATAATACAGGCAGTGCGCGCGGTCGATGACCGGCTTGTTGGGCACAGCCTGTGGAAAGGGAATGTAAATGGCCGTGCGGTTTCCCAGTCCCTCGTTAAATTCGCTGGGAATACGCTTGTTTGGACATTTCGTGGTACACAGTCCACAGCCTGTGCATTTTTTGTAGTCCACGCTTTTCGCCTTCAGACGGATGGTGGCTTTGAAATTGCCGATGAATCCCTCCAAGTGCGTTAATTCGGCATAGGTGTAAAGGGTGATGTTCGGATGACTGGCGGCTTCCACCATGCGAGGCGTGAGGATACACTGTGAGCAGTCCAGGGTAGGGAAGGTCTCCGACAACTGGGACATATGGCCGCCGATGGAGGGTTCTTTCTCCACGAGTATGACCTCTTTCCCGCAATTGGCGATGTCCAGCGCCGCTTGTATGCCGGCGATGCCCCCGCCGATGACCAAGGCTCTTTTCGTGACAGGCACCTTGATGACATTCAACGGTTTGTTGCGGGAGACTTTTGCCACGACTCCTTTCACGAGGTCGATGGCCTTCTCCGTGGTCTCTTCCGTGCGTTCGTGCACCCAAGAGCAATGCTCGCGCAGGTTGGCAATCTCGCACATATACGGATTGAGTCCCGCCTCACTGCACGCCCGCCGGAACGTGGCCTCGTGCATACGGGGAGAACATGAACCCACCACCACGCCATCCAGCGAATGTTCCTTGACGGTTTGTTTGATGAGCTGCTGTCCCGGTTCGGAACACATATATTTGTAGTCTACCGCATACACCACGTGATCCAGCTTAGCCGCCGCTTGTGCCACACGGGCGCAGTCTACTGTGGCCGCGATATTCTCGCCACAATGACAAATAAAGACTCCTATTCTTGACATAATCTTCTGTGTTTAGAGTGATACGGGGACAAAATGACGTTGAAGACCCAGCTGCGTGGCTTCCATGCCCAACGCCAGCCCGACAAGTTGCGTGATATAAAGCACGGGGACAGCGGATTTTCTTTTCAGGTACCGCTCAATCCCGCCACGACGCATGTCGAGGTTCGCATGGCACATGGGGCAGGCCACGGCGATACACTCTGCGTCCCGGCATTCTGCGTCCTCTATTATCCGCGCGGAAAGTTTGCACACGATGTCCGTGCGGGGAATGGACAGGCCGGCGCCGCAACACTCGGTCTTGAATCCCCAATCGAGGGGAGTGCCTCCAATCAGCCGCACCAGTTCGTCCATGGTTTGCGGGTCTTCCACCCGGTCGAAACGCACGACTTTGTGCGGACGTACCAGCAGGCAGCCGTAGTAGCAGGCCACTTTATGCCGGAATGGCCGGGTGACCTGTTCCTTCACTTTATCCTTTATATAGGTATCGATAAATTGCAGCACATTGAGAATGCGTATCTGAGTGGGTACTTCCATCTGCAATTGCTCTTCCACCTGTGCTTTCAACTCCTTGTCACGGTTCAGCTCGTACTGTGCCGACACCAGGCGGTTGTAGCAGGAGGCGCAAGGTACCACAATCTCTTCCAGCCCTTGCCGCATGGCCAATGCTAAAATGCGTGCGGGCAAAGCGATAGACAGTGTGTGGTTCAGGGAATGCGCCGCCGTGGCTCCGCAGCAGTTCCAGTCCTCCACTTCTTCCAGCGTAATGCCAAAATATGTGGCCAGCGCCTTTACCGATTCATTGTATTCCCGTGCCGTGCCATTCAGAGAGCAGCCGGGGTAAAATCCTGTTTTCATAAGCCGTTCGTGTTTTCGTTAGGGGATGAGGTGGAGAAACAGCGAGCCATTCCTTTTATGTCCTTGATTCGTTCGGGCAGGAAGCGGAGTTTCCCTTTGGCCAGCATGGCCGGCACAAGGGACACGTCCTGGGTGAACTGTCCGGTGCGGAGTTTGTAGTCCGCTTCCAGTCCCACCTCATAAAGCCGTCCCGTGTGTCGCACACTGTCCAGGAAAGCCCGGTAGAATTTCTCGACAGGTTTGGCCTCCTTGGACACACATCCTTCCGCCACTGCCTGGCTGCGGAGGAAGTCCATCAGCCGGGGAATGTCCACCTCTTTCGGGCAGCGTCCCACACAATTCTCGCAGTTCACGCACAGCCAGACAGCTCGGGAAGACAACACTCGCCGGTAGTCTTCCTCGTTTCCAGTTTGCAAAAGGCGCAAGATGACGGAGGAGGGATAGTCCATGTCTTCAGCCATGACGCATCCCGCCGTGCATTTCCCGCACTGGTAACACTGATTGACATCTACGCCTGTATGTCTGAACAAGAAAGCGTGCATAGATTCTGGTGTAAGGTGAATTTTTCCCATAACATTAGGTTTTGGTTTGTCGTTTCTGTTATTACGTCTGTAAAGGTAGTCACTCTAAATGACTTGGCCAAATAAAAACACACTAAAATGTATGATACTCAATAAAATAATTTCGGAAGAGCCACTTCTTATGCTGTAAAACATCGTTTTCAGACTGTGTTCTGTTTCGAGGCAAAACCACTTTCTTGCGTTTTTTCTGGAAAAAAGTGGCTGAAAAATTTGCAGGGTAAGAAAAAAGCCGTACCTTTGCACTCGCAATCGAGAAATAACGGTTGAGACTCCAAAAGGTGCGTTAGTTCAGCTGGTTAGAATACCTGCCTGTCACGCAGGGGGTCGCGGGTTCGAGTCCCGCACGCACCGCAGGAAGCGTTGATTTTTTCAACGCTTCTTTTTTTTATCCCGACAGATGGATATACTGCCGCTCTCAGTAGAGACGCGATTCATCGCGTCTCGGTTTGAATTCACTGCGTCTTGTTTGGCGATTCATCGCATCTCCATTTTTCCCCTCTATACAAGTCATTTCCCACTTCTATACAAATGGACGCTCACTTGTACCGTAATAAACGCCCATTACGGTACAAGTGAGCGGCCATTACGGTACAAGTTGCAACTAATTGATTATGAAGTAGTTGCGAGGGCTTATGAAAGAGGCTTTGAATGCCATTACAAGTGATTGATTTACAGCGTATTAATTAAAATTCTCTTGCTGGTTGGGAGACGCGATGAATCGCGTCTCTACTGTTGTGGGGTGGGGGTGCGAAGCTTGGATGATAGCCAGATGAAGTCCCATTAAGGCGTGATTGCCGTTTCTGTAAAATAGTCCATCTATTTCCCTTGCTTTATCTATTATCCCCTCTTTTGCAAAAGCCTAACTTTGCACCAGTCAATATGGGATGGAGTCGGAAAACACTTCACCTGCATAATAGATAGAATATGAATATCATAAGAAAAAACATCTTTGTCCTGTTGCTTGCAGGAATCACGCCGGTATTTGCCCAGGACGTTCTGCACTCCAGGAAAGGCAAATGGGAAGTGCAAATCACGGACAGGGGCACTATCGAATCTTTGAGCATGGATTTCGGAGGGCGACAGACTCGTGTTCCTTGGCATGGAGAGGGGCAGTATGCAGGTCCTTATCTGGGCTGCGAGTTTCGCAAGGCGGACGCACTTACCTATAAAAGCAGTGACGGTGACGTGGAAAAGACATTGAGATATGCCGATGAAGAGGGTCGGCTGACATTGTTGGTGTCGCTTCGGAACAAGACAAACCGTAAACTGACTATCGACAAGGCGTCACTCCGTTTGGGGATAGACCATGTGATGCACGACCCTAAGACCTACTTTTCCGTGTTCTTCCCGACCATGCTCCGTGCGGAGAAGACCCATCTGTGGGGCTATTTCCAGTCTCCTGACGGTAAGGTGCTCGCCATAGCCTCGCCCGACAGCATTGCCTCATGGCATATAGACTACATCGGGAACGGACATCGGATAGGCACTTCCGAACTTGACCTGATGCAAAAGGGACTATTGCCCGACCGTCATCCGCAGAACCTGTATACGCTCGAACCTAACGAAGAGAAGCAATGGAAACTCGTGTTTCTTCCATTGACCAGCATCAAAGAGGTGTCTCAAGCGGTTGCCACGGCGTGTGATATACCGACAATCGAACTTTCGCAAACCACGGCGGCACCGGGTGAGAACGTTCGGTTCAAGGTTCATTCTTCGGAAAGAGAACTTATCAAGGCGGAAGTCGTGCTTTCAGACAAATACGTGAAATCTCCTTCCATTGCGATAAATAAAGATGGTGAAGGATGTTACTCTTTTATAGCCCCGGAAAAGAACGGTTTATATAAAATAAAGGTGACAGACGGGAAGCATACGTCCGAGGCTGAGGTCTATGTGCGCAAGCCTTGGAGTTGGTATTTGCAACAAGCCCGCAATGAATCCATGCGTATGGATCAGAAAACGGCAAAGCACCGTGAGGCATGGATGGGCTTTTTCAGCGAATACTGGGCGCAGGTTTATCAGCCAGACTCCGCAAAGTTAGCGGATACGGAACACAGGTTCAATGCCTTTTGGCAAATGATGGTAGACCCGAAGACAGGCTTCTACTATACTAACAGACAGACATGGAGCAGCCGTCCACAGAACACATCCTGGATGATAGGCGTGCTTTCCGCACGCTATGCCGCCACTAAGGACATCAAGCATCTTGAGCTTGCCGCCCAGTGGGCGGACTTCCTCATCACCAAGTTCCAGCTTCCTGATGGAGCATACAAAGGATATACGGCATTGACAATGGGGGCTAAATTCCTTCAAGACCTCCTTTGGCAGGAATATCCGTTTGCACAGCAGGATGCCGTGTGGCGTGAGCGGTACGAGAGACACAAGCGCTCTGTAGAAGCGGCGGCTCTTAATCTGCTGAAAGTAGGTGATATGGGTGAGACGGAAGGCGAGTCCACTTACGAAGACACGCAGGCCGGAAGTGCCTGGTCGCTGCTTGCCATGCACGCACTCGTAGACCCTTCATCGTCCAACTACAAGGATTTCCTCAAGGAAAGTCTCGCCATCCAAGGCAGACACGAATGCCTGACACAGGCGTTGGTGCCGGATGGCCGCATGAGAGGCGGCACGCTACGCTGGTGGGAGGCGCAGTATGACGTGCTCATACGCCGCAACTTCATGAACTCCCCACACGGTTGGACCATGAGGTCGCAGTTTGGCGCGCTCTATCTCTACCTGCTGACCGGCAATGAGTACTTCCTCGATGTGGCATACAACAGCATGGCATCGTGTGCGCAAGCCATCGACGACCGCACCGGTGAACTCAGGTGGGGATTTGTGCCCGACCCGTATATCGAAGCAGAACGGTTCGTGCAGGACTACCGCCATCCCGGAGAAGGCAAGTATGTGAAAGAAGTGATTGGAGAGCAATGGCTGCCGATGATCAGCTCATGGTGGAGGACTCCGGAGGGAAAGATTCCGGGAAACCGCCAGCCGGGATGGTCGTGTGACAATGACGTGCATGAGCACTTCCGCTTCATGGCTGAGGAGTTCATACCCAATGCTTTTGTCAAGGAAATGCCCGATGGCACGTTCCGCACATGGAATTGCACGGTGGAAAAGCGTGATGGCAAACTGTTCGTGACACCTGCGGAGAGTGCCGTGACACGGGTGCATTTCAACTTGAAAAAGTCTCGTGCGGTTTCCATCGCTTTCAACAAAGGTTTACAAACTGTTGAATTACGGAAAGGAATGCAATGGACGGGACCGGGAATGAAGGACTATGCCGTACCTGCCGTGTATCTTTGGCAGGAGATGATAGGCAATACTACAACTATTCAAACTACAAAATCAAGATAATATGAAGACATTAAGGAACATATTGTTCGTTTCCCTTTTCATGGCAGTGTCATCTGCCACTTGGGCGCGGAAAGCCATTGTGAACGGAGTGCCTTGGTATGACCAACACAGAAACATCGTCAATTCACACAGCTCGTGCATTGTGCGCGACGGAGGACGGTATTACCTGTTCGGGGAGTATAAATCGGACACGACCAACGCCTTTCCCGGTTTCGGCTGTTACTCTTCCGACGACCTTGTGAACTGGAAGTTCGAGCGTGTGGCGTTAAAAGTACAGGCTCCGGGAAGCATACTCGGACCGAATAGGATAGGCGAACGCCCCAAGGTGATGCGCTGCCCTAAGACGGGCGAATACATCATGCTGATGCATGCGGACAGCATCAACTATCGTGACCAGAGCATCGGCATAGCCGTGAGCGATAAAATCAATGGAGAATATAAACTGTTAGGCTCTATCCTGTTCAACGGTAAGCCTATCCGCAGGTGGGACATGGGCACGTTCCAGGACACGGATGGAAAAGGATACCTTCTCATCCACCATGGTCCCATCTATCAGTTGAGCGATGACTATCGTTCCATTGTCGCACAGGTAGCCAACGTAAAAGGCATGGGCGAATCACCGGCCATGTTCAAGAAAGACGGCACTTACTATCTGCTCACGTCCCATACGACAGGGTGGGAGCGTAACGACAACTTTTATTACACCGCTCCGAGCATAAAGGGGCCGTGGACCAAGCAGGGCTATTTCTGCCCCCAAGGAACGCTTACGTATAACACTCAATGCACGTTTGTGTTGCCTCTCACCATCGGTGGAGATACGATACCGATGTATATGGGCGACCGATGGGCATATCCTCATCAAGGTTCTGCCGCCACGAACGTATGGCTACCCATGCAAGTGGATGGTACTAAGCTGTCTATTCCTCATTATCTGCAAGCGTGGAATCCTGCCACAGGCAAGGAGGTGGACGCATTGAAAGGCGCACGCCGCATATACGGCAAAGAGTGGCAGACTGATAAGAAAGGCGAAAGGTTGAGCGTCAAGTTCACCGGCACCCACGTGGCCGTCATAGGCTCGGCAGAAAAGGACGGTGGCTTTGCATGGGTTTCCATCCTTGATGACAAAGGAAAGAAGGTCTACTCGTCGCTTGTGGACTTTTACAGTAAAGTTCCCGATAAGTCGATACGTATCATCACCCCAAAACTGCCACGTGCCAAGTACACCTTGACGGTAGAGCCTTCGGGCACGACATTCCGCTGGGCACTGAAAAGCGGCAAGATGACAGGGTCGGAAGGCTACATGGTGAGGGTATCGGAAGTGTTCGCTTATAAATAAAAAAAAGATATGGCACATTATAATCGTAAGTTCGTCTACTTTATCAGTTCCGTCTCTGCGATGGGCGGACTGCTCTTTGGCTATGACTGGGTGGTGATAGGCGGTGCAAAGCCTTTCTATGAGCTTTACTTCGGTATTGCAGATTCCCCGTCAGACCAAGGCATGGCCATGACGATAGCCTTGATAGGCTGCATGATCGGGGCAATGGTGTGCGGAACGCTTGCCGACAAGATAGGCAGGAAGAAACTCCTGATTGTGTCGGCTGCGGTGTTCCTGTTATCTTCCATCGCCACCGGCGCTTTCTCCACGTTCGTCCCGTTCCTCGTGGCGAGGTTCTTCGGAGGCATAGGCATCGGACTGGCATCGGGGCTATCGCCCATGTACATTGCAGAGATTTCACCTTCGAAAATAAGGGGCAGGCTCGTGGCACTCAACCAAATGACCATCGTGCTTGGCATACTTGGCGCACAGATAACCAACTGGCTGATAGCCGAACCCATACCTGCTGATTTCACTCCAGCCGACATTGCGGCTTCATGGAACGGGCATACCGCATGGCGGTGGATGTTCTGGGCGGCGGCTTTCCCCTCCGTGGCATTCCTTACGCTGGCGATGATGATACCCGAAAGTCCACGTTGGCTGATTATGAAAGGAAGGCGGAAAGAGGCTGACGCAATCTTCAAACGTATAGGTATGGAGCAGGAAGCCAAGAGTGGAGGGCTGAATGGCGGCAATTCGGTCAAGACGGAATCCCCATTCCTCGTCCTTACTTCTCCCATATATAGAAAGGTGATTATCTTGGGCGTGTTCATCGCCTTGTTCCAGCAGTGGTGCGGCACCAATGTCATTTTCAACTATGCGCAGGAGATTTTCCAGTCGGCTGGCTATCATCTTGGCGATGTGTTGTTCAACATTGTAGTCACGGGCATAGCCAATGTGCTGTTTACTGTCATCGCCATATTCACCGTAGACCGTCTTGGACGGCGCACGCTGATGCTGATGGGAGCCGGGGGCTTGTGCCTGATATATCTTATCCTCGGGTTGTGCTATTTCTTCCAAGTCACGGGCTTCTTCATGGTCGTGCTTGTGGTGCTTGCCATCGGATGCTACGCCATGACCTTGGGCCCTTGCACATGGGTGCTGATTTCGGAACTGTTCCCTAACAGAGTACGTGCCGCCGCTGTGGCAGCCTGTACGTTGGCACTATGGCTCGGCTCATCTACGCTGACTTATACCTTCCCGTTCCTCAACGGTTCGCTGGGCAGTTACGGCACATTCTGGATATATTCGGCTGTGTGTTTGGTTGGATTGGTGTTCCTCGTATGCCGTCTGCCAGAGACCAAAGGCAAGTCGTTGGAAGAGTTGGAGAAGGAGCTGACAGGAAAAGCATAGCTTTACGGTGTCTAAAGGGCATGTTTACGATGTCTAAAGGGAATCTTAACGAAACATAAGTAATAGATAAGTAAATTCAAAATCAATTTAATGATATGGTAAAAGCATGGAGAGAGTCGGTGGTGATACCGACGTATGAGATAGGAAAGGCTGAAAAGAATCCTATCTTCTTGGAGAAAAGAGTTTATCAAGGGTCAAGCGGAGTGGTTTATCCCTATCCCGTCGTGGAGTCTATCTCGGACACGAAGGAGGACAAGGAATACCAGGCCGTATGGCTGGAGAACGAATACATCAAGGTGATGATTCTTCCAGAACTTGGCGGAAGGGTGCAGATGGCGTATGACAAAATCAAGCAGCGGCATTTCATCTACTACAACCACGTCATCAAGCCGGCGCTCGTCGGACTGACCGGACCGTGGATCTCTGGTGGAATCGAGTTCAACTGGCCGCAGCACCACCGTCCCTCCACTTTCCTGCCCGTGGATTCAGCCATAGAGGAGAATGCCGATGGCTCAGTCACGGTGTGGGTAAGCGAGCGTGAGCGGATGTTCCATCAAAAGGGGATGGCAGGCTTCACGCTCCGTCCCGGCTGTGCCTTCCTCGAAATCAAGGGACGTTTGTACAACCCGACAGAGGTTCCGCAGACCTTCCTGTGGTGGGCAAACCCAGCTGTCTCGGTGAACGACGAGTATCAAAGCGTCTTTCCTCCAGACGTGAACGCCGTGTTCGACCATGGCAAGCGTGCGGTGTCCACGTTCCCAATAGCCACGGGAACCTACTATAAGATGGACTATTCGGCTGGCGTGGACATCTCGAACTACAAGAACATCAAGGTGCCGACCTCCTACATGGCGGTGAACTCGAAATACAACTTCGTGGGCGGTTACGAGAATGACACCCACGCTGGTATGTTGCACGTGGCTTCACGCCATCTTTCTCCGGGTAAGAAGCAGTGGACATGGGGCAATGGTGACTTTGGACAGGCATGGGACCGCAACCTGACGGACAATGACGGCCCGTATATAGAGTTGATGGCAGGTGTCTATGCCGAAAACCAGCCCGACTTTACGTGGCTCATGCCCTACGAGGAGAAACGGTTCACCCAGTACTTCATGCCCTATCGGGAGCTTGGAGTCGTGAAAAACGCTTCGAGAGACCTTGTCATGAACATCCACAAGGTGGGCGATGACAAGGTGGAGCTTAAAGTCTTTGCCACAAGCAGGCAGAATGTCCGTATCGTGGTAAGCAACGACAATGGAACGGTCTACTACGACAAGACGGTCGCCATCTCTCCTGAAGAGTTGTTTGTAGGTAACATCTGCACAGAGAATGCCAAGTTTGACGAGCTGAATGTGAGCTTGGAAGGTACCAGAACCGATGACAGCGGACAGCCGATAAAGGGACAAATGCCCTCTTCGCTCAAGTGGCATGCCGAGCCAAATGAACTCCGTCCGATTCCAGACCCTGCCGAACCGGCATTGCTGCCGGAAGAGGTAAAGACCACGGAGCAGCTGTATCTTACCGGTCTTCACCTCGAACAGTACCGCCATGCCACCTACAATCCTGTGGATTACTATGAGGAAGCCTTGCGCAGAGACCCGATAGACTACCGTTCAAACAATGCACTCGGACTGTGGTACATCCGCAAAGGACGTTTTGATAAAGCCGAGGACTACCTGCGTACAGCCGTCAATACGCTCATGAAACGCAACGCCAATCCGTATGACGGCGAACCGTTGTACAACCTCGCCCTGTGCTTGAAGTATCTTGGAAAATGGAATGAGGCATACGACTGGTTCTGGAAAGCCACATGGAACAAGGCTTGGGCGGATGCTGGTTACTTCGCTGCCGCACAAATTTCAGTGTCGCAAGGCAGATGGACGGACGCTTTGGACGAGATAGACCGCTGCATCGACAACAACGCCCGAAACCATAAGGCGTTGGCGTTGAAGGCTGTCATCCTCCGAAACATGGAGTGGAAGGAGGAAGCCGTAGCCTTGTGCAAAGTATCCTTGGCATTGGATAGGTTCAACTACGGATGTCTCTATGAGTTGTTCCTGCTTACCGATGACGGCAAGGTGTTGGCGGAAATGAAAGAGAGAATGCGCAAGGCTTTCAACAACTATGACGAGCTGGCTCTGGACTACGCCCAGGCAGGTTGCCGAAAAGAAGCCATAGAGGTATGGAAACTTGCCATAGAGGAGAATGCCGTTACGCCCCTTACCTATTATTATATGGGATGGCAGGGCGACAAAGCGGCATTTGCCAAAGCTCAAACGGTTTCTCCGGACTATTGTTTCCCCAACCGCTTGGAGGATGTCCTTGCCCTGCGTGCCGCCATGCAAGCATCGCCGAAGGATGCACGTGCGCCTTACTACTTAGGATGTCTCTATTACGACAAACGGCAGTATGACCTTGCCGTGGAATGTTGGGAACTTTCAGCCCGCAACGATTCCTCTTTCCCCACCGTATGGCGTAATCTGGCGTTGGCATATTTCAATAAGCGGCACGAAGAGGCTAAGGCGTTGGAGTGCATGGAGAAGGCATTCAGCCTTGACGAGACCGACGCACGCATCCTGATGGAGCTTGACCAACTGTACAAGCGTATGCAGAAGCCCCACGGAGAGCGTCTCGCTTTCTTGAAGCAGCATGAAGATCTTGTGGCTCAGCGTGACGACTTGTTGTTGGAGGAGATAACCCTGCTGAATCAGACAGGCGAATACCAAAAAGCGTTGGAACTGATTGGCGGTCATAAATTCCATCCTTGGGAAGGCGGCGAAGGCAAGGTGTCCTGTCAATACCAGTTGGCGCACGTGGAGCTGGCCAAGCAGGCGTTGGCGGAGAAGAATTACGAACGGGCACTGGCTCTGACGGAACAATGCTTCGACTATCCGCACAACATCGGTGAAGGCAAGCTGCAAGGAGCACAGGAGAACGACTTCAACTATTACAAGGGACTGGCTCTCGAAGGCTTGGGCAGGCTGAAGGACGCAAGGGAATGTTTCGAGAAAGCCGTCTGCGGCATCAGCGAACCTGCGGCAGCCATGTACTACAACGACCAGAAGCCCGACAAGATATTCTATCAGGGCATGGCGTTGCTCAAACTGAGACGCAGGGACGAGGCGCACAGCCGTTTCTACAGACTGGTAAACTATGGAGAGAAGCATCTGTTCGACAAGTTCCAGATGGATTACTTCGCCGTCTCACTGCCCGACCTGCAAATCTGGGAGGACGACATGGACAGGCGAAACCGCATCCACTGCTACTATCTCATGGCATTGGGACACTTAGGATTGGGCAATACAGATAAAGCCCGGCTCTATTTCCACAACGCCGCAGAGCTTGACATCAACCATCAAGGAGTGCAAGTTCATCTGAAAATGGTGGAATAGGCGTGGTTTTAGCATACATGAACCGCCCGTTTGCAAAGCGCAGACGGGCGGTTTCTTATTCTTCGGAGGGCGGTTCTTTCAGGGCGTTCTGCCGGGTTCGGTATGCCGTGGGCGACACACCCACCACCTTGGTGAACAGCCTCGTGAAGTAATAGCAATCGTCGATGCCCACTTTGTAGCATATTTGGTTCACTTTCAAATCGCTGTCCTCCAGCATGGCACAGGCAGCCTTCATCTTCAGCTTGTTGAAGTAATTCAAGGGAGTGTCGCCGGTCTTTTCCTTGAAGTGATTGTGAAGGTATGACGATGAATACCCGGTATATGCGGCAAGTTCCTTCATGGACAGCTTCTTGCCCAAATTCTCTTTCATAAACCGGATGGTCTCGTTTATCATGTCTTCTGTTTCCGAGCGCGCGTTCGCATTCCTGAATTGTTGCAGGAATCGTATGGAAGCCAGATAATGGTGCAACAGCGAAGAGGCGTAACGCAGGTTCTCCCTGCTGAAATTCTCGTTCACGGTCTGGTATATCTCCTCGAAGATGCCGTTCCTGTCGCTTATACGGGAATTGAGACTGGGCGTTATAGATTGCGGCAAAGCTGAATCCTCCGCATATACGGGGGCGTTGTCGCCGGTGAAGTGAATCCAGTAGATAGTCCATGGATTTTCCTCCTCAGACCCGTAGGTATGTGGCATACCTGCCGGGAGGATGAAATACTGGTTCTCCTCCACGGTGTAATGCTTCCCGTTCAGCTCATACCACCCTTCGCCCTCCACGCAATAGATTAAGACAAACTCCCGTATCGGCTCTTTCCGTTGCATATAGTGGTTGCATGCCTTAGGATAATATCCGATATCCGTGATATAGAGGTTCGACATCAGACAGTCGTTCCTTTCCATTTCGATGACAGCCGGCGGCAGTACTATTTTCCGTTCACCGGGGAATCCTTCTTTCTGTTTCATGCAGGCAAAGTTATGAAAATTCTGTGGGAAAAGAGTATAATCCATTATTTTAGGTAGAATAGTCCATCTTTTGTTTATTGAAAAATAACTAACTTTGCACTATAACCTTAAAGAGTAACGTATTTATTAACTAAAAAACATATTAGTATGGCAAAGTATGTATTAAAGGCGTGGCTGGTGGACAACACCGTGACCACCGATGACAAGACCGACAAGATTTTCTCCTTGGAGACCACTCGCAGCATCGACAAGGACATCATCCTGGACCGTATGGTGGCGAAGAATCCCGGAGTACGCAGGGAGACGATGGCGTTGGGACTCGAACTGATGGAAGAGGTGGTGATTGAGGCGTTGATGAACGGTGAGAGCGTGAACACGGGGCTGTTCCGGGGAGTGGCTCAATTCCGTGGCGTGTCAAGAAAGAACGCCTGGGATGTGGCGGCTAACAGCATCTACGTTTCGTTCACCCAAGGCAAGGCATTGCGCGAGGCTATTAAAGACACCCGGGTGGATGTGTTGGGTGAGCGTCCTGCGAAGTTCTACATCAGCAGTGGGCTGGATGCCGCCACTCGTGCGACAGACTTCAGTGCCACGGCAGGGCGCAACTTCACCCTTTACGGCAAGAATCTTACGGTGGCAGGTTCTGACCCCTCGGTAGGCATTACGCTCACTTCCACCACGGGTACCGTCACAAAGATTGACACCGACATGATAGTGCTGAACACACCTTCTCGGCTCATCATTCTGCTGCCCTCTTCGCTGGAGGACGGTGAGTACACACTGACCGTGACCACGCAGTATGGCGGTAATGGCTCCACTCTGCTGAAGAAGCCTCGCGGCACCTCGCATACGATTTATATAGGCAAGGCGCCCGAAGGCGGTTCCACCGAAAAGCCTGAGGAAGGCGGCGAACTCTGACAAGTGTAGACACACTGGGGGTTAGTCTGACTTTTAGGTCAAAGGATTTTTTAGGATATATCCGTTTCCGTCTGGAAGCGGATTTTTCATAGGTGGGAGAGCCATGCTCTTTACCTCTATATAGCTATGCTCTCCACCTCTATATAGCTGTGCTCTTTACTTCTACATAGCCCTGCTCTTTACCGTTGCGGAGCTGTCCACACCGATGCGGGATATTTGAGAAGAATCATTATAAATAGTATAATCCATTATTTTAGAAAAATAAGTCCATTTATGGCACGCTGCGAAAAGAGTAACTTTGCGGCATCTCAAAGACATAGAATTTAACGAAAGAAATAGAACAGTTATAAAAAGCGCAGTTGCAACAGGACACAGTGTCACCCATTGAATTGAGACGTAGGTATCTAAGGTAGAGGAATATTGTCACGGTAACAAAAATGAATGTGTAATTAAAAATATTGAAAACGATGGATACAAATTCGTTACTATTCCCACGTAGGGCTACAGTCGCCTTACTGTTCTGCACTGGACTGGCGGCAAGTCATCCGTTTGCCTTGCAGGCGGAGGATAGTCCAACTACCGTGCGAGCTGTGCGGCAACAGCAAACCATCACCGTGAAAGGTACGGTGAACGATGCCATGGGGCCTGTCATTGGTGCAAGTGTCGTTGAGAAAGGTGCCTCTACAAACGGTGCAATCACCGACTTTGACGGTAATTTTACAATTTCTGTTAAGCCCGGTGCCACGCTCGTCATCTCTTACATAGGATATAAGCCGCAAGAAGTGTCCGCCAGATCCGGCAAACACATCACCGTGACTATGGAAGAGAACCACGAAATGCTGGACGAAGTAGTGATAGTGGGCTTCGGCACACAGAAGAAAGTAAACCTGACTGGTTCCGTAGGCATTGCCACGTCCAAGGAGCTGGAGTCCCGCCCGGTAGCATCTGCCACACAGGCATTGCAGGGACTGGTGGCAGGACTTAATGTTTCAACGAATACAGGTCAGATTGGCAAGAACATGTCTATCAACGTGCGTGGTACAGGTACCATCGGTAAAGGTTCAAGTGGCGCTCCGCTTATCCTGATAGACGGAATGGAGGGCGACATCAATACCGTCAATCCGCAGGATATTGAGAATATTTCCGTACTGAAGGATGCTGCCGCATCATCTATTTACGGTTCACGTGCCCCGTTCGGTGTCATTCTGATTACTACGAAGAGCGGCAAGGAGGGAAAACTACAGGTGAACTACAACAATAGCTTCAGAGTGTCTAAACCCATCAATATGCCGAAATCCATGGATTCATACTCCTTTGCTGTGATGATGAATGAGGCGTCAGACAACTTGGGTGTCGGTCATACCTACAGCGATGAGTTGATGCAGAAGATGCTCGACTTCCAAAGCGGTAGATTGAAGTATGGTCTTGACGCCAAAAGCGAGACTGCGTGGGAAGAGCCTTTCACACAGGGATATGCCAACACGGACATTTGGGCGGAATTATATAAAAAATCTGTCTTCTCGCAGGAACACAACCTCAGCATCACAGGTGGAAGCCAAAAGATGTCATACTACGTTTCTGCGAACTTTATGGATCAGGCAGGATTGATAAACTTCGGAGAAGAGGGAATGAACCGCTATAACTTGATCGGTAAGATTAATTCGACTTTGGCAAAGTGGCTGAAATTCAATCTGAGTACACGTTTCACGAGGACAGACAGATGGCAACCTACGAATTTAGGAAGCAGTGCCTTCAATATTCTTGGAAGGCAGACTTGGCCTAATATGCCTATCTATGACTACAATGGCAATATCAATCTTGATTTTGTGCGCAATATAGCCGAAGGAGGCAGGGGAGATACGCAAACTGACAGATATTATTATCAAGGAGCCTTTATCATAGAGCCGGTTAAGAACTGGATTACCAATGTTGAACTGAATTACAGCATCAGAAACAGTACCACCAAGCAGGCTGCGCTGAAATCCTATGCCAAAGACCCTTCGGGCAATATCATCGACAACGGAAGTCAGAGTTCCAGCCTGTATGAGAATCTGACTAAGGACAACTATCTGAATATGAACATCTACAGTTCGTATGCACTCAGCCTTAATGAGAAGCACAATTTCAAGGTGATGGCAGGTTTCCAATCAGAAGCAATGAAGCAGCATTGGTTCAGTGTCACCAAATACGGACTGGTTGATGGCAGTGACGAGAATCATTGGGAATTCGATTTGACCAACGGATTGGATGGCAAAAACAACAAAAAAGAGACCGCGGTAAGTGGCTCAACCCAAGAATGGCGAACGGTAGGTTTCTTCGGAAGATTGAATTATGACTATTTGGGACGCTATCTGTTTGAGATGAACATGCGTTATGATGGAACTTCACGTTTCCGCAGAGGCAGTCGTTGGCAACTTTCACCTTCATTCTCCGCAGGATGGAATATCGCCGAAGAGAAGTTCTTCAAACCCGCCACCCGTGTGATGAACCAGTTGAAACTGCGTTTCTCTTACGGAGAGTTGGGCAACCAAAACACAACAAACTGGTATCCCACTTATCGTGTTATGAATCTGGGAGCCATCAATGGCAGTTGGATTCAGAATGGCGGACAGCCCAACACGGCGGCGATAGGGTCGCTTGTGAGTGATGTCCTTACTTGGGAAAAGGTACGCACGTGGAATGTCGGAGTTGATTACGGCTTTTTCGACGGCCGCCTCAGTGGCTCTTTTGATTACTTCACGCGATATACGAAGGACATGGTTGGTCCGGGAGAACAATTACCCAATACACTCGGCATCGCAGTGTCTGCCAAAAACAACTGCGACCTCAAGACACGTGGTTGGGAGTTGGCGTTGGCATGGAGAGACAGGCTGAATAACGGGTTGGATTATGGCATACGCCTTTCCTTGTCAGACCAGCAGACGTATATTGACAGGTATCCGGGCAACAAGACCGGGGCCTTGTCCAGCTACATAGAAGGTCGGAAAATAGGAGAAATATGGGGCTTCGAGACCATTGGTATTGCCAAAACGCAGGAAGAGATGGATGCCCACCTTGCCACACTCCCCAATGGAGGGCAAAATGCGGTAGGAACCCAATGGGAGGCCGGCGACATTATGTATAAGGATATAAACGGTGATGGTAAAATAAGTTCCGGAGCATCGACGATAGATGACCATGGGGACTTGAAAGTGCTTGGCGACAGCAATCCCCACTATTTCTTTGGAATTGACATAAATGCGGCTTGGAAAGGTTTCGATCTCCGGTGCTTCTTGCAGGGTGTAGGGCATAAGGATTTCTGGCCTGGTACTTCCTCTTATTTCTGGGGTGTCCGTGGCGGATATAGCATGTGGTACACCATTGCATTAAAGCAGCACGATGATTATTTCCGCGACCAGCCCATTGGCTTGGAAGGCCACGAAAAGGGTGTGAACCTTGACTCCTACTATCCTCGTCCCATATTCTCGAAATCATCGGACGGCATTTCATACGGAGCTAAAAACCAAAAGACCCAAAGCCGCTATATGCAGAATGCAGGTTATATGCGCTTGAAGAATTTGCAGTTGGGCTATACAATCCCAAAGAGTGTCACTTCAAAAATCGGCATCCAGAATCTCCGTCTGTATGTATCCGGTGAGAACCTGTTTACTTTGACATCGCTCAATGACATTTTTGACCCCGAAACAGCCACAGGTGGATGGGGCGGCAATGGCTATCCCCTGTCTTCAACATGGTCATTCGGTCTAAGTTTAACCTTTTAAATGATTTACAGAAAATGAAAACTCTTTATTATATAGGTATATCACTCTTAGTGGGAGGTAGCGTGCTTACCTCTTGCGATGACTATCTCGACCTTGAACCTCACGGTGATGTAGCTCCCGAGACCTATTTTAAGGAAGCCTCACAGCTACAGGCGTATGCCGACACATATTACTCTACGGTACTCCCGACAAACAAGTCGAACTCATACGGCATCTATTCGCACGACCAAGGCACAGACAACCAAATAGGCGATGTGGCGTCCAAAATCTTCTATAAAGGAGAATGGAAGGTTCCTAACAGCGGAGGTAACTGGTCTTTCTCGAACATCTATCCTATAAACTATTTCTTCTCACAAGTTATGCCCAAGTTCGGTGATGACCTGTCCGGAGCGAAAAATACGATTCAGGGAGATTTGCAAAGCATCCGCCACTACATTGGCGAAATGTATTTCATCCGTGCCATGGAATATTTCAACCGTTACCAAAAGATGGGTGACTTTCCTATCATTACGACTCCCAAACCTGAAGACATGGCTGAGCTGACCGAAGCAGCCAAGCGGCAACCCCGCAACGAGGTGGCACGATTCATCCTGTCGGATTTGGATAAAGCCGCAACGCTGATGGACGGCAAACAGATGGCGACTACCCGCTTCAACCGTGATGTGGCTTTATTACTGAAATCTCGTGTCGCTCTGTTCGAAGGCACATGGTTGAAATACTTCAAAGGCACAGCTTTCGTACCCAACGGTGAGGGATGGCCGGGAAAGGAAAAAGACTATAACGCCTCATACCAATATCCGAGCGGTGACATCGACGCTGAAATCAATTTCTTCTTGGACGAAGCTATGACAGCGGCCAAAGAGGTTGCCGAAAAGTACAAGAACTCCCTGACACAGAACACAGGTATCGTGAAGCAGGATGAAGCGACACCGGAGAATCCCTATTTTGCGATGTTCGCCTCCGAAGACTTGTCCGATGTGAAAGAGGTCCTGCTGTGGAGGCAATATGTGCAGGGATTGGGCAGCAACCATGACGTGACCCTTGCTGCCGACCAAGGCAATATGGGAATAGGCGTGACCCGTGGCTACGTGCAGAATTTCCTCATGGCAGATGGCAAGCCGATATATGCACATGGTACCTATGCCGATGGAGACGGCTATTATATGGGTGACAAGACCATTGCCAATGTACGTAAGAACCGAGATAGCCGGTTATCCATCTTTTTAAAAGAGCCGGGACAAAAGAATGTGATAACAGAAAGCATTACTGGACTGACTAATATCTGGTATGATGAACCTTACCCTAACATTGTCGGAGGGTCTGCTCAATATACATATACAACAGGTTATGTATTGCGCAAGGGCGGTGCATGGGACACCAAGTATCTTGCCCAGAACAGGTGTTTCCTTGGTCTTCCTTATTTCCGTGCAGCCGAAGCATTGCTCAACTATATGGAAGCGAGCTATGAACGCACAGGACAGCTTGATGCCACAGCACGTGAGTATTGGACAAAACTGCGTCAGCGTGCCATCGTAAGCACCGACATCGATGCAACGATAGCCGCTACAGACATGACGAAAGAGGCGGAAAATGACTGGGGTGCATACTCCGCAGGTAAAATACTTACAGACAAGACCCTTTATAACATACGGCGCGAACGCCGTTCGGAACTGCTTTCCGAAGGTCTGAGATATATGGACCTGTGCCGTTGGCGTGCCATGGACCAATTGATGACAAAACCGTACATCCCTGAAGGCATACATTTGTGGAATACTCCGATGCAATCGTGGTACAATGACGATAAGGGGGAAACTAAGTTGATATATGGTAAGGATAACGCCAATGTGTCTTCTCCCGAAGATAGCGAATACTTCCGTCCCTATCGCAAACGCACCAACCAGATGTGCTATGAAGGGCTTACATGGAGTATGGCGCACTACCTTGAACCTGTGTGCATTGACCAAATGCTCATCACATCCGATGACGGGCATACAATAGAGACCTCACCGATATACCAGAATCCATACTGGCCGACTACGCCAGATATGCCTGCCGAGAAATAAAACTAATAGATATATCACAGATTAACAAGTGCCTCTTGCCGACTTGAATCAACCCACAAGCGGCAAGAGGCATTAAAAAATAAGAATGTTTGATGAAGAACAGTTTAATACGTTTAGTGGCTTGTCTGTTTCTGTCGGTGTGCAGTGCCGGAATATGTTCAATGGCAAAAAGTGCAGATTTTTCCGGCAGCTCCATATCCTTATGGGGAAAGTGGCAATTTTGTCTTGACAGCCTTAACCAAGGTATTGTCGGCAAGTGGTATGAAAGCAAGAAGTTCGATGATTGTATATGTTTGCCATCTACTACCGACGAGGCTCACAAGGGACGTGGTTATACGAAAGCAAATTCCGGGACACTGACTCGGTTATATCCTTATTATGGCGCCGCATGGTATCAAAGAGAAGTAGATATACCGAAAGCCTGGAGCGGAAAGCGCATTACCTTCCACATGGAAAAGACGCGAAAGACAACCGTTTGGGTAGACGGGAAAGAGATTGGAACACAAGATGGACTTGTCACCCAACATATGTATGACCTCACATCTGCATTGACATACGGTAGACACCGGATAACCGTAAGGGTAAGCAATGACGTGAAGGAGATGCCTCCTGTAGGTATCTCCCATCAAATAGGCGACCAGACACAGACAAATTGGAACGGCATCTTGGGACGTATCGAGCTTCAGGCATCCGATCCTGTATGGATAGATGAAGCACGCCTGTATCCCAATATAGAGGAGAAAACCGTGAAGTTCCGCATAAGGTTAGGTTCGGAACACCGTCTACCGCAAACAGCAAATATCACCATACAATCGGAAATGTTCAACACGGATAAACCGTTATCGGTTCCAACAGCCAATGATGTTGTGAATCTGGACAAAGTGACCGGATGGTGTACGGTCATTCTTCCTTTGGGTGACAAGATGAAACTATGGGATGAGTTTACCCCGACTTTATACAGATTCAATATAAGTTTTACAGCCAAGGATAAAGGCAATACCTATTCCGGGAAGAAGACAATTACCACGGGATTGCGAGTATTCAAAACAGAAGGCACACAATTCTCGATTAATGGCAAGCGCATTTTCCTGCGGGGAGATAATGATTGTGGACTGTATCCTTTCAACGGATATGGACCGATGGACGTGGAAGGATGGGTAAAGGTTTTCAAGACCACTAAAAGCTACGGCATCAACCACGTGCGCTATCATACCTGGTGTCCTCCCGAGGCTGCGTTCCAAGCCGCTGACTTGGTGGGCTTGTATCTCCAGCCGGAATTGCCGGTATGGGCTCCAATCGGGCACTCAAAGAAAAAGAATCGGGATGGAGATATAGAGATACGCCTAAGTGCAGAGGGGGATCCGATAGACCAACGCACGGCATTTCTGACAGAGGAAGGCAAACGCATCCTCAAAGAGTTTGGCAACTATGCCTCTTTCACGATGTTTGCATTAGGCAACGAAATGTCCGGAAGCCGTGAAACGATGTCTGAAATGATACGCCAATTCCGCTCATACGACAACCGTCACTTGTATGCAGAGGGTTCTAACAACTTCTTTTGGCATCCCAGCCTGGCTGAAGGGGATGATTATTGGACTACTACAATGACCGGAGGAACCTACTCCGCAGGAAATTATCGTCCAAACTGTAAAGGAAAGGATGTCAGGTCGTCCTATCCCGTTGATACGGTAGGACATATCAACAATGTCTATGTAGGAACGATGTATGATTATTCGGAAGGGATTAAAGATGTTCCCGTTCCGGTGATAGGGCATGAGGTCGGGCAGTATCAGGTATATCCTGATTTTGCGGATTCATTCAAATATACAGGGGTGCTTAAACCTATGTTCTACGAAAAGCTCATTCAAGGCATTCGTAGTTCTGGACTGGAGCGATATGCAAGTGATTTTGTCAAAGCCTCGGGTGCATTGCAAGTGCTGTGTTACAAAGAGGAAATTGAGACGGCACTACGTACTCCCGGATTTGGCGGCTTTCAAATTTTAGACTTGCAGGATTACCATTGGGGACCCTGCATGGTCGGCATAACAGATGCCTTTATGGACAACAAAGGATATGTTTCGCCTGTCAAATGGCGTGAGTTTTGCAGTGCAAGCGTGCCGTTAATCAGAATGCCCAAATTCATTTGGACGAACAATGAGGTGTTTACGGCGCGTGCCGAAATGGCAAACTATGGACCAAAAGCACTTTCCGGCAACAATATATCCTGGAAAATGACAGATACGTCCGGGCGTATCTTGTACAAAGGGAATATCCAACCTGTGAGCATACCGCAGGGTGGATTGACGGAATTGGGCAATATCCGTGTCAATTTCAATAATATAAAGCATCCGACCCGATTGAATGTCACATTGGTTGTAGATGGCTATAAAAACAGTTGGCCTGTATGGGTCTATCCTGCCGAGCAACGGATAAATGAGGGAAATGTAGTTATTGTACGTAAGTTCGACAATACGGTTGTGAGCCTTTTAAAGCAAGGACGTAAAGTCCTCTTCATTGTAGACAAGACTGCTTTGAAAGAACCGGTAAGAGGTGTGTTTTCTGTGGACTTTTGGTCATACGTGGGATTCAGAAAGTATAATCCTCCAGGAACAATGGGGTTGTTGTGTGACCCTCATCATCCGATTTTTGCCAATTTCCCGACAGATAGCCACACAAATTGGCAATGGTGGAATATCGCAAAAAATAGTCCTGCGATGAATTTGGGCAGACAGTCTGTAGCCATCGAACCTTTGATACGTGTCATAGATAATGTGTTCACCAATAGGAATCTTTGCCTGCTCTTTGAGGCAAAATGCGGAAAAGGCTCCCTCATGGTTTCTTCCATAGATTTACAGAAAGATTCTCCCGAAATAAAGGCATTGTACCGAGGAGTATTGAATTACATGAACTCTTCAGAATTTCAACCGAAGATAGAATTGTTACAGCTACAGTTACCCTTTAAAAATTAAGTTATGCGTATATGTAAGATAGTATTAGCCATGTTTCTAACCCTGCTATCTGTGTGTGGTAAGGCATCTGTGAATGAACCGGACAAAATGGAATAAGAATAGAGAATCCGAATATAGTATAATCCATTCATTTAGATATGTTCTTCCATCTTTCTTTGTACGAAGAAATGTTACCTTTGCAACAAAAATCATAAATCATGAAAATAAGACAACTTGGATTCTTTGCATTACTCTTGCTCGCAGGTCATGTCAATGCGCAAACCGACATCCGTGTGGATGCCGCAAAGCGTATTGCGCACGTGACGGAGTGGTTTAACGGAACGAATATCGAAGACTTGAACAACCAGACCAATGGAGGGCTGTTCAGCCAGCTGTTGCACGGAGAAGCTTTCGAGGAGAACATGGATGTGGATTTTCTCCATTTGAAGAAAGGGGACTACTCGAAAGTCTATGTGGTGCTTGACGAACGCCGTGTGCCTCACCTTATCACCCAGTCGGACATCTACACCCGTGTGGGATGGAACAACATGAGCGACCAATATGACTTCAACGTGATAGACATATACAATGCCACCAAGTTCAAGAAGCCGCATAAATTATCGGGATGGCAGTTCAACACACGGTTCATCGTTTACGACTCTTTGCCAAAGTCCATCCAGCAAACAATGCTTGGGCGTTTGAATGGAAGAGAGCAGATCTCTCGTTTCTGGAGCAAAAGTGTCAGTGGACAGCCTGTTTACAGATACGAACTTGTACGTGACGGAAAAGCCTATATGGGCAGACAGACACAACGCATGATGTTTGAGAGTGGCACGGGTGAAGTGGGATTGCTAAACAGAGGACTGTATAAACAGGGCATCCGCTTTGACCGCCAAAGGGACTATGAAGGTGTGCTGAGAGTGAAAAGTGATTCTCCTACGACCATCTATCTGTCACTGCTTGACGAGAATGAAAAGGTCTTGTCAGAAAAGTCATACGACTTAAAAGGAACGGGAGAATATGAGAAAGTGAGTTTCAGCCTTGTGTCCAACGGAAGCACGAAGAACGGCTCTTTCCGCATATCCTTGAAACAGCCTGGCACCATAGACCTCGGTTTCGCTTTTCTTCAGCCTGGCGCATGGGGAAGAGTGAATGGGTGGCCTGTACGCAAGAGCTTTGTGGACGCCTTGAAGAAAGAGGGCATCAAGGCGATACGCTATAACGGTTCGATGATTGACCAAGGACCGGACAAGAGCATGTATCGTTGGAAAAAGATGCTGGCGCCTGTGGATGAGCGCAGGGTGGTTTATCGCAATGGATTCAACCTGTATGCCACCCACAGCTTCGGCATCATCGAGATGCTGCAAGCGGCAGAGGCGGTTGGAGCGACTGCCATCATAGGAATGAGCTGGGACGAGACGGCTGAGGACATACGTGATTTTGTGGAATACGTCAATGGCAGTGCTTCTACCAAATGGGGTGCGTTGCGTGCAAAGGATGGGCATCCCCAACCTTACGGCCTGAAATACATACAGGTGCATAACGAGCGTCCGCTGACTGAAGGCTATGTGGAATGTATGAAGAAGTTTGCCTTGGCGGCGTGGAGTGTAGACCCGCAGATGTCGATCATGACTTCGGTGAACATAGGCAACGGCATCAGGCGGGGTTCAAAGCAGTATGAACTGGCAAAAGAGTTGGCAGGATGGTTCATCAGTCAAGGAAAAGGCGACAAGCTGGCATGGGACTCACACTATGAGGGAACACCCAGCTTTGCCGACTGGGGCGACCGATTCAAGAATATCATGGGTATCAACCTGCAAGAGAATCTTTCCAAAGACTTCCCCGGATTCAAACTGAACCTTCATCCGATGGAAGAGAACGGAAACCGTTGCGACTGGGACAGGGGACTTGCCCATGCCCACAACTGGAATACGCTGCAACGGTATGGCGACTGCTTCAAGATGCTCGGTACGGCTAACACATTCCAGCCGCACGACTTGCACTACATGTGGAATCAAGGACGGATACACTACACTGCGGACACGCTGTGGTTCCAGCCTTCGGCATACGTGGACGAGATGATTATGAAGACATGGAAGCCAAACGTGGTGGAAGCGGTGAGCAGCAGAGACTCTGTATTGGACGTAACCGCCAAGTTGAGTGATGACAAGAGAACGCTGTCACTGTATGTGGTGAACCTGTCCAAAGATAAGGAAGAAGCGGAAATCGACATCTCGAACTTTAAAGGATATGCCAAAAAGGCAGACATCATGACGATTGGCGGATGCGCCTTGACGGAATATAACACGTATGACCACATGAAGAATGTGGTGCCTGTAAGTGGTGAAATCACTGTCGGCAGAAACCGATTCAAGTACGTGTTCCCAAAGTATTCCTATACGGTAATCACATTGACAAGAAAATAAAAAAGATATATCAGATGAGAATAAATTCAAGATTAATCGTAGCGTTAGGGGCGGCTATGTTGCTTGCCGCTCCGCTGAAAGCCCAGAGTCCAGAGGTAAAATGGGATTCAAAAAGCCTTTTTATAGACGGTAAAAGGGTAATGCCTGTGATGGGCGAGGTGCATTATTCGCGCATTCCTGCGGATGAATGGCGGAACGAAGTGAAAAAGATAAAGGAGGGCGGAGTGACCCTCATTGCCGCATACGTGTTCTGGAATCATGTGGAGGAACAGGAAGGTATATTTGACTGGAGCGGACAACGTAGTCTACGCCGCTTTCTCGAAATATGCAAGGATGAGCACATGCCTGTGGTGGTGCGTATCGGTCCGTTCTGTCATGGAGAGGTGCGTAATGGTGGAATACCCGACTGGATGTTTACAAAGGGATGTAAGCTACGGGACGAGAACAAGACTTTCCTTGGATATGTGGAAGAACTCTATCGGCAAATCTTCACGCAAGTGCAGGGTCTGCAATGGAAAGACGGTGGTCCGGTTGTAGGGGCGCAGTTCGACAATGAGTTTGGTGGCAAGGGTTCCTATCTCATGGCTTTGAAGAAGATAGCCACAGGAATAGGCTTCGACCTGCCATTCTATACACGCACGGGATGGCCTGAGCTTAGGACTCCCACGCCTTACGGTGAGATGCTCCCCCTGTATGGCGATTATGCGGACGGATTTTGGGACAGGTCTATCAAAGAGGGTGTCGGCAATTACTACCGGGCATTCAACTTCAAGGCGTTCCGCAGTTCCACGTCAATAGCCACCGAGACTTTAGGCAAGCAAAAAGAGCGCACCACAAAGGGAGATGAGCAGTATCCGTACTTCACCTGTGAGTTGGGCGGTGGCATGATGACCTCCTATCACCGCAGGATATACACTTACCCGATGGATGCTTATTCCTTGGCTGTGGTGAAGTTGGGCAGCGGCAGCAATCTGCTGGGCTATTACATGTACCACGGAGGTACGAATCCTGAAGGTAAACTGACCACGCTGAATGAGAACCAGCGTACTCCGGGAACATACGCCAATGACTTGCCCGTGAAGACTTACGACTTCCAAGCTCCCTTGGGCGAGTTCGGACAGCGCAATCCTCATTATTTCATGCTCCGCAAGCTGCACCTGTTCATGAAAGACTACGGAGAGCTGCTTGCGCCTATGGAAGCTCACTTCCCCTCACCGCAAAACATAGCCAAGGGTGAGGATAAGGCTCTGCGTTGGTCATACCGTACAGACGGGAAGAGTGCGTTCGTCTTTGTGAACAACTATGAACGCTTCTACAAACTGACCGATAAGAAAGGCGTGCGGTTCGATGTCTGTGGAGTCCAGTTCCCACGCAAGCCTATCACCATTCCGTCTGGCACATCTTGCATTTTCCCAGTCAATGTGGATGGCATGAAATACGCCACGGCTCAGTTGGTGGCCAAACGAGACGGAAAAATCTACTTGGCAAAGATAGAGGGCATACCCGTTGAAATAGCCATTTCTAATGGTAAAACACTGCGGAACGTAAAGCCTCGTGGCATAACGACTCCTGTTTATGGCCACATCTATTTGTTAGATAGTAAGGATGCGGAAGAATTGTTCTTGCCCCAGCAGACGACGGAGCAAGTCTCCATTCCTAACCCGACTTATCGTAAAACCCAAGAAGCGGGAGCACCATGGCAGATAACCATCGGAAGGAGAGACGTAGCCGAGTCACCTACGGATGCTGATTTCAATGCTGCCGCTATCTATCAGATAGACAGACTTCCTGCTGCCGATGAAAGAAAAGATATGCTGCTCACTATCAATTACTACGGTGACTGCGCCCGGCTCTATGCCAATGGCAAATTGCTGGATGATAACTTCTACAATGGAAGACCGTTCCAATATGGTCTTTGGCGATTGCCTGCCGATTGCAAGACGTTGGAACTCCGTGTACTGCCCATGCAAAAGAATATGCCCGTCTATTTCCCACGTGAGGCAAAAGCAGAGCGTGAAGGAGAAAATGTGGAGAGAATAGCATTGGAAAGAGTAAAATAATCTGATATTCATAAGATTATGAGAATATTATCTTTACTATGCGCCACCATACTATGTATGATGGCAAACGCACAAAGGAGCATTGACCTTTCGGGGATATGGAGATTCTCCCAAGGGGGCTCTCCTGCGCTGAATGACAAAGTGAAACTGCCCGGTTCGATGCTCACGAATGGCAAGGGCGATGACGTGACAGTCAATACACGATGGACGGGAGGGTTGTATGACTCCTCTTTCTACTTCAATCCATATATGGAGAGATACAGAAGGGCTGGCAAGATGAAGTTGCCTTTCTTCCTCACGCCGTCAAAGTACTATGTCGGAAACGCCTGGTATGGCAAGACCGTCACTGTGCCAAAGGCATGGAAGAAACTGCGTGTGTTCCTCTGTCTTGAACGCCCGCACATCGAGACCACGGTATTCATCAACGGCAAACAGGCTGGCAAGGATTCCTCACTTTCTGTGCCGCATGAGTTCGACATTACACCTTATATAATATATGGCCAGCCTAACGACATACGGATACGTGTGTACAACGGCATTGAGAACGTATGTGTGGGGCAGGACTCGCACAGCGTGACCGACCAGACGCAAGGCAACTGGAACGGTATTGTTGGCTCCATACAGCTTATCGCCAAGCCTAAGCAGTATATAAGGAACGTGCAGGTGTATCCGGACATACATTCCAAGCGCATCAAGGTGGAACTTGGCATTGTCGGAGGCAAGGGCAAATACAACCTGAAGTTCAACGTCGCCGGACGCAACCACAATATGCGCAAGATCATAGCTGACGGACAAGGCAAGGTGACGCTTACGCTGCCGATGGGGGATGACGTGAAGCTGTGGGATGAGTTCACTCCCAATCTGTACACGCTCACGTCCATACTTGGCGAGGACACTGTGCGCACCACTTTCGGTATGCGTGAAATCAGTATCAAGGGGCGGCAATTCTACATGAACGGCAGAAAGACATGGATGCGTGGAACGGTGGAGAGCTGCTGTTTTCCGCTGACGGGCTACCCGCCAACCAACGAGGCGGAATGGATCAGAGTATTCAGAAAGTGCAAGGAATACGGACTGAATCATGTGCGATTCCACAGTTATTGCCCTCCCGAAGCCGCCTTTTCCGCAGCCGACAAGGTAGGGATATACCTTCAGCCCGAAGGACCTTCATGGCCTAACCACGGCGTCAAGCTTGGCAGGGGCATGAGCATCGACCACTATCTGTTGCAAGAGACGCAGCGCATGGTGGAGCGTTACGGCAATCATCCGTCGTTCTGCATGCTTGCGGCTGGCAACGAGCCTGCCGGCGACTGGGTGAAATGGGTAGGCGACTTTGTGGACTACTGGAAACAGACGGGTGACAGGCGGCGTGTGTACTGCGGTGCGTCCGTAGGCGGTGGCTGGGCTTGGGATCCCAAGAGTGAGTACCATGTGAAGGGTGGCGCCAAGGGACTTGACTGGGTCAAGCGTGCCCCTCAGTCCGCAGACAACTTTAACGAGAATGTCATCCGTGTCACGCAAAAGGGGCGAAAGCCCATCACGTTCAATGTGAACGAGCCTTTGCTCACCCATGAGCTGGGACAGTGGTGCGCATTTCCCGACCTCAAGGAAACTTCACAATACACCGGGGCATACAAGGCACGCAACTTCGAGATATTCTCCGACCTGCTTAAAGACAACGGAATGGCGTCACAGGCTGAGAAATTCCTTCATGCGAGCGGCAAGTTGCAGACATTGGCGTATAAGTACGACATCGAGCGCAATCTCCGCACCAAGGACTATGCCGGCTTCCAGATGCTTTCGCTGAACGACTACAGCGGCCAAGGCACTGCCCTTGTAGGCGTACTGAACGTGTTCTGGCGTGAGAAAGGCTATTGCACGGCGAAGGACTGGACGCAGTTCTGCTCCCCCATCGTGCCTTTGGCGAAGTTCCCGAAGTTCGTCTACACCAACGACGACACGCTGAGTGTGGACATCGAGATGTACAACGCCTACAAGGAACCGCTGAAGAACGCCCGTTCTACCTATTTCATACACGACTACGAGCGCAACGAATACAGCCACGGACTGCTTTCACAGCAGGACATAGCCGTCGGCAAGAACATCGTCCTCGGCACGGCACGTTTCCCCTTGTCGCAGTTCAAGAAACCCGTGAAGCTCACCCTGACCGTCATCACCAACCCGCAAAACGACGTGAAGCAACGGATAGAGAACCATTGGGATTTCTGGGTCTACCCCCATTCACAGGACATACCGCCCGTAAAGGACGTGTATGTGAGCGACACCTTGAACCGCAAGGTCATGGATGTGCTGCGGAAAGGTGGCAAGGTGCTCATCACGGCGGCTGGCAAGGTGACGATGGGCGGCGACGTGAAGCAGCATTACCTGCCGGTGTTCTGGAACACGAGTTGGTTCAAGATGCGCCCGCCTCATACCACGGGTGCGTATATAGACGCAAAGCACCCGATGTTCCGTGACTTCCCGACCGACGACTGGGCGAATCTCAACTGGTGGGAGTTGCTCAACAAGGCCCAGGTGATGAACCTCCGGGATTTCCCAAGCAGCTACCAGTCTCCCATACAGCCCATCGACACATGGCACGTGAGCCGCAAGTTGGGTATGGTCATTGAAGCGAACGTGTTGAACGGTAAGTTGCTGATGACAACGATGGACATAGAGTCTAATCTGTCAGCTCGTCCGGTGGCAAGGCAAATGCGTAAGGCCATATTGGAATATATGAACAGCGACAGCTTTAAGCCTGCCATCACAATCACTCCACAGCTTGTCCAGCGTCTGTTTACCGAGTCTGCTCCTCCTGTGAACATGTACACGAAGGATTCCCCCGATGAATTGAAGCCGAAGTTGAAGTGAAAGAAAGGCTTCCGCCACGGTACATCTGCTGGTGACGGAATTAACAAATAGAATTGAAGCGAAAAGGCTGTCTGTCAGGACGGCCTTTTTGCGTTCTTGTGAGTGTTATTTTCAAGTGAAAAATACAGAAAATAGCCTCTCATGAAGCATGAGCCGGTTTTCACCCTTGCGGAAGTCATTTCTCACTTGTACCGTAATGGACGCTCACTTGTACCGTAATAAACGCCCATTACGGTGGAAGTGAGCGGCCATTACGGTACAAGTTGCAACTCGCTGATTATGAAGTAGTTGCAAAGGCTTATAAAAGCCGTTTTGAGTGCTGTTGTAAGTGATTGATTTACAGTGTATTAATTAAAATTCTCTTGTTGGTGGGGAGACGCGATGAATCGCATCTCTACTGTTGGTGGATGAGGTGCAAAACTCATATAGCCGGGTGGAGTATGAGGTGGCAAGATATGTCTGGTTGCTTGATTATGCGCCGGGCATGTCACATTCAGACTGTGCGTTCAATTTGTTTTCAAAGTATATATAACATTTCTGTTTCATAAAAAACGGGGAAAATTTGGCGGTTTGGAGAATTATGCGTATCTTTGTACGATTTTTATTGTGGAAAGTAGAAAAAGGTAAGGCTTATTCATGAGACAACTAAAGATTACAAAGAGTATCACCAATCGCTCGGACGCTTCGTTGGACAAGTATCTTCAGGAGATTGGAAGGGAAGAATTGATTTCCATCGATGAGGAAGTCGAGTTGGCCCAGCGCATCCGGAAAGGAGACCGAAGGGCGTTGGAGAAACTTACAAAGGCTAACTTGCGCTTTGTGGTATCCGTGGCAAAACAGTACCAGAATCAAGGACTTTCACTTCCGGACCTGATTAACGAGGGCAACTTGGGATTGATAAAAGCCGCCGAACGTTTCGACGAGACGAGGGGGTTCAAGTTTATCAGTTACGCCGTATGGTGGGTGCGCCAGTCTATCTTGCAGGCGTTGGCGGAACAGAGCCGTATCGTGAGACTCCCGTTGAACCAGGTGGGCAACCTGAACAAGATAAACAAGGCGTTGGCCCGTTTTGAGCAGAAGAACGAGCGTCGTCCCTCCGTGCATGAGCTGGCTGACGAGCTGGACATCGACGAGGACAAAATCGCTTCGGCCATGCAGTCGTCCACTCGCCACTTGTCTGTGGACGCGCCTTTCCAGGACGGGGAAGACAATTGTCTGCTGGACGTGCTGCCGAACACGGATTTGCCCGACGCGGACGCCGAGATGGAAAAAGAGTCACTGAAATCCGACATCAACGCCATGTTGTCTACACTGCCGCCAAGAGACCGCAAGGTGCTGGTGGAGTGCTTTGGAATCGGATGTCCCGAAAAGACGTTGGAGGAAATCGGTGACGAGATGGGACTTACCCGCGAGCGTGTGCGACAAATCAAGGAGAAGTCGCTCAAAAAACTGCGCGCGGCTAATCAGGTGGAAATCTTGAAAAAGTATTTAGGATGATTTTCTTGAAAAAGAACAGAGAAGGCTTGTCGTGCAGACGAGCCTTTTTTATACTGTACATCTGCTGTGGTTCCGTGGGGCAGTCAATGGCGCAGGAGCCTGCGGCCATGACGTTTCCGCTGCAAGCCGTGGTAGACTCGCTGATAAATAATTCCGCCTTGCTGCACGGAGCGGAGACGGGCGTCTGCGTGTATGACCAGACTGCGGGAAAGTATCTGTGCCGTTATAATGACGAGAAGGTCTCACGTCCGGCGTCGAACGAGAAGCTGCTGACCTGTGTGGCCGCATTGGCTCGTCTGGGAGCCGCCCATAAGTTCACCACCACACTCTCCGGAGATATGGGAGAGAATCTGTATGTGGTGGGGGATTTCGATCCTTTGTTTGACGAGGAGGACATGAACCAACTGGTGTTCTCGGTGGCGGACAAGCGGTTCAAGAAGCTGAAAGGCAGGATTTTCGCCGATGTGTCCATGACGGATTCCTTGCGTTACGGCCCCGGATGGTCGTGGGACGACGCACCCTACAGTTTCCAACCGGCCTTGACGCCGTTGATGTTCCATAAGGGGTGCGTCACCTTGATGGCCACCACACGCATAGACGGGACAACCGCGGTGGACGCTTTTCCCGCATCTTCTTTTTACAGGCTGGACTACACGCCCACGGAGAGTAAGCTCACGGTGACGCGTGACTGGCAGTCGGGGAGTAACCATTTCTTCGTGACGGGGAAAGTAGACAGCGATTACAGGACTTCGGTGTCCGTCTCGTCTCCTTCAGACTTCTTTATGACTACCTTCAGAGAGAGACTTCTGGCACAGGGAATTCGGATGAAGAGGGTGGAGAAGGAGATGAAGAAAGGCGGGAAAGGATACAGTTACCGCACAGCCCAGGGGCAGTTGTTCCCTGTCGCTTCCGTGTCCCATTCGTTGGGAGAGGTGGTGAAAGTCTGTCTGAAGGAGAGTGACAATCTCTGTGCGGAAGCCATCCTGCGGCATTTGGGCAGGAGTGTGAGCGGACGGTCCAAGGGATTGTCCGAGAGCCACTGCGCCGAGGCGTTGTATGGTTTCGTGAAAGACAGTCTGAATATGGATGTGAGTCCCTACCGTCTGGCTGATGGTTGCGGACTTTCGCCTTACAATTTAGTTTCCCCGAACCTGTTGGTGAGGACGCTTTGTTACGCCACTTCCCTGAAGGATTTCGCCACCTTCTACAACGCATTGCCCGTGGCCGGAACGGACGGGACGTTGAGCGGACGGATGCGCGCCACGGAGGCTGAGGACAAAGTGAGTGCCAAGACAGGATCGCTGACGGGAGTGAGTGCGCTGTCGGGATATGCCACGGCGGCCAACGGACACAGACTTGTCTTCTCGGTAATCAGCCGGGATGTGCGGAACGGATATGCGGCAAAGAAGATGGAAGACTCGCTTTGCAGGATACTTTGCAAGTATGATAAATAATTGGATATTATGAAATTAGTAATCATATTATTAAGTCTCGCTTTAGGAATCTCCCAAGTAGAGGCGGCTAATATAATCTATCAGAAGTCGGACAGTGCCAAGGTGGTGAATTTGTTGAGAAAAGCCGCTTCACTGCCTCGTGGCGTCAATCGCATGGTGTGGTTCGGCAAGCAGTTTTTAGGAGTGCCTTATGTGGCGAACACCTTGGAGGTGGGAAACTCGGAGAAGCTGGTGGTGAACTTGCGCCAGTTGGATTGCACGACGTATATCGAGACTGTCTCTGCGCTCACGTTGGCCGACAAGCGTGGTGAGCGGAGTTTCACAGGATTCTGCAAGGCGCTGAAACAATTGCGCTACCGCAACGGCCAGATTGCCGGTTATCCCTCCCGACTGCATTATTTCTCTTTCTGGGCGGCAGACAATCAACGAAAAGGAATCGTGGCGGACTGTGTGACGAGTCGCACTCCTTACGCCAAGGGGCAGCGTATCCTCCTGCGTTACATGAGCCGTCATGCGGAGAGCTACAAGCATCTGCGGAACAATCCCGGCTACGTGAGGGAAATAGCGCGACAGGAAAGAGCCTTTGACGGAAAGGTACGGTACTATATTCCAAAGTCTTATGTGGGGCTGGACAAGTCGAAGCTTGCGTTTATCCATGACGGGGACATCCTGGCCACGACTACCACCAAGCCCGGACTGGACGCTTCGCACCTCGGTATCGCCGTGTGGCAGAACGGTCGGTTGCATCTGATGAACGCCTCTTACATCTACAAGAAGGTGGTGCTGGATAAGAACACTTTGTATAATTACCAGCGGAAACAGCGTTCTCAGACAGGGATAAACGTGCTGAGGTTACGATAGGCCGCACGCAAGGACATTAAACATTAAAAACTAAACATTACGTTGTATGATTATCCGCTATCGTACCATCAATACACATTTTTAGGTAGAGACGCGATTCATCGCGTCTCCGCTTTGCATAGTGTTTTAATTTCTTACCAATCACAGATACAAATCATCGCTGATGAATGTGGAGACGCAATGAATGGAGACGCAATGAATTGCGTCTCTACGAGTCCAGTCGTTATATTGCAACGTGCGAGACAGGAAAGTAAACATTACACATTAAAAACTAAACATTAGACTTGAGGGGGAAGCTGGACCTTCTCACCGTCTCTTCTCGCATAGTAATGCGGAGACATGATTTCCACTCCGGCCTCGTTGAACTGGTCAAGAATATGCTCTCGCAGTTCGGAATAGACGTTGGGGAGAATGTGGGATTCCTCCGAATAAGCGTTAATCTGGTAACGGATATAGAAGTCGTCCAGGGCCGTGACCAGCACGAAAGGCCGGGGTTTCTTCATGATTGTCGTGGATTGCTCGGCGGCTTTCAGTAGCAATGACTCCACCTTTTTTCGGTCCACACTGTAGCCGATGGAGATTTCCGTGTGGATGATGATGCCGTGTTTACGGGCGGCTTCGGTGTAGTTCGTGGTCTGGGAGGTCAGGATAGAGGAGTTGGGTACTGTCACCACGTCGTTCTTAGGAGTACGGAGCCGAGTGACCACGGCTGTTTTCTCTATCACGTCTCCCTCGACATCCTGCACTTTGATATAGTCGCCCAGTCGGAACGGACGCATATAGGTGATGACCAGCCCGGAAATAAGGTTGCCGATGATGGAGGTGGAGCCTATGGAGACAATCAGTCCCACGAATACCGAGGCTCCCTTGAATACCACAGAGTCGGAGTAGGGGAGCAACGGCCACATGACAATGAGCATGAAGAGGAAAGCCAACAACCGGATAATGTGGTAGGTGGGAGTGGCCCACTCCGCATAGAACCCCTTGATTTTCAGCTTTCCGGACGCTATCTCTCCTGCCATGTACTTCAGTCCTTTCAGCGTGTAATGGAAGCACACGACTATCAACACTATCTTTATGAGGTTCGGGAGATAGTCGAAGATATATAAACCGGCCTCTTTCACCGGATTCCATACGAATGAGATTAATTTGTAAGCTAAGTTCTGGGTCTCTGGAAAGATGGAGAACAGGAGGGGAATGCTGATAAGCAACTGTATGATAATGAGTACAAAACGCAATACCGCAAAAAAGAACAGCAACAGCAGTCCTTGCTTGTGTACATCTAGAAACTCGTAATCCTTAATCTTGATTGGTTTCAAGCGGGTTCGCATCCACTTCACCACGTTCCTCCGAAGCTTATGGAACAGCTTGTTTGTCAGCCAAATCAGTCCGATTTGTGCCAGAATAATCAGCAAGCACAAGCCCGCGCCTTTCAGTTTCGTTTCCAGTCCGTACTCGGCTTGCAAGGCTTGTATTTCCTTGTCAATGATGACTTCATACTTGCGGGCCAGCGACTGGCGTGTGGTGTTCTGCCACAATCCGTCCAGGTCACTCACGCTCAGCAATACCCTGTCGCCATACATGATGTCCGTGGCGTGTTCGCTTTCAAAAAGATGGAGCGAATCTGCGGAAAAGGACAACCGTTTGCCTATGGCCAAGATGAGACGTTCCGTATCTTTCGCTCTGGTGGCAGGAGACACTCCGCCACGAGGCGCGTACAATCGGAACAAGGTATCGCCTTCCACGACCACGGGCACTCCCACGGTCACTTTGCGCAATGAGTCAATCTGGTGTTTCCGTTCCGCTTTTCTCAAGGAATCTCTTTGGGCGTTCTGCCCATTCTTCGCCAATTGCTCTCTCAGTACAATCTCCTGTAAACGGAGCGTTTGTACTTGATACGTTAAACTGTCTATCAAGGAGTCGGCATGGCTCTTCAGCGTGTCTTGTCCCCAGGAGAGGAATCCCGTGGATGTGAATAAGGCAAGGATAAGAAGGAGTTTCAATCTCATAAGGCGTCAGTTATATGGTAAAAGGGATTGACCGGGCCATACCCGGAGCCGAAGGTGTATTGTGCGCCGCTTTCGATGGCTTTGTGTATGAAGTCTTCCGCTTGTTCCACGGCTTTCTCCGTGGTGAATCCACGTGCCATGAACGTGGTGATAGCCGAGGCGAAAGAGTCTCCGCTGCCGTTCACGTTATGAGTGGGAACCTTCGGCTTTGTGAAAGTCTTAAATACCTGTGTGCCAGCTTCATAATAGTAGTCCGTCAATTCGTCGGAGGAGGTTTCCACAGATTTCACTACCACTGCCTTGTTTCCCCATTGCGTCAGTTTCTCCATGTTCTCTTTCGGTGACGCAGCCGTGAATGGATGTCCTAAGAGGATGGCTGCCTCCTGTGCGTTCGGCGTGATAATATCCGCCAGGGGGAACAACCGTTCTTTGTACGCCTGTATGGCGGAAGCCTCTAACAGAGGATCGCCCGCAGAACTCACCATCACCGGGTCGATAACTTTCAGGATATGAGGATATTTAAGGAGTATTTCCTCAACGCCATGGATGAGTTCCACCGAATAGAGCATTCCCGTCTTGATGCAGTCGGCTTTTACGTCGTCCAGGAAAGAATAAGCCTGGTCTTGAATCATCTTCACAGGCACCGTGAACACACTTTTTACTTTCCGTGTGTCTTCGTCCACGATACAGGTCACGGCACCGGCCGCATAGCCGCCGCAAGCAGACACCGCCTTGATGTCCGCCTGTATTCCGGCGCTTCCCAAAGGCTCGCTGCCGGCTATCAAAAACACTTTGGCGAATTTTCTCCGTTCTTTTTCCATGATTTTCCCAACTGCTGAATAATTGTTTCCAAAGTTACGGAGATTAATTGAGAAATCCAACGTCACCGTTCAGAAATCCCGTTCGTTCTTTTTCCGCTCCCCACTAATTTCAAAGTATCAGTATTATGTTTAATAGGAGGCAGAGACGCAATTCATCGCATCTCCCTCATCAGCGATGAATCATATCTGTGATTGGTAAGATGTCACTCCCTAAAAAAGCAGAGACGCGATGAATCGCGTCTCTACCTAACACTGAATCACTCTTCGGCTTGTTTGTCCGTGTGAGTGTCCGTAGACGTTTGTTTGTGGTGTCGTTTAGGCTTGGAAGGATTTTCCGCTTCCTGCGGAGTCTTGTGCATCTGTCCTTCCTCCGAGCTCTTTTCCTGTTCCTTGTGTTTCTCCTCCGTACCGACTTCTTCTTTCACTTTCTCGGCTGTCTTCTCAGCCTCTTTCAGTAATTCGTCTTGTGACTTTTCCGCTGGCATATCTGCCTGTTTAGCAGGAAGCGGACTTGTATCAACCTGTTCTTCAGCGTCATCAGTCGTAGTGGCTGGTGCGGTAGCTTCGTTCACAGAGGAATCTACGGACACCGTGTCCGCCGCTTGCGGGCCTAAGAGGTAATTATGCTCGTGGGCATCTTTCCACATACTGATGGACGTGGCGTATCCGTAGACGATACATCCCAAGATAAGTAAAGCCGTGTCGGCAAACGTCCATTTCTTATTCGACTTATGAGGCGCATAGCCTTTATAGGTAGGTTCAAGCAGCATCACGAGCACCCACAACGTACCGATTACGGGAATGATGGCCGCCAGTACGAACCATCCGCTTCGCCCTGTGTCGTGCATACGGCGCACGGCAGCTCCCACACTCGGAATCAACAGCGCCACTCCTGCCAAGACGGGGACTACGAGACGCCACAGACTGTGCGTGTGCGAGAACAGATTCTGGTGGTTCACGGCAAAAAGCGAGCAGATTACCAGAAACACACCCAATGCGTAAATGGTGAAATACCAGTATTCCTTGCGGGACAGTTTCCCCGAGAAATCAGCGTAATGTTCTTTCAGCTGATGCAGGAAACAAGTGACAAACGCAGGCTTGTAATGGGATGTGCTTTCTTTTTGAGGGGCTGCGTTATTTATGGCAGTCTTGGACGCAAACGGTGCAGACACCTTTTTCTCCGTGGGCTTCACGTTGGAAAGAACCGGCTTTTGCGGAATGCTCGTCTCCTTCTCTTTTGTAGTTGAGCGACTTTCTTCTGTAACTGAAGGACTTACAGGGGAAGACTTTTCCGTCACTGTCGGCGAAACAGTTTCCAATGGCTCTTTTTCCGTCTGCGAAGGACGGTCTTCAGTCTCTTTCTTTTCGGGGATGACAGGTTCCACGGGTGTGTCGGGAGATGCTGTCTCCTTCGTCTCCTCTCCCATCAGGTTTCTTCTGAGACGTTCCCTCACCTCCTGTTGTTGCCCTTCCTCGTGGGTGTGTTTCAGTTCCCGGAGAGCCTCTCCCACTCTTTCATGACAGAAAGGACACTCCTCGGTGTCGTCCGGGATGTCCTCTCCGCAAACAGGGCAGGTGGTCCATTTCACCTTCACCCCGTCGGGAAGCCAGTGTCCGCAATAGCGGCATTTCATGGCGGCTTCCTTTATTTCCTGTCCGCAATACGGACAATGCTTTGTCTTTCCCATTATTTCTTGCTGTCATTATACCGCTTGTTCAGACCGTTTATCACGTCTTTCGTGATGTCGTTGGCCGGGTCTGAAAGCAATGTGGCGCCTTTCTCCATGATGACCGTGTACTTCTTGTCCGCATTGTAGGCTTTCAAGAAACTGGCGATGGAGTCATGCACTCTGTCCATGTATTTGTTCTGCTGGTTCTGGAAGTCCGTTCCGAGTTTCTCCTGCAACTGCTGCACTTTCTGCTGCTGTTGCGCATAGGAACGCTGGAGGTTGGCCACCTCTTGCTGTGTGGACTGTTGTTGTCCTTGCATGATGGCCTGCAAGCGCTGTCCCAGTGCGTTCAGCTTCTTGCCTTCCCTGTATATGGCCGCCTCGGAATTCTTCTGTTTCTGCTCTAACTCTTTCTTTAAATTCAGGTATAGCTTGTAGTTGTTGCTGATGGAGTCCATGTCCACAAAAGCCATTTTCACACCATTCCCCGTGGTGGAAGCCGACGCTTTCTCTTCGTCAGGGGTGTTCACCTTAGGCTTTTTGCCGTCACATTGTGAGAATACGATTCCCGTGGCCATGGCTAACACCACTGCGCCAACTAAATTCATTTTTTTCATATCGTGTTATTGTTTCTGTTTCTTCTGCGAGAACGGTTTTCACCGTCGTTGCAAAGATAGCGAACTTTGTCAGAGCGCACTATCTCTGAACGGCTATTTAACTATATTTGGCTTCCATCCACGCACTGTCTCCGCTTATTTTTGTACTTTTGTCAGCCGAGAATTTATTAACATCAATATAATGAGTACAAACGTTGAATTGAAACCGGCACACGTCTTTCGGATTTTCTCCGAAATCAACAAAGTGCCTCGTCCCTCTTTCAAAGAGGAGAAAATGAAAGAGTATCTGGTGGACTTCGCCAAGAAACACGGGCTGGAGTACCGGGTAGACGCAGTGGGAAATGTGGCCATTGACAAACCTGCCACTCCCGGTTATGAGAACCGCAAGAAGGTTATCATGCAGGGACACCAGGACATGGTGTGCGAGAAGAACGCCGATGTGGACATCGACTTCGAGAAAGACCCTATCCAGACTTGGATTGACGGGGAATGGATGAAAGCCAAGGGAACCACACTGGGCGCTGACTGCGGTATTGGCGATTCTCTGGCGTTGGCTGCGTTGGAAGACGACACCATCGAACACGGCCCTCTTGAGGCGGTGTTTACCACAGACGAGGAGACCAACTTGGGCGGTGCTTTCGGCATGAAGGCAGGCTTCATGGACGGTGATATCCTTATCAATCTCGATTCTGAGGATGAAGGTCAGCTCTTCGTGGGCTGTGCGGGAGGTATCAGCACGAAAGCGTCTTTCCGTTTCCACACGGTGGCCGTGCCGCAAGATTATTATTTCTTCAAAATCTCCGTCAAGGGACTGATTGGCGGACACTCCGGAGATGACATCAACAAGAAACGTGGCAACGCCAACAAAATCCTGGTTCGCTTCCTTTATGACTTGCGCCAGAAACAAGACCTTTACCTCTGTGACATCCATGGTGGCAAGCTCCACAACGCCATTCCCCGTGAAGCATACGCAGTTTGCGCCGTGCCGTTCGGAGCGAAGGAAGAAGTGGCTGTGGCCTTGAACAAGTATGCCGCCGACGTGAAGAACGAGTTCCATGTGACGGAAAAGACGATGGAAGTGAAGATGGAAAGTGCGGACAAGGTTTCCACTGCCATTGACCATTGCACGGTAAAACGTCTGTTCGCTGCGTTGCAAGGCGTGTTCAACGGTGTGTTCGCCATCAGTCAGGATGTGGACACGCTCGTGGAGACTTCTTCCAACCTTGCCGCTGTAAAAGTGGAAGGGAATGAGATTGTGGTTACGGGCTTACAGCGCAGCAGCCTGTCTTCCGCTTGTCATGATGTGGCCAACACCATTAAGGCCATCTTCGAACTGGCCGGTGCTGAAGTGGAACAAGGCGAAGGCTATCCGGGATGGGCGTTGAACCCGAAGTCCGAGATTCTGAAAATCGCCAAGGAATCCTATGAGCGTCTGTTCAAGAAAGAGCCGGTGGTGCGTGCCATCCACGCCGGACTGGAATGCGGATTGTTCAGCGAGAAATATCCGAACCTTGACATGATTTCGTTCGGTCCCACCTTGCGTGGTGTCCACTCTCCCGACGAACGTCTGCTGATTCCGACCGTGGAGATGGTATGGAATCACTTGGTAGATGTGCTGAAGCATATCCCTGAGAAATAAAATCTCTCAGCATATTTCAATAACACTCGGAGGCTGATGTCAGTCCCCGAGTGTTTTATTTTAGAACCTGAACCCTAAGGTAAGCATCGCCTGATGGCGGTTCATCTTCCCTGAGGTAGCCGGCATGGTAGTGTTCATGCCCGTATAGTTTCCATTTTCTATGTCAGATACGGCGAAAGGATAGAAATCGTAGTTGCGGGTGCTGAACAGATAAGCGAAGTCAGCGTAGAAATGCTTGCCCGCATATCCCAGTCCGAAGGACACGTTGTAGCCGTCTTTCATGTTGGCGAAGTCCGTGCGGGTGTTCACCGCAGTGATTCCGGGACTGTAATAATAAGCCTCGCCCGTTTTCATGGAAGCCGTGAGGTAATTGAATCCCACACGCACGGCGAAATCATCCGCAGGTTTCAGCTCTGCGCCAATCTTGAATTGGCTCAAGCCCTTCATCTGCGCCTTGATATAGTCGTTCTCGTCCGCATTGTTACCGTCCACGTCTTTCAATTTGGCTGAACTATAATCCGTGTATTCGTATTCCGCATCCAACGCCAAAAAGTTGCCCACGGTATGTCCCAGGCTGACATTGAAGTTCCACGGGGTCTGGTATTTGTAATCATAGTCCATGCCCACATTCTCAGAACGCTGTTTCTCAAGCACACTGGTCATCCGAGCCTGGAAAGAATCCGTCAGTCTGTACCAAGTAGGCGTTTCCACTGCGAATCCGATACGGAAAGGACTCTCCTCCACCGGACGTACAATCATACCCAACTTCACGTTGAAGCCGTTACCCGTAGTCTTTTTCCAGTTCTCCAACGTGAAACTACCCACATTCTCAAACGGTTTGTCTGACAGTGGATCTCCCACCGTCTCTGCATAGGCCGTATAATATTCGTAGTCTACGTCCAAAGCTGTCAAAGTGGCTCCCAAATAGAAACGGTCGTTGATGTTGAACGCCATATTGAAGTCATAAGCATCCACTCCGCCTCTGGTTTCCCGGTAATAGTCACCTTTCAGTCCGTTGAATCCTACATAGTCGCCGACGGTGTTGCCGTAATCATCCAACACGGGGTTGCCACTGTTGTCCTTGACTTCTATACCGTCAATGACCCTTGTCCGGATACCCATGACGGACAGCCATCCCACATCGGTGTTATTCTGGTAAATGCCGCTGGCATCTGCCGCATTCACAATCGTATTGAAGTCTGACCCGCTGTTACCCTTCGCCAACTGGTAAGGTAAGCCGTAAGTCATGTCCTCAATCACCATGGACAGCGAAGCCGCCCCATTATTATAGGTGGGCATATTCGAACTCCAACGAGCCTTTCCCCTGAAATCCTTCAAGCGGTGGTAGTTGAAGCCGAGGTTGAAGTATTTGAGTGAAATGCCGTCCACCCGGTTGGAATAGACGAAGCCCACTTGTTTAAACGTGGGATAGGTCTCTTTCTCGTTTCCGAAAGTCCCCATGTCGTGGTTCGTGACAGCCACTCCGCCTGTTACCGCCACGTCATTCCGGCGGTAGAGACCGATACCCGCAGGGTTCTTTCCCATCGTGGAGATGTCACCTCCCAAGGCGTTCATCGCACCACCCATTCCGACATAGCGGGCAGTTCCACTCAGTTCCTCGTTGGTGAAAGGAACCATGTCATACAAGGTGGGAGTCATTCCCGCATTTTGTGCGTACATCAACCATGAGGCGAACCACATGGGTACGCTTGCCAATATTCTTTTTTTCATAGAGTTCTTCTTTAATTTACCGTTTCAACGAAATTATCTGCCACGACGCACACCGCCTCCGCTGAAACCGCCACCGCCACGGCTTCCTCCGCTGAATCCTCCTCCACGGCTATAGCTTCCACTATTATTATAAGAAGGAGTGGACTGACGGAAAGAGTTGTTGTAATTAGGAGTAGAAGGACGCTCGCGGGTGAAACTCTGCCGTTCCACGGGCTGTGTGCGAGTGGGACGTTCGTTGAACCTTCCACCGCTACGACTGTTGCCACGGTAAGTCTGGCGGGTGCTGCTCGGACGGGTATAAGTGTTCACATTGCCCGGCATGGTACGCTCAAACGAAGAGTTGCCACGACTTCCCGTGCCACGAATGACCCGCTGCTGCACCGGGGTAAATGTATAGCCATCCCCTCTCACCGAAGAGCTGGAAGGACGCGCCTCTACCACACTGCCGCCTCTGGACACACGGCCGGAAGTGGAAGCGAAGCTACCTCCTCCCCTGTTTCCTCTGGAGGGAAGCACACTCGAAGCGTTGCCGCGGGAAGAACGGCTGGCGCTGCCAAAAGCCGGACGGCTACCGCCTGTGCCGCGTATTCCGCCCGGACGGCTGGCCATCAAGCCCGAACCTTGATTGTTATAGAAGTAGCCATTGCGCCGGAACCGGTTGCCGCCGGCATACCATCCTCCACCGTAGTAAGGACGACCGTACCATCCACCATACCAACCGCCGTAGCCAGGCCATCCCCAGCCACCGTAATACCACGGGTCGTATGCGTACCAAGAGCCGCCCCATCCCCAGGAATAACCGAATCCCCAAGACCATGGCCGGCCATACCATCCATACCACGGACCGCCAAAGTTCCACGCCCAGTCATAACGCCAACGCCAGTTCCAATAGCCGGGGTTCGACCATGTGGGGAAAGCATAAGCCCAGGCTCCGTCTGAATAGACGTTCCAGTCAAACGAGCCTGGCCCGTAAACCAAGTCCCAATACAAAGAGCTCCCCACTGGAATGGCAAACCTTGGATTATGGAAACGGAGCAGCCGTGAGGCGTACTCGTAATCGTCCTGTGAGCCGTTGAAACTATTGACCCACTCCCCGTATTCCGCGGGTTTCTTGGCGTCAATGTAGAGGGTATCGCCGTTTGCGCTCTTGCTGAATTTGTTATCATAGGCGGAGTACATCCGGTTATAGTCGTCCACACTGCGTCCGTTGGCGTTTCTGGCCACCACGTTGGAGGTTGTCCGAGAAGATGCTACTCGTTCCTGAGCCGGAAGAGTCATCTTCTTTGCAGGGATTTCCCTTTTAACCTCTTTCTTGTTAGAAAAGAAGTACAAGTCATCGTCCGCCTGCTGTGCGTTTGCGGTGGAAGTCATCGCCAGCAGCAATGCCGGAAGAATCGTGAATCTCTTGTGAATCTTGCTCATATTAAGTAGTACTTTAAACTGTTGCTGATTTATCTAATGCAAAAATACTATTTAATCCGCAAATGGAGCAGGGAAAACTCCTATTATTTATAGGGGTTCTCCCATTTTTCGGAAAAAGGAGAAAGGAGAGGCCGTTTTTCCTTTTTCTTTTCGTAAATTTGCGCACAAATACAACATACACACTATGGAAGATTGTTTAATCATTGTCATATTACAGGTGCTGAACGGCATCTTCTCAATGTATGAGCTGGCGATTGTCTCGGCCAGCAAGACCCGCATGGAAATCATGGCCGGCGAAGGGAACAAACAAGCCAAGGCTGTCCTCAAGCAACTGAAAGACCCGAACGAGGTGTTGTCCGCCATCCAAATAGGAATCACTCTTATCAGCATTGTGTCCGGTGCGTTCGGCGGTGTGGCCATTTCGGACAATGTGGAGCAATACATCGCCCCGATGGGAGGCTTTTTCGCCCGCTATTCTCACCAGATTTCCATGACAGTCACTGTGTCGGCCATCACTTATTTCTCCCTTATCGTGGGAGAGTTGATGCCGAAGCTCATCGCTCTTAGCAATCCTGAACGATATGCCATGCAATACGCCCGCTTTATGCAGACGGTCACTTGGGTGTCCTTCCCCTTGGTGTGGTTCCTAAGTTTCTCCACTCATGTGTTCAGCAAATTGCTGCGCATCCAGAACAGCGAGCGTCCGCTGTCGCAGGAAGAGATAAAGCACATGCTGACGGAAAGCTCCAAACAGGGGGTCATAGACAAGGAGGAGACGGATATGCTGAGGGATGTGTTCCGTTTTTCGGACAAGAAAGCCATTGAACTGATGACCCACCGTTCAGACTTGATGATTCTCCATCCCGGAGACAGCCGCAAGGATATCATGGAAACTTTGCGGGAAGGAAACGTGAGCAAATACTTGCTTATGGACGAGGAAGCGGACGAGGTGTTCGGCGTGGTGTCCGTGAAAGACCTTATCCTGGAAATCGCCGGGAACAAACCCTTTGACTTGAAAGCCATCGCCCAGCCCGTACTGTTCATTCCTGAGAACCAGTCGTCCAAAAAAGTGATTGAGCAGTTCAAGACACACAAGACCAACTTTGGCGTGGTGGTGAACGAGTACGGAGACGTGGAGGGCATCGTGACTTACCGGGACTTGGCGGAGAACATCTTCGGAGACATCATCTCGCTGGAAGAGAACGAAGGGCCTGAGATAATCACCCGTAAAGACGGTTCTTTATTAGTGGAAGGAGACATGAACGTGGGTGACTTCATGGACCGCATGGGCATCTACAATTACGACGACATCAAGTCAGAGGACTTCACTACCCTCAACGGACTGGCCATGTTCCTGATGGAGGGAATGCCCAAGACAGGGGACACCTTTACGTATAAAAACCTCACCTTTGAAGTGGTGGACACCGACGCGGGAATCGTGGACAAATTGCTTGTCACCAAAAACGCCCCCTCCGGGACACATTGATTCCCCATGCCTTATAAAAAGGAATTTGCCATCCTTGTAAAGTTTTAATCTCATAGAATGTATGCGGCCACAGCTTTAATTGGGGAAAAAGAGCCTCTTCCATTGACATAAATCAAGAAAAGAGGGGGAAAGAAGGTTCCGACTCACAAATTGTTTGTCAGATGAGATACTCGCCGTATCTTTGCAGTGTCAAAAGGAGAAAACGATGACAAATCGGGACATCCTCGAAGACAGGAAAAAGAAAGAACTTTAGGTAACAACAAAAAAGTAAGCATTATGAAAAGATTGTTTTTGATGGTAATGGCAGTGGTAGCGTTCAGCGCAGCAAACGCTAAGACAAACGAAACGTTCAACGTTTCTACAGACGTGTACAAACTCTGTGCGTACTTGAATGTGCACGATGACAACGTGGCTGACAAAATCGCAGACTTGAACGAGTACTTCAACCAAAGTATGCAGATGGTGGCCAACTCACCGAAAGAGGAATTGGCAAGTCGTGTGAAACTCTGCGTGGAGAGCAACAAATTGGCCATGAAGAAAGTCCTGACAGCTGAGCAGTTCAAAAAATACAACGCAGTGTTGGATGTGACGCTGAAGAACAAGGGATTGGACGTGTACATGAAATAATCAGACCGTATACAGTCTGTCAACGTATAGAGGTGTGCCTTCTCGAAAGAGGAAGCACACCTTTTTCATTTGGCTGTTTGGCTGAATGAAAACTTTACCGTACCTTTGCAATCAAACAAATAATACACAAAGATGATTACTGTAACCAATCTGACCATCCAATTCGGGAAAAGAGTTTTATATAAGGACGTAAACCTTAAGTTCACCCAAGGCAACATCTATGGTATCATCGGTGCGAACGGTGCCGGTAAGTCTACCTTCCTCAAAGCTGTGTCCGGCGAGATTGAATCCAACAAGGGACAAATCTCTATGGGACCGGGTGAGCGTATGTCCGTGCTGAGTCAGGACCACTTCAAGTTCGACCAGTTCCGTGTCATCGATACAGTGCTGATGGGACACAAAGAGCTGTGGGACAACATAAAGGCTCGCGAGGCTCTGTACATGAAGGAGGATTTCAGCGACGAGGACGGCATTAAAGCGTCCGAGTTAGAGGAGAAATTCGCCGAAATGAACGGATGGAACGCCGAGAGTGACGCGGCGCAGCTGCTGGAAGGGCTGGGAATTCCCACCGCCATGCACGAGAAAACGATGGGCGAGTTGAGCGGAAAGGACAAAGTGCGTGTCATGCTGGCACAGGCTCTTTTCGGAAATCCTGACAACTTGTTGCTGGATGAGCCTACCAACGACTTGGACTTGGACACCGTTACATGGCTGGAAAACTACCTGTCCAATTACGAGCATACAGTTTTGGTCGTGAGCCACGACCGACACTTCCTTGACGCCGTTTCCACCCATACGGTAGATATAGACTACGGGAAGATAACACTCTTCGCCGGAAATTACAGTTTCTGGTACGAGAGTAGCCAGTTAGCTTTGCGTCAGCAGCAGAACCAGCGCGCGAAAGCGGAAGAAAAGCGCAAGGAACTGGAAGAGTTCATCCGTCGTTTCTCCGCAAACGCCGCCAAGAGCAAGCAGACCACTTCCCGCAAGAAGATGCTTGCCAAGCTGAATGTGGAAGAGATTCAACCGTCCACCCGTAAATATCCGGGCATCATCTTCCAGATGGAGCGTGAGCCGGGTAATCAGATACTGGAAGTAGCCGGTCTGAAAGCGGTGAACGATGACGGCACGGTACTCTTCGACAACGTGAATTTCACCGTGGAGAAGAACGACAAGATTGTGTTCCTCAGCCACAACCCCAAGGCGATGACCGCATTGTTCGAGATTATCAACAACAACCGCAAGGCGGATGCCGGCAAGTTCAACTGGGGTGTGACCATCACCACGGCTTATCTCCCGTTGGACAACACGTCTTTCTTCAACAGTGAATTGAACTTGGTAGAGTGGTTAGGCCAGTTCAGCTCAGGCAATGAAGTGTTCTTGAAAGGCTATCTGGGACGTATGCTCTTCTCCGGCGAGGACATTCTCAAGAAAGTGAACGTGCTTTCGGGAGGTGAGAAGATGCGTTGTATGATCGCCCGTATGCAGTTGAAGAACGCGAACTGCCTGATACTGGACACACCGACCAACCACTTGGACTTGGAAAGTATCCAGGCGTTCAACAACAACTTGAAGCTGTTCAAGGGCAACATCCTCTTCTCCAGCCACGACCACGAGTTCATCAGCACCATCGCCAACCGTATCATCGAGCTTACGCCCAACGGCACGATTGACAAGATGATGAGCTATGACGACTACATCTCCGACCCGCATATCCAAGAGATACGCGCCAAGATGTACGGCTACGAATTGCCTCAGAAATAACATTACTCATCTCTCATAAGACAGACGAATCTCATACAGTGTCAGCTAAACCGTGTGGGATTCGCCTTTTTTATCTTCATAAACTATGGAAAAAGGAAAAATCACTGTGGTGAAAGCGTCGGCCGGATCCGGGAAGACATTCCGATTAGCTTTGGAATACATCTCGCTGCTGATGGAAGACCCTCAGAACTACCTGCACACGCTGGCTGTCACCTTCACCAACGATGCCACCAACGAGATGAAAAGCCGTATACTTTCCTATCTGAACGAGTTGAGCAGCGGAAAGGTGGACGGAGATTTTTACAAGGAATTGACGAAAAGGAACGCTTCATGGACGGCGGATTTCATCCGCAAGCAAGCAAGTGAGGCATTGGGACACATCCTGCATGACTACACGCATTTCCAGATACGCACCATTGATTCTTTTTTCCAGACAATTGTGAAGTCGTTAGGGCATGACCTCAACCTGCCTCCTAACCAGCAGCTCATCATCGACGGTAAACAGGTGTTGGAAGACGCGGTAGATGACTTCATCGAGCATGCCTCTCTTGACCCTGACGTGCTGAACGGTATCATTGACCTCATGAAACAGCGGGTCAGAGAAGACAAAAAGGTGGATGTGGCCAAGGACTTGAAACAGTTCGGAGGACTTATTTTCAACGAGGATTTCGTTTCCCGACGGCAGGAGATAAACGAAAGGTTGAGTGACAAGAAGTTCGTAGACGGATACAAGCAACTGTTGGAAGAAGGCATGAAGGAGCTGGAAAAGCCCACGCATTACAAGGAGGACTTCCTCACTGAGCTTGAAAGGCATTCACTGACGGAAAAAGACTTCAACAGGGGTAAAAATATTACCGGGGCATTCCAAAAGATAGACGACCGAAATCTTGACAAAGTAAATACGGCCTATTGCGACGATGAGACCAAATGGTTGAAAAATACCTCTCCCGAGGCGGCTAAGGAACTGGTACGTTCCCATCTGATGCGTTTCTTTAAAGAAGCATACGATAAAACAAAAGAAACACTGACGAATCTCAATACCCTGCAACTATCCTATATGTACCTGAGCCAGATGCGTTTGCTCAACGCCATCGGAAGCCAGGTACGGAAGAACTTGGAAGCCACGGGAAGCATGCTGCTTAGCGAGACCCCCGGATTGCTGTATCAGCTGGTAGAGGGAGAGGACTCCCCTTTCATCTTCGAGAAGACAGGCACGCAACTGACGCATGTGATGATAGACGAGTTCCAAGACACCTCCAAACTCCAATGGGAGAACTTCCAGAAAGTGCTGAACGAATGCCTTTACAACGGAAACGGAAGTTTGTTGGTGGGAGACGTGAAACAGTCTATCTACCGTTGGAGAAACAGTGACTGGAACTTGCTTAACGACATGAAGGAAGGTGGATGGATACATTTAGACCCCATTTATCACAACTTCCGAAGCAGTCGCCGTATCGTGTACTTCAACAACTTCTTATTCCCCTCCATCATCCACATGGCTTTGCCGGCCAGAATAGAAAAGGAGAAAGCGGAGGATTTCGCCCATACTGAATATCCGAAGATGAGCAAAGCCTATTCAGACGTGAGACAAGAGCTGAAAGAAGACCGTCCCGAAGAAGGCTATGTGAACATACGTTTCTTTGAGGGGAATGCGGAAGAGGGAAGCGAATGGATGAGAGCCGCAGTACGTGACCAGATAGTAGAGCTGCACGCACACCACGTGGCCTACAAAGACATCGTGATTTTAGTGCGCAAGAAAAGGCAAATCGCCGAACTGGCGGAATACCTTTCTCATGAGTTGCCCGGCGTGACCATCATCTCGGACGAGGCGTTCAAGCTGAAATCCTCGCAAGCCGTGCAACTGCTGATAGCAGCCTTGCGGTGTATCAGCAGTCCTTCCGACTCCACCGCTCTCCTGACCCTGGTCTCCTTGTACCTACAAGACGTGAAGCAAGAGAAGATGGACTGGACTTCGCTGGACACCAACCATTTGACCGATTTGCTACCTTCCCGATATGTAGAGGTGCTTCACCGCAAGGCTTCCCGGTTGTTACCGCTGTATGAACTGATAGAGCAGTTGAACGAAATCTTCCATACTGGAGACATCCCCAGGCAGGACGCATATCTATACACTTTTTATGACCAGGTGACACTTTATTTGCAAAACAATCCGTCCGATATTGGCAGCTTCTTAAATTATTGGGACAACACGTTGAGCGAAATGCCGGCAGCCTCGGACGCGGCAGACGGCATCCGCCTGAAAACCATCCACAAGTCGAAAGGCTTGGAGTTCCACACCGTGATAATCCCCTATTGCAACTGGAAGTTGGACGAGTCCGCCCAGTTGCTTTGTCCGCCTGTGGATCCGCCAGACTACAAGGAAAAGGGAAAGTACATCCCCCTGCTGCTGATGGATTATGGCAAAAAGATGGCGAATTCCCATTACGATGACTGCTATAAAAAGGAACGGATACAGCAATGGGTGGACAATCTGAATCTGCTCTACGTGGCTTTCACCCGTCCCAAGAAGAACCTGTACATCATCGGACAGAAATCCGGAAGCTTCTACACCACGCAGTCTTTAATCAAAGAAACGATAGAAAGATGGGAGACTTCCAAACTGGAAACGCAAAAGTGGGAACTGAATCCAACGACTCACCTGCTGACCCGAAAGGCGGAAAACGCACAGGGCACTATCGAAAACAAGGATATAGAAATCAAACTGGACGATGAAAAGCTGCTGCACCCCTGGGATGTGGAGCTGAAGGAGGACGGGAAGCAATCTGTCTACACCTATGAGTACGGCACCCCCGTCTATGGCACGAAACAGGAACAGAAAGAAACTGACACGGCAGACACCCCTCAAATCCACATCAAGTCGTACTCCAAGGCCATCGAGTTCAGGGAGTCCAACCGTTCGAAAGACTTCATCGCTGACCAGACAGGGGAAGAGACCTCGAGCGAATATATCGAAAGGGGGAAACTGTTCCATACACTTTTCTCCTCGATACATACGTTGGAAGACGTCGATTCCGCCCTGCTCCAACTGGAATTTGAGGGAGTCATCGGCTCCGAATCCATGAAAAAAGACATCGAGGAAGCCATACACCGTCTGATGGAAAACAAGCAGGCGAAAGCGTGGTTCAGCGACGAGTGGACCGTACGCAACGAGCATAACATCATCCTGTGGAAGGAGAACAAGGTAAGCGAGCAACGCCCGGACAGGGTGATGATGAAAGAAGACGAGACGGTAGTCGTGGATTTCAAATTCGGATTGCCGCAAAAAAGTCACGTGAGGCAAGTGGAACAGTATATCGCCCTCTTGCGAGAGATGGGGTATCCCAATGTACACGGATATCTGTGGTATGTGCTGAACGGGAACAAGATACAAGAAGTAAAGTGACAGAAGCAATGAAAACATTCTTACAATATGTGGCCGAAGATTTGTTGAGGAAAGTCGAGGAAGAATCCATTTCCTTGACAAAGATTGCCCTTGTGTTTCCCAACAAGAGAGCCGGGCTTTTCTTTAACGAGCATCTTGCAAAACTGGCCGAGGGACACCCGGTGTGGACACCGGACTATCTGACCATCAGTGATTTCTTCTCCTCTCTGTCCAAACGGAAAAGTGCGGACAGCATCCAGTTGGTTTGTGAATTGTACAGGGATTACATCGAGCTGTCAAAGAATGAGGAGACACTGGACAAATTCTACGGATGGGGAGAGATGATTCTCAACGACTTTGACGACATTGACAAGAACCTGGTGGATGCCCGGAAAATATACTGCAACCTTGACGACTTGAAAGAGATAGAAGACAGCATGGAATATCTTTCTGAGGAGCAGAGAGATATTATACGCCAGTTCTTCCATAACTTTAAAGAGCGAAAAACAAAGGTAAAAGAGAACTTCCAGTCTTTCTGGAGTTTGCTGCCCCAGCTCTACCAGCGGTTCAACAAACGGCTGGCGAAGGAAAACATCGGCTATGAAGGAGCCATCTACAAAGAAGGGCTACAGCATTTATCCCCTTCCGAGCTGCCCTACGCACATTACGCCTTTGTGGGCTTCAATGTGCTGAACAAGGCGGAACACACCCTTTTCCAAAAGATAAACGAATGCGGAAAAGCTTGGTTCTATTGGGACTACGACACCTATTATTTGCATAACACGGAACAGGAAGCGGGATGGTTTATAAAGCAAGACTTGAAGGACTTTCCCAATGAATTGCCCGATAATCTTTTCCATAATATAGACAAGGAGAAAGAGATTACATACGTGTCCGCTCCCACAGAGAACGCACAGGCACGCTTCCTTCCGCAATGGATAGACGAAAACCTCACGGCGGAGGACGAGAAACAAACCGCCATCGTCCTGTGCGACGAATCGCTCTTGCAACCTGTGCTTCATTCTATTCCCGACAAGGTGAAAGAGGTGAATGTCACCATGGGTTTCCCCCTGGCCGACACACCGGTGTTCAGCTTGCTGAATGTGTTGACGACCTTGCAAAACGACGGATACGATGAGCAAGAAGACCGTTTCCATTACAAGGAAATAGCCCGCGTGCTGACCCATCCTTATATTCAGCTGCTCTCACCTCGCACACAAGATGTGCTGGACAAACTGGTGAAAGACAACCGCTTCTTTCCACTTCGCAGCGAACTGACGGCTTGCGGAGACCCTGTCTTGGAACAGGTGTTCGCCGTGCCGTCTCCGCAGCTTGACAAACGAATCGCATACTTGTCGGAGATATTGCAGAAAGTGGCTTCCACTTATAAAACGGAGGAACACAAAGACCTCATGGCCGGACAACTGTACCGGGAGTCGCTGTTCAACGCCTACACCACCCTCGAACGTTTCCATCGTCTGCTGGAACAAGGGATACTGGCCATCAAAAGTCCACAAACCCTTACCCGCCTACTGACAAGGGTGTTGTCGGGCATCTCGATTCCTTTCCACGGAGAACCCGCAAAAGGTTTGCAAATCATGGGTGTGCTGGAAACGAGAAACCTTGACTTCCGCCGTGTCATCATGCTCTCCGTGAATGAGGGGAAGCTGCCCAAAGGTGTCGGAGAGAACTCACTGATACCTTACAACCTGCGCATGGCCTACGGCATGACGACCATCCGGCATCAAGTCTCCGTCTACGCTTACTATTTCTACCGCCTGCTGCAACGGGCGGAGAAAGCCACCCTCATGTATAACAAAGGAAACGCCGGAACCACGGTTGGCGAGATGTCACGCTTCATGCTGCAATACAAAATGGAAAGCGGACGGAAGATAAAGGAACTATCCCTCAATCCGGCCATCAGCCCGGTAATCAGTCGTCCTGTCGAGATAGAGAAGACAAAAGAAATGCTCCTCGAACTTGCCGGGAAATACAAGGAAAAGGAACGTTTCCTCTCTCCCACCGCCTTGAACACCTACCTGAACTGTCCGTTAAAGTTCTACTTCACCTTTGTGGCCGGCTTCCGGGAAACGGACGAAATCAGTTCGGTGATAGACCCTCGTTATTTCGGAAATATCTTCCACAAAGCAGCGGAGAATCTGTATCGTCCCTACATGAACAATTTGATTTCCAAAGATTTGATGAAACGGATAGCCAGTCCCCGGAATCTCAAGCAGCTGGTGGAAGAGGCTTTCCGCACAGAGTTCTTCCATCTGCCCCAAGGGACGATACCCGCCTACAACGGAGAGCAATACATCAAAAAAGAACTGGTGGAACAATATCTCAAGCAGCTTGTGCAGTATGACCTACGGCATGCCCCTTTCACTATTCTTGGTTTAGAAGAGACATGCGCAAAACCTATTTCCGTCTCCTCACTCGATGAGAACGAAATACGAGAGGTGTATATAGGCGGACTCATCGACCGAAGAGACCTAACTCTTGTGGAGAATGAAGGCGAGTGCGTCCGTATCGTGGATTACAAGACGGGAGGAAAACCTTCAGAGATTAAAGACATGGACAGCCTGTTCATGCCTTCTCCCCAACGGGCGGAGAAAGAATTCCAGACCTTCCTCTACGCATGGCTGGCGCACGATAAGGCGCAGGGAAGGAAGCATGTGCCCGCCTTGTTCTTCGTGCACAAGTCGTACAACCCGGATTTCCAACCCGAATTAGTCATCTCGCAGAAAGCCGAGGGCAAGCGAGGCACGGAAAAGAAACTCGTTTTCTACGAGGACTATGCGGCAGAGTTTGAAGACAGGCTGAGGGGACTCTTGAACGAAATATTCAATCCCGCGGTGCCTTTCACGCAGACGGAAGACCAGAAGAGGTGCGGCTATTGTGCTTTCGCGGGTATTTGCAAACGATTATAACAATATAAATCATCTATATATGAAGAACTTACTGGATAACTACGAGGCGTTTGTTTTCGACTTTGACCTCACTTTGGCGGACGGCAGTGAATGGATTGTGGAGTGCTTCCAGACTGTCCTGCGCCGGCATGGCTACACACAAGTAGCGGACGCAGCGTGCAAAGCCACCATCGGCATGACCATCGAAGACGCTTTCGCCCAACTCACGGGGGTAAATGACTGGGATCGCAATCATGCTTTGAGAGACGAATACGCAGCCGTATGCCGACCGAAAATGGCGGAAAAGACTCACTTCTATCCCGAGGCGTTGCGTTTCCTGCATGATTTAAAGAAACACGGAAAGAGAACGGGCATCCTGTCCACCAAGATGAGCCGGGTGATATTGCAGTCAGTGGAAGCCTGCCAACTGACAGACTGTTTCCAGTGCATCTTGGGTATCACAGATGTACAAACTCCGAAGCCCGACCCGTCGGGACTGCAACTGGCCATGCGCAGGCTGCAAGTCAATCCGTCCGACTGTCTTTATATCGGCGACAGCTTGATAGACGCGGAGACTGCCCAACGTGCGGGAGTGGATTTCATCGGCACCTTGACAGGAGTCACCACACGGGAGATGTTCGCCGCCTTTCCGCACAAAGCGTTGGTGCGTGATTTAGGGGAACTCATCTGAATCCGTATGGAAAAAACACGTTGCCACTGGTGCAATCCGCATAATCCCGCTTACGTAGCTTACCATGACCAAGAATGGGGCGTGCCGGTGCATGAGGACGGAAAACTCTTCGAGATGCTTTTGCTGGAAACCTTTCAGGCGGGTCTCTCATGGGAATGCGTGCTGAACAAAAGGGAAGCGTTCCGAAAAGCCTTCGACCAATTCGACTATGCCCGCATCGCCCGGTATGACGAGGCGAAGAAAGCAGCGTTGAGAGCTGACAAGGGAATCATCCGAAACCGCTTGAAAATAGAAGCCGCTGTCGTGAACGCACAAGTATTCATGGCCATCCAGAAAGAATACGGCTCGTTCAGCGAGTACCTTTGGTCTTTCACCGAGGGAAAGACGGTATATGAGACGGGAAAAGCAAGCTCTCCTTTGTCCGACCTTGTGTCGAAAGACTTACGGAAAAGGGGCATGAAATTCGTGGGAACCACCATCGTCTATTCTTACCTGCAAGCCGTGGGAGTCATCAACTCACACGAAAAGGGATGCTGGCTGTACCACTGCTGATCGGGCTTTCCGACATCCGGCTGACTCACTTTTCAGACACACACTGGGCTGAAAGAAGCAGGCACACCCGGCGTGTATCTGCCTCCGGGTCGTTTCACCCGTTTTTCACCCCTGCGGAAGTCATTTCTCACTTGTATAGAAATGACGGCTCACTTGTACCGTAATAAACGCCCATTACGGTACAAGTGAGCGGCCATTACGGTACAAGTTGCAACTTATTGATTATGAAGTAGTTACAAAGGCTTATAAAAATCGCTTTGAGCATTGTTGTAAATAGCTGATTTACAATGCGTTAATTATATATCCCTCGTTGGTTTGGAGACGTGATGAATCACGTCTCTACATTTAGTTTGACTGGCATGTGTGTTGTCTAATGGGTGTTTGTTCCGTCGGATTTGCAATCATAGAGGCGGCTTATAAAGACACCAACACCTTGTCCAGACGGTTGTTTATCTGGCCGAGAAGTCGATACGGAACATCGACAAGTCGTCCTTCTGGCTGTTGGCGTACTCATGCGGACGGGCTTCCACCTCCACCACTTCCTTTTTCAGAAGGGCGGAGAGTATCGTCTTCGTGATGCGCTTGTCCTCCATGAGGTACTTGAACACCGAGTCGTAGATGGGATTCGCTATGTACATATTTTCACACGTTTACAGGTTCCGCCTCAAAGGTAGTGATTATTCTCCGAACAACCAAGACTTCCGCCTCCTTTGTTCAAATCCGACAAAACGAGGGGTTACTTCGTCATTCGGAACCAGTCCACATCCATCCAGCCTCTCAACTTCCCGCCAATCTTATGCGGAGTCGTACAATACATTCCTATCTTCGCTCCTGTCCACAGCTCTTTCACCGCCTGAAACTTGACACCCGCCTTTTGGAAACGCTTCCCTCCGTCAGTGCTGTAGGAGAACTCCACTGCCGCACCGGGGAAAATACGCACCCGCAGTTGTATTTCCCGGTATTCATTATCGGGCACCCCCGGCATCCTCAGACGCAGGGCGGGAAAAGAAGCAATCGTCTTCACGGTGCGTTCCGCACGGCTTTCATCTGAAGCCACCGTCTTCTCCACATCTTTAAACAACGTCTGCTGGAACAGGAACTTGTCTCCTTCTTTTCTTAACGCCAACGTGCTGTAAGAAGAACCCATCACGGCCAGTCCGGCTTCTTCGCCGTCTTGCTTGGCTGTAAACTTCATCTTCATTGTGGCGGTGAACGTCTCAGCGGGGAATTTCTGTGTCAATACAGCTGGAGAAGAATGCAAATCAACCGATCCAACAGCCATCGGTACTGCGTACATTCGGAAGAAGCCCATGCGGGTAGGATAGCCGTAACCCTCCTGCGGATTGGCGTTCCATTGCCATTGCAGTCCAAGCCGCTCGTCATTGAACTCATCAGATTCGGCCGGCGTATAAACCGGCGACTTTCCATCCACCTTAGGTTTACGGTATTGTTCCACGGGTTCCCCACATCCGTCTCCGTCCTTGTCCACGCCAATCACCGGCCAGTCCTTTTTCCATTCCACGGGATTCAGCCACAGCACTCGCCCGTAGGCTTTTCGGTCTTGAAAATGCAGGAACCAGTCTTCCCCCTTCGGAGTCGTTATCCACGCTCCTTGATGAGGGCCGTTAATCTTCGTGTTCCCTTGACGCATGACAATTTTCGGCTCATAGGGACCATAGACATTCTTGGAACGCAGCACCAACTGCCAGCCCTTGGTCACACCGCCCGCAGGAGCGAAGATATAGTAATAGCCGTTTCTCTTATAGAACTTCGGCCCTTCGATGGTATGATTCGTTCCGTCGTTTCCGTCATACACCATCACAGAGCCAGATATCACTTTGTCCGCCTCCTTGCTAAGCTCACAAACCACCACCATGCTGTTGATACTGCTTCTGCTTCCCGCATAGGCATGAACCATATAGACTCTGCCATCCTCGTCCCATAAAGGAGTCGGGTCTATCAAGCCTTTTCCCGCTTTTACCAACACGGGAGCGGACCACTTGCCCTCCGGATTGTCCGTTTTTATCATGTAAATGCCATAGTCAGGATCTCCCCAGAAGATATAGTACATCCCCTGATGGTAACGGATGGAAGGCGCCCATACGCCTTTCCCCCACATGGGTTTATTGAACACCGTGTCGGGATGCTGCACAGGCAGCGCATAGTTCACGATACGCCAGTTCACCAAATCCCTGGAACGAAGGATAGGCAGACCGGGTGCGTAATTAAAACTGGAAGCGGTCAGCAGGAAGTCTCCCTCCGGCGTGGCGCAGGCGTCCGGGTCGGAATAATCCGCATAAAGCACAGGATTCTTATATTGTCCGTTGCCCAAGTCTGATACCCATGTATGAGACACGGTGGAAACGGAAGAGGTCTGCGCCTGCGCCGAAAGGCTCACGCACGCACACCCCACTATCATCAGTCTAAACAGATTGCTATTCATTCTTCTTTTTTTATAAAAATACGCACTAGTCTCTCCTTCCTCATAATTCATTAAAGCTTTTTAGGGAATTTCGTGGTTATTTTGCCTGATTTTCACCCTCACAGAAGTCATTTCTTTCTGCTATAAGAGTGATGGCTCACTTATACCGTAATGAACGCCCACTTCTATACAAGTGGGAAACGCCCCTTTCGAGAGTGAATATTCCTTCCGCCGCTGTATCGTATGATGAGCGGCAGGATGAAAATTTCACCTTTGTTGTTTTCGCATTTACCAAGGAAAGGCGTACCTTTGCAGACTGAAACCATAACACCCTTTGTATGAAACATGTAATATGGCTTTTGACAGCCTTCTTATTGGTCGCTTGCAATGTGCGAAAAGCAGCGGAGACAGACGGAAACCACTATGTCTCTGACGCCTCCCTCCTGTCCATTGAAAGGGAGGAAGGATATACGAAAGTGGTAGTGAAAGACCCTTGGAGCAAAGGTGGAATATTGCATACTTATCTACTTGTTCCGCAGGGTAATAAAATACCTGAATCACTTCCCGAAGGCACCCTTGTCCGCACCCCCTTGCGAAAGATGGTGGTGTATTCCTCTGTACACGCCTCTCTGATGAATGAACTGGGATGCGCCAATCAAATAAAGGGCGTATGTGACGCCGACTATATGCTGTTGCCGTTCATTCAGGAAGGGCTGAAACAAGGACGTGTGATGGATTTGGGCAACAGCATGGATCCCGACATGGAGCGGATTTCTTTGTTGAAACCCGACGCCATTCTTCTTTCTCCTTACGAACACCACGGAGGCTATGGGAAGTTAGACAAGTTAGGCATTCCCCTCATAGAATGCGCCGACTATATGGAGACTTCTCCGTTGGGACGCGCGGAATGGATAAAGTTTTACGGTCTGCTGACAGGAAAAGAAGATACGGCGGATTCCATTTACGCCCAAACCAAGGCAAGTTATGACTCCTTGAAAGACATCGTGGAGAAAACTTCCTCCCACCCTGTGCTTCTGCCGGAACGCCCCCTGTCGGGCGTGTGGTATGTACCCGGAAGTGAAAGCACCCTGGGAATCATGTACAAAGACGCAGGTGCGGACTATCCTTTCGAGGAGAACAACCAGAGCGGTTCCGTATCGCAGAGTCTGGAGCAAGTGTTTCTGAAAGCGGGAAACGCAGATGTATGGATTCTTAAATACGGGAGTGAGAAGTATTTGACATACAATGATTTATTGAAAGAAAACGCAGGTTATGCCCGCATCAAGGCATTTAAGGACAGGAAAGTGTATGGATGCAACACGTTGCACACTCGCTTTTACGAGGAGACACCGTTCCACCCCGACTTCCTGTTGCGGGATCTAATCAAAATACTTCACCCTTCCCTGCTTCCCGACTACACGTTGCGGTATTACGCTCCGCTCCGTTAAACGTTATTTCTCCCTAAAAAAGAAGAAGCAGAAGTATGTTGGCAATCTTTTTGCAGAGAATGGAAGTGTTTGCACTTAGGAAATAAAATTGAATCATGAATAAAAACGAAAAACTGAACAAAGAGAAGGCTCAGGAAAAAGAGCAAGAAAAGAAGCTTCACGGCGAAATTGAAATAGAAGACAAGGACGCAGAAGCGAAAGAGGCGGAAGAAAAAGCCGAGAAGAAAGAGAAAGAGGAAGAAAACGAGACGGAAAAGCTGAAAAAGGAAGTGGAAGAGTGGAAGAACAAGTACCTCTATCAAGCCGCTGAGTTTGACAACTACCGCAAACGGACGCTGAAAGAGAAAGCGGAATTGATAAAAACCGCCGCTGAACGTACTATCTCCGACATCCTTCCCGTGCTGGACGACATGGAACGCGCCATGCAGAATATCGAAAAGTCGGACGACGCAAAAGCGTTGAAAGACGGCGTGGAACTGGTGTTCGACAAACTGATGAAGACGCTGGAGAAACAAGGGTTGAAGAAAATCGAGACGAAAGACAAAGACTTCGACACTGATTTCCACGAGGCTATCGCCATGATACCTGCCACGGACGACAAGCAGAAAGGGAAAGTGATTGATTGCGTACAGAACGGCTATACGTTGAATGACAAAGTGATACGTCATGCAAAAGTGGCTGTAGGTAAATGAAAAGCTGACAGAAACGAAACATGGCTCAACAAGATTATTACGAGGTGCTGGGTGTCTCTAAAGACGCTTCGGCAGACGAGATAAAGAAAGCCTACCGCAAGATAGCTATAAAGTACCATCCGGACAGGAACCCCGGCAACAAGGAGGCGGAGGAGAAGTTCAAAACCGCCGCCGAAGCCTATGAGGTGTTGCACGACCCGGAGAAAAGACAACGCTATGACCAGTTCGGACCGGAAGGCGTGAACGGTGCGGGCGGATTCGGCGGTGGTGGTGCCGCAGGCATGAACATGGACGATATCTTCTCCATGTTCGGCGACATCTTCGGCGGAAGAGGCGGCGGTTTCGGCGGATTCCAAAACCAAGGACAAGCGCAAGAAGCCAAGTTCCGCGGGTCTGACCTGCGGGTACGGGCGAAAGTGACCTTGCAGGAAATCGCGAAGGGTGTCACCAAGAAATTCAAGGTGCACAAATACGTGACCTGTTCCCACTGCCACGGAAGCGGCGCAAAAGACGGAGCGAACAGCTCTGTGACCTGTCCCACGTGTCACGGAAGCGGTGTGGTGACGCACACCACCCGTAGTTTCTTCGGCATCATGCAGCAGCAGGAAGTTTGTCCGCAATGTCACGGAGAAGGGAAAATCATCAAGGACAAATGCGCCATGTGCAACGGCGAGGGTGTCATGATGGGCGAGGAAATCATCGAGGTGAACATCCCCGCAGGCGTGGCGAACGGCATGGTAGTGAACATTCCTGGAAAAGGAAACGCCGGAAGACACAACGGCATACCGGGCGACTTGTCGGTGGTCATTGAGGAAGTGCCGGACGAGAACTTCATCCGTGATGACAACGACTTGATTTACAATCTGCTGATCAGTGTGCCGACAGCCGCATTGGGCGGTACGGTGGAAGTACCCACGCTGGACGGCACGGCCAAGATAAAAATAGAGCCGGGGACACAACCGGGCAAGGTTCTCCGTCTGAGAGGGAAAGGACTGCCCAGCGTGAGAGGCTATGGCAGCGGTACGGGAGATTTGAAGATACAAATCAGCGTCTATGTGCCGGAAACACTTACCAAGGAAGAGAAAAACCAGATGGAGGAATGGGCGAAAAGCGACAGTTTCAAGCCCAATCCAAGCATCAAGGACAAGATTTTCGCACGTTTTAAAAGCCTTTTTGAATAAATGAACTACGAGGAAACCGTAGAATATCTATACAACAGCACCCCCGTCTTCGAGAAAATCGGAGCGGGGGCTTATAAAGAGGGACTGTCCAACTCCCTTGCGCTGGACGCGCATTTCAACCATCCCCACCGTCTGTTTAAAACCATCCATGTGGCCGGCACCAACGGCAAGGGTTCTTGCAGCCATACGTTGGCCGCCATCCTGCAAGCAGCTGGTTATAAGGTTGGCTTGTACACCTCTCCGCATTTGGTGGATTTCCGGGAACGCATCCGTGTGAACGGCAAGCCCATGGACAAGGACTATGTGGTGGATTTCGTGGAGCAGAACCGCGCGTTTTTCGAACCGCTCCACCCTTCTTTTTTCGAGCTGACCACTGCGATGGCCTTCCGCTACTTTGCGGACAAGAGAGTGGACATTGCGGTCATTGAGGTGGGATTGGGAGGAAGATTGGACTGCACCAATATCATCACCCCTGAACTCTCCGTCATCACAAACATCAGCTTTGACCACACACAGTTTCTGGGACATACCCTTGCGGCCATAGCCGGAGAAAAAGCGGGAATCATCAAGAAAGGTGTGCCCGTGGTAATTGGCGAAACCGTACCCGAAACCCGCACGGTGTTTGAAAAGAAGGCGGAGGAGATGCAAGCGCCCATTGTTTTCGCTGAAGACGAAAGACTGCTGCACGAGACGAAAGAGAAAGACGGCAAGTTCGAGTACCGCACCCGTTTCTATCCCTACTTGCAAGGAGAACTCACGGGACTCTGCCAAATCCGCAATACGAATACCATTTTGTCAGCCATCCGCCAACTTGTCAGTCTGCGCTATGTCATTCCTGCACAGGCTGTGGAAGAAGGCTTCTCGCATGTATGTGAGCTCACAGGCTTGATGGGACGATGGCAGAAACTGCGAGAGCGTCCGTTGGTGATATGTGACACGGGGCATAACGTAGGTTGCTTCGAATATCTTGCCAAGCAGCTACGAAGCGTGTCATGCAAGCGGCTTCGTATTGTGATAGGCATGGTGGACGACAAGGACTATACCGAAGTGTTGTCCATGCTGCCGAAAACGGCTGTCTATTACTTCACCCAAGCCACCACTCATCGTGCCATTCCCGTAGAAGTGTTCGCAGAGGCGGCCCGTAAACAAGCCCTCCAAGGACAATGTTTCCCTTCTGTCCAGTCCGCCTATGAGGCGGCATTGAAAGACGCCGGGGAAGACGACTTCGTTTTTGTCGGAGGAAGCAGCTATGTGGTAGCTGATTTGCTGACGGCGTTTCCACCGTCTTGCATCCGCTGATGAATATCGAAAAAAGGCGAGTCAATCAAGACCCGCCTTTTTTATTCATCCGTCAAGAATGTTCTTTTGTATCTCTGAAGAGTTTTATAGTTAATCTTCCTCTTTCTTAAGTCTGCTGCGTAAAGAGCGGCGTTTCTTCGGTTTGTCAGTCTCTGCGATTTCCTCTTTGATTCCCGCCAGTTCCGGGTCAATCATGATTCGTCCGCAGTACTCACATACGATGATTTTCTTGTGCATACGGATGTCTACCTGACGCTGTGGCGGAATCTTGGCGAAGCAACCTCCGCAGGCGCCACGCTGTACGGCCACGATACCCAATCCGTTACGGCAGTTCTTACGAATCATCTTGAAGGAAGTCAGCAGACGGGGTTCAATGGTTTTCTCCAAAGCCTCGGCCTTCTCGTCAAGTTTTTCCTCTTTCTCGTGTGTCTCGGCAATGATATTCTCCAATTCCGCCTTCTTCTCGTCCAATGCCTGCTTGCGATCGTTCAGTGTTTGCTGGCAGTCTTCGATGTCCTTCATGCGCATCTCTTTTGCGGCATTCGCCTCGCGTATCTTCTTCTGGCAAAGCTCAATTTCCAGGTTCTGATACTCGATTTCCTTGGACAAGGTATCGAATTGACGGTTGTTGCTGACGTTCTTAATCTGCTCGTTGTATTTGTCAATGGAAGCCTGTGCCTCTTTCACCTCACGATTTCTGTCCGTTATCGCCTTGTCCAGCTCTGCCAGAGAATCCTCGAACTTGTGAATACGGGTGTTCAGCCCCTCAATCTCGTCTTCCAAGTCCTGCACTTCCAGCGGAAGTTCTCCCCGGAGTGTCTTGATTTCGTCAATCTCGGAGAGCATTGTCTGTAACTGGTACAAAGATTTCAGCTTCTGTTCGACAGTCATTTCTGCCTGAGTTTTCTTCACTTCTCTTGCCATGATTTTATAAATATTTTATTGGATTCGTATGAATGGTGGTGTCCTCAATCCGCAGCGTGGGAAACGCCTCTTGCAACACCCGGTGAAGCAAGCCGATGGTGAACTGCTCGCTTTCGTAATGTCCGGTATCCACCAAGAGCATCTTTTCTTCCAAACCGAAGAAGTCGTGGTACTTGATTTCGCCCGTGTAGAAAGCGTCCGCATCCGCACGCAAGGCGTCGGGAATGAGGAACGCACCGGCACCGCCGCATAACGCCACTTTCTGTATAGGTTTGCGGAAGTCGTTATGCCGCACACAGTCGGCCTTGAATTCCTGCTTGATCCACTGGAGAAAATCCGTGGGAGAGATTGATTTCTCAAACTCCCCTATCACACCGCTTCCCGCACCCGTTTGAAGTGCGGAAGGAACTAAAGGCTTCACATTGCTTAGTCCCAGCTTCTGCGCCATCTCGTAAGAGACACCTCCCGGCGCATTATCCAGACTGGTATGAGCCGCATAGACGGCAATATGATTCTCTATGGCCTTTATCACGCAACGAGGCACATACCCTTCTTCCGTGATACGTTTGCATCCGTGAAAGAGCAATGGATGATGAGCCACCACAAGATTGCAGTCCTTTTTCCGGGCTTCATCCAGCACCTTTTCAGTCACGTCCAGACACACTAATGCCCCTGAGACCTCCGCCGTTGTTAGTCCGATTTGCAGTCCTGAATTGTCATAACTGTCCTGCAAGGGCAACGGCGCAAATTTTTCAAGGGCACCCACTATTTCTTTTAGTTGCATTGAAGATTCTTGAATTTAGGCGCAAAGTTACAAAAAATATGGCAAGAGAACAACCTCTCACGGAATATCTTACCCAAGAAATCTGAAAAAAGGAATCGTTTTCCCCTTTACGACTATCCTATGGTATCCATCCACATCCTTTGCCACAAGCCATACAGAGGAAAACGATTCCTCTTGGTCAACTGTAATATGTGGTGTTTAACAACTTGACAATGGACAATTCAATCTTTTCCGCCGAATTGTCGAATTGAATCTTGTCCTCTTGGCTGAGCCAGCCAATGGCTGCGTTCAATTCCCTGTCACGCAATCCGGTAATTTCCTTCAATTGTCCGTAATTAACAGCTTTGCCGTCCTTGAGTGCTTTGTAGATAATGCCGGCATTTCTTTTGATTTGTTCTCTGTCCATACGTTTTCTTACTAATTTAAAGGTTATAAACAATGTATTAAGAGTTCTCGTTCGCAAATATAAGGATTTTCCGTTGAACAGGAAGCCTTTTGAATGTTAAAAAGACATTATAAAGGTGGAAATAAGAGGGAGAAATCCCCCTCTTCCACTTTTATAACTTAAAGAAACAATGTAATCAGTGGTATGGTAATAACTGATAACAAAGTGGTTATAAACGTACCCTCGGACATCACTGTCACGTCCTTCTGATAACGGACGCAAAAAAGTGTTCCATAAGATGCGACTGGCATGGCACAGATAACAGCGTTCACTTGATTCACCATGGTGTCTGTATTAAAGAGCTTGAAGAAATAGTAAATCAAAAGAGGCGCTACAATCAGTCGCATGGCCGCCATGAGGTATATCGGCAAAGAGCCGCCCATCTTTTTCACCGGCACAGTACTCAGCGAGGAGCCTATCAGCAGCAAGGCACCTGGCACCGTCACGTTTCCCAATAGCTGGCAGGGTTGCGCGATTACCGTGGGCATTTTGGTGCCGATTACCACGATAATCATCGCCAGATACGAGGCTATCATCGCAGGGGTGAAGAAAAGTCTCCAGTCAAACTTGGCTTTCTCCCCTCCTCCCGTGACGAACATGATACCGACCAGGAAAATCAACAACGTATTGGGGAAATTGACCACGGCCGCATAGAATATAGCCTTGGGGCCGAAGATGGCCGAAACCACAGGATAACCGATGAACCCCACATTGCCGAAAGTCAGCATGAAGCTGTACAATCCCCGCTGTGTCTTAGGGATGGGAAGGATTTTCGGGAAATAGATGCCAAGGATAATGAGAATACCATACGTCACGAAACCCACGATAAGCAAAGGCAATATCAGGTTCTTCTCTGGCAGCGAGTCTCCCATTACGGACGACAGGATAAGGCAGGGACAGGAAACCTGAATGATGAAAACGGAAAGTTTCCTGTCAAACTCACCGTCCATTATCTTGATTCTACGCAGCAAATATCCGACAACCACGATGATGAACAACACCACCATCTGTATCTCTATCTTTTCCATGTTCTATTTTTGTTTTGCCTCCAACGACTTGGCTTCATCCCATAGTGCGTCCATTTCCTTGAGAGTCATATCTTTGAGTTCTTTCCCCTCCAGTTTCGCTTTAGCCTCTACATAGTTGAAACGGCGGATGAACTTGCGGTTCGTTTTCTCCAAGGCGTTGTCCGGGTTCAGATGATAAAGCCTGGCGGCGTTAATCACGCTGAAAAGGAAGTCGCCCAGTTCCTGTGTGGATTTTTCCTTGTCCTCTTTCCGCAATTCGGTCTCCAATTCTCCCAGTTCCTCTCTCACTTTGTCCCATACTTGCTCCTTCACATCCCAGTCGAATCCCACATTCCGGGCTTTGTCTTGAATGCGGTACGCCTTGATCAGTGAAGGCAAAGCCGCGGGCACACCTGAAAGAACCGTCTTGTTGCCGTCCTTTTCCTTTTGTTTCAGCTGCTCCCAGTTTTCGGACACTTTCTCCGCCGTGTCTGCCTTCACTTGGCCATACACATGAGGATGGCGGTATATCAGCTTATCACATAGTTGGTTGCATACATCCGCAATGTCAAAATCATTCGTCTCGCTGCCGATTTTCGCATAGAATACCACATGAAGCAGCACGTCTCCCAGCTCCTTGCAAATGTTCTTCTCGTCATGGTTCATCAAAGCGTCCGCCAGTTCGAACACCTCTTCTATAGTGTTAGGCCGCAGGCTCTCATTCGTCTGTTTCCTGTCCCACGGGCATTTCACACGAAGCGTGTCCATCACATCGAGCAAGCGTCCGAAAGCCGCTAATTTTTCTTCTTTTGAGTGCATATTGTCTTACTAAGTGTTTGTATATGAACAAAGAAGGCAAGTCTATATCCAAGACTTGCCTTTCCGTCCATTCGCATTATCTACTAATGGAGTTTTTTCTTTTTGCCCCCACCAAAGGGATTAGAACTGACAGAGTCTGTCATTTCGTATGCCGGGGTGTGTTTCCCCTTGTGCATTTTCTTCGGTTTTTTGTTGCCTGCTGCTCCCATAATTGTACAATTTTACTGTTAAACAATCTCATGAAGCTGTTCTGCGTCGTTGCAAAAAGGCGTCGTAGGACAAGTTTCAAAAACGGTTGCAAAGGTACAGGGTTTTACCTTTTCCTCAAAGTAAAATCTACTTAAATAGATTTAATGCCGCTTCAAGAACAAGGAATGGTCAATGACCGGAGGCAACTCCTTCTCATAATGTGTCACCATGATCAACGTCTTGTCCTTCCGGCCGCAGAACGCCGTGATAATGTCTTTTACCCTGCGGCGGTTCAAGTCGTCCAGTCCATGCAACGGCTCGTCCAGTATCAGCAACTCCGGATCCCGTACAAAGGCTCTTGCCAGCAGCACCAACCGTTGTTCTCCGCTGGAAAGTTTCAAGAACGTGGTGTCCGCCTTGTCCTCAATGCCGAAGATACGCATCCATCTCAGACACAAGGGGCGATCCGCCGGAGAGGCTTTTCGGTACAGCCCCACTGAGTCATGCAATCCGGAAGCCACAATCTCGATGGCCGGCACATCCTTCAGGTACGCCCGGTGCATCTCCGGTGACACATAGCCGATATGCCGTTTGATATCCCAGATGCTTTCCCCTGTACCTCTCCTTCGTCCGAACAACGTGATAGGACAAGCGTATGCTTGCGGGTTGTCGGCGCACACCAGACTTAACAAGGTGGACTTTCCCGCTCCGTTCTCGCCAGACAACGCCCAGCGTTCACCACAGCGCACCGTCCAATCCAAGTCTTTCAGAATCACACGCTTGTCATATTGGATGCGTACATGGTCGAATTGGAGAATCACCTCTCCCTTTTGGGGCTGGGTGGAATCGCTTTTATAAGGAAGTCCGAGTATTTCCGCTTTCAAGTTTTCTGGCAACACATGGGTCGGGAACGGTTGTTTGTCAGCTAAGTATTCCGCCAATGTCTGCTTCTCCCCCACTATTCTGTCTTCTACCGTGCATACGTGTGTGACAAAACCAGGAATGTCGTCCGTCTTGGACAACACCAGGACAAGCGTCAAGTCTCGTTGCAGCGACAAGGTACGCAGCAGATTATTCAACAAGTCCCGTGTAGGAGCGTCCAGTCCGATAAAAGGATTGTCAAGAATCAACACCCTGGGATGCCACAGCAAGGTCTTGATAAGCTGGAATTTGCGTAGCTCGCCGCTGGAAAGCAGAATAATGTACTTTTTCAGTTGGCTTTCCATGCGGAATAGAGAGTACAGACTCTCTTTGAACTTCGTCCTGCGGTCAATCTCTTCCTTGTCTGAGACTCCCTTAAGCGTCCGTTGGAAAGTCTCATCCAGCAGTTGCGCCACCGTGGGCGTGTTTTCGTTGATTTCCTGCTGGTTCCACCGCTGCTGATAATAATAGGTAGCGTCACACGTGCCATAAGAATCCCTGAAAGCCACATATTTTATATTGTCGCTGGCCAAAGGCAAGGTAGAAGGGGCGAAATCGTAGTCTGGTTCTTTCCCTTTCAACCGATGGGCGGAAGTCAGCATATCGACCAGCATGGTCTTTCCTCCGCCGTTAGGCCCCACAATGGCCCATTGTTCTCCCGCGTTAATTTCGATGTTCACGGGGTTCTTCATCTGGTAGGCTGGATTGCCCGGCACCCCGTTGGTGATTCGTATGACGTGTTGCATTGTTATGATGATTGTTATTTCGTTCTTAATAGTGCCGGAATTTTGGATGGTGTCGAGTGCTGACGGTTGAGAATTTCCATCATCTTGCTCGACCGCTGCGCCACAGTCCCTTTCACCTTTCCCGGATTCTTGCGGATGAAGTCTTGCCAACTTCCATATCTCGCCCCCAAATCAGGCTTTCCCATCTGCAAGAAATGGCAGTACGCCGCGCCCAATGCGTCCGTAGCGTCCATGAAAGTCTCCATGGACTCATCGGGTATGTGCATCAGCCGCTGCAACATGCCCGCCACCTGCTCTTTCGAGGCTTGTCCGTTGCCGGTGATGGCCATCTTTATTTTCAACGGGGCGTACTCTGTGATAGGCACGCCATGATGCACCGCCGCCGCAATGGCCACGCCTTGCGCGCGTCCCAATTTGAGCATGGACTGTATGTTTTTCCCGAAGAACGGAGATTCGATGGCCACTTCATCCGGCAGGTAGGCGTCTATGATACCCGTGATTCGCTCGAAGATATGCCCCAACTTCAAGTAAGCGTCTCCGAACTTGCGCAGGTCAATCACTCCCATGGCCAGCATCTGTGTATGATTGCCCTTTGCCTCCAGCAGGCCATATCCCATCACGTTTGTGCCGGGATCTACACCCATGATGATTTTCTCCTTCGAACGAGTCTGCATGTCTAAGAAAATTGACTGTTCTTCATTAATTTTACACCTTATTCTATTAGTTCCAGCAGCGTGGAGAACCACACCACCTTTTTCCCGAACATACGGCGAAGTTCCTTTTCCAGCTCCATGCCGTGCTGCGTGTACCAATGATGCAAAGTGGCCGTGTCCTCCACCTGGAACTCCAGAGCGAAACATTCCGAATCCTGGTCATGATGGGAAAGCACCCTTGAAAGACGGGGCTTACGCAGCATCTCGCTATCCTCCACCTTGGGCATATAGCATTCGTGCAGCCATGTGACCAACTGGCGAGCCTCTCCGTTCTCTATCTGATAAGTGGTATTGTACAGAAGCATTGTCTTGTTGTTTTGAAGTATATTACGCGAACATACGGAAAATTATCGGAAAAGCCGAAGAATGTGAGCGAAAAAGCACTATCTTTGCACCCAAATAGAACTAAAGAACCAGATTATGTTAAGCGTTAAAGAACTCGAAGACAAATTGATAGACCTCGCTTTCGCCGAGGATATCGGAGACGGAGACCATACCACCCTTTGCTGCATCCCGGAAGAAGCCACTGGCAAGCAGAAACTTCTTGTGAAAGAGGAAGGCATATTGGCCGGTGTGGAAGTGGCGAAAGAAGTGTTCCGCCGCTTTGACCCCACCTTGAAAGTGGAGACTTTCATAGAGGACGGAGCGAAAGTGAAGCCCGGCGACATCGCGATGATTGTGAGCGGAAAGGTGAGAAGCCTCTTGCAGACTGAAAGACTGATGCTCAACATCGTGCAGCGTATGAGCGGCATCGCCACCATGACACACAAATACCAGAAGAGACTGAAAGGCACCCAAACACACGTGCTGGACACCCGCAAGACCACTCCGGGAATGCGTGTGCTGGAAAAGCAGGCGGTGAAAATCGGAGGTGGCATGAACCACCGTATCGGCTTGTTTGACATGATTCTGCTGAAAGACAACCACATTGACTTTGCCGGAGGCATCGAGAACGCCATCACCCGTTGCCATCAGTACTTGAAGGAAAAAGGCAAGGACTTAAAGATTGAGATAGAGGTGCGTAATTTCGACGAGCTGAACCAAGTGCTGCGCATCGGCGGAGTAGACCGCATCATGCTGGATAACTTCACCGTGGCAGACACGAAAAAGGCTGTGGAACTCATCGGTGGGCGTTTTGAGACGGAAAGTTCTGGCGGTATCACCCTCGACACGTTGAGAGATTATGCGGAATGCGGAGTGGATTTCATCTCTGTAGGGGCGTTGACTCACTCCGTGAAAGGGTTGGACTTAAGTTTCAAGGCTTGTGAATAAACTTGGAATCCTTTCTCTGTGTGGCGGAATCATCCTCGCCGGGGGCTTGGAACTCTATGCGGGAGGTGTGGGAGCGGATATAAAGAAAATCCGTTTCTCCGCCCCCTTGAGAGGATATGAACTGGCCTTGGCCGGCAACTTCATGGAGCCGCGTCCCAACCATTTCCACGGCGGACTGGACTTCAAGACCCAAATGGCGGTGGGAAAGCCCCTCTACGCCATCTCCAACGGTTATGTCAGCCGGGTGACGGTGGGCATGAACGGTTTCGGCAACGCCTTGTACATCTCTTATCCCAACGGGGTGACCTCCATCTTCGGACACTTGAAGAAATTCAGTCCACGCATAGAGAACGCCCTCAAGCAATATCAGTACGCTCACGAGACCTACGAGTGCGATATGCGCTTGTCCTCAAGACAGCTCCCCGTGAAAGAGGGAGAAGTTGTGGCATACAGCGGCAACACAGGGGCTTCCGAAGGGCCGCACCTCCACTTGGAGCTGCACCGCACGTCCAACGAGGAGTTTCTTGACCCGATGCCTTATTTCAAGCATCTGTTCAAAGACACGATGGCTCCCGTGGCGAAAGCCGTTATGCTGTATCCGCAGCGTGGAGAGGGCAGCGTCAACTACGGACAGATTCAGCAGCCTGTCGGACTGACCAAACAAGGCACTACCCGTCCCATGAAAGCCTGGGGAAAGATAGGCGTCGGCGTGATGGACTTCGACTTCATGGACGGCACTTACAACCATTACGGTGTGCATAAAGTGGAACTGTACATGGAGGGACACAAGCTCTTCCAAAGCACCACGGACGGTTTCCTCCCGTTGGAGAACCGCATGGTGAACAGCTGGGGCGATTTGCCCATGTTCCGAATCACGGGGCTTTGGTACATGAAATCATTCATCGAGCCGGGCAACCGGCTGCGCACGCTCTGGGCTGACGAGAACCGCGGCATTGTGACCATCAACCAAGAAAGGGACTACCATTTCAAGTATATACTGACTGACCATTTCGGCAACCGTTCGGAATACAACTTCACCATCCGAGGAGAGAAGCAGAAGATACGTCCCTACACACCACCCGTTACCCGCCATACCCTGCGCTGGAACGAGGCGAACGTCGTGCAGGAACCGGGAATGCAGCTGAGCTTGCCTTGGGGAGTGCTGTACGACAACCTTCCCTTGAAAGTGACGGCCAACTATAACCATCCCGGTGCTTTGGCTCCGACTTACACTTTCACGAAGAACCCCTACCCGCTCAACACGTGGGCCACACTTTCCATCGCTTTGCGAAAGAAGACCTCCGCCAATCCCCGGCAATACTACATTGTGCAGCGAAGCAACAGAGGAGTGAAATACCTGCCTTCCACTTACAGGAACGGTTGGATTTACGCTTCTGTGAGGGAATTAGGAGACTCCTATACAGTGGAGATGGACAACACGGCTCCCTTGATACGTCCTATCAGCCTGGGCGGTGGAGTCTTGCGCTATTTCATTGCGGACAACCAGTCGGGCGTCAAGACTTACAAGGGAAAAGTGGACGGCAAGTTCGTCCTGTTCAAGAACCTTGGCGGCGGACTGACCTGCTACTTGGCCGAGACACCTGTACATAAAGGCGGCACACACACCTTGGAGATGTACGTGGAAGACCATTGCGGAAACAAACGGGTGGACAAGAAAACCTTTGTATATTAGCAGAGAAACAAACAGTAAAGACAGAGAATTATGAGAAAATTATTCATCACAGCCGCCTGTCTGTTGGCGGCTTGGAGCAGCGGAGAAGCCTGCACAAACCTGATTGTGGGCAAGAATGCGTCAACAGACGGTTCTGTGTTGGTGTCTTACAACGCTGACGATTACGGCAAATACGGTTTCCTGTGCCATTTCCCGGCAGGGAAACACGCTGCCGGCACCATGCGTGAAATCCGTGAATGGGACACCAACAAGTACCTTGGCAAGATTCCCGAAGCGTCCGAGACTTACAATGTCATCGGCAATATGAACGAATACCAGGTGACTATCGGCGAGACTACTTTCGGCGGACGGCCTGAGTTAGTGGACTCCACCGGCATCATGGATTACGGCAGTCTCATCTACGTGGCCTTGCAGCGTTCACGCACAGCCAGGGAAGCCATCAAGGTAATGACCTCATTGGTGAAAGAATACGGATACTACAGCAGCGGAGAGACTTTCACCATCGCCGACCCCAGCGAGGCATGGATTATGGAGATGATAGGCAAGGGGCATGGAAACAAGGGAGCCGTGTGGGTGGCCGTGCGTATCCCGGACGACTGCATCTGCGCCCACGCCAACCAAAGCCGGATTCACAAGTTCAACATGAACGACCCGAAGAACTGTCTGTATTCCCCTGACGTGGTGTCGTTCGCGCGGGAAAAAGGATGGTTCAAAGGATTGAACAAAGACTTCGACTTTGCGGCGGCCTACTGTCCGCTGAACTTCGAGGGACTCCGTTTCTGCGAGGCAAGAGCATGGAGTTTCTTGCGTAAATATAATAAGGAGATGGACGCTTACCTGGACTATGCCGAAGGTAAGAACCCCGACCACGTGATGCCGCTCTACGTGAAACCCGACCGCAAGCTGTCTGTGCACGACATCGAAATGGGCAACCGAGACCACTACGAAGGCACTCCGCTGGACATGACAAAGGACGTGTCCGCAGGGCCTTACAACTCTCCTTACCGCCCCACTCCATTGACGTACAAGGTGGACGGCAAAGAGTATTTCAACGAACGTCCCATCTCCACACAGCAAACCTCGTTCACCTTTGTGGCGCAGATGCGTGAAAACCTGCCCAACGCCGTAGGAGGTGTGCTGTGGTTCGGCACAGACGACCCCAACATGACGGTGTACACTCCGGTGTACTGCTGCACGGACAAGGTGCCGACCGTTTACAGCGAGAAAACGGGAGATGATGTGACTTTCTCTTGGGACAGCTCCTTCTGGATGTACAACTGGGTGGCCAATATGGTCTATCCCCGTTACAGCCAGCTGTTCGGAGACGTGCAGTCCGTGCGTGACTCGTTGGAAAGCGACTTCTTCGCCCGTCAGGCAGAGGTAGAGAAGAAAGCGTTGGCGTTGAACGGAGAAGAACGGAAGAACTTCCTGACGACTTACTCCGGCACACAGGCCACCCAGACCGTGAACCGCTGGAAGCAGCTGGCGCAGTATCTTATCGTGAGATACAACGACCAGGCCGTGCGTCCCGTGGACAAGAACGGGAAATTCACCCGTACCCAGTACGGTCTCGGAAGCAGAGTGACCCGTGTGGGCTATCCCGACAGTTTCCGCCGGGTAATCGTAAAAGAGACGGGAGACCGCTACCTTGTGCCCGGACAAGAGAAAAAGCAATGACTCCAATAAGAAAAATGTGCTGTCCTCAATGCAAGGCCGGCACATTTTACATCAAACACAAGACCACGGGAGAGAGATTGAACGTCTATGTCTCCCGTGACCTTGAAATCATACCCAAAGAAGAGGGAGCTGACCTCTCCGACTATGACACTTCGGAAGTCTGGTGCCTGTGTTGTTCCTGGCATGGCTCGGTGAAGCGTCTGGTGAAATGGTAGCTGTATTGTGTCAGTGCCTGATTGTCTGTCAAGAGGATAATCAGGCACTGACATTTTTATTCCATACATCGTTTATTGTTACTGAAGTAACAAATGTGACTTTCCCGTGTATAATCTCTTTATGGTTGGCAAAAGACAAGACTACGATGAAAGGCATGCAAAATCCCCGGCGGAGAGATTGGTCTCTTCACCGGGGATGTCCGCCGCATTCAGTCGTTTGCGGCGGCTTCATTCAGACGTTTTCGTCTGTGTCTTCTCCCTCGTTACCTCCTGCGGGAGGAGTCTCGCCACCGGGAGTGGTCTCGGAGGGATCGTCCGCCAAGAGCCTGGCCTTCAGCCCTTGCAAGAACTGCTTCTGCCGTCCCGTACCCTTGTCTACCGTGTAGTCGGGATAGAAGTTGATGCGGAAGCCCTTGATGTTCTTGGCCACATCCTCCTTCTTCTCCGACAGCTTCGAGCTGATTCCGATACGGAACGTGCCGAACCCGTCAATCTTCACGCTGTGGGAGTTCTGAAGCTCATCCTTCATCACCTCCACCAGTTCCGTGAGCACTGCCAGACAGTCACTCTTCTTTGCCGTGCAGTTGCGTTGGATTCGCTCTGACAGCACATCCAGTCCCACCTGCTCGGTCATCACGCTACGGGGATAGAACCCCTTCTTCTTCAAGGCCTCCGATTTGGCCTCCATGATTTTAAAGTACAGCATTTTACTTCTGTTTTTTTCGTTATGTCATCTATAAATAGTGCCGACTTTCCCTGTTTGCGCTGTTTTCCCCCACTTTTTTGAAACTTTTTTTCGTGTGCGGTTCGCTTCCATCGTCCTTTTTGTCCTCTCCCTTCAAGACCTTGTTTGACAATCGTTCCACTTTGGTCTATGATTTAATAAAAATATTTAAATTTATGGAGGTAAAAGTGAGGATGACGATGTCATCAGAGAGCCACTCCAGCAAGGAGGAGGCAATGGCACGTTTCAAGGCCGTGAAACCTATGCCCGAGTTGTTCCAGGAGATGGAAGTCACTCCGTCGGAATTGGAGAAACGGCTTACCAATGGGTGTACCTGCTCTTTCTCATTGTTTATGATAGACGAGGTGCTGCGGAGAAAGACTGGTTGCAAAGAGAAGATGATTCCACGCTCCAACATAGCGGGCGAGTACTGGGTATCGTCGCAGGTGGTCGCAATTGACGTGGATGGAGCGGACCTGGATCTGGAGGCGTTTTTGGAAACCCAGGTCACAGTCCAGCCGAACGTGTCACACGGGTCTTTCCATTATCAGCAGGATGGGAAATACAGGTATCACCTTTTCTACTTCCTGCCCAAGCCCGTGGAGACTAAGGCTGCGTTCTTGGACATATACGAAAGGATTGTAAGCACCGTGGTACGGGACTGTCCGGAGATAGAGAATGCCATTGACAAGCACATGCGGAACGTGTCGCAGCTCCTGTTCGGCACGACGGAGGACAAGCCCTCTCACCACGATAACAGACCTTTGGACCTGTCCACACTAGTGCAAGTCCCACACCACTCCGAAACGGAGCTGCTTACTATTCCGTCCATGGAGACCGAAGACGGCGACTCAACTTCCTCTGAGCCGCTGAAAACGGAGGAGAACTACAGGTTCATAGGGGAGCTATACCACCATAAGTCTTCCGATTTTCTTGAGATGTACAAAGGGCAGTTTAAGATATGGGAGCAGGAGGATTGCTCCGCCCAACCTACATGGGAAGAGCCGGGATTGTGGTTCGGACTCACGTTTCTTACATTGCGCCGGGCTTACCGGCGTGCAAAAGAGGGGGAAGGATTCCCCGTCCACAGATGGATGAATCATGAGAACCGCCACTCGAAGCTGTATACGGCCTGCCTGGTCAAACGGCTGTGCAACCCTAAGATTACTTTGAAGGAGTTGCTTTACAACATGGTGTACGAGCGTTACTACTTCTACAATAACCAGGACCACAAGTTCACTAACAGATACCTCTTGATCCTGTCGGTGCGCATACTTACCTTGTCTGAGGAGAAACTGAAAGAGGCACGTCTGGTTCAACAGGAGTATGCGAGACAACTGAAACGGAAACAAAAAAAGACCAACCGCATCGCCGTGTCAGATTGCTGCGACTTGGTTATCAACGAAGAGGCGGCAAAGGCGAATGGAGTGACCAACATCTCCAAACACCGCTCCAGAGCAGCGGCGATAATCAGAAACGCAAGGAAGCTGAGAATCATGCAAGATTGCTGGGACGCAGGGCTACTCACGGGGGAATACATAGAAAAGCTCAAATCCCATGGAGTATCCTACCACTCCTACTATGAGCTGCATCATTGTTTCGAGGCTATTGTCAAGCCCTTGATGGGGATGGGACAAGAAGTCTCATTTTTGCAGCTTGTCCATGCCGCGGCGTATGGTGCTCACCCCCATTGGGCAAAAGACATATACAGGCCGATGGGAAAGAAGCGCAAAAATGAGACTGACGCACGCAGACTGTGGGATCAGAAGTTGTCGAACCGCGAAAACATACAGCGGCTGGTGGATACGGGAGTGACGGAACGCACGGCTTACCGATGGGCCGAAGAACACATGCTGTTGAAGAAGAACAAGCCGGAAGACGTGCGGCGGCTTTTGGAGGAGGGCAAAAACACGGAGGAGATCATGGAGCAGCTGGACATCAGCCGTGCCACCCTTTACCGCCTCAAGAAAAAACTCAAAGAGGGGAAAACGGAGTGACCGGATGACCGGGAGTTCATAAGTCATTTCCCACTTCTATACAAGTGACCGCTTACTTCTACCGTAATAAACGCCCATTACGGTGGAAGTGAGCGGCCATTACGGTACAAGTTGCAACTCACTGATTATGAAGTAGTTGCAGAGGCTTGTGAAAATGGCCTCTGGAATAAGCGCAAGTAGCTGATTTATAGCAAGTTAAATGAAGGCATTTATGATTATCCGCAAACATACCACCCTCCAGTCTTGCACGTTGCAATATAACGGTTGCACTAGTAGAGACGCGATTCATCGCGTCTCCATTCATCGCGTCTCCACATTCATCAATGATGACTTGTATCTGTGATTGGTAAGATATTAAAACACCATGAGAAGCGGAGATGCGATGAATCGCGTCTCTACCTAAACAGTGTTGATTAGTGGTACGATTGCGGTGAATCACGTTTCTACTGGCTTTTGGGACGGCATACAATGTGGAATGGCATAGCGCAGGTGTGTTTGAATGACGAACCGGGTCACAATGCGTGGGAGATTGTGAATCTTATACAATAAAAAGACAGGGGCTGTGCCTTGAACACGACCCCTGTCCGTTTCTTTATGCGTTCTGTTTATTTCTTCAACTCAGCCAAGGAAGCCTTTATGGAGGCTATCTTGGTCTCTGCGTCAGATTGTTTCTTGCGTTCCATCTCCACCACCTTGGCGGGAGCGTGCGCCACGAACTTCTCGTTGGAGAGTTTCTTCTGCACTCCGGCGAGGAAACCTTCCAAGTGTTTCAGCTCAGCCTCCAACTTGGCGGTCTCGGCTTCCACGTCAATCAGATTGCCTATCGGCACGGCGTATTCCGTGGTGCCTACCATGAAGGAAGAAGCGCCCGCCTCTTTCTCATTCACTGTCTTCACCTCTGACAAGTTGGCCATCTTGCACATCACCGGGATATAGGCTTCCAGTGCGTTCTGACCCACTACGCACAACTCTAATTTCTCTTTCGGAGAGATGTTCTTGGAGTTGCGGATAGCGCGCACGCTGCCTACCACAGCCTTCACCGTGTCAATGTCTTGAATGAGTTTCTGGTCATCCTCGGTCATTGCGCCGATAGACAAAGGAGAAGTCATGATGCTCTCGCCTTCCTTGCGGTCGTAGATGTGCTGCCACAGTTCCTCCGTGATGAACGGCATGAACGGATGCAGCAATTTCAACAGGCTCTCGAAGTAGGACAAAGTAGCCTCGTAGGTCTTCTGGTCGATGGGCTGTCCGTAAGCGGGCTTCACCATCTCCAAGTACCAGCCGGAGAACTCGTCCCAGAACAGGCGGTAGATGACCATCAACGCTTCGTTCAGACGGAACTTGGAGAAGAGTTCCTTCACCTCGGCGGCAGATTTGCGCAATACGGCCTCGAACCACGCCACAGCTGTCTTGGCACTCTCAGACTGGGCGGTGTCCGCCGTCTGCCAGCCCTTGATCAAGCGGAATGAGTTCCAAATCTTGTTGTTGAAGTTACGTCCCTGCTCGCAGAGGCTCTCGTCGAAGAGGATGTCGTTTCCGGCCGGAGCGCAGAGCATCATGCCCATACGCACACCGTCGGCGCCGTATTTCTCAATCAGCTTCAAGGGGTCGGGCGAGTTGCCGAGCGACTTGCTCATCTTGCGTCCCAGCTTGTCACGGACGATGCCGGTGAAGTAGACGTTCTTGAAAGGCATTTCTCCCATGTACTCATAGCCCGCCATAATCATACGAGCCACCCAGAAGAAGATGATGTCCGGCCCGGTCACCAATGTGGCCGTGGGATAGTAGTACTTGATTTCCTCGTTGCCCGGATGGTTGATGCCGTCGAACAGAGAGATAGGCCACAGCCAGGAAGAGAACCATGTGTCAAGCGCGTCCTCGTCCTGACGCAAGTCCGCCAGTGTCAAGGCGTTATTTCCAGTCTTCGCCTTCGCTTTCTCCAAAGCGGCCTCGGGAGTCTCGGCCACCACGAAACCGCCCTCAGGCAGATAGTAAGCCGGGATGCGGTGTCCCCACCACAACTGACGGCTGATGCACCAGTCCTTGATGTTCTCCAGCCAGTTCCGGTAAGTGTTCTTGTATTTCTTGGGGTAGAACTTTATCTCGTCGTTCATCACGGGAGGCAACGCCATGTCCGCGAAATGCTTCATCTTCAAGAACCACTGCATAGAGAGCTTCGGCTCGATGGGCACGTTGGTACGCTCGGAGAAGCCTACCTTGTTGTCGTAGTCCTCTACTTTCACCATCAATCCCGCCACCTTCAGGTCTTTCTCAATCTGCTTGCGCACGTCGAAACGGTCCATCCCGACATACATTCCCGCAGCCTCGCTGATGGTTCCGTTGTCGTTGAAGATGTTGATAGACTTCAAGTTATGCTTCTCGCCCAGCATATAGTCGTTCACGTCATGAGCGGGCGTGACTTTCAGGCAACCTGTACCGAACTCAATGTCCACATAGTCGTCCTCAATCACGGGAATCACCCTGTTCACCAACGGCACAATGACCTTCTTCCCTCTCAGGTGCTGGTTCTTCGGGTCGTTGGGATTGATACACATGGCCGTATCGCCCATGATTGTCTCAGGACGCGTGGTGGCCACTACGGCATACTCACCGCTTGCCGCGGGCTTGCCATCCTCTCCGGCCACATTGTAGCGCAGGTAATACAGCTTGCTGTGCTCGTCTTTGTAGACCACTTCCTCGTCAGAGAGTGCCGTCTGTGCCTTCGGATCCCAGTTCACCATACGCACACCCCTGTAAATCAGTCCTTTCTCATACAAGTCACAGAACACTTTAATCACGCTCTTGGAGCGTTCCTCGTCCATGGTGAAGGCCGTGCGGTCCCAGTCGCAGCTGGCGCCTAACTTGCGCAACTGTTTCAGAATGATACCGCCATGCTCGTGTGTCCAGTCCCATGCGTGTTTCAGAAACTCCTCACGGGTGAGGTCTGTTTTCTTGATACCCTGTTCGGCCAACCGAGCCACCACTTTCGCCTCTGTGGCGATGGAAGCGTGGTCTGTGCCCGGCACCCAGCAGGCGTTCTTTCCTTCCATGCGTGCCTGGCGTACTAAAATGTCCTGAATCGTCTCATTCAGCATGTGACCCATGTGCAGCACACCTGTCACATTAGGCGGGGGAATCACCACTGTAAATGGTTTACGCCCGTCCGGCTTAGAACTGAAAAGCTTGTGGTCAATCCAATACTGATACCACTTCGGTTCTACAGATGAGGGGTCATATTTGCTGTCTAACTCCATGTCTTTACCTTTTTATCTTTAATACCTATTAATTTTACTATTTAACTTTCACTTTACTCGCGAGCGATTTACACTTGTCTCTCAAGGCAGACTGGCTTTCGCCTACTTTGTCATAGCATACCACCACGCCCATTCTTCTTCCGGGATGCGCCACGGGCTTGCCGAAGATGCGCAAGTATGTATTTGTCGCCGCACACACCTGCTCCATGCCCTTATATTCAGGCTTCTCGCTTTCCACTTCGGAAAGAATCACGGCACTTGCCCCTTGACGCTCCTGTGTGATTTCGGGAATAGGAAGTCCCAGCACCGTTCTCGCGTGCAGCTCGAACTCGGTCAAGTTCTGCGTCAAAGCCAGTGTGACCATGCCTGTGTCGTGCGGGCGTGGAGAGAGTTCGGAGAAGTACACTCCGTCCTTGTGTGACAGGAAGAACTCCACTCCCCAAAGTCCGGCACCGCCTAACGCAGCCGTGATTTTCGCCGCCATCTGTTGCGCTTCCTGTAACATGGAAGCCGAAATAGTGGCGGGTTGGAAACTCTCCCGGTAGTCGCCGCCTTTCTGTATGTGCCCAATCGGAGGGCAGAACAGCGTGGGACCATGCTGCTGGGTGACCGTCAACAAGGTGATTTCACTGTCAAAATGGATGAACTGCTCCACAATGACTTCTTTCACGTCGCCTCTCGCACCCTCTATGGCGCATTCCCACGCCTTGGCCAGTTCCTCCTCGTTGTCCACCTTGGACTGTCCGTGGCCGGAACTGCTCATCAACGGTTTTATGATACACGGATAACCAATCTCCCTGGCAGCCTCTTTCAGCTCTTCCAGGTTGTTGGCGTAGCAGTACGCAGCCGTCTTCAGTCCCAGTTCCTGTGCGGCAAGGTCGCGGAGTTCCTTGCGGTTCATCGTGATATTCACCGCCTTTGCGCTGGGCACCACCTGAATCCCCTCCTGTTCGAACTGAATCAGCTTCTCGGTGCGTATGGCCTCTATCTCCGGCACGATAATGTCAGGCTTGTGTTTCCTCACCACCTTCTCGAGAGCTTCTCCGTCAAGCATATGGAATACTTCCCGCTCATCCGCCACGTGCATGGCCGGAGCGTTGTCATAGCTGTCACAAGCGATTACATACTGTCCCAGCCGCTGACAAGCGATGGTAAACTCTTTTCCCAACTCACCCGAACCTAATAACAAGATTTTCTTCATGTCCGGTTTATTTACTGATGTTGTTCACGCAACAAATCGTTGATGGTCTTCACTGGATTGAAAGTGGACAATGGCACTTCCACAAACACCGTGTTCCAGTTGCTCATGGAGCCGTTCCACAGTCCCGGCAGCTCCAACGCCTTCAAGTCCTTTCCGTTCTTGGACTTGTAAGAGATGAATCCCGTCTTCTTGTCCACGAAATCGGGCAAGTTGAACTTCGCTCCGTTATAGTCTCTCACGCCGCACACCAAGTCCACGGGGTTGAAATGTGTGCCGTTCTTGAACATGGCCACGTAGTCGGGATTGTTGGTGTCAATCTGCGAACTCTCCAATATCTGCAAGGACACCGTGCCGTCTGCGTTGTAAGCCAAGAACGGGCCACCTCCAGGCTCACCCACATTCTTCACCATTCCACACACACGGATGGGTCGGTTCAGTTTCTTCTTCAGATAGATAACCAGCTCGGCGTCTTCCAAGTCTTTCACGTCCTTCTTACGGCACCAGAGCTTCTGCTGCACGAAGCGGATAATCTCTTCCAGCTCCGCATGGCTGTACGTTCCGCTGTCCAGCAGACGCAAGTATTTGAACACCTGTTTCTGCAAGGAGACCAGCACGCCGGCGAGCAGTTGCTTGTAACGTACCGTGTCTTCCTTCAAGCGGTCAGGCACCACATTGTCAATGTTCTTCACGAAGACCACATCCGCGTCCAGGTCATTCAAATTCTCAATCAGTGCGCCATGGCCTCCCGGACGGAACAGCAGTTTGCCGTCTTCCGTACGGAACGGTTTGTTGTCCATTGTCACGGCCAGCGTGTCTGTGCTGGATTTTTGCACCGAGAAGGAAATGCGGTAGAAAGTATGGAATTTCTCAGCATACGCTTCCTTCTTCTCTTCCACCAGTTTCTTGAAGGCGTCCAGATGACTTGCCGACACCGTGAAGTGCACATCCACGAAGCCTTTGGAAGCGGCGTAAAGCGCGCCTTCCACCAAATGCTCTTCCGCAGGGGTACGCACGATGCCGCCCTCGTATTTATGGAAACTCAGCATACCTTTCGGCAGCTGTCCGTAGTTCAGTCCTTTTTCTTCCAGAAGGTTGCTCACGACCTCCTTGTATTTCCCATCCTTCACCAGTGCCGGAATGTCTTTTCCTGTGTTTTTCTGACACATCGCGTTCAGCTCTGCATAGAATGCGAACTTGTTAATGTCCTCGAAGAACTTCTTCTCGAATTCCGTCTGCGGCTTGTCATAGTCAGCGGAAAGGAACGCGAACATATTTTTGAACATACGAGAGGCAGCTCCTGAAGCAGGGACGAACTTCACGATACGTTTCCCCTCTTCCTTATAATCTTCCCACACCTTAAGATACTCCTCTTCCTCTTTGGGAGAAGGCTTGAGTATACCGCCGCCCACAGAAGCGGCCGCTTCCAATTTCAAGAAAGGGAATCCTGTCTTGAAGCATTCCAGTTGATGAGCAGCCTGCGCCGGAGTAATCCCCTTTGAGGCCAACTGTTTCAAATCCTCTTTTGTAAACATTTCTTGTTCCATGGTGTATGTTTGTTATTTGTTGTTCATATTGCACTACGCCTTGCAAAGATAACGAAATCCACGGAAGAAACAGAAAAACAAAGAAGAAAAATGAATGGCAATGAACAATTATCGACAAAGTGGGAGTATTTGTCTACAAAAACAGGCTGGTTTGTAGAGTTTGCTTGGATGTCTCATGCGCTATTTCTATCTTTGCCCGTCAGAAACATCAATATCCATGAGTCAAATAAGAATCGCCAAATTCAATCCCCCGGTCGCCATCGTACATATCGTGGCGTGGTTTTTCGTGTTCTGTATGCCCGTGATGTTCATGGACAGGGAGAACGCTTCACTGGACTGGAAAATCTACCTGCACCGTGTGTCCTTTCCGCTTTCCCTGTGTATCGTTTTCTACACGAACTATCTCCTGCTCATCCCCCGCACTCTGCTGCGGAAGCGAAACACACGGTTCTTCTGGTGGAACGTGCTGCTGATAGCCGGGGTCTGCCTGCTCATGTTTTATTGGAAACAGATTTGCCCGGACATCCCCCACTACCATCCGTCTCGTCCGCCTCGCAAGGGAGATTTCTCCATGGTGCGCTGGTTCTTCATCTGCCAAAACGCCATCATGATGGTGCTGGACGCAGGACTGGCCGTAGCGCTCTCGCTGGGAAGCCGGTGGAAAGAGGCGGAAACCGCCCGGCAGAAAGCGGAACTGGGACGGAAAGAGGCGGAACTGAAAAACCTCCGCAACCAGATAAACCCTCATTTTCTGCTCAACACGCTCAACAACATTTACGCCCTCACCTCTTTCAACAAAGACAAAGCGCAGGAGGCGATTCAAGAATTAAGCAAATTATTACGCCATATTTTATACGATAATCAAGAAAATTACGTAGATTTGCGGAGCGAAATAGAGTTCTTGAAAAGTTACATCGAACTGATGCGCATCCGTGTGCCTAAGACGGTGGACGTGAGGATTGACTGGAACGTGCCGTCGGACTGTACACTGCGCATCGCTCCTCTTATTTATATTTCCCTGATAGAGAACGCTTTCAAACACGGCATCAACCCTACGGGAGATAGTTTCATCCACATCAAGATGGAAGTGAGAGATGGCAACAGACTCTATTTCAAGACGGAGAACAGCAACTTCCCCAAACAGCAAAACGACAAAAGCGGAAGCGGCGTAGGACTTTCCCAGGTGAAGCAAAGGCTAAGACTGCTCTATCCCGGAAGGTACGAGTGGAAGAAAGGGACTGATTCCACGGGGAACGTGTATGTCTCCGAACTGACTATAAAAGTGAAAACTGACAGGACATGAAACTGACATGCGCACTTGTGGACGACGAGCCGCTGGCGTTAGAACTGCTGGCGAGCTATGTCGAGAAAACGCCCTTTCTGGAGTTGGCGGGACAATATTCCAGTGCCGTCTCCGCCATGCAAGAGCTGACGGCACATCCCGTGGACTTGCTTTTTCTGGACATACAGATGCCCTCGCTGAACGGGTTGGAATACTCCAAAACGATTGACCCGCACACCCGCATCATCTTCACCACCGCTTTCCAGCAATATGCCATAGACGGCTATAAAGTAAACGCGCTCGACTACCTGCTGAAGCCGTTCAGCTATGCCGATTTCCTGACGGCTGCCCAGAAAGCGTTGGAATGGTTCAAGCTGAAACAAAGTGCGCAGGACAACGCACAGCCAGCCGGCACGGAACGTGAGTTCATCTATGTGAAGAGCGAATACAAATTGGTGCGGGTGAACTTGGACGACATCCTCTATATCGAAGGGCTGAAAGATTACTTGAAGATTTATCTTGAGTCTGAACCCCGCCCTGTGCTTTCGCTGATAAGCATGAAAAGCATGGCCGAGAAGTTGCCTTTCCCTCGCTTCATGAGAGTACACCGCTCCTATATAGTGCAGACAAACAAAATCAAGGTGGTGGAAAGAGGACGAATCGTCTTCGGAAAAAATTACATTCCCATCTCTGACAACAACAAACAAATGATACAAAACTACTTGAACGAACATACGCTCTGACAAACACTAAAAAACAATAATGCAATGAGAAAACTATTATGTATTTTACTGGCGTTGGTGACTTTCTCAGCCTACGCCGCAGATGACGACATCGATGTCAAACGGAAAAGCCCCAAATACCTGAAAGGAGCCGTCACGGAGGAGAACGGGAAAGTCGTGTTCCAGCAAACATTCAAGGTGAAAGGGAAAAGCGAGGATTCTCTTTATGACGTAATGAAAGAATGGGCAGAGAAGCAGGTGAAACTGCGCCAACCTATCAACTCCCGTGTGGCCTACACAAACAAGGAGAAAGGCGAGATAGCCGTCACCGCCGAGGAGTACATCACCTTCAAATCTTCCTTTCTAGCCTTGGACCGTACCCGCATCTATTATCTCCTGCAAGTACTGACGAAGCCGGAAGAGGTGACGTTACGCATGGAGCGTATCCGCTATTTGTATGACGAAAACCGGGACGGAGGCCAACAGCTCACGGCGGAGAACACGATTTCCGACAAGGCGGCCTTGAACAAGAAGGGGAACAAGATGGTGAAGATGCTCGCCAAGTTTCGTATTCAGACCATAGACTTGAAGGACAAGATTTTCCGTAGCGCCGCACGCACCTTGGGAGTAGCCAAGAAGAAAGTGGTGAAGACCATAGTCTACGAAGAGGATGAAGAATAACATTAACACTCATACAACCATGAAAGAAGAAATACACGGACACGAGGTACTCCACATGATGGAGGGACACGATTACACAAAAGAGACATTGCGACAGGCCATCATCGACAGGTTCGGAGCCGACCAGCTATTCTATACCTGCTGTGCGGAACACATGAATGTAGACCAGCTGATTGCTTTTCTGGAGGAAAGAGGAAAGTTCAAGCCGTCGGCGCAAACCCAGTTCACGGTAGACACCAGCAAAATCTGCAACCATTGACAAACAGGAGGAGGTGAAGAGAGATGGATAACGTGATACTTTGCGACAATCAAGACATCACACGACTAGGCGTCAAGTGCCTGTGCGAACAGGCGGAAGCCAAAGTAACCGAGGCGTCTACCAAACGGCAGCTTGTCATAGAGCTGTTGAAGAATCCCCAGTCAGTGGTAGTCATCGATTACCCTCTTTTCGATTACGAGGAGGTGGAGATGCTATTAGTCGTGGCCAGTCGCTTTCCCGATACCCGCTGGATGTTGTTCAGCGAGGAGCTGAGCGAATCATTCATCAGGAGACTGTTGATAGACGAAGATCATTTTAGCATCGTCATGAAACAAGACTCGTTGAAGGAGATTCAAGAGTGCCTGTTGCGCACATTAAGAGACGAACGGTACATCTGCCAGCAAGTGACAGACATGCTGCTGAAACCGAAAAGCAAGCAGGAAGAAGCAGAGTGCGCCAATCTTACTCCCACCGAGATGGAAATCCTCAAAGCGGTAGCCTTGGGAAAGACGACCAGGCAAATCGCCTCGGAACGTTGCTGTAGTATCAACACCATCGTCACCCACCGCAAGAACATCTTCCGGAAACTTGGCGTGAACAATGTACACGAAGCGACCAAGTACGCATTCCGCACAGGCTTGGTGGATGCGGCGGAATATTTCATTTAAAACTTTCAAATATGACACGTAAGACACTGTTACTCATTTTATTCTGTTTCACAGGCATCCTGATGTCGGAAGCGGCTTCAAAGAAAGCGGCCGCCTTCTTTGCGGAAGCCACCGTGGACAAGAAAGAAGTCAACATCAATGACCGCCTGCTGCTGACCGTCAAATTCTTCATGCCCACTAACGCACAGGTAGAATCCGTAGGGACGAACCGTTTCACTTTCAAAGGCTTCCAGACGGAGGAACTCGACCCATTCTTCTCACAGGGCTACCAATATGAGCGGAGGGACGGAAAGGTGTACCGCACCCTCGTATGGAAACAGTATATCCTCACACCGCAGAAAAAAGGCACGTTCGTCATCCCCTCGCTAAAAAGCGAAGTGTCGCTCATTGTGTTCGACCAGCGGCAGGACGACGACATGGATCCCTTCAACTTCTTCTTCCGCCAGCCACGTGGCCATAGAGAAAGCGCGAAATTCGCCACCAAGGCGTTTCGTGTGAAAGTGACGGGGAAGAAAGAAAAGAAAGCCATGCCTCAAACGACAGACGACAACGATATGCAGTTCAAGCGTTTATAATCTCCTTGCCTGCCAGTTGCCTTTCTTCAAGTAAAGATAGCTGAACAGACCGATGAACAACGCATACACGTGTTCTGTCGTCCAGCAAACAGCCATGTTGGAACGCAGTCCCATGATGACGAACGCGCTGTAGCCCACGTAGATGGCCAAGGCACCCAGTTCAAGCAGAAACGCTTTCTCGGTATTGCCCGTCCCCGACACAGCCTGAAACAGGATATTGCCGGGAATCATGACCAGGTAAGCCGTGCAAAGCGACCATACGACCGGCACGGAAGCCTGTACAAGCTCGGGTATGTCCGTATAAATACGGATCACCGCAGAGGGAATGACGGCGTAAATCAGAATGAAAGGCATCACTACTATATAGGCGATGCGGATATGACGGCGGATGAGAGGCCATACGGCCTCCATCTTTCCCGCCCCCATCAGGTTTCCCACCAAGGAGCTGCACGTAGACGCCAAGGCCATGATCATCATGAACGTGACTCCAGACACACTGCGGACAATGTTCGCCACGGCCAATTGCTCCTCTCCCAAATGCTCTATGAAGATAAAGAAGATGAACCAGGTGGAGAGCGAAACGAAGTTCTGTATCATCGACCAGATGGATATGCCCAGAATGGAACGCAGGACGGAGAGACGGAACTTCGGCAGCTGATGCAGACAAAAACGGTGTATGTCTGTCTTGAAACGCATGTACAGGATGAAAAACACGAGCGAGAAGCACTCCGCCAAGGTAGAACCGATGGCCGACCCGGCGATACCCAAGGCAGGCAGTCCGCATTTTCCGAATATCAGCACATAGTTCAGTCCGGCATTCAGCACCAGCATCAGCAGGGAGTTGAAAGTCAAAGGCCGTGTCTGAGTGGTTCCCACATAAAACGCGCGGTACATCACAATCTGGAAAGAGAAGAAAAGACCGATGATGCGCCAGTGCAAGAACTCCTGCGTGGCGGCATAGACCTCAGGAGAGGATATGAGGACAGCCAGCAAAGGGCCGGACATATACTTGGCCAGCAGAAAGAGGACAACGGACAAAAACAACTGGAAGTACACTCCTTGGTAGAAGATTCCCCCTATCCGTCCGTATTCCTTCGCCCCGTTGCGACGGGCGACCAGTATCTGAGTACCCACACTGAAACCGAACCCAAGCATGTACACAGCGATATAGAACACGCCGGCGATGGCGGACGCACCCAGCTCCACCTCACCCACTCTGCCGAGAAAGGCAGTGTCCGTAAGTCCTATCAACTGCTGAATCACAAGGCTTATCATGATGGGATAAGCGATGCGTAGAATATCTTTCGTGCTATAAACAGTCTGAGTGTGGCTCATATGTCATCCAAATAGTGCGTGCAGAGCTTCCGTGACTCTTTTCACGGGTATCAGCTCAATCTTCATTCCTGTGGTGTCAATGCCCGTCAGATTATAGGCGGGTATGATTATCTTGGCGAAACCCAGTTTCTCGGCTTCCGCTATGCGTTGCAAGATACGGTTCACCGGGCGTATCTCCCCGCTCAGTCCCACTTCTCCCGCCATACACACATCCTTGTCTATGCCCGTGTCCACATTGCTGCCTAAAATGGCGGCAATGACCGAGAGGTCGATGGCAGGGTCTGTCACCTTCAGTCCGCCGGCGATGTTCAGGAACACGTCTTTCTGTCCCAGCTTGAACCCCACTTTCTTTTCCAGTACGGCCAAGAGCATGTTCATGCGCCGCAAGTCATATCCCGTGGCCGAACGTTGGGGCGTACCATAGGCGGCGGTACTTACCAGCGCCTGTGTCTCGATAAGCAACGGACGCACCCCCTCCAGCGCAGCCGCTATGGCGATACCGCTCACATCCTCACGGTCTTCGCTCAGCAGCAGCTCCGAGGGATTCGACACTTGTCTCAACCCGTCCGCACGCATCTCGTAAATGCCTATTTCCGAAGTACTTCCAAACCGATTCTTAATGCTTCGCAAGATACGGTACAAATGATGCTGGTCGCCCTCGAACTGTATCACGGTATCCACAATATGTTCCAGTATCTTCGGGCCGGCCAACGCCCCCTCCTTATTAATATGTCCGATGATGATTACGGAAATGCCCGACTGCTTCGCCATTTTCAGAAGCAGTGTGGCGCATTCCCTCACCTGTGAGATACTGCCAGGGGAAGATTCCACCGCTTCGGTGGCAATGGTCTGAATGGAATCAATGACCACGATGTCTGGCCGTACATTCTTTATCTGTGTAAGGATTTCCTCTAATGAAGTCTCGCAAAGCACCTCACAATCAGCATCATGCGTTATGCGGTCAGCTCTCAGTTTCAGCTGCCGCTCACTTTCCTCCGCACTGACATACAGCACTTGTCGCCCTTTCAGTCTCAGCACGGTCTGGAGGATAAGCGTGGATTTCCCGATACCCGGTTCTCCACCGAGCAGCACCAAAGAACCCGGCACCAATCCACCGCCCAGCACACGGTTGAACTCCGCATCCTGCATGTCTATCCGTATCTCCTCGCCCGCCTCAATCTCGTTCATCCGTTTCGGACGAGCCTTACCTCTTTCCTGCCGGAAAGGCTGGACGGCTGAAGACGATACGGAGGACTTGCGCACAGTCATCTCTTTGAACGTGTTCCACTGTCCGCACGAAGGGCATTTGCCAATCCATTTCGGTGTCTCATAGCCGCATTCCGTACAGACATAGACGGTCTTTTCCTTTGCCATAAAAACCAGTGTTTAAATCCAATGTTTCTTCCGGAAATACCACACACTGCCCCCCGTCAGCACCACAGACACCACCAGCACCAGCACAAAGCCCCAAGAGGAGTTCTCCATGCCGTTGCGGAGGTTCATGCCATACCAACTGGCAATCAACGTGGGAAGCATCAAGATGATGGAAATGGAAGTCAGCACACGCATCACGGTACTCATATTGTTGTTGATGACATTGGCGTAAGTGTCCATCGTGCTGTCCAGGATGTTGTTGTAAATCAGCGTGGTTTCCCTCGCCTGGTTCATCTCGATGTTCACATCCTCAATCAGCTCGGCATCCACCTCGTCCACAGGAAGCTTGAACTTCAGTTTGGAGAGCAGCGTCTCGTTGCCACGGATGGAAGTCACAAAATACGTCAGACTGTCCTGCAACCGTGACAAGGCTATCATGTCCTTGTTGTCTATCTGTTTGTCCAGATTGTGCTTGGAACGTTCAATGTTCACGCTGACCTGCTTCAAGCATTTCAAATACCACACGGAAGAAGAAAGGAAGAGCCGAAAGATGAGGTCTACATGGTCGGTGAATCCGTTCTTCTTACGGTAATACGCCACGAAGTCGTTCATCATGTTGGTCTCGTAATAACTCACTGTGATTAACACACCGTCTTTGAGAATCACGCCTAAAGGGAGCGTCATGTAAGGCGCTCTTGACTTAGTCTCTTTCACGTAAGGTATACGAAGAATGATGAGAAGCCATCCCTCGTCGTCCTCGAAACGCGCCCGCTCGTCCTTATCGGCGATGTCCGAGAGAAAATAATCAGGGAACTTAAAGGTGTCAAGCAGGTAGTCCATCTCTTCTTGGGTGGGACACGTTACCTGCATCCAGCTGCCTGCCTCCCACTGTTCCAATGGGCGCAGACCGTTTTTAATATTCCAAATTGTCCGCATAAACACAGTCTTTACGCTTCGGTCAAGGCCCGTATTCATGCGCAAGCCACGACCGAATCAGTTTTTCTTGTTTTCCGAGTGATAGTCGTCCATAGATTGAATTTACTATTGCGGACGCAAAAGTACGAAAAAAACGGGAAAAGACAATGCCTTCTCCCGTCAATAATAACGTTTCTTTAACTACACCTTATTTCACTTTATACACGGCGAAGGTGTAAGCAGGTATATTCTCCGTCAGCGTAGTGCCGCTCACGTTCAGCGATTTCTCCGTCGGCACAAACTTTGTCGGATTGTCCAGCGTGTTGTCCTCGTAGAGCTTGTCCGTACCGTAAGTTATCACACTTCCCTGTGTGAAGGTCTGTGATTTCTTCAGTCCCTTGAAGTTCAGTTTGACCGACTGGGGCTTCTCCGTAATGTTCACCACCTTGACGATATATTGCTTTCCTTTTGCGTCCCAAACAGCGCTGGCGTAGATGCCATCCTGCCCCGTCACGTTCTTTCCGTCACTCTTCACGGCCAGGGTATTCGTGCCTTTGTTCTGGCTGTAGAGCTGCTGCACATAGTAGCTGCAAGAACGCACGCTGCGGGTGTTGTCATACCAGATCAAGTCTGGTCTCCACTGCCATCCTTCCACATGCGCGAACAAGGGCGCATACGTAGCCATGCGCACCACATCGGCGTTTCGTTCCAGTCCTGTCATGAACGCCGCTTCCAGCAAGGAGGCGTGGAAATGGTTGAACTTGCGTCCTTTCCCGTGGCAAGCGTACTCTCCCGCGAAGACTTTCGGTCCCTTGCGGTCGTAATTGTCGTAACGTGCCGCACTGTTGATGAACCAGTTCTCAGGACGATAGAAATGCTCATCCACCAAGTCCACCTTCAGCTTCTTCATCTGCGGCCACAGATAGTCGAAATCCTTACCCTCTGAATTAGGACCGGATGAGCCGATAATCTGTATCTCTGGATGGATCTTGCGCAACTCCTTCACGAAGAGAGCCAACCGCTCCGGGTAGAGTGGTCCCCACTGTTCGTTGCCCACACCAAGATACTTCAGGTTGAAAGGTGCGGGATGTCCCATGTCCGCTCTCAACTTGCCCCATTTGGTAGTGGTGGATCCGTTGGCGAACTCAATCAAGTCCAACGCGTCCTGGATATAAGGACGCAAAGAGTCCAAAGGCACTTGCGCGTCTTTCTTGGAAGCCGGATTCTGATACTGGCAAGCCAGTCCCACATTCAAAATGGGCAACGGCTCGGCTCCTATCTCCTCGGAGAGTTGGAAATACTCGTAGAATCCCAGTCCGTAGCTCTGGAAGTAGTCGGGGAAATAGCGGTGGTGGAAGGTGTATTCCCAGCGGTTGCGGTTCAGCGGACGGTCTTCCACCGGTCCCACCGTGTTCTTCCACTGGTAACGGTCATCCATGTTCGTGCCTTCCACGATACATCCTCCGGGGAAACGGAACACGCCCGGACGCAAGTCGTACAGCGCCTGCGCCAAGTCCTTGCGCATACCGTTCTCGTGTCCCTTCCAAGTGTCCACCGGGAAGAGCGACACATGCTCCAAGTCCACCTGCCCTTTGGAAGTGAGGAAGATGCGCAAATGCGCCTTGGCGAAGTCTGCGGGCGATTTCAGCACCACTTGATACTTCTTCCATTCGCCCGAAGTGATGTCCAGCGGTTTGGAGACCAATACCTGTGTCTCCGCCTGTGAAGCCGGGTCAATCAGTTCCACACGCAGGCTCTCCTTGGTGGAGTTCTCCGGCAGACGCGCCCACACAGAGAAGCGGTACTCCGCCCCTTTGTGCAGTCCGATGCCGAAGAAGCCTTCGTTGTCCAGTCCCGTACCCATGTCCTTGTGCGCAGGCTGGCCGAGACGCACATAGTGCGGATTGCGTTTAAAAGGACCGTCATCCAGCACTTTCACGTTGCCGAAGGATTTCCATCCCATCAGATGTTGCGGAAACTCGAAAGAGCGGTTCTTCACCAGCTCCGCATACAGTCCGCCATCCGCTCCGAAGTTGATGTCCTCGAAGAAGATGCCGTACATCGTGTCGGAGATTTTCGCGCCGGGCTTTGCGGCGTTAATCGTGATTTCTTTCGTCTGAGCCATGGCGGAGACTGGCAACGAAAGCCCCAGTCCTACCAAAGCGGTAAAAAATAAGTTTGGCATTTATCAGTTAGGTTTAATGAATAAAATGGTTTACAAGTCAATGTCCACCTCCACTGGACAATGGTCGGAGCCGAATACTTCCGTGTGGATGTCCGCCTTTTCCAGTTGGGCATCCAGGCGGTTGGAGACGAGGAAATAGTCGATTCTCCATCCTGCGTTCTTCTCCCTCGCCTTGAAGCGATAAGACCACCACGAATACACCCCCGTCTTGTCAGGAAAGAAATGACGGTAGGTGTCCGTGAAACCGGCGTTCAGCAAGCAGGTGAATTTCTCTCGTTCCTCGTCCGTGAAGCCGGCGTTCTTCCGGTTGGACTTCGGGTTTTTCAAGTCAATCTCCTCATGCGCCACGTTCATGTCGCCGCACACCACCACCGGTTTCCTCGCGTCCAGTCTCAACAGATATTCCCGGAACGCATCGTCCCACGTCATGCGGTAGTCCAACCTCCGCAACTCGTTTTGCGAATTGGGCGTGTAGACGGTCACGAGATAGAATTTCTCCATCTCCAATGTAATGACCCTGCCCTCTTTGTCGTGTTCCTCCATGCCCAGTCCGTAGCTCACGCTCAGCGGCTGATGTTTGGAGAACACTGCCGTGCCAGAGTACCCTTTCTTCTCCGCATAATTCCAAAAAGAATGATAACCGGGAAAGGCGAGGTCAAGTTGTCCCTCCTGCATCTTTGTCTCCTGAAGGCAGAAGAAGTCGGCGTCCAGCTGCGTGAAAGCGTCGGTAAAGCCCTTAGTTACACAAGCCCGTAGGCCGTTCACATTCCAAGATATGAATTTCATGTACTGTCCTGTTTTATTTCTTTTTGCAAATATAGTGTTTTTTCTCAATCCCGCAAACAATATTGTGTATTTTGTACATTTTTCGTTTTATTCTTTCTTGGTACTTCCCTCCGATTGCACTATCTTTGCACCCATTATGCGCAAGATTACAGTTTTACTTCTTATATTCATCTCGCTCTGGACAGCAAGTCCCGTCCGGGCACAGGTGAACAACCCGTTCTCCAACATGAACGAGAACGGACAATTCGACCAGTTCAACGGACAAGACCCCAACAAACCCGACTCCGCCACCATGCAAGGCACAGACCGTTTCGTGCCTATCGACGTGAAAAGCTGGAGAGTGGACGAACGTCTGGGGTATGTCATTCCGGCCGACGTGGACACTCTCCACCATCAGTTCATGAACAAACACTTCACCGAAGGGGTGAATGGCGAGTACAATATATTGGGAAACACGGGCACTCCCCGCTACTCCCGCATCTTCGCCAACCGCAAGCCGTGGACGCAGGATGTCTTCGCCGACCCTTACGACTTCTTCCTGAAAAATCCGGGAGACTTCCTGTTCTTCAATACCAAGTCTCCTTATACAAACATCACTTATGACTGGTGCGGCGACAAGCGTATCGGCGACGACCGCTTGCAATTCACCCTGGCCGTGAATCCGAACAAGCGGCTGAACATCGGCGTGCGCATTGATTACCTCTACGGACGCGGCTATTACAACAACCAAGCCACGGCTCACTTCGGCGGCACGGCCTTCTCCTCTTACAGGGGAAACCACTACCAGATGCACCTCGTCTACTCCATCAACCACATGAAGATGCAGGAAAACGGAGGAATCATGGACGACAACTACATCACGCATCCCGAGAACATGACCCAGAGCGTGCAGTCGCAGGACATTCCCACGGTATTCGAGCAGACATGGAACCGCCAGCATATCAACGACTTCTTCTTCACCCACCGCTATAACGTGGGATTCTACCGTACCGAGAAGCTTCGCAACGAAGCGGACCCGCACGGGAAAGACTCCATCCGCACAGTGAGAACGCTCGTGCCTGTGACAAGTTTCATCCACACGCTGCGCATACAGTCGAACGAACATACCTATATCGCCTATCAGACACCGGAGAACTACTACTTGAACACCTTCATCCCGGGCGACTCCACGTATGTGGACCAGCGGTTTCTTTCCGTGAAGAACACGGTGGGAATCGAGTTGCTGGAAGGCTTCAACAAATGGGCGAAGATGGGTCTCACCGCTTTCGCCTCTTACGAGATGCGGCGGTTCCGCCAACCGGGCAAACTCGCCAACGGCTCGATTATCGAGGAAAAGACCAAGGACAACATCTTCTCCGTAGGCGGACGTATCTCTAAGCGACAGGGAAAACTGTTACACTACGACGTGACAGGCGAGATTCCGCTTAGCGGACAGGAATTAGGGGCGTTCAACGTGACAGGTAACGGAGACTTGAACATTCCGTTCCTCAAAAAGGACACGGTGAGGGTGGACTTGAAAGCCTTCGTCCGTAACCAGGCCATCCCCTACTTCTGGCAGCACACGCACACAAAGAATTTCTGGTGGGACTTGGACTTGAACAAGCAGCTGCACACGCACATAGAGGGCGCATTCTCGCTGAAACGGACCCGCACCACGCTCCGCATAGCGGTGGACAACGTAACGAATATGCTTTACTTCCAGCGGGCTGACCAGGAGAGCGGCGCAGCATGGCTGAACAATGTGACCTTGAACCAGAAAAGCGGAAGCGTGCAGGTGCTGATGGCTCAGCTGTCGCAGGGACTGAGCTGGAAGGTGCTGCACTGGGACAACGAAATCACTTGGCAGAAAAGCTCGGACAAGGACGTACTGCCGCTACCCGACCTGAACATCTACTCGAACCTCTATCTGGCTTTCCGGCTGTTCCGGGTGCTGGATTTCGAGATTGGCGCCGACGCGAGGTTCTTCACCCAATACTACGCTTACGACTATTCTCCCGAACTGGGACAATACGTGAACCAGGACGCGGCCCGTCGCATCAAGATTGGAAGCTATCCCATCGTGAACGCTTACATAAACTGCAACTTGAAGCACATGCGTTTCTATATCATGATGAGCCACGTGAGCAGCGGCATGGGAAACCGTAATATGTTCCTCGCTCCTCACTACCCCATCAACCCGCGCATCTTGAAGTTCGGTCTTTCGTGGAATCTGTATAACTGACACACTCTTAACCGTCGGCCATGCCTCTCGTGTTTTTTCTTAAATCTGGATGAAACAGCGATTGCAGGCATGGTGGATTCCCGCGGTCTTCGTATCTGATAGAGGAAGTTATGGTGATTGTATGATGAGGTTGTTTTGCGATACAATCTCTTTATTTGTTCCTACAGATTGTAATCCGACAAACGAATAAAGCAATCGGATTAAAATCCTGATAGTCAATTGAATCAAATTACAAATCCGATTCAATAAGGGTTATCCTTTTAGGCTTCTATCTTATCTCCAAAAGGGTATATAACGAAAGAGGCGGTGTTTCGACACCACCTCTTTTTTCAATCTATTGTTTATTGTTGAAGTAAAGAATGCAACCTTTCCAGGCTTACCTTCATTACTTTGCACACTTGTTCTTCTGTCATCCCGTTCTGGAGCATGGCCGTAGCCATGGAGCGTATTTGAGAATCTTTCTCGGCGAGTTGCGTATCCTTCTCGGCAAGCCGTATGTCCTTCTTCGCGAGCTGTTCAGCTTGCGCTTTCAGCATTCGGTCCTGTTTCTTCACCTCCGCTTTTTGCTCGTCGATGGCCTGGAAGTACTCGTCCTCCACGTTCATCGTCTGACGTAACTCCGTGTCTGCCGCCGCCGCTTTCAGACGATGGAGGATGTAGAGCATGTCCTCGTCTCCAGCATACCGGCTCTCGTCTATGCTCATCAGTTGTCTGTTTTCCATGTCTTTGTGGGTTTGGTCGAACACGCTCAGCACCTTGTCCAGGCGATTGTTTATCTGTCCGTGAAGCAGGGGAATCTGCACAATAATGCTGTCATGTATCAGACTCTCGGCGAATGCGTCGGGGAAGCCCTCGTGAAGCTCGCGGCCCTCGTAGTCGTAGGGCTTGTGGCGGAAGTACACCACCGGCTCACTCACCTTGCCGATGCGGTGTCCTAAGAGATACACCGCCACCATCGGGATGCCGAAACGCTTGTGGCTTCCCTCTTCCTCCATGAGATTGGAGGGGGAGCTGTACTGCGTGCCAAGGTATTGCCGGAAGCGTTGCACCTCCGTGTCGAGCCACGTCTTCTGAAGCTCTATCAGTATCAGACGGACATGGCCGTCCGGCTCCCGCACCTTGGCGGAGAAGTCGATGCGGAACATGGTAAGGCCGTCTTTCTGCCCGTTGGCGTACTCATGGGGGCGGCCTTCCACCTCCACCACCTCTTTCTGAAGCAGGGCGGAGAGTATCGTCTTCGTGATGCGCTTGTCCTCCATGAGGTATTTGAACACCGAGTCGTAAATGGGATTCGCTATGTACATAATGCCATGTGTTAATGGTTTCCGCTTCAAAGATAATGATTTTTCTTTAGAAAACCGGCCTCTCGTGTCTTTTTCTTAAATTGCAGGGAACAATACAACTCTTCTATGATGAAACAACCATGCAGCATGGCCGAAGTAATGAGACGAAAGAAAATGTTCTATTTTTCTTATTTTGAAAGCAGCATCGGGAGTTCTTACCACTGATTCACAAGACCGCCCGAAGGAAGCGCAGGGTAACAAAACCTCGTAAATCCGCCCTTTCGGAAGTCATTTCTTACTTCTACCGTAATGAACGCTCACTTCCACCGTAATGGGCGTTCATTACGGTACAAGTGAGCGGTCACTTCGGTACAAGTGAAAAACGGCCTTTTTAAGGGGGAAAATCGCAAGTCGGAGTGACGCGGTTCTTTCTTATGGCCGATGTTCTATTTTTCTTATTCCGGCAGACAGGTTCAGAACGTCATCATCAGTCGCACCCTCACACCCCACTTGGTAGCCGTGGGCAGGTCGAGGTACGTCAGTCGGCGCACATACTCTAAGTGGAGCAACTTGAAGATGTTGTGAATTCCCGCTATGACTTCCACATAGGGTTTCTTGCCCATTACGAAAGACCTTTGCTGGGTCATCACCCCTGCCTCGTTATAATAAGCCGGGAATGCGAAAAGCCTGCTGTCACCTGGATTCTTGAACGGGTTGTTCTTGTCCGTCAGCTTTCCCCACAGCACTTTCACACCGATGAACTCACGCCATTTCAAGCGTTTCAGCAGCGGGATACGGTTGAAAATCTTGCCGTTCATGTCCCATCCCCAGTCCAGGGAAACATAGCGGTCGTTGAGGAACTCCATGTTGTTAATCAAATTGAAGGTCTCATACTGGGACACATAAGACAAGTTGGCCGCCGGCACAATGAGGAAGGGATAAGGCACCTTGTTCCACTGCGCGCCCGCTTTTATCCATGTATCCATCTTACCCCAGGCACGTGGCATCCACAGACGTTTGAAGAAGCCAAACTCAGTCTCATTGTACGTGTACTTACCTCCTAAAAGACCGTCCACACCCATCTGGTGCGACAGGGTGAACACTGGCACATCGAGGTTCACAGGATAGCGGTGTTGCTTGGTGTTCACCACCACTTCTCCAGGGGCAAAACGCAAGCCGACCTTCAACTCCGTGTAATCAATGTCATGGATAAGGCTGGACTCATTGCTCAATGGACGATATTCCAACCGTCCGCACGGTTCGTCGTTCTGCATCTTCACCTGTCCGCTCACTTTCAGTCCGAACTCCCACTCCTTCTCGTATTTCAACGTAAAACGGCGGGCATATTGCATCTGGTCTACCGCAGTAAACTTGAAAGCGGTAAACATATTGTCCTTGTCCGTCTGCATGAACTTGTCGGTAGGAGACTCCACATCGTAGAAGAAGTTGAACGTCAATGAGTTCTTGGGGAACTCACGAGGAAGATACTTTTTCTTGTTGAAAGAATACTCCACCTCGGCCATTCCCTTGTTCCGATGGTCCTTGAATCCGTAAGCGTAATAGCCTTTCAGGAAAAGATGCGGATTGAGGTTGGCCGTGGTCTGCGCACTGGCTCTCAACCGCCATCCGTCCACAGCGTTCTTGCCCACTACCGTATTCACCGGGCCGATGTCCACCTTGGAGGGTGTCTTCTTCGATCCGGTCTCTACAAAGTTCTCCGCCAACGCCTTGATGCCAAACACCAGGAACTTCACGAACTTTATATCCGTGAGCTTGTCGAAGAAACTGTCGGTGGTTTTCTCGGCTTTGGTCAGTTGCGCAGGGCGGTACTGGCTCCAGAACTCCTCCGTCTTCATCTTCGCATAGGGGTCGATTTTCTCCTTTCCTTTCACTCGGAACAGTTTGGGCGACAACTCCTCCAATGCGAAATCCGAGTACTTTGTCTGCTTCCGCACATACATTTTCATGCCATAGAAGGACATCTCCGCCGCCATGTCGTCGTTCACCAACACATTCTCTCCGGAAGGAAGCACCTCGAACTCCTGCAACACCGTCATGTTCTTCACCCAGTTCACATCCGTCTTCTTCGGCAGGTTCAGCACGCATTTCTTCACCTGGTAGGAAGAGTCCGCCTTGATGAAGATATGCCCCGTAAAGCCGAAGTCACGAGGATTGTTCGGCACGAAAGTAAGATGGATGCACTTGTCCTTGTCCACATACGTAGTGTCTTGAATAAAGAAACGGTAGAAAGCGATGCCGCTTGTCGAGGAGATAGGACTCACAAAAGGATACTGGAACAGGCGGATATTGTTCTTGTAAATGTCCACATTCGTGAAGACATCCCGCATGGCGGTGGTCAGAATATCTCCCGTGTTGAACACCTTGCTAAGTCCCGAGGAGTTAAGTCCCTCCACCAGGTTCTTCTCCGACTCCGGGTTCTTGCGGTAGATATGGCGTGTGACCGCCTCGTTCACCGCAATGGGCAGAATCAGCTTCCCTGTCTCGTGGCTGTATTCCACCTGCTCTTTCATGAAGGGATATTTCTTGAACACCCCCGTATCCAGCTGATGTTGCTGAATGTCGTTCAAAGCCAGTGTCTGCTTCTGGTATTGCATATATTGGAAGAAGTCGTGCCGGTGCAGGTCGTTCTCCTTCTTGGCGGCTATCACCTTCTTCATCAGCTCCACCGCCGGATTGTTCTTGCGGGAGTACTTGATACGTCCCGGCTTCACCACCACCGTTTTCAGCTGCCGGCTGTCGGGCTGCAAACGTATCACATAACTCGCACTGCCATCCAAACGGAACACCTGGGTTTTATATCCCACACAGGACACAGACACCCGGTCATATCCCGGCAAAGAACGCAACACGAAAGAACCGTCGTCTTTCGTGCGCACCCCCACCACGGCACGCTGGGTGTAATACACATTGACAAACGACAGGGAATCACCCGTGGAAGCGTCCACCACCACTCCACGGATTTGCGCCTGCGCACTCATCGTCAGAAAAAGGGAAAGGATGAAGAGAATCCATCCCTTATGTAGTTTTTCGTATTTCATCTTTCAAGTCTTTTACCTTAAAGTCAAATTCGAAGCAAAAGTACAACAAAGTGCGGAATACGAAAATAACCGCTATCCTAAAAAGCCGTAACAGAAGATAAATAGAACAATTTATCCCACTTCTTCATCCAACCTGCATTCCTTATGCTCCGCCTTGCTCATATAATCCTCTATGTAAATACGCCACAGACGGGCATATTTGTTCCTCAGCTCCGGAGCGTTCTCAAATCCTCCCGCTTCCAATTTCTCGGCCAGACGCTCCACCGTCAGCCTCTCCGTACTCATGGCGGGAATATACCACACCGCCTTGTCTTCCTTGTGTTTGTAGACAAGTCCTTTTTCCTCCAGCTCGTTGAGCAGTTCTTGTGTCTGATTCACAGACAAACGGCACAACACCGCCAGACGAATGACAGTATAAGGAGAATTCCCGCTACGGAAACGATGACCAATCAGCCCCAACAGCAGGGCGCACAGGAAATCATGGTATCTCCGGGATGGCTTTCCCGGCAATTGCATCCGGTCTATGGCCGTGAAATTCTGCAACGCATAGGAAAGCACCGCCCCGAACAAACAGATATTCCAGGCGACACCCGCCCACACCATGAAGATGGGAATGGCGGCAAAAGAACCGTAAATGGCATTGTAGGAAGACACCGCCAACTGAGTGTTGATATACAGATACAAGGACAGCTGGAACAGACACCCGGCCAGAAAGCCGGGGAACAAGGCGTATTTCAGCTTCACCACCGTGTTGGGAATCACCACATACACGCCCGTGAAAACCACACCCGCCAAGAGAAACGGAGAGACCAGCAAGGAAATGCGATACACTGGCTGCCAAAGCGTCGCTCCGGGAAGGATGTCCACCAACTGACTGACCAGAATCGACAGACCGCTCATCACTATCATCACCACAGGCAACAACAGGATGAAAGCGCCGTAGTCGGCCACCTTACGGGAAAGACTCCTCGCCCTTTCCACCTTCCATATCTCATTGAATATATTCTCGATAGAGATGGCTAATTGAAGCACGCTGTAAATCAGCACCAAGATACCCACTCCCACGAACACGCCCGACTTCGTATGCGCCAAGTATGAGTTGATGAACCGTGTCAGCGTGTCCACCAGATCCTTCTGCCCGTAGAACATCTGCCGCAGTTGATCCTCAATCAGCATTTCCATGCCAAAACCTTTGGCGATGGCAAAGATAATGGCCAACAAGGGAATCATGGCCAGCAACGTCCCTCCCACCAACGCCGAGGCTCTTTGGGAAATGTCACACGCCACATACGTCCGCACGGCAAACGCAAACCTGTCGTACCACTTTCCGAAACGGGAAAGAAGCCCTTTCCACACCGCATGGAAAGACAAGGAAGTAAAAGGATTTTTCATAGGAGGAAGGATAAGAAATAAAAACGGGCAGTTCCTGATATCACATCAGACAACTACCCTTAAATACCACCCTTATTTAGTCATGTCGCCTATAATGTACAGGCGCACGATCTCATTTTTCTGAGCGTTACTACGCACGGTAATCGCCTTCTTGAAGGCGCCGGGGAAACGGTTTGTCCCGTTATATGTGACCCGGATAACTCCGTTCTTGCCCGGCATGATGGGCGTCTTGGTGTATTCCGACGCCGTGCAACCGCAGGACGCCACCGCCTGATTGATGACCAAGGGCTTGTTTCCCGTATTGGTGAACACGAAGTCGCAAGTCACAACGGGCTTTTTGGCCGGGAATTTCCCGAAGTCATGCGTGGTTTTGTTAAAGCGGATTTCCTGCGCCATTCCGCTTGCGGCACAAAGCAACGCCATCGCCGCACAAATACATAACCGTTTCATCACTCTTGTCATTTATCAAAATAGTAGAGGAAAGTGGCGATACCTTGCAACGCCTTTTTCCCCGTCTCCTTAATTTCCAGGTAAAACTTGATTTCAGCCTTGCAGATGCCTCGCAGGTTCTCCACATTGTGTACCGAAGCGTGCAGGGAGATGTGCTGTCCAGACAACACAGGCTGACCGAACTTCATCTTGTCCATCCCGTAGTTCACCATCATCTTCAAGTTGTTCACCTCGATAATCTTCTGCCATAGGAAAGGAAGAAGAGACAACGTGAGATAGCCGTGGGCTATGGTGGACTTATAAGGACTCTCCTTCGCCGCTTTCTCCGTGTCCACGTGAATCCACTGATGGTCCAGCGTGGCGTCGGCGAACTGGTTGATACGTTCCTGAGAAACCTCCACGGCTTCTGACACACCGATTTCCTTTCCGTTCAAAGCGGCGAAATCCTCATACGAATTAACTATTACCTTACTCATATTCTGTATTTATCGATTACCCCGTTTTGGAAGACCCTTAGAAGCCTTTACGGAGATTGTCGTTGCAAAGATACTGTTTTTTTATGATTCGCACCCATTGGGCGGACAAATATCTCAATATTTTTGTGTACCTTTGCACACAAAACAAGATATATACAAGATATGTTTGACAATCTCAGCGAAAGACTTGAACGGTCTTTCAAGATACTGAAGGGTGAGGGCAAAATCACCGAGATAAACGTGGCGGAGACGCTGAAGGATGTGAGAAGAGCGTTGCTTGACGCCGACGTGAACTACAAAGTGGCCAAGCAATTTACCGATACCGTAAAGCAGAAAGCACTCGGACAGAATGTGCTGACTTCTGTCAAACCGGGACAGATGATGGTCAAAATCGTACATGACGAGCTGGCTACCTTGATGGGAGGAGAAGCTGTGGAGCTGAACCTGCAAGGACATCCCTCGGTGGTGCTCATGTCCGGACTGCAAGGTTCGGGTAAGACCACTTTCTCGGCAAAACTGGCCTTGCTGCAAAAGAACAAGAAGAAACACAACCCGTTGCTTGTGGCCTGTGACGTGTACCGTCCTGCCGCCATCGACCAGTTGAAAGTGTTAGGCGAGGAAATCGGTGTGCCGGTCTACAGCGAGCCTGACTCTAAAGACCCCGTGGCCATCGCACTGAACGCCATCAAAGAGGCGAAAGCCACCAGCAAAGACCTTGTCATCGTGGATACCGCCGGTCGTTTAGCTGTGGACGAGCAGATGATGAACGAGATTTCCGCCATCAAGAACGCCATCCATCCTGACGAGACACTCTTCGTGGTGGACTCTATGACAGGACAGGACGCCGTGAACACGGCCAAAGAGTTCAACGACCGGCTGGACTTCGACGGTGTGGTGCTGACGAAACTGGACGGTGACACCCGTGGTGGTGCGGCCTTGTCTATCCGCACGGTGGTGAACAAGCCTATCAAGTTTGTGGGAACCGGCGAGAAGATGGAGGCCCTCGATGTGTTCCATCCCGACCGTATGGCCGACCGTATCCTCGGAATGGGTGACATCGTGTCCTTGGTGGAAAGAGCGCAAGAGCAATTCGACGAAGCCGAGGCCAAGCGTCTGCAAAAGAAGATTCAAAAGAACCAGTTCGACTTCAACGACTTCCTGGCCCAGATTGAGCAAATCAAGAAGATGGGAAATATCAAGGACTTGGCCAGCATGATTCCGGGTGTGGGAAAAGCCATCAAGGACGTGGACATCGACAACAACGCCTTCAAGGGCATCGAGGCCATTATCTATTCCATGACACCCCAGGAACGCTCGCATCCCGAAATACTCAACGTATCCCGCCGACAGCGCATCGCCAAGGGCTCTGGCACGAAAATCCAAGAAGTGAACCGACTGCTGAAACAGTTTGAACAGACCCGCAAGATGATGAAGATGATGACGGGAAGCCGCATGGGACGCATGATGGCGCACATGCCAAAGATTCCCGGACTGGGAGGACTGCCGGGAATGCCGAAAATGTAACGAAACAATTACTCACCGAGGGAAGCCCTTTGACGGACTTCCCTCTTATACCTTTTGTATACTATGCGACTGATAGACGGAAAAGCCACAGCGGCGACCATTAAGAAAGAAATCGCGGCAGAAGTGAAGGAAATTCTTGCCAAAGGCGGTAAACGACCTCACTTGGCCACTATCCTTGTGGGACACGACGGAGGAAGCGAGACCTATGTCACCTTCAAGCACAAAGCTTGTGAGGAATGCGGATTCAAGTCCACCCTCATCCGGTTGGAGGACGACGTGACAGAAGAGAAACTGCTGGACGAAGTGCGGAAACTGAACGAGAATTCCGATGTGGACGGATTCATTGTCCAGCTTCCCTTGCCCCCGCACATCTCCGAGCGGAAAGTGATAGAGTCCATCGACTATCGCAAAGACGTGGACGGTTTCCATCCCATCAATGTCGGAAGACTCTCCATCGGACTTCCCTGCTATCTTCCCGCCACCCCTTGCGGCATACTGGAACTGCTAAGACGTTACCATATCCCCACTTCGGGCAAGAAGTGCGTGGTACTCGGAAGAAGCAACATAGTGGGAAAGCCCATGGCGGAACTGATGATGGAGAAAGCCTTTGGCGACGCCACCGTGACCGTCTGTCATAGTCATACCACTAACTTAGCGGAAGAATGCAGCAAGGCGGACATTCTTATCGCAGCCATCGGAAGACCGGGATTCGTCAAAGCCGACATGGTAAAAGAAGGCGCGGTAGTCATCGACGTGGGTACTACTCGTGTGCCGGACGCAAGTCGGAAAAGCGGATTCCGGCTGTGTGGAGACGTGGACTTTGAGGAAGTGGCTCCCAAATGCGCCTATATCACTCCTGTACCTGGCGGTGTGGGTCCCATGACTGTCTGCTCCCTCATGCTCAACACTTTAGCTGCCGGAAAAAAGAAATATTATCACTGATGTACAAGGTCATCGAACAATTTTCGCAAGGGAAACACGACACGGCTTCTTGTGAGGACGGTCTATTTATTTCCCCTGCTTTCGCCGCAGTCGTTGACGGCTCTACCTCGAAAGGGGATTACCATTGGGGAAAGGCTTCTTCAGGCCGTCTGGCGAGACAAGTCTTGATAGAGACGCTTGCCACACTTTCTCCAGAGGCCGATTATAAGGAAGCCGCCCACCATTTCACACAGGCGTTGAGGGATTACACCTTGCGGCATACACACTTCACACCCGAAGAAATGCCGGCAAAAGACCGCTTGACAGCCAGCATGGTGGTGTACAGCGACTTCCGAAAAGAGGTGTGGCAAATAGGAGACTGCCCGTTCTTGGCGGACGGCATACTCCATGAAAACAGCAAACCCTCGGAAGCCATCCTTGCCGCTCAAAGAGCCGCCATATTAAAAGAAGCGTTGCAAAAAGGGATGACTGCCGCACAACTTCAAGCGAATGACTTGGGACGAAAGGCCATACTTCCCTTGCTGAGAAAGCAATGCGAGGAACAGAACAAGACGTTCACGGTACTGGACGGTACTCCCGTCTACGAGCGAGGAATCCAAGTCAGTCACGTGGGAGATTGTCATGAACTCGTACTGGCTTCGGACGGTTATCCTCAACTTCTCCCCACCCTTCAAGAATCGGAGCAAGCCTTGCGGAATATCTTGACAGAAGACCCGCTTTGCATCCGCACGTTCAAGGCCACCAAAAGCGTGCGTCCTGGCAATGTATCGTTTGACGACCGCACTTATCTCCGTATATCTTTACTGTCATGAGACTCATCGTGATTACCACGCCTTGTCTCTTTCCGAAAGAGACGGAGTACATTCAGGCCCTGTTTGAGGAAGGGTTGGACATCCTGCACCTGAGGAAGCCGCAAGCCTCCGAACAGGAGATGGCTGACCTTATCCAGTCCATACCGTCTCGCTATCATTCACACATCGTCCTCCACGACCATTTCCCTTTGGCGGGAAAATACAAGTTGAGAGGTGTGCATCTGAACAGGCGCAACCCCAATCCTCCCAAAAACTGGACGGGCAGTGTAAGTCGCTCGTGCCATTCCATTGAAGAAGTAGCCCGATGGAAAGCACATTGCGACTATGTGTTCCTAAGCCCTTTGTATGACAGCATCTCGAAAGAAGGATACCATTCCGCCTTTACTCCCGCCATGCTGAAAGCGGCCAATGAGATAATTGACGAACAAGTCATCGCCTTAGGCGGCGTGACAGCAGACAAGTTAGCCGAACTGAAAGCGTTCGGGTTCGGAGGTGCCGCCCTCTTGGGAGACGTGTGGCGATACAAGACCAATCTATCTCTATTCCGCACCCATTTCCAATCCATCATAACACAAGCAAACACTCTCTAATGAAACCATTCACAAATCCTCCGATAGTCCTGACCATCGCCGGTTCCGACTGCTCCGGCGGCGCAGGCATACAGGCAGACATCAAGACTATCTCCTCCTTAGGCTGCTATGCGGCCTCAGTCATCACAGCCATCACTTCCCAGAACACCTTAGGCGTGCAAGCGGTACTCCCCTTGCCTGCCAGCACAGTGAGCACACAAATCGAAAGTGTTTGCACCGACCTGAAAGTGAAAGCGGTAAAAATCGGGATGATTCCCAATACAGAATGCGCAAGGGTAATTGTCAAACAACTAAAACAATTCAAGCCTTCTTTCATCGTGTATGACCCCGTGATGGTTTCCACCAGCGGAAAAGCCTTGATGGAAGAAGAAACAATCTCATTCGTCCGCAAGGAACTCTTCCCTCTCTGTACTCTCCTCACTCCTAACCTGCCTGAAGCCTCCCGCCTATTAGAGGGCATGGAAATCCGGAACGAAGAGGATATGGACAAAGCCGCCACTGAACTGGCCGAAACCTACCATACGTCCATCCTGCTGAAAGGCGGTCACTTGGACAGTTCCGACATGATGGACATCCTTCACCTGCCCTCTTCCATCAAGCGTGACGTGCGCCATTTCGTTTATCATTCTGATAAAATCATCTCCCCCAACCTCCACGGCACAGGCTGCACCCTTTCTTCCGCTATCGCCTCCTATTTAGCCGGCGGTTACAGCCTGCCCGATTCCGTAGAATTCTCCAAGGACTACCTCACAGAAGCGATCCGGCAAGCTCGCAACATGGAGATAGGACACGGCAACGGTCCTTTGTGGCATTTCTTCAGAAGATAATCACTTAGTGTGTTCTATCAGAACCGTGTCGTATTTCGCACTCATTTACCCTGTGGAATATAATTCAGAATGCGGAGGATAACCTTGAAAAACTTCGAGATTTGAAAACCCGTGTTTAACGTAAGAGAATGAGGCTGTGTCGTAATTAAGTTTTGCGACACAGCCTCATTGGTTACTTCAAACAAAATCGCCTATTGGTTGTTCAGCTTCCTGTCCAAGTCGTTCTCATTTGCGCAAAGCACGTCACGAGCTTTGCTGCCACGAGACGGGCCTACCACACCGGCAGCCTCCAATTGATCCATCAACCGACCGGCACGATTATAGCCTACGGAGAATTTACGCTGGATGAGAGAAGCTGAACCAAGCTGGTGTATCACAACCAGACGGGCGGCTTCCTCAAACAAGGGGTCACGCTGTCCGCCTCCATATCCTCCGGCAGAAGAACCCTTGTCACCACCATCCTCGTCCATCGACACTTCCGGCAGCTCAAAGGCTGTCACATAGCCTTGTTGCTGGCTTATATAGCTACAGATATTCTCAATCTCGTCTGTGTCCACAAACGCACACTGCACACGGGTGGGGTCATTGCCATTCGTGACAAGCATGTCACCACGGCCTATCAAACGATTGGCACCCGTTCTGTCCAGGATGGTACGCGAGTCCGTAGAAGACATCACCTTGAAAGCGATACGCATGGGGAAGTTGGCCTTGATAGTACCCGTGATGATGTTGGTCGTAGGACGCTGTGTGGCGATAATCATGTGAATGCCCACCGCACGTGCCAACTGGGCGATACGGGCAATAGGAAGCTCGATTTCTTTCCCGGCGGTCATAATCAAGTCACCGAACTCGTCTATCACCACTACGATGTAAGGTAAATAGTGGTGTCCATTCTGCGGGTTCAGTTTCCGGCTTATGAACTTCTCGTTGTATTCCTTTATATTCCGCGCCCTTGCCTGCTTCAGCAGATCATAACGGTTGTCCATTTCCTGACACAGGCTCTTCAAGGTGCGGATGACCTTGGTAATATCCGTAATCACAGGCTCTTCGTCTTCTCCTTCCACCTTGGCAAGGAACTGACGCTCAATGGGGTTGTACACGCTAAACTCCACCTTCTTCGGGTCAATCATCACAAACTTCAACTCTGCGGGATGTTTCTTATAGAGCAATGAGGTGATGATGGCGTTCAATCCTACAGACTTACCTTGACCCGTAGCACCAGCCACAAGGATGTGGGGAGCCTTGGCCAAGTCGAGCATGAACACCTCGTTCGTAATGGTCTTTCCCAATGCAATTGGCAAATCGAAGGAAGACTCCTGAAACTTGCGGCTGTTCAAGATACTCTTCATGGAGACGGTGTTCTTTACCTTGTTAGGCACCTCAATACCGATAGTACCTTTTCCCGGTATGGGGGCAATGATACGAATGCCCATAGCGGCGAGGCTTAGTGCAATGTCATCTTCCAGATTACGTATCTTGGCGATACGCACACCCTCTGCAGGAGTTATCTCGTACAGTGTCACCGTTGGGCCGATGGTCGCTTTGATGCCTGATATTTCCACACCAAAGTTGTGCAACACGTCTGTGATACGATTTTGGTTATCCCGCTGTTCTTTCATGTTCACTGGCGGTGTGGCAGAACCATGCTGTGCCAACAAGGACACAGGCGGGAATTTGTAGTTTTCCAGATCCAGTCTCGGATTATAAGGAGCCAAAATGTCGGATGAAGCCTCTTCCACTTCCCTTCCTGTCTCTACCTGCATCTGCATATCCTTGTCCTCCGGTTCTATGGGAGAAGGTGAAGTCTCCGCCACCGTAGCTTCGTTCTCCTCGTGTGCTTCACCCATGAGGTTCACCACCACAGGTTGCGGTTCCTCCGTCTTTTCAGGCTCCATTTCTTCTTCCTCGTCTTTCGCCGTATAGATAGGCATTACATCCACGTCTTCCTTGGCCTTCGGCAGATCTTTGGACAATTCTGACATCGGAGTCCGAGGATGGAATATTTTCCGGATACCAGCCACGACACACGAATTGAGATAAATCGCATACAGCAGCCCCGTCACCACCAATGTGATGATAAGACCGGGCATTCCTATATTCTGTACCAGCACCCGGCAGATATATTCGCCATGCCGTCCCCCATACCGTATGTAATCCGGTCCTATCCATTCGAACAAGGAGGTATGCACATCCATACAAGCCAGAAAAGCAGAACACCATATCATGACAAAGCCGAAATTAAAGAACCATTTCAGCAAATTCACACGGTAGACACGCATCAGCCGAACACCGCTGGCCAGCAAAAACACGGGTATCAACACCGCCGAGACTCCGAAGCCGTCATTGATGAAGAAATGGCTCATCTCTGCTCCCCATCGTCCGCAGCTGTTCAGAAAAGTATCCTCAGCTGTATTCCTCGCACTTTCCAACAAGCTCTGGTCTTGACTGCCAGTTGAGAAAAAATTTATGAAAGCCATGCCCATGACAATGGAGAGAGCTATCACGACCAGTCCGATACATGACCGTAAACTTCCGTTTCTCAGCATCCCGGACCATTTCTTTTTTATCTTTAAAACACCGCTTTTTGAAATGTGATTATCCTTATATTCCATAGATATGCTTATTTTTCGTGCGAATGTACTCAAGAATTTGAAGAAAACCTAATTTCCGCTACATTAATAAATTAATATTTACGCTCTATAACAAATAGTGCGGGTCAAATCACTACTTTTTCGGAGATAATGCTTATCTTTGCAGACATGAAATGCCTCATGGCAAATATAAAGTGACCATAGAGCCCACAGGCACGCAAGGCAACTGGTGGAACAAGCGTGGCGACAAATTTGGCTCCACCGACTGCATTGCGCAGATAGACGGTATCTACGTAATAGTGAAAGGTCATGAATGAAGAAGACAATCTATCTTAATAAACAACAAAACAATGACAAACATCATTAAAGGAACTCTATTAAGCCTTGCCTTGATGCCCGCCATTATGGCATCGGCGGCAAGCACGGTAGACTTTAAAGTCAGCAAAACTACTGGGGCGATAGACAGCATCGGCGTGTCGGGCGACGCAAACCACATGAACTGGGTGTTGCGTACTGACCGTTCACAGTACAAGTGGGTCGGTCCGAACTATGGCTGGGGACTTGGCTACCTCTCCGTAAACGGAGTGAAACATGAATGGGACAAGCCTTCCTCCATGAAGAACGGCGGCATGAAGGTGAGCTACATGACAGGCGGCATACGCATAGACGTGGTTCGCACATATAATAAAGGTATGCTCACCGAACGTTACACGTTCACCAACACCACCGCCAAAGCCGTACAGCTTTCGAATATCGGCATATACACTCCTTTCAACGACAACTATCCCACGGCTTCGACCTGCATGACCAACCGCTGCAACGCCTCGATATGGCCAGGCGGAGACTATGCCTACGTGGTGGCCAACAGGATGTCGGGACGTGGAACGGGTCTCGGACTGATGACTACCGAGAACGGATTCACGAGCTATGACGTGTGGGAACGGGCAAAAGACCACGCCTATTCCAACTTCCGTGGCGTCATTTCCCTTGCCCCGGCAGACTGTATGCTGAAGAAAGGTGGCAGCGTGAGCGTGTCATGGAAGTTGTTCGCACATGAAGGAACCAAGGATTTCTACAAGCAGATTGTTGCCCTCGGAGGAGCGGTGATGTCGTCTGACAAATACGTCTATCAGGTTGGCGAGACGGCAAAGCTGACCCTCACCACAGCAAAGGGCGCAAGCACGAAGGAAGTGAAGATTACCAAGCCTGGCGAAATGAAGGTCGAAATGGTGAACGGCAATAAGCACACATACGCTGAACTGCTGGGCGTGTCGTCATACTACGGCCTTATGCAGAAGAGAGTGGACTTCATTCTCGACCATCAGCAGATGAATGACCCGCAAAGCCCACGCTACGGAGCATACATGGTGTACGACAACGACCTGAACAAAATCTATATGAACGACGGCGCACGCCGTAGCAACGACACGGGTGATGGCCGTGAGCGCATAGGCATGGGCATACTGCTTGCAAAATGGCAGCTGCTCCACCCGTCTGACAGACTGAAAGAGTCGCTTGTACGCTATGCCTCGTTCGTCAGAAACAAACTCCAGACAGCAGACTACACCACCAAACAGGCTTCTGATGACCAATGGAAAGACCGTGGATATAACTATCCTTGGGCTGCCGACTACTATTTCTATATGTACGACGTGACCAAAGACCCAACATTCGCGATGCACGGTTACAACACGATGAAAGCTCTCTTCCGCCGCTTCCATTATGGATTCTACTGCATCAACATCCCCGTGTTGCACAGCATGAAAGTGCTGCGTGAGGCTGGAATGACGGCACAGGCAGACTCGCTGATGGCATCTTACAAGAAGACGGCAGACATATTCATAAAGAACGGACTGAACTTCCCGCACCATGAGGTGAACTATGAGCAGAGCATCATAGCTCCTGCCACGCAGTTTCTGTGCGAGATGTACATCGAAACGAAAGACCCGCATTGTCTTGAGACAGCACGGTTGTTCCTCCCGGCTGTGGAATCATTCGCCGCAAAGCAGCCCTCTTGCCACCTGAACGACATTGCCATACGTCACTGGGACGGCTACTGGTTCGGCAAGAAACGCTTGTGGGGCGACACGTTCCCGCACTATTGGAGTACCATCAACGCCAACGTCTTCCACTACTACGCACAAATAACTGGTAATAAGCAGTATCAGAAGCGTGCGGAAAACATCGTCCGCAACAACCTGTGCAACTTCTTTGAGGACGGAAAGGCCAGCTGCGCCTTCATTTATCCTCGTCTTGTCAATGGCGAGAAGGCGCACTGCTATGACCCTTACGCCAACGACCAAGACTGGGCAATGGCGTACTACCTGTTAGTGGATAAAAATTTGTAATCTATCGAATAAGGTTCGCAAAGCTAAAGAAACGCTTTACGAACCTTATCTATTATTTTTAAGGATTATCCGCAGAAATATTCTACTCTCCTGCAATCAACACTCACTTCTTTACGTTCCAATACACCACATAGCGGTTGCGGGTTATGTCGTACAGCGGACGAATGTCGAAACCTTCGGACGACTTAAAGCGCAACGGAGTGCTTGTGGGCGTTATGCTTTTAGAGGGCTTGTCTATGTCCATCTTGAGGGAAGTGGGCAGGTCGGCAGGCACATGGAAATCATACGTATAGTAGTCATTGTACTTTTTCGGGTCTGAGAAAGGCGCCGGAGCTTGGATACCCTTGTTTCCCATATCTCCCGCAAGCACTATCGGCCCATACAGAAGAGCGGCTCTCGACTTGTCACCGTATGCCGTCTCAGTGTGCAGGGTCATCTGATAGTCAGCCTCCACCTTGTCTCCATTGTTCCACTCTCTGGTGATAGCCACGTATGAGCCGTTGCTCTTCGACGGCACTTTCACGGCTTTTCCATTCACTTTCATCACAGAGCGTTTGCTCCAAGCAGGCACCCTCATATAGAAAGTAGTGGTGACAGGACGGTCTACTGACACAGTGAGCACAGTCTTTCCCTTGTTCGGGAAGTCTGTATCCTGCCTTACAGACATACCTTTTTCCGTCCAATGCACGGTTGAAGGTATGAAAAGGTTCACATACAAGGCATTGTCATTATGATAATAAATGCCCTCTCCATACTTGGCATGGTTCTCAAAGCCACTGCCCACACAACACCAATAGGAACTGTCGGGCGTGCTGTACAACTTGAATGCGCCCGAAAGCAGAGGCTGGAAATAATGTACCATACCGGTAGCAGGGTCTTGCTGCCCCATTATCTGGTTGAACAACGCACGCTCATAGTATTCCACCAGACGTTCATCTGCCGTCCAAGTGAACAGATGGCGGTTAAGTTTCAACATGTTATACGTGCAGCACGTCTCCCCCGTATATCCGCTGATGTGCTTGGAAAACTGCTTGGGGTCGAAGAAGTGTTCCTTGTCGCTTGAGCATCCCGTCACGAACACATGCCCGTTCATCATCGTCCGCCAGAAAAACGCTGCCGCACGTCGGCTGTCAGCATTACCGCTCAGCTCGTAATTGCGCGCCTCCGCCAACACTTTCGGGATGAAAGTATTGGTATGCTTGGTACCGAAATCCTCCCTTTCAGCCTTCAACGGGTCTATCACCTCGTTGTGATAGAAGAAGCGCGCCACGCCTTCAAATCGTTTGTCTCCTGTCAGAGCGTACAGATTATAGAAACTCTCGTTGATACCACCGAACTCGTTGCGTATCATTTTCCTGCGCCGCGTGTCATCCACGCCATGCAGTTTCTTCACAGCCCATAGTCCCATGTCTTTCGCCATGGTGAGGGCAAGGGGATTTCCAGCATACAGATACTGGTCGATTAAGCTCGACATGATTTTATGGAGAGTGTACCACGGCGCCCAAACACCCTCCCCTCTCATATTACGGTTTATCAGTTGCTCCGGGAAGGCGCTGAGGTATCCGTTACCGTATGACTGCTGAACGACACGCAAGGCTTTGAGTATACTGTCTCCTTTCTGCCGGAAAGTCTCCTCACCCGTCTGCGCATACATCAAGGCAAGCGCCGAGAGCATGTGTCCTGTGATGTGTCCGCGCAGCTCACAGTCCAGACTTTCCCATCCGCCGAGCTTCTTGACGGTGAAATAGCCGCCTTCTTTGCCTGACGGCACTCCCGCCGTCACTTGAAAGCTGTGTATCAACGTCTGTACAGGAATGCGCATCATCCATGCCGAATCCCTGAGCATGTTGTCACGGAAACGTGATGGAAGCAACCGCACATCGCTCAACTTGAACGGTATGACCTTTGTCTTCACTCCACTTTTTACTACCATCTTGTCCTCAAAGAGTCCAGGGTAGACACTCTGCGCCGCAATGTGGGACAAAGGAATAGTAAGCAATGAGATTCCGATTAATATTCTTTTCATGTGATAGTGTTATTTGAATGTTACGTTAACAATAGGCCCACGGATAATCGTCATCGTTTTATCAGAGAGCTTGCAATATAGATACGTATGAGCCATGTATCTTACTTGTTCTGCCACCACCATATTCAATACGTAAAGTTGCATGTATGATTGGTTAGTAGAGACGTGATTAATCACGTCTCCACATTACTATATAAACACTATTAAGTTGGATGTCAGGCAATCAGCCAATGCCCGATGGTGCGCTTTTCGCTGTCGAAGCTGATGCCCACCTTTACAAGTTTGCGCCCATCAGTGGTATATTTTATCAAATAATCCTTATCGTCAATCTGCTTGTATGCAAGTTCAACATAGAACTGCAATTCGATGTACAGGTATAGCTTAATAATCTATACCTGAAAACACCGAGGGGATTGGGGGCGAGTAGCCCCCAATAGTTGAAAAAACGACAAGCAATGCATAAAACTGAAAAAGGGAGACCGCCGTCTCCCGAAGATTAATTATTTTTGCATTGTGAAGTACAAACAATTAACCTCGGAGCAAAGGTACACAATTTATGTACTACTCCAAAAAGGAACGCGGCGAAAAGACATCGCAAAGGCGATAAAAGTCAGTCCATCGACCATCTCACGTGAGCTGATACGCAACAGTGGCACGAGAGGGGAGTACAACTGGGAGACGGCGCAAAGAAACGCCGTCCGCAAGAAGCGTGGGAAGCCGGGAAACCATTCCAAAGACAAGTCTGTCAAGGACGAGGCCATCCGCCTGCTCGTGCGTGAACGGTGGTCTCCGAAGCAAATTTCGGGAACTCTGGCGAAGGAAGGCAAGAAAATATCGCATGAGACAATTTACCGCTTGATACGCAAGGACAAGGCGGAAGGCGGAAGTCTGTACAAGCATTGCAGACACAGGCTGAAACACCGTTCAAGGCCGGTTGGCGGTAAGAGGGTCGTCATACCGAACCGTAAGAGTATCAGCGAAAGACCGGCCGAGGCTGACGGGACGCGTTTCGGGGACTTCGAGATGGACACCATAGTGGGAAAAGGGAACCACGTAGCCATCGTGACGCTCATTGAGCGCAGCACGAATATGCTGTTCATGCGGAAGCTCACGAAGGGAAAGAACGCGGCGGAGCTGGCACGGACCGTGGTGCATATGCTTTCCAGGTTCAAAGGGCGTATAAAATCGATAACGACGGACAACGGGACGGAGTTCGCATGCCATGAGAAGATAGCCAGAGGGCTTGAAACCGAGGTGTACTTCGCAGCCCCGTACTCGTCGTGGCAGAAAGGGGGCATAGAGAACGCAAACGGACTCATAAGACAATACATTCCAAAGAACACGGTCTTTGAGCATGTCAGCCACCAGAAAATAACTGAGTATGAAAGGAAAATTAACGACAGGCCAAGAGAAAAATTGGACTTCAAGACACCAAGGGATTGCTTTTACGAGAAGATTTTGTAAATTTGCACTTGCTTGTTGAATTCACCCTGTTTAGATAATGATTAATGACATGAAGAAAAGTTTATTTTTCCTTGCACTGCTATTCAGTATATGTATCAAGCCTGTGGCCGCTGCACGAAACACGGTAAGGTTGCATGTAAACTGGGAGCGGTTCATGGAACGACAGGACATGACATGGAGCGTGCTGCCTGAACATTGGTATGACGCAGCGTACATGGGCAACGGCACGTTAGGGCTGATGGTGTATAAAGAACCTGGCAAGAACTTCCTTCGACTGGAGACTGGCAGCTGTGACGTGCGTGACCACCGCAAAGGATTCGGCACACTCATAGGCTCATCAAGACTGCTTACTGGATATTTCAAGCTGTGTCCAGTGGGGAGAATAACAGGCGGAACGATGCGTCTCAGCCTGTGGAATGCCGAGACAACAGTCCATCTGCTGACCACAGAGGGCGAAATACGGCTACGGTGCTTCGTGCATGCCGACAAGATGGTCACCGTGTGCCGGGCTGAGACTTCATCGGGAGAAAGCGGTTTCAAATGGGAATGGGTTCCAGCATCGGCAGACAGTCCACGAATACAATTCGGCAATTGGATAAAAAGACCTGCCGGATACCTGGCTAACCCTGCCCCAAAGATTACCCATGATGCCGATGGAGGCATGTCCGTTCAGCGGTTGGTGGCAGGAGGCGAGACAGTCGTGGCATGGAAAGAAACCCACAGAAGCCACCAACGCACGCTTTGGGCTAACATAACACATACCTATCCGAATGCGGACGCATCGCAAAAGAGCCTCAAAGAGATAGAGACAGCCATCGCCAATGGCTATCGGCGGTTACGGAAAAGCCACCAGAGGTGGTGGCATGAATTCTATCCGAAGAGCTTCGTAACACTCGATGATGGTGTAAAGGAGAATTTCTACTGGATACAGCTGTACAAACTTGCATCGGCGACACGTGCCGACCGTGCCTTGATAGACTGCACTGGACCTTGGCTGACAGTCACTCCGTGGCCGGAAGCATGGTGGAATTTGAATGTGCAGCTCACCTATTGGCCGCTGAACGCGTCGAACCACGTCGATGACCTCGCCCCCTCGTTGGAGAACGTCCTATACAATAATGTGGAAAACCTAAGACTTAACATCCCAGAACCCTACCGTGACGACGCGTTAGGCATAGGTCGCTATACCGCTGCCGACTGCCTGTCCGACCCAATAGGCGTTCCTGGCGTGAGCAAGGATGCAGAAGTGGGGCTGCTGACATGGACTTGCCACAACCTTTGGCTCATATACAGGCACAGGATGGACGACACCCTGCTGCGGCAGAAGCTCTATCCGTTGCTGAAAGGGGCGGTGGCATACTATCTGCACTTCCTGCGTGAGGGAGCTGATGGCAAGCTGCACTTGCCTAAGACCTACTCGCCTGAATATGGCAGTGCCGAGGACTGCAACTTCGACCTTGCCCTGCTCAGGTGGGGATGCACCACGTTGATACAGTCAGCCGACCGCCTGAAGATAAACGACCCGATGTTAGCAAGGTGGAAAGAGGTCGTCAACCGACTCACACCGTCACCCACCGACTCCACGGGACTGATGATAGGCCGTGGCGTGCCATACTCCGTATCGCACAGACATTACTCACACTTGCTGTCGATATATCCTCTCTATCTTCTCAACATCGAACAAGGTGCTGATACGGTATCCCTTATCGAGCATTCACTCAAAACTTGGCAAGGCAAGACTGGCGCACACCAAGGCTATTCGCTCACTGGTGCGGCATCAATATCGGCTGCATTGGGAAAGGGCAACGATGCGTTGCGCTACTTGGACGGACTGTTTGGACGCTTCCTGAGCAGTACCACGATGTATCGTGAGGCTGGACCAGTGATCGAAACTCCACTGTCTGGCGTTCAGAGTATGTTCGACATGATGCTGCAAAGCTGGGGTGGAAAGATACGGGTGTTCCCTGCAATGCCCGATAAGTGGCAGGACGTGGCATTCTACAAGCTGCGCACGGAAGGGGCATTCGAGGTCTCGGCAAAGCGCAAGGACGGAAAGACGGCATTTATACACATCAAGAGCCTTGCCGGTGAGCCTTGTATCGTGGTGACGGACGTTCCTGTCCCAGCATTCAAATGCAATGGCAGGAAAGTGGAAAAGATGGGGAAAGGCACTTATCGTATACACATAAGTCGTGGCGAGGAAGCACTTATCTATCCACAGGGAGAGAAATTCCCAATGGTAATATCCCCAGTCTATAACGAAACGAGTAACTGTTTTGGCAAGAAATAAAGGCATGATGAAAGACAAGCGACCATAATTGAATGAGTAATGACCCTTTATTATACAGCCAATAACGAATTTTGCAAAGCAAAACAACATCAATAACCAGTTAATAACCATACATCACAATGAAACGAATATTATCAACGATGTTTGTCACATTGCCGTTCATCGGCATGATGGCGCAGGTGGAGAACGGCTACCCAATAACTCCAGTTCCGTTTACGTCAGTGAAAGTAAGCGATGGCTTTTGGTCGCCACGCTTGAAGGCAAGCCGTGAGGTGACCATACCACTCGCCTTTCGCAAGTGTGAGGAGACAGGACGTTACAAGAACTTTGAGAAAGCGGCGCATCCGAACAGCCAATACCAGTTCAAGGGATTGGTGTTCGATGACACAGACGTGTACAAGACCATCGAAGGTGCTGCCTATTCATTGCAGACACACCCTGACAAGCAGTTGGAACGCTACGTAGACAGCGTGCTAACTATCGTGGCTGCAGCACAGGAGCCTGACGGATATCTTTACACTCCACGTACCATGAACCCAAATCAGAAAGACATGCGCCGCATAGGCAAGCACCGCTGGGACAGAGAGGAGCAGGGTAGCCATGAACTGTACTGCCTCGGACACATGATAGAGGGTGCCGTGGCACACTACCAGGCGACCGGCAAACGCAACTTCTTGGACATTGCCATCAAGTTTGCCGACTGTGCCGACCGCGAACTGGGCTACGGACCAGGCAAGCGCAGCATCGTTCCCGAACACCAGATAGCGGAGATGGCTTTGGTACGCCTCTATTTGCTGACAGGTAAGAAAAGATATCTGAACCTTGCCAAGTTCTTTCTCGACCAGAGAGGTAAGGAGAAGCGTCTCGGATTTTGGCACGAAGCTGATTACGACCAAATGCATAAGCCCGTAACAGAGCAAGATGAGGCTGTTGGCCATGCCGTCCGTGCCACCTATATGTATGCCGGCATGGCAGACGTGGCTGCGGTGACTGGCGATACTGCCTACATTCATGCAATAGACCGTATCTGGCAGAACATCGTAGGGAAGAAACTCTACCTGACAGGCAGCATCGGTGCAGTGCGCAACCATGAGGCTTTCGGCAAGAATTACTATCTTCCGAACCTCCTTGCCTATAACGAGACGTGTGCAGCCATAGGAAATGTATATGTAAATCATCGCCTTTTCCTGCTTCATGGTGATAGTAAATACTACGATGTGTTGGAACGTACGCTCTATAACGGACTCTTAAGCGGTGTTTCTTTGCAAGGTGACCGTTTCTTCTATGCCAATCCGCTGGCGGCAGATGGTAAGTTTAAGTTCAATGCCGATAATACACAGGAGCGTCAGCCGTGGTTTGGCTGTGCCTGTTGCCCGTCAAACATCTGTCGGTTCATTCCTTCAGTGCCTGGATACGTCTATGCCGTGAAGGACAATGATGTCTATGTCAACCTGTTCATGGGCAACAAGGCGGTGTTGAACGTGAATGGTAAGAAGGTGGAGCTTAATCAAACCACCTCCTATCCATACGATGGCAACATCCGCATAACCGTGTCGCCACGAGGGAAACAGTCGTTCACCTTAAAAGTACGTATCCCAGGATGGGTGCAAGGCGATGTCGTGCCGAGCGATTTGTATAAGTTCGCTGATGGAAAACAGACGGGCTACACAGTCAAGGTGAACGGAAAACAGATGCATGCATCATTGGAGAAAGGCTATTTCACCATCGACCGAACATGGAAACGTGGTGATGTGGTGGAGGTAAACTTCGACATGCAGCCAAGAATCGTCAAGGCTAACGACAAGGTGGATGCCGACCGTGGCATGATAGCCGTTGAGAGAGGACCGTTAGTGTACTGTGCCGAGACCATAGACAATAACACCGACATCAACAGCATGCTTCTTCCGACCAAGCCTGAGTTCAAGGTGACAGACCGTCCAGACCTGATTGGCGGCATCAAACAGCTTAGTACATCGGTGCAAACATTGAGTTATGACAGTGACGGACTTGTACATACAGGGAAGGCAACGCTCACCCTTATACCCTATTATGCATGGAATCACCGTGGAATAGGTAAGATGGCAGTGTGGCTACCACAGTCTGTCAGCTCAGTAGTGCCAACGCAACAAACGAAGTGAACATCTTAAAGAATATAAAAGCAAATATTTTTATCATAGCAATGAAGAAAACCGCAATACTCATATTAACCGTATTGCTGTCGCTATCGCCATTTAGCGATAGTAATGCACAGACTGACGTGCAGCAGATAAACCTAAACGGCAAGGCTGGCGGCAAACGCTTTGACGGCATAGGAGTGGTTAACGGAGGTGGAGCCACGTCGGTACTGCTGAAAGACTATCCGGAACCGCAGCGCAGCCAGATACTCGACCTTGTGTATAAACCTAAGTTCGGTGCATCAGTCAGTGCTCTACTGGTTGAGATACCAGGCGATGGCAACTCGACGCAAGGCTCCATGCCAAGCCACATGCACACCCGTGAAGACCTGAACTATCACCGTGGATACACCTGGTGGATACTCCAAGAGGCGAAGAAGCGCAACCCACGTCTGTCGCTCGATGGTACTGCATGGAGCGCACCGGGATGGATAGGCGGCGGAAAGTTCTGGTCGCAAGATGCCATAGACTATTATATCTCATGGCTAAGGGGGCTGAAAAAGGTGTATGGGCTGCAACTTGACGCCATAGGATGTCGCAACGAGAAGGGGCAGGACTACGACTTCGTGAAGCGATTCAGGCGTTCGCTCAATGAGAATGGCTTTGAGAAGATGAAAGTACACGCCTTCGACAACTGGTATAAGGGCAAGCTCGACTTTACCAAAGACCTGCTCACAGACAAGGAACTGCGTGATGCCATAGACGTAATCAGTGGCCATATATTCTATGAAGGCTCACCCGTGAGCAAAGAAGAGCGTGCCATAGCCGAAAAACTGGGCAAACCGATATGGAACAGTGAGGACCATGTCTACCTGAAAGGCTTTGACTGCCTTATTAGTCTTGTGGAGTGCTTCAACCAAAACTACATCCTGCATGGTGCCACGAAGGTTGTAAACTGGTACGATATAGCTGGGATATACCCGATGGAGCCATACGCTGAAGACCCTCCGACGGTGCTTGCCTATGAGCCGTGGAGCGGAAACTACAAGGTTCGCAAGGCATTGTGGGGCTATGCCCACTACGGGCAGTTCTCCGAAATCGGGTGGCAATACCTCAACGGGGGTTGTATGGAACTGGCAGGAGGCGGATCGATGGTGACGCTGAAATCACCGAAGAGCGACTATAGCATCATCATTGAGACGAAGAAAGCCAAGGCTCCACAGACGCTGAGGATAAGCCTGTCGGGCAATCTGTCGGCAAAGACCCTGTGCGTGTGGCGCAGTAACGAGCAGGAGCAGTTCGTCCGCATTGCCGACATCAAGCCGAAAGACAAGGCGTTCACCATAACCGTAGAGCCGAACACGGTCTATTCGCTATCCACTACCACAGGTCAGCAGAAGGGGACGTTCAGTTCCATACCCGAGAAGAAGCCCTTTCCATTCCCTTATTATGAGACTTTCGACGAGTATGAGAAGCCGGAACTGTATGGCTACCTGCCCCGTTACACCGCCGATATATGCGGTGCGTTCGAACTTGTTGACCGTCCTGACGGAGTTGAGGGCAAGTGTCTCAAGCAGGTAGTGCCACAGCGCACCATCAGCTGGGCACCCGACTGGCAGCACTACACAATCATCGGCGACTCGGCATGGCGCAACTATGAAGTGAGCGCCGACGTACTCTTGAACAAAGGCGATGCCGCCAGCATCATGGGACGCATCAACCACGTTGGCACAGGCTATGGCATTATCCCCAAAGGATACTACCTGAAGCTAAGCGATAGCGGGCAGTGCGACCTCGTAGTGGTGCGTGGAAAGAAAGACAAGAAGGCTCTTGTGGGCGACGCGGAGCAACAGGCACTCATCAAGAAAGGTCTCGACAAGGGCGAGGGAGGCGAACGGACGCTTGCCTCAGTCATCGTTCCCGGCATCGAAGCCAATCAGTGGCATAATTTGAAGCTGAGGTTCAAAGGCACCGAAATCACCGCTTTCGTAGACGGCAAAGCCATGATGATGGTGCAAGACCACCACTATGCCCACGGCATGGCAGGACTCATGGCCGAGCATCTTAAGGACAGGTCGAGTACCTCCTATTTCGACAATTTGCTCATCACCGCTCCCGAAGCGACCAAGCCCTCTCCTACGAAGGCAACGTCGGCACAATCACCAATATACAGGTGAATTATTTTTTAATTGACTGGTAGAGATGCGATGAATCGCATCTCTACATTATGTCAGGCAATCAGCCAATGTCCGATGGTGCGCTTTTCGCTGTCGAAGTTGATGCCCACCTTTACAAGTTTGCGACCATCAGTGGTATATTTTATCAAATAATCCTTATCGTCAATCTGCTTGATAGCTTCCTCCGCAGGCCGGTCATACTTCAATTCTATGACGAAGATGGTGTCTTTCGTCTTCAACACCGCATCCGTCCGACCTATGGCACTATCCTCTTCCACACGGATATATTCACCCATGAGATTGAATATGAGATAGAATATCGTCTGGAAGTCTTTCTCATTCTTGTTCGACAGGCGGTTTGAGATGCCTGCCAAGTAGGCTTTCATTTCCTCCAAAGCCCCGTTCATGTCGTCCTTCACCAAATGTCTGAGGAACTTAATGATGAAACCACGGTTGTCTCTACCTATGGGTGAGAGGTAATTGGGGGCAAGAGAATTGAGCATACCTATGCGCACCTCGCTGTTAGGATACCCGAGTTTATATGTCTTGAACATCGGGTCATATCCCTTTATGGTAAGATACCCACTCTGATACAACAATGGCAGTGGAGACTGCATGTGTTCTGGCGACACATCAAAGTCGGGTATCGTCGCATCTTCATCCTCAACTTCCATCGCATTGACATTGTATTTTTGCAATATCTTTATAAGATAGGTTGGCGTACCCGAATCGAACCAATACGGCGATATAACCTTGTTGTTCAACGCTTTTATCAGACTGAACGGGTTATACACATCTTCCCCATTCGCACTGAAATGGTAGCCGTCATAATAGTCACGCAGTTCGGCCATCACATCGTCATAGCCACGGTGCATGTATGCGGCAAGACCTTCCACATCCGGCTTCATCTCGTGCTCCAACTCATGCTTGCTGATGCCGCAAATGGCTGAGTACTGGTCGAGCAAGCTTATATTATTAATGTTGTTAAGCTCGCTAAAGATGCTCAGTTGTGAGAACTTAGTAATGCCAGTAATGAAAACAAACTCAAGGTAAGGGTCGAGCGACTTTATAGGACTATAAAAGTTCTGCATGATTTTGCGCAGCTCATCCAGCGTATTGTCTTCATCTATTACGTCTAAAAGAGGGGCATCATATTCGTCGATTATGAGGGCCACTTTCCGTCCGGTTTGCTGATAAAGGGTTCTTGTAAGCCTGTCAAAGCGTATGCTTGGATCACTCAACGATGTTCCTATGCCATAAGTCTTTTCATACTCATGCAACATATAGTCGAGATGGCCGATTAATCCTTCTTTATCTAAATGCTTTCCACGACTCATATCAAAATGCAGCACAGGACGCTTCACCCATTCCTTCTCCACCGTCGAGATATACAGCCCATCGAAAAGCTCCTTTCGGCCTTCGAAATAGCTGTGTAGCGTCGAAGCGAGCAACGACTTTCCGAATCGCCGTGGACGACTCAGAAATATATACTTACCACCACTGTGGGTGAGTTCGTATATATACTTGGTCTTGTCTACATAGAGATAATTGTCCTCACGTAGCTTTGAGAATGTCTGAATGCCTACTGGATAAAGCCTTTCCTTCATCATGTCACTTTTTTATTCCACAAAGATAGCTCATAAATATCACAACAGCAAATAAACCTTGTATTAATTTGTCAGACTGCTCCATGAAGGAAACAGCAGCCCGTCTGATTCAGACGAACTGCTGTCAACGGATTGATCATATCCTATATGTTTTCTTTATGTACTGCGTCTGAAAAGATTATTTCATCTTGTCGTAGTCTAATTTCCAGTGTTCAGCGAGGTGCCGTGCTTCACTTTCAGTTAGCTGGATGATAGCCCCATGCTTAGGTTCGGTGAAGTTGGTGGTCTTCATCACGCCCTCATTAAAGTGCTTGAGGTCGGTGAAGTTCACGAAATCCGATGTCTCGGAGAACCCGAAGTTGTGCTTCTTCAGTCCGAAACAGTCGTACATCAGTACCCACTTTCCGTCTTTACCAATTCGCTTCCATACGTTCGGAGCTTCACAGGATTTGGGTTCGGGGTCGTACCAACGTGCGTCATACTGCCAAGGACCGTGTGGTGTGTCGCTCGTAGCGTGCTTTATGCCCGACTGGCCATCGTGTGCCACATAGAAGAGGTGGTATTTGCCGTTGGCGAAAGTTATGTCACCATCAATGGCGGTTATCTTCTCGTCGGGATACTGATAGAGTATCTGGGGCGCAGACTCCAGTTTGTCATAGTCATCGTTGACGTATGCGTAGTACAAGCGGTTGGGTTCGTTGCCGAAACGCATCGTGAAATACAGCATCAGCTTGCCTTTTTGTGGGTCGTAGATGGTCTCTGGAGCCCACGCACAGCCTATCTCCTTATACTCTGAAGACAGCTTCGTGAAGTCGATGATGGTGCGTTTCCAGTTCACCAAGTCCCATGATTTCATCAATATCAGGTCACGGTTGTTGCCCCAACCATACTTCTTTCCGTCACGCTCCCACTCGGTCGTGCGGTATCCGTCACGCTTTGCGTAGATGTGAAGGTCGGTCATGGAGAGGTAGAACGCCCCGTCTGGACCACGGTAGATATGTGGATCACGTATGCCACGCTGCTCAGCTATGGTGTCGCCAGCCATGATTGGCTTGCCGTCGTTCAGTGCTGTGAAAGTGTAGCCGTCACGGCTGAGTGCCGCATGTAGGCTGTGGTCGGCATCTTGATGGAACACCATCAGGTAGGCAGCCATGTCTTTCTCCTGTGGCACTGCGTTCTTATAGCGAAAGTGATGGAACTTTGCCACGCCCTTACCCATAGACACAAGTGCAGGACGGAGGGCATAGAAGCCACCGAAGTTGTTGTGATTGAGTGAACTGACATCAATGTTGTCGGCTACGGTCGTCCACTCTTTGCCGTCCTTGCTGGCTTCTATCTTCAGATTGTTGCCACGGTTGTGCAGACGTATGGTCAGCTTCTTGCCGAGCTTGTTCACCTTAGTCCAGTGCTTCTCTTTGTTCTTGTATATATAATAGGTATGTCCGTCAGTAGTCAGACCTGCGTATGCCTTGTCGCTATAATAGAGTATGAGTCCTGCGGTGTTGCCCTTGCCCACCTCAATATCAGCCTGTACGGTATAGTTTTTGTCCGTCGGCGTGACAAGAAGCAGCCGTCCATCGGCAGGAGACTTGCCCTTTGCCTTCATTTTCAATGAGCCTTTGCCTATGGTAAGGGCGTTGGGGGCATACTCTTTCCAGAACGTCCATTGCAGTCCGAGACGTTCTTCGGTGAAGTCATCCGACAGTTTCATTGCTCTCGCCTTTATCTCCGTGTTCTCTGGAAGAGATGTTTGCGTAGTCTTAGTGCGGTACCATCCATCGGCAGTCCACTCAATCGGCTCAATCAGAGTTGAGCGTCCGAGGGAGTGATAGCCGTTTGCGTAGGCATGATACACTATCCACCAGTTGCCGTTCACATCGTCCACGAGAGTGCCATGTCCCTTCGACCACCAGTTGTCCGTTGCGCTGTAAGTGTGTACTATGGGGTTGTAGGGTGAGTTCTCCCACGGTCCTTCTATATTCTTGGCACGTGCGCTCACCGCCATGTGACTTGTGGCAGGTCCCGCCGTTCCACCTTCAGCAGAGGTGAGATAATAGTATCCATTGTGATAAGTCAGCTTCGGCGATTCGAGACACATACACTCCGTCACCCATTTGTCGGGATAACGCCATCCGTCATATACCTTTTTCTTCTCGCCGATGGTACTCAGTCCGTCATCGGACAGACGTATCACCTCCCCTTTGTCCACGAACAGGTAGCGTTTCCCATCGGGTGTCGCCACGTGACCGGGGTCAATGCCTTTCACTTTCAGGTCGATTGGCTTGCTCCACGGGCCACGTATGTTATCGGCATAGATAACATAATTTGTACCATTGGACGGGAAATAGAGGTAGAACTTGTTTTTATACTTGATTAAGTCGGGTGCCATTGCCGAGCCACGGTATTCAGGACAGGCTCTTACGATTGGCTCCCAGTTCACCAAGTCGGTGGAATGCCATATCAAAAAGCCGGGTTGATAATAGAAAGGCGAGTGTGTCATGTAGTAATCCTTTCCGTCCCTGACTATTGAAGGGTCGGGATAGTCGCCCGTGAGCACCGCCTTGGGATAGGTCTGTGCCATTGCCGTCAGTGCCAACAGCACCACAGAAAGCAATGAAATGATACGTTTCATGTTTGATAATAGTTGGTTAATGTTTGATAATTCTACGGTTTCTCGTTTGCAAATATAACGATTATTTTCGGGAAACGCACACCTTTTGCAGGAAACATACGTTATAGCTTAATGTTATGTAATTTCACCAACGGGGGTCTTCGAGATTTCGGACAATATTATCCAGACGGTCAATCAACCGATGCTTTTCAATATCTTTATGAACGCTTCTCCGTAAAAAGGGGCTTATTCATTTTGCGCTACAGTCTATTTGCAGTATCTTTGCAACCAAATACGAGTGACCGAGGCGCATCCGCCATCAGTCCTATCAGAAGAATATGAATAGCGCAATAGATAATAAATCATTTGTGTACCAAAAAGAAACGGTGGAGTTCGTGACCATCGCCGCACAATACTGTGTGTTTCTCGAGCAGTCCACCTCCCGTACACGGAAGGACTTCGTAGGCACGTTGCTCAAACTGCTTCCTCTATTGTATGTGAAAGCGACGCTGCTTCCCAAGTGTGAAGCACTGGGTGCTTTCCCCGTGGAGGAACTTGTGAAAGAAGGCGATTACGAGTTCATACGCACCAACGCGGCACAGATCATGGGCGAACAGGACGACTATCTTGACGTGTTTGTGCAGGACATGAAGTACAGCGACAGACCCATTGTAAAGAACATTTCCGAGGACTTGGCAGACATCTATCAAGACGTGCGGAACTTTGTGGGCATATATAAGATCGGGTACGAAGAGACCATGTACGACGCCATCGCCAAGGTAAGAGAAAATTTCGAGTTGTATTGGGGGCAGACATTGGTGAACACCCTCCGGGCACTCCATGACGTATATTATAACCAGCAGATAGAAGGTGAAGATAATAAAGACGAAGATTGACAAGAAGGAAATCGGAGGAATGCCGGTAGTGGCTTTCCCGGGGAAGATAGTGGTAATTGACACGATAGCGGAAGCGGAGAAAGCCGTCGCCTATCTGTTGAAACAACCCTATGTGGGACTGGACACGGAGACACGTCCCTCCTTCCGGAAAGGACACAGCAACAAGGTGGCATTGATGCAAGTGTGTGTGGGTGACGAGATTTGCTTTCTCTTCCGTCTGAACCGGTTAGGACTCATCCAGCCCCTGCGTACATTGATGGAACAGACGAAGCCTCTTAAGATTGGTGTCTCGCTGAAAGACGACATTCTCTCTCTGCACCGGCTGGTAGAAGGATTTCAGCCGGGAGGCATCATCGAACTACAGACGAGGGTGAAGGAAATAGGCATCGAGGACATGAGCTTGCAAAAGCTCTACGCCAACTTCTTCCATCAGAAAATCTCCAAGACGCAGCAACTCAGCAACTGGGAGGCGAAAGAGCTGGGAGAACGCCAGCAACTCTACGCTGCCACGGACGCATGGGCCTGCATAAAGATTTACAACGAACTGGACAAGCTGGAAAATAACGGAAGTTACAAGCTGGTTCACACCCCGGAGACTTCGACACAGACAGACACATCCAAGAACGAAAAAGAAAAGGTACAACATGTATAAAAACATATATCTAAGGAAAGGCAAGGAAGCCTCTTTGCTGCGTTTCCACCCGTGGGTTTTCTCAGGAGCCATACACCATATCGACGGACAGCCCGAAGAAGGTGAACTGGTACGTGTGCTGGACATGGGAGGAAACTTTCTGGCCGTGGGGCATTACCAGATAGGAAGCATCACGGTGCGTGTGTTGAGTTTCAAGGACATAGAGATAACGCCGGATTTCTGGACAAACCGTATCCACCAAGCCTACGAGGTACGCAAAGCCATCGGCATCGCGGACAGAGCGGACACTGACGCTTTCCGTCTGGTACACGGAGAAGGAGACAACCTGCCCGGACTGGTGGTAGACATCTATGGAGACACCGCCGTAATGCAGGCCCATTCCGTAGGCATCCACTGCGTACGGAAGGATATCGCCAACGCCATCATAAAGGCCACGGAAGGAAGAGTGAGCAATGTCTATTACAAAAGTGACACGACCCTGCCCTTCAAGGCTGACTTGGATGAAGGAGACAAAGACGGTTTCCTCATAGGACAGACGGACAACAACATAGCGCAGGAATACGGACTGAAATTCTATGTGGACTGGTTGAGAGGACAGAAAACAGGATTCTTCGTAGACCAGCGCGAAAACCGCCGATTGTTGGAACATTATGCCAAAGGACGGGACGTGCTGAACATGTTCTGCTATACGGGTGGTTTCTCCTTCTATGCGATGCGAGGACAAGCCCATATCGTGCACTCGGTGGACAGTTCCGCCAAGGCCGTGGAGCTGACAAACCGCAACATCAACTTGAATTTCCCGGACGACAGCCGTCATCAAGCCTTTGCGGAGGACGCTTTCAAATACCTGGACTCCATGCAAGACGGACAATATGACCTGATTATACTGGATCCGCCAGCTTTCGCCAAGCACCGTCAAGCGTTGCACAACGCCTTGAAGGGCTATACACGGCTCAATGCCAAGGCGTTCGCTAAAATCCGTAAAGGCGGCATACTTTTCACGTTCAGTTGCTCGCAGGTGGTGACGAAAGACAACTTCCGCAACGCCATCTTCACCGCAGCTGCGCAAAGTGGACGAAATGTCAGAATCCTGCACCAACTCCATCAGCCCGCCGACCATCCTGTCAACATCTATCATCCGGAAGGGGAATATTTGAAAGGACTGGTGCTTTACGTGGAATAAGGCATGTTTTTTGCAGTGTCCTTTAAGGAAAGGAACTATCAAAATGAACGAGAACAGAATAAGATTGAAAGTGCTGGGACTGTCCAAGGGGACCATGCACGAGAATATGTATATCCTCATCTTGCAAGAGATGGGAGGCGACCGAAAGATTCCGATTATCATCGGGCAGTCTGAAGCACAGGCCATCGCCTTGAAGACCCGCCATGTACCGTTGGAACGTCCCATGGTACAGGATTTGTTCAAGAAACTGACCGACGCTTTCGACATCACCCTGCGGGATGTGTATATATATAAGGTGGACAACGGGGTATATTACTCCTACTTGGAACTGGAACATGACGGTTTGGAGACGGACATAGACGCCCGAAGCTCGGACGCTATCGCCTTGGCACTGACCTATAACTGCCCCATCTATACCAGCGATGTACTGCTCGAACGGCAGTATATGCGTGAGAATGACGGCGGACTCTCCATCCCCATCAACACCCTGGACGTACAGGCTTTGAAGGAAGCCCTGGAACGTGCCGTGAAAGACGAGAATTATGAGATGGCCTCTTTGTTGAGAGATGAAATAAACAAAAGGCTTGCGAAGAAACCGTCCGCAGGAAACAGAGAAGGAGAACCTAACGCATTATGAAAGAAGTACATTTCTTCTATGCCCCGGAAGCGGAAAAGGGTGAACTGCCTGAAGAAGAAGCCAAACACTGCACAAGAGTGCTAAGACTGTCCATCGGTGACGAGATTCACCTGACAGACGGAAAGGGATTCTTCTACAAGGCACTCATCACCACGGCCACGCCTAAACGCTGCTTGTACCGCATAGAGGAGAAACAAGCCTATCAAAAGCCATGGAAAGCGAACCTCTGCCTGGCCATGGCTCCCACCAAAAACATGGACAGGACAGAGTGGCTGGCCGAGAAGGCCACGGAAATAGGGCTGGACAAGCTTTACTTCCTTGATTGTCAATTTTCCGAACGCACGGTCATCAAAACCGAACGCATTCGGAAAATTGTCGTTTCTGCCATGAAGCAAAGCCAGAAAGGATTCCTGCCGGAAGTGCATGAGATGCAGTCTTTCAAGCATTTCATGGAGACTGTAGGCCAGTCTTTTAAAGGCGGAAAGTATATCGCCCATTGTTACGAGGGAGACAAAAAGCCTCTTTACCAAGCCTTGCATACAGGTATGGACAGCTTGGTCTTGGTGGGACCAGAAGGGGACTTCAGCATAGACGAGGTGAAGATGGCCGAGGCCAACGGTTTTGAACCAATCAGCTTGGGAAAGAGCCGTCTACGCACAGAGACCGCAGCCTTGGTAGCCGTACATACCATGAACCTAATCAATCAATGAAAATGAGAAAATATCTTTGGGGAGTCATTACGGGACTGCTCTGTCTGCTTACCTCTTGCGAGGGAAACGTGGAGGACATGATACCCGCACAGTCTCGTCTGGTCTTTTCAATCGACCTCGACAGGATGGGAGACAAAAGCGGAATGGACAATGACAAGTTGGAAACCGAAATAGCACAGTTTACCAACCGTCCGTCAGGCGGAGGGCTACGCCAGCTTATGCAACACCCGCTGATTCTGTCCGCTTTGTGGGAAGACAAAGCCTACGGATTCACCACGGAAGACTACATCGGCATTGCCGCCAACGTGCGAAGCAGCTCCACCTTGGAGGACTTCATGAAGGCCATGTACACCCAGCACCAGGCTTCCGCCCTCGAAGAACGGGGCGGTTATAACTGGACGGTCTATAAAAACAACTGGATTATAGGCTTTGACAGCAAACGCTTCTTGATGATGGGTCCCGTGCCACAAGGCGCACAACCCATGCTGCGGCAGAACATGCTGGCCTTGTTCAAACAAAGCAAAGACGACAGCTTCTCCGCTTCACCGGCCTTTGACAAGTTAGACAGTGAAAAAGGAGACATCCGTGTGTACGCTCCCCTGTCGAACCTGCCAGACCTCATGGGCACACAGTTCGCCCTCAACGTGCCGGAAGATGCGGACAAAGAAGATATTGACGTGTATTTGACCCTTGACTTTGAAAAGGGGAAGATACACATCGACGGGGAAAGCTCCTCGGAGAACAAAGACCTTGCCAGTCAGATGAAAACGTCCGCTCATTCACTGCCTACCGTCAAAGGTGTTTTCCTGAACCAAGCTCCTGCGAACTTCTTGGTATGGGGAAGTATGGGATTGAACGGGGACAACACCTTGAAGCAGCTGAAACAAAACAAGACCATCAGTGATTTTCTGTTAGCCATGAACGCTGGGGTGGATGCGGACATGATCATGAAAAGTACGAAAGGTGACGCCTCTTTCAGCGTGCCTTATCTGAAAGATAACGGAGACATGGCGTTTTGCTTTCACGCCCAACTGGCAAACACCTCCTTTCTGAATGATGTGGATTACTGGAAACAAAGCGTGGCTAAATTAGGAAAAGGAAGCCGTATGACGGATGCGGGGAAGAACTGTTACAACCTGCGGATGCCCGACTTCAATGGACAGTTCGGCGTGAAACCAGGCAATGTATTCTACGCCACGAATGACCTCTCTTCCCTCACACTCCCCACTGGCACATCCCCCCTATTGGCTCCTTACGCTAATCAAGTGAAAGGAGCGGTGAGTTTCACACTCATCAATGTGGCCGGAGCCAGACGTATCAAAGCCTTGGCGGACGCCATCGGACTGGTGGGACGCTATGTACCGCAGATTCAGCAGTTGGTAAGCCATACGAAAATGGTCGTGATGAAGGCCACCAGCGGCAATTCCGGCACGATAGACTTCATCTCCGCAGACCCTCAACTGAACTACATACAGACTTTGATGAAATAAAGACAATGGACACCATCGAATTGAAAAATACCCTGCCGGAAGTGTTCGCCTCCCGAAATGACGTGCAGAGCGACATTTGGCACAAGGACATCCGCTTCGAAAAGAACAAGCTCTACTTGATAGAAGCCAACTCTGGTACGGGGAAATCTTCCCTGTGCAGCTACATCCTCGGCTACCGTACTGATTACCAGGGAATCATCTGTTTTGACAATGAGAACATCAAGCACCTCCGAATCCCGGACTGGGTGGAAGTTCGCAAGCAACACATCGCCATGCTCTTCCAGGAGCTTCGCTTGTTTCCGGAATTGACGGCCATGGAGAATGTGAGCATCAAGAACTCCCTGACGGGATTTAGGAAGAAAAAAGAAATCAAAGAGTGGTTCGAGCGATTAGGCATAGCCCGGCAACAAGACCAGCTGGCCGGACAGATGTCTTTCGGACAACAACAGCGAGTGGCACTTATCCGTGCCTTGTGCCAACCTTTCGACTTCATCTTCGTGGACGAACCCATCAGCCATCTTGACGACGAGAACGCACGCATCATGGGCGACATCCTCATGACGGAAGCCACCCGTCAAGGTGCGGGAGTCATCTGCACCAGTGTGGGAAAACACATAGAGTTGAACTACGATAAAGTATTCAAATTATGAGATTAGTTTGGAAATTACTACGACAGCACATCAGCCTGCCTCAATTCTGCGGTTTTCTGATGGCCAATTTATTCGGCATGATGATTGTCCTCCTGGGGTTTCAGTTCTACCGGGATGTGCTGCCCGTCTTCACTTCGGAAGACAGCTTCATGAAAGACAACTACATCGTGGTACAGAAGCACATCGGCACGATGGGTTCCTTTACCGGCAACACCAACTCTTTCTCGTCCGGCGACCAGGAAGACTTGAAGGCACAGCCATTCGTGAAAAAAGCGGGTATGTTCGTCACCTCGCAGTTCAAGATGAGTGCCTCCATGGGCGTGAAAGGCTCTGAAGGAGCGGCATTCAACACGGAAATGTTCTTTGAAAGCATCCCCGACGAGTTTGTCGGTGTGGACAAGAATCAGTGGCATTTCTCTCCCGGCGACAAGGAAGTACCCATCATCATGCCCCGAAGCTATCTGAATATGTACAACTTCGGCTTCGCCCAGACACACAACCTGCCTAAAATATCGGAAGGATTGATGAACATGATTGTCATGGACATCTTCGTGCATGGCAACGGGAGACAAGATCATTTCACAGGAAGGGTCATCGGATTCAGCAGCCGTCTGAACACCATCGTCGTGCCGGAAGCGTTTGTGACATGGGCCAACCAGACCTATGCGCCCGGACAGCAGGGAGACCCCACCCGCATGATTATGGAGGTGAAGAATCCCACGGACGACCATATCGCCAAATACTGCCAGAAGAAAGGGCTGGAGATAGAAGATGACAAGCTGGAAGCGGAAAAGACCACTTGGTTCTTGAAAATCATCGTGTCCATCGTGATGATTGTGGGACTGGTCATCAGCGTGCTGTCTTTCTACATTCTGATGCTGAGCATCTATCTGTTGGTGCAGAAGAACACCACCAAACTGGAGAACCTGCTGCTCATAGGCTACACACCGCAAAAGGTGGCACTACCCTATCAATTGCTGACCGTGGGACTGAACGCCGCAGTATTGCTACTCGTATGGCTTATCCTTTGGGGAGTGAGAACGTATTACATGAACCTGTTGCTCACACTCTTCCCCTCATTGGACAGCGGCAGTATGTGGCCGTCCATCCTCACTGGGCTGATACTTTTCCTGGTCGTTTCCGTACTCAACTGCCTGGTGGTGAAACGGAAAGTGATGACAATCTGGCAACATAAAGAATAAGCAATGGACGTAAAGATAGAAGAAAGCTGGAAGAAAGTATTGGGAGCGGAGTTTGAGAAGAACTATTTCCTTGACCTCACACGCTTTGTGCGCAGCGAATACCAGCATTACACGATATACCCACCGGGAAAGCTGATATTCAATGCGTTCAACCTTTGTCCTTTCGACAAGGTGAAAGTGGTCATCATCGGCCAAGACCCTTATCACGAACCGGGACAGGCACAGGGGCTGTGCTTCTCGGTGAACAAGGGAGTACCCTTTCCCCCGTCTTTGGTCAATATCTTCAAAGAGATACAAAACGACTTGGGAACACCCGTGCCGCAAGACGGCGACTTGACTCGCTGGACAAAGCAAGGAGTGTTGCTGCTGAACGCCACACTGACCGTAAGAGCGCACCAGGCAGGCAGCCACCAGCGAAGAGGTTGGGAGGAGTTTACGGACGCCGCCATACGGGCGTTGAACGAACAACGTGAACACTTGGTGTTTATTCTATGGGGAGGCTATGCCCGCAGGAAAGGGGCTATCATCGACCGAAGCAGACACCTGGTATTGGAGTCCGCCCATCCTTCTCCCCTCTCCGCTTACCACGGTTTCTTCGGCAACAAGCATTTCAGCCGCACGAACGAATACCTCGTGGCACATGGAGAGACACCGATAGAATGGTGAGAATCATAATGTTTAATGTGTAGTGTGTAATGTTTAATTGACTAATCATACAACTAAATTACACATTAAGCATTAGAGTGCTCACAACTAAACATTAAACACTAACAATTAAACATTATACAATGGACAAGGCATTGGTATTAAAGGGAAGGCTCACATTGATGAGCTTCTTGGAATTCGCCGTATGGGGTGCATACCTCACCTCCATGGGCAGTTTTCTCGTGAAAGCGGGAATGGAAACACAGATTGGATGGTTCTACGCCATACAGGGAATCGTCGCATTGTTCATGCCCGCCTTGTTGGGCATCGTGGCGGACCGCTGGATACCAGCCCAGCGACTGTTAGGACTAGCCCATCTTGCCGGTGCCGTTTTCATGGGAGCTGCCGCCTTCTATGCACAGGGAGCGGAGAAAGTGGAGATGTCCGTGTTCTTTACCCTGTACTCTTTCAGCGTGGCTTTCTATATGCCGACCCTCGGACTGGCCAACTCAGTGGCTTATTCCGCATTGACAAAAGCTGGACTGGACACGGTCAAACACTATCCCCCCATCCGGGTGTTCGGCACGGTGGGATTCATCGTGGCCATGCTCTTTGTCGATATGTCAGGCTTGCAGACCAGCTACGCACAGTTCTACGTATCCGCTGTGTTAGGACTTGTGTTTGCCGTTTATGCGCAGACGCTCCCTTCTTGTCCGGTCAGCAAGGCAGAATCCAAAAGCCTTTACCAAGCCTTGGGACTGGACGCATTCGCCTTGTTCCGCCAGAAGAAAATGGCCATATTCTTCTTGTTCTCTTTCCTTTTGGGAGTAAGTTTGCAGATCACCAACGGCTTTGCGAACCCCTTCATCATGGGATTCAAGGACATAGCGGAGTATGCGGACACCTTTGGAGCCAACCATCCCAACATGCTGATTTCCATATCCCAGATTAGTGAGACGTGCTGTATTCTCCTCATTCCCTTCTGTCTGAAACGCTTCGGCATCAAGAAAGTGATGCAGATAGCCATGTTGGCGTGGGTCTTCCGGTTCGGCCTGTTCGCCTTGGGGAATCCTGGTAGCGGGGTATGGCTTTTTATTCTGAGCATGATTGTCTACGGCGTGGCCTTCGACTTCTTCAACGTCAGTGGCTCCTTGTTTGTAGACCAAGCCACCGACCCCAAATACCGCAGTTCCGCCCAAGGTTTGTTCATCATCATGACCAACGGGTTCGGATCCACCATCGGCACTTTGGCCGCACAAGCCGTCCTCAACCACTATGTGTTCAACGGTTCGCAAGACGCCGCCACACAGATAGACGGATGGAGAATCTCATGGGCCATCTTCGCAAGCTACGCCCTCATAGTCTTCGTGCTGTTCAGCTTTGTGTTCAGACATCCGCACAAGCAGACCGCAAACTCGTAGGGGTGCTACAGTCGTGGAGGACATAGTAGTCCTGACTGTTACGATAACTGACACAAAAAGCTCATAAGTAGAATGGAGAAAGTTCCTGCTTACTTATGAGCTTTTTGCGATTCTTCATTTATAAGAGCTGTGGAGAGGACCTATTAATCAGACTAAGAGCTTGCGCAACAAATCCACTGAATTATTTATACTGTCCACCGTAACAGTCAAGTAGAGTTTTACACAATCCTATAAACTATTAATTTATTTTAATATTCCGTAGGGATGAATGTCTAATAAATACTGTAAATTCGCAGCGCAAACTTGAATGAAAGGCTTGCAATGAGTCATGACACGTTCAAGCGGGGGAATACACCACATTTTGCAATTCGGCTTTCCGTACAGGAAGCAGAAAGTGGTGGGACGGCTCTTCTCCTGTAAAAAAGAAACTTATCTCTGCGTCCCGTCTTGCAGTATTCAACTCTGGTGAGCCACTCGTGGGCAATGGCTGTCAGAAGACAAAGCTATAGGCAAGACGGAACATGAAACCATATTTTATTTATTGGCATAAAATCAACATCAACCATTTCCGAATATCCGGGAACGGCTATGCCGCTCTGTTTTTGCCCACACGTTTTCCTGACGCAGATTCAAATCAATCCTAATATGGAGGGAGAAAGCCGAAAATCCCCTATGAAACAGAGTAGGCAAATGATTAAATTTAAGGTAAAATGAAAAAGACTCCATTATTAGTGCCGATGATGATGTGCGCACTATCTTTCTGCGCATGTTCCAATGACGATGCCGAGAACGGCAATACGCTCGTAGACGGTGAGGTGTCTGTATCCAAAGTATTCACAAACGGAGTACCCCAGAAAGCGCCAGGCATCAGCCACATCACTGTGGACAGCGAAGGTCGCGTGACATCGATGCAGACGGATGAAGGAGGAAGAGTTGAATTCACCTACGACGCAAAGACTCGTGCCGCTTCGAAGAATGTGACCATGTCTATCTACTACGATGACTATGAACCCGAAGTGTGGTACCTTACGCTGGGAAGCAACGGCTTCACCGTGAAAGCTCAAGATGCAGAAGGCTATAACTTTACGACCTATGCTTACAACCCCAACGGACAACTAACCAAGTTCACCTTGAAAGATTACAACCATACAGGCAATAAAGATATTGACATTGATTGTGAGTTGCAATTTGAATACGATACGAACGGCAACATGACAAAGGCCACTTACAACGAAATAGAATCGCATCCTGAAACCACCGTTTATCAATTCGCCTACACTGACAGCACGCACACTACTTCAATACCCAACAAAGGTTGTATCTTCGCTACAAGCGGAGACCTTACCGATTTCTATGACAACGAGGCGGAGAGCGACCTTGTACGTTACGCAATGTATGCAGGACTTCTTGGCAAGGCGCAGACGAACCTTATTCTGGAATACACCTACACAAGCACTGACCCCGATGGTGATTCAGAGCCTGACTATGGTAAGAAGACCTTCGATTGGCAGCTTGACGATAATGGATTTCCATTATCTAACAACGCTTATGAATCTATGTGGAAATGGAGATAAAGCTTGACAGTAAACACTAATAAGACAATCCAAGAAGCCTGAATGAACTGAACGTACCGTTCAGTATTCAGGCTTCTGATGCGTTCCGGCGGAAGCCTAATCTTCTAAGTTGCAACAGCCAGGTCCATTACCGCCATTGCCTCAAGACCAAATTTGCAATTCCACTATTCATATTCGTTTGTCGCAGGTTCCATCCTTGCAAAACGGACGAGGGCACTTTGGCCACACAAGCAGACCGCAAACTCGTAGGGGTGCTACAATCCTTTATCATTATGATAATCTTGCTCATCTGAAAATAAAGCGTTATCTTCGCAGGAGTAACAGTAGATTAGGAGCAGTCATGGAACCACAGAGACAACGCTATCCCATAGGGATACAGACATTTGAGGAGATAAGGAAAGAAAATTATCTGTATATTGACAAGACAGCGTATGTCTACCATATGACACACGGTGATGCCTCGTATATCTTTCTCAACCGTCCACGCAGGTTCGGCAAGTCATTGCTGACTTCCACCCTCCATTGCTATTTCACAGGACGCAAAGACCTGTTCAAAGGACTGGCCATCGAGAAACTGGAGAAAGACTGGACTGAATACCCCGTGCTGCACTTCGACATGAGTCTTGGGAAGCACATGGACAAAGAAAAACTGGATGAATACCTGTGCTACCAACTGTCAGAAAAAGAAGCTGAATATGGAATCGCCACGCCTGTAAACGGAGTGAACAACCGCTTGACAAATCTTATCAAGACAGCTTATCAAAAGACCGGACGCAAGGTGGTCATTCTCATTGACGAATATGACGCTCCGCTGCTGGACGTGGTGCATGAGGACAAGAACCTTCCGGCACTACGGGACGTGATGCGCAACTTCTACAGTCCGCTCAAAGGATGCGACCCTTACTTGCGTTTCGTGTTCCTCACCAGCATCACCAAGTTCTCACAACTGAGCATTTTCAGCGAACTGAACAACATCAAGAACATCAGCATGGACGAGGAATATGCCGCCATCTGCGGCATCACCGAGGAGGAGATGCGCACCCAGATGGGGGAAGGTATCGGACTGCTGGCGGCAAAGCTGGGACTGACAAAAGAGGAAACACTGGCAAAGCTGAAAGAGAACTATGACGGCTATCACTTCACATGGCCCTCGCCAGACCTCTACAATCCCTACAGTCTGCTCAACGCCTTCTCTTCCCGGAAAATTGACTCCTACTGGTTCGGAAGCGGCACGCCCACCTACCTTATTGAGATGCTGCGTAAATACAAGGTGCTTCCCTCACAGATGGGCGGAAAAAAAGCCATGGCATCCGACTTCGACGCCCCTACGGAACGGCTGACGAACATCGTGCCGTTGATGTATCAGAGCGGCTACCTTACTATCAAAGACTGCAATCCCATGTTCGGAAGATATATTCTGGACATCCCCAACAACGAGGTACGCATCGGACTGATGAAAAGTCTCGTCCCCTATTACGTCAGCCAGGACACACTGGCCACGAGCGGCACCATCATGGACATGGCCGAGGCGTTGTATGACAACGACATGGACAAGACTTTGACCTGTCTGAAAGAGTTCCTGTCCACCATACCCTACTGCGACCACACAGACTACGAAGGCCACTACCAGCAGATGCTCTACGTCATCTTCAGCCTGTTGGGAATCTATTGCGACGTGGAAGTACGCACGCCTCGTGGAAGGGTGGATATCGTGATGCGCACTCCCCATACCTTATATATAATAGAACTGAAACTTGACAAGGACGCTGAGGTGGCTATGGGGCAGATAGACCTGAAACAATACCCCGAACGGTTCCGCCTGTATGGATTGCCCATCGTGAAGGTGGGTGTCAACTTCGACAGTGCCACACACACTTTGGGAAGCTGGAAAATCAATGAAGACGGTGAATCTGCCGGCACAGAGAAACCCGAATGAAAAATGTTCTATTTTTCGCATTTTGGTGAATGGGATGTCGAGCTCACACACCTGATTCTCAAGTCCGACTGAAAGGAATACGGGGTAAGAAAAAACCAAAAATTCACCCTTATGGAAGTCATTTCTTACTTCTACCGTAATGGCCGCTCATTACGGTAGAAGTGAGCGTTCATTACGGTACAAGTGAGCGGCCATTTCCATACAAGTGAAAAACGACCATTTTTAAGGAGTTTTCCGTCATTTGGAGTGACAGCCCTCGAGGTGTAAGGCCACCACATTCCGATGTTCTATTTTTCGTATTTTGCTTCACAGAATAAAAGAAGCCGACTTCCACAGCCGGCTTCCTCACTTACATTACTTTAAATCCAACAATCTTAATAACCTGGGTTCTGTTCCAATTTTGCGTCCTTGTTCAGCTGCACATCGTTCAGCGGAATCGGGAAGAGATAGTTGTTGTCGGTGAATCCGACCGTTTTCTTGTCCTCCGCAGGCTTATCGCCATTCTTCTGGATACGCTCTTTAAGGGTATGCGTGCGCACCAAGGTGTAGCGACGATTCTCCTCGCCTATCAGCTCTCTGGCACGTTCGTCCAAGATAAAGTCGAGCGTGATTTGACTTTGGCTTACCTTTCCGGCGTTCGCATCGCCAGTAGCGGCCCGGTAGTCTTTGAAGGCACGGTCACGCAACTTGTTGATGTCATCGGCGGCTCCTTGCAAATTCCCTTGGCGGAAACGGGCCTCGGCACGCAACAGGTAAGTTTCTCCCAAGCGCATCAGCGGCCAGTCCTTCACCATCGCATAGCCGAAATCATCACTCGGGTCATACTGTCCCCATTTGGTAGTATAAGGCATGAAGTTAGCCAAGGAGTCTGTCTCCGCCGGGATGTACTTGTCTCCGGTCTTCACGGTAACAGTCTTCACTGCGTCTTTAGAGTCCTTAGCCACTCTCCAACCGTTTTTGTCAATGCCGATTTCCTCCTTGTAATCAGGCTTGTTCAAGTAAAGCTCACGGCGGATGTTGTAACGGGAGTTGCGAATATCCCCCTTGTCATACAAACCGTACTTGATAAAGTTGCTGATACGCAAACGGGCGATACCACGTCCGCCTAAAGAATCGGCGTTCACCATACCCGGCGCATTGTAATATGCGGGGACCCATACACGACGGTGCTGCGGGTTGTCTATTGTGCCGCCTACCACGTCACGGTTGTATTCCATCTCAAAAGTCCAGATACCCTCCGTGTTTCCTTGTGAGCGGCGCATATTGCCCTGACGGAACATATCGTAGAAATAATCGCCTTCCTGTTCCTGGTTCACACCGTAACGTTGGTTGACAAGGCTGTAATTGCCACTGTTTATGATTTCGGAGAGCACCTGCTCAGCTTTCGCGTAATAGGCATTGTCACGCATTCCGATGCGGAGGTAGACCTGTCCGGCCAACTGACGGGCGCAATCTTTGTTCAACTTGCTCTGTTCGGAAGCCTTGCCCAGGTCTGGCAGGTTTTGCATGGCATACGCCAAGTCCGCCTCTATCTGCTTGTCCACTTCCTCCACTTTCGCACGGGTGTATTTAGTATGTGGATTCTTGTTCTGGGAATCCAGAGTCAATTCCAAAGGCACACCTCCGTAGAAAGTGGTAAGCATGTCATAAGCGTATGCGCGGAAGAACTTCGCCTCTGCCGTAGACACCTTGTCGGCTTTGTCACCTTTGGCGTCCTCTTTCTGAATCAGAGAATTGGCGTTACCAATGATTTCATAGAGCTTTTCCCACAGGAAGCTGGCCGTTCCGTTCTCCGAGTTCAACTCATTATAACGGTAGAAACCGATTTCCACCCCCTGCACTTGGCAGGGAGTCGCCACATCGGTGCCGACTTGGAAGGAAGAAAGGAAACCTTGGTTGCCTGACTGTCCCCACAATGCGGCGAACTGGCGGTATAAGCCCGCCGCCTGATTCACCGGCGAGTCAAAGTCATCTCCGAAAGAAGAGAAGTTCTTCTCGTCCAAGAAACTGTCGCTGCATGAAGTGGTGGTCAGTGCCGTGGACGCAGCAATCAGGCAAGCTGACATAAGATATGATATTTTCATAAGGGTCATTCATTTAGAAAGTTACGTTAATACCGAAGACAAAGCTCTTCGTCATCGGGTAGTTGCTGGAATCATACACGGTTTCTCCACGAGTGCCATCGTAAGCACTGTTTCCACGTTTCACATTGCGTGCCTCAGGATCCCAACCAGTCCAGTTGGTGAAGGTGAAGAGGTTACGACCGCTGGCATAGACAGTCAGTCCTCCCAGTCCTATCTTCTTCAAGATGGAAGCGGGGAAATTATAGCTCAACGTGATGTCCTTGATACGAGTGTAGCTGGCGTCCTGTGCGAAGCCGTAACCATGAGGATTCGAGTTCGTGCGCAACGAACGCCACTCGTTACTCTTGTTCTCCGGTGTCCAGTAGCCCACATCCGTGGTGAAATTCTGCTTACCCATTTCGTCTGAAGCAGCACCAATCAAGTTGTTGTACTTCTTCACACCCTGCACTGTCTGAATAAAAATGCTGAGCGTAAGGTCTTTCCACGTAAAGGTGTTGGTCATACCGCCAATCCATTTCGGAGTGGTCTGGCCTTGGATAGAGCGGTCGTCATCATTAATCTTACCATCTTTATTGACATCCGCCAACTTCACGTCACCCGCCTTGGCGGAATCATCCCATCCTTTGTTCACGCCATTCTTGATTTCGTCTTCCTGCCAGATACCCACTTTGGTATAATCATAAATCACACCGATAGGCTGTCCGATGAACCAGCGGTTGCCGAGGTCGTCCTTCTTGTCACCGTAAAGGTCTTTAATCTCGTTCTTGTTCCAGGAGAACACGAGGTTCGTACTCCACGTGAAGTCCTTGGTGACGATATTCTTGGAGTTCAAGGTAAGCTCGATTCCCTTGTTGGCCGTCTCTCCCATGTTAGACCACACATAGTCGAAGAAAGAGACCTTCGGGAGATTACGTTTCAGCAGCAAGCCGTTGGTACGGGAAGCGTACACATCCAAGTTACCGCTCAACCGGTTGTTCCACAGTCCAAAGTCGATACCGAAGTTGAAGGTCTTGGTAGTCTCCCAGGTCAAATCCGAGTTACCCATGTTGTCGCCAAACTGCAAAGCCGTGGTGGGAAGTCCGCCGAATGCAATCATATTGTTGCTCATCTTCACCATGGTCTGGTACACACCGATGGCCTCGTTACCGGTCTTACCGTAAGAGAGACGGAGTTTCAAGTTGCTCAACCAGCTTTTCGTGCCGGCCATGAAGGATTCATTGGTCAAGTTCCATCCCAACGCCACAGACGGGAACACACCATACTTGTTGTTGTCACCGAACACGGAAGAACCGTCCCGGCGCACGGTGAAGGTAAAGAGATAACGGCTGTCATAGGAGTAGTTCACACGTCCCATCTGGGAAATCGTGGTGTAAAGCTCCGTGTAGGAATAAGCCTCCTGTGTCTTGGCCGCTCCCATGTTGTGCCACAACTGCTGATCGTTGATGAACCCGGTACCCTTCTGCTGCGCCCACTGGTACTTCTTGCGGGAAGCTGAGTACAAGCCAGTCAAGTCCAGGTGGTGTTTCCCGAAGTCACGCGCATAGGAAACGATGTTCTCGATGATATAGCTCTGCGTGTCCTCATTCTTGATTTCCGCATAACCGCCATTCACATTTCCCTGTGCCGCTCCCTCGTAGTAGTTATACCGCTTGGGCATGTAGGAGTAACCCATGTTCAGTTTGTATCGCAATCCCTGCAAAGGCTTCCACATCTCCCCGAAGTTCAGTTCAGCATAGCCGTTGATGTTGATGTTCCACTGACGGCGTTCAGGGTCCTGCGTCGTCCACATCAACGGGTTGGTATACAACTTGTCCTCCGCCATCGGGAATATCGCATAGCTGCCATCGTCATTATACATCTTGGCATAAGGGGACATGGCCTGCGCCATGGTGAAATTCACACGTCCGCCATCCTTGTTGTGAGAAACCAAGTAAGAGCTGGTACCAAGTTTCAACCACTTCGTGATGTCCGCATCCAGATTCATACGGAAAGAATAACGCTTGTAGTTGAATCCTTTCAGCACACCCTTCTGGTTCATATACTCGCCGGAGATGTAGTATTTCACGTGTTCAGCGCCACCTCCCACACTCACGTTGTGGCTTTGGATGACACCCGTCTGGGACACTTCGTCAATCCAGTCCCGCTCCACGCCTTTCTGATATTCCTCGTATTCAGCCTGGTTCAGCAGGACACCGCCACCGTTCAAGTCTTTATCGTTAATCCGGGCATACTCCTGCTCACGGGCCATCATCTGTTCGCCGTTGGCGAAAGGCAGCTTATGAGCGAAATTCTCGAATCCCACATAGCCGCTGTAACGCACAGTCGGCTTGCCCGTCTTGCCTCGCTTGGTGGTAATCAAGATGACACCGTTAGAACCGTTCGTACCGTAGATGGCCGTGGCGGAAGCGTCTTTCAGGATTTCCATGGACTCAATATCGTTCGGGTTGATGTCGTTCAGCGTACCGCCGGACTTGCTGATAGGCACACCGTCCACGATAATGTAAGGGCCGGAACTGGCGTTGATGGAGTTCTGTCCACGCACCATCGCATCCGGTGCGTCACCCGGAATGGAAGAAGTCTGGGTAATCGTGATACCGGCGGCTGCTCCCTGCACGGCCTGCAACACATTGGTGACAGGCAGCTTGCCCAGACGGTCTTTATTAATAGAGGTGACAGACCCCGTGATGTCGGACTTCTTCTGCACGCCATAACCCACGACCACCAGCTCATTCAAGTTGCTGGTAGCGTCTTGTAAGGTAATCTGGAGCGTTTCACCCGGTGTAGCCTTGACTATCTGAGGGGTGAATCCCACATAAGAGATTTCCAAATCACTGCCTGCGGGAGCTTTCAACACGAACTTTCCGTCCATGTCGGTAATCGTTCCCTGTGAAGAACCTTTCACTCGCACACTGGCGCCGATAATCGACTCGCCCTTGGAGTCCCTTACGACACCTGTAATAGAAGATGTCTGCTGCTGTACGCTTTGAACCGTATTAGGAACTGCGGCATACATTTCCGCACCTCCTAAAGCAAACAAGCCATTGCAAAGCAGTAGAGCCAATAGTGTTTTTTGATTGTTGTGGTAACTCATACTTTGGTAATTTAAGTTTTTATTTGTAAGCTTTATCTTTTCGCTTTTGCACTGGCAAATATAGTATGACGGGAATTAACTCACATGATAAAATCGAGTCAAACAGGTATCAATTTGAATATTGCGTCGAATTATGCACTATCTTGACTCATTCTTATCATATAATAAGGGTATTATCAAGCATTCAAAATGTATTATCTGTCCAAATTCGCTGTTTCCTTGCATAAGGAAGAAAAATCAACAGAGTAAGATGAATGTTTTATACCCTGTAGATTTGTACATATTAGATGTTATACAACATAAAAATTCAATCTTTTTAAGTATGTTTCCATACTTAAAAAGGTTCAGCTTTTGTCTGCCGCAGGTTTCATCCTCGCAAAACGGACGAGAAGTGTTTTGGTCTCGCCTGTGGACTCGAAAGTCACTTTGATTTTCAGGTCATCGCCATCGCCTGTGATTTCATTCACAGTGCCACGTCCATAGCGCGCGTGAATGATGTCTTTCCCTACAGAGAAACGCATGCCCTTGTAAGTGGCCGTCTCCCGTGTCGGCTCTTGTTCCACCGTGGCCGGAGAGTCCAACTTGCGGATTCCCAGTCCTGACACAGAGGCTTTCAATAGATTCTTGTCCACGGGCTTGGGAGACAACGACGGGACATCGTCCCACGGAGCTTTGAGGGTGGTATTGAAAATGGAGGTCCTTTTAATCGTCCCTAATTTCTCAAGATACTGGCTGTCTATCTCTTTCAGAAAACGACTCGGCGCACTGGCGACCATGCTTCCGTAAAGCATACGGGAGGTGGCATACGAGAGGTAACAGTATTTCTCGGCACGGGTGATGGCCACGTAACACAGCCGGCGTTCCTCTTCCAGTGCTTTGGGACTGTGCAAGCTCCGGTTGCTGGGGAACAACTCCTCTTCCAGACCGGCCACAAAGACCACCGGGAATTCCAGCCCTTTGGACGCATGGATAGTCATCAGGGTTATTTTCTCTTCATCCTCCCCCTCGTCAGTGTCCAAATCCGAAAGGAGCGATACCTCTTGCAAGTAGTTGGAAAGCGTCGGATTGTCCAGTCCTTCCTCTTGCTTCGTCTGCGTGTAGTCAGCCAGTCCGTTGAGTAACTCGTTCAAGTTTTCCTGACGAGCCAGTCCTTCGGTAGTCTTGTCCTGATAGATGTCGTTGGCTATGCCGCTCTCCTTTATAATCTGAGTGCCGAGGTCGACCGCCGTTTTGTTTTCCGCCTCTTCAATAAACGCTCCTATAAGTCCGGTGAAAGAGTTCAATTTGTGGCGAGTGGCGGCAGTGATTCTCATTCCGTACTGGTCTGGCTGACAAGCCACCTCCCACACACTCACATTCTGCTCATTCGCCGTTTCCACTAATTTATTCAGGGTAGTCTGCCCAATCCCCCTCTTCGGATAATTGACCACCCGCTTAAAGGCTTCCTCGTCATGGGGGTTCACCGCCAGGCGGAAATAAGCGATGACGTCCTTTATCTCCTTGCGTTGATAGAAGGACAGTCCGCCGTAGATACGGTACGGAAGCATCTGCTTGCGAAGGATTTCCTCGAACACTCGGCTCTGGGCGTTTGTGCGGTACAGTATCGCAAATGAATCGTAAGGGATTTGCTCCTCCTCGTGCAGCTTTTTAATCTCCTTGACCACCAAGAAACTTTCCTCCTTGTCGGAAAACGCCTTGATGACTTGCAGCTTCTTTCCTTCCTCTTTCTCCGAATAAGTGGTCTTTTTTATCTGCTTCTTGTTATTGGAAATCAAACTGTTGGCAGAGTTTACTATATTCTTGGTCGAACGGTAGTTCCGTTCCAGTTTGAAGAGTTTCGCACCCTTGTACTGCTGTCGGAAATGGAGAATATTGTCGATGTTCGCACCCCGGAAGCTGTAAATGCTCTGTGCGTCATCGCCCACCACGCACACTTTCTGATGCGAGGCGGCGAGTTCCCACACTATGCGGTCTTGCGCATAGTTGGTGTCCTGATACTCGTCCACCAAGATGAACTGGAAACGGTCTGCATACTTCTTGCAGATGTCAGGGTGGTTGTGGAAGAGCATGAAGGTACGCAAAAGCAAGTCATCGAAATCCATCGCCTCCGCCTGTTGGCAGCGTTGCCAATAGGTAGTGTAGATGTCCCCTAACGCCTCCATGTTGTTCTCCCGGTCCTGCTGGAAATTATTGTAGTCGTTCACGTAGTCTTCGGGCAAGACCAATGAGTTCTTCGCACTGGAAATCAGTGCCGCCACCACGGCGGGTTTGTACACTTTCTCATCCAATCCTTTCTCCTTGACAATCGCCTTCAGCAAGCTGCGCTGGTCGGCGGTATCATAGATGGTGAAATCAGACGAGAATCCCGTGGCCTGGTGCTCCATCCGCAGGATGCGGGCGAAAATGGAATGAAAGGTGCCTGCCCATACTTGGGACGCCAGTTCCGGCCCCGTCTGCAAGGCGATACGTTCCTTCATCTCCCTTGCCGCCTTGTTGGTGAACGTCAAGGCGAGGATTCTCCACGGACGTATCCCCTGCTCTATAAGATAGGTGATTTTAGAGACCAAGACTTTCGTCTTACCACTGCCCGCTCCGGCAATAACCAAAGAAGGGCCGTCGATATACTCCACGGCCTCTCTCTGGTTTTTGTTTAATTCATCTAGATAGTTTGTCATTCTTCGTCCACATAATCAATCTTAATAACTATCACCCTGATATTCTGGTCCTTCTTCTTCGTTTCCAGCAATGGTATGTGCCAGTCGGAGGGGAAACAGATGATGAAACGACCCGGTGTGGATTCAAAGAACTTTGTTTTGTCCACCTCGAAATTATAGCGAGTCACATCCTTCTTGGGGTCATAAGGCACTTTAACGGTAGACGTGGCATGGTCTAAGAATCCGAATCCTTCCGTACCCTTGACCACATACATGAAATCAATCTTCCGTTTGTGCGACTCCGTCCAGTGTCCTTTCAAGGGAACGTTCTTCCCGTCCTGCACATTGGCTTTCAGCGTGGTGCCGGGAATCATGACCGATCCTGCCTTCGTATTCAGCAAATCAGTCTCCGCCAACCATTTGAAGGCGGCATCCCACTGCGCCTTGTTACGGTGGTATTGCGTATAGAACTCCCGGAGATTGACAGACTTGTCCGGGCTTGCGGTGAATCCGTTGCGCCACTCTCCTTTTTTCACCCATCGTTTGATGGCTTTATCGGAAAGCGTCTGTGACATCTTCTCCGTTGGTTCAGTCCGACTGACGGACGCACATACCGGCATCCCTATGCAGCTTGCAAGAAGCAATGCGCCAAATAATTTTCTCATCATTTTAATATTGTTCTTCCTTGTTCGGGAAATTTACCTCTTTCACATCTCTCACATAATGGCTCACCGCCTCTTGAATCGTGCTTTCAAGTTGGGCGTAACGGCGCACAAATTTGGGTTTGAATCCCGCGTCCATTCCCAGCAAGTCATTCACCACCAGCACTTGCCCGTCGCAGTCCTGTCCCGCTCCGATGCCGATGGTGGGAATGGTGAGTTCTTCCGTCACCTTCGCAGCCAGTTTGGCGGGGATTTTCTCCAACACCACGGCAAAGCATCCCGCCTCTTCCAAGGCGTGCGCACCACGCATGAGATGGATGGCCTCTGCCTCCTCTTTGGCTCTCACGCCGAATCCGCCGAACATATTGACGCTCTGCGGAGTAAGTCCGAGGTGTCCCATGACAGGAATTCCAGAGAGCGTGAGCTTGCGCACCACGTTCTCCATCTCCACCCCGCCTTCCAGTTTCAGGCCGTCCACACCCGTCTCTTTCATGATACGCACGGCGTTGTGGAGAGCCTGCTCGGGAGACTCCTCATACGTGCCGAACGGCATGTCGCAAAGTACGAAAGCATGCTTGGCCGCCCGTTTCACGCTGCGGGCGTACACAATCATCTCGTCCAGGGAAATGGGCAGTGTGGTGTCATTCCCCGCCATCACGTTGGAGGCGGAATCTCCCACCAGGATAATGTCAATTCCCGCCTTGTCCACTAAACGAGCCATGCTGAAATCATAGGAGGTAAGCATGGCGATTTTCTCGCCAGCCTTTTTCATGTCGCGAAGTACATTTACTGTCACTTTCTTCGCTGAATCTGATAAATAGGAAGACATCTTTATATTTTGTTTGCTGTAATCACTGATAGATAGTCCTCGTAATGGAAACGGGTATAGTCGGGGATAATCACATCGGCCTTTCCTTTCAGGGACTCCGCCGGATTGGTGGTGGCCAGTCCCACGACTTTCATCCCCGCACTTTTTCCGGCCTGGATGCCCATGAAACTGTCCTCGAAGACCACACAGTCGGTCACGGGAAGCTTGAAAGTCCTCGCTCCGAGAAGATAGCAGTCGGGATCTGGCTTGGACTTCTTGAAATCCTCCGCCGTGAAAATGCGGTCGAACAGCTTCTGGAAGTCGGGCAACCGCCGGTACACGCCCGCCATTTTCACACGGTTGGAGCTTGTCACCACCGCCGTGTACACTCCCTGCGCATTAAGTTCCCGCACAAAACGGGGGAAGTCTTTCACCCAAGGCAAAGGCATATTAGCCTCGAACTCGTCTATATCCTTTACAATCATCTTCCGCACGTCGTCAGAAGGGAAGTACTGTTCGAAAATCTGCTTCAGTGTCGTGCCTTTGATTCGGAAGCAGAGGTCAGGTATGTCGGGACGGTACTTGTCCCCTATCCCTTTCCAGAATTTCGTGTACTCCGGTTCCGTGTCGAAGACCACTCCGTCCAAATCGAACAACGCGGCCTTGTTTCTTGCCTTATCCATAAACTGAACTTTTAAATATACCTAATATAGTGACGCGAAAGTAACCAAAAATCACCGAATATGCTAACTTTGCGAGGATGAAAAGACGGAGTTTTATATCTATTTTGGTTTTCGCCGTGCTGTGCGCGGCCTTTTACTCCCCTGCCGCTTTCGCCCGTCAGAGACACAATCCGCTCACGGATTCCCTGTTGCGCAAGGCGTTCAGACAGGGGAAAGAGGCCACGGCTGACATCAAGGACTACCGCGCCTCGCTGTACGTGCGCTGCCGCATGAACGTGAAGAAGCAGAATGCGCTTATCCGTCTGGTGCCTTCCATGTTCCGTTTCCAAAAAGGGATGAGCCACTACATCGCCGAGACGAACAACGAGCTACACTATACCGCCCCGAACATCTACGACCGCAAAATCAACGAGATAACCGGCACGTTCCCCCACCTGAAATCACAGCCTGACATCTTCACAGACTATTTCTACGTGAACCTCTACTCCACCACCCTCCTGCAAGACCGTCTGCTTTCCCCCTTGGCTCCCGAGAACGCCTCTTACTACCGCTATCAACTGGACGACTACGCCTCGCTGAACGACTCGGTGTACAAGATTCTGTTCCGTCCCAAAAGCCACAACACCCAGCTGGTCAGAGGCGAGATGACCGTCGGCAAGCACAGCGGTGTCTTGCGGAGCATCACGATGGAAGGCTCTTACGAGCTGCTTCATTTCAGTCTGTACATCCGCATGGGACGTGAGGGAATCCGTGCGTTCCTTCCCGAACGGTACAACGCCACGCTGGAGTTCCGCTTCTGCGGCAACAGGATAGGCGGCTCTTATCTGGCCGTACTTTCCTATGACAGCATCCAGACAGGTTATCTGCGGGAGAAACCCCGTCTGGAAAAGAGGTTGGACCTGACCCAGTCTTACCGTCTTTCCTCCGACAACTCCCGTTTCTTCCGCACGGCCCGCCAGTTCTCCCCCTATCGTAAAAGCCCGCTGGAAGCGGTCGATTCCATGATATACATCCAAGCGAAACAGTTCAACGACTCCGCCGACCTGGCGGCGGTGAGCTTGGCCATGAAACCTCCCAAACGGCGTTTGCAGTGGGGCAAAATCGGAGAGATGATGCTTTCGAGCCACAGGTTCAACATGAGCAAGTCGGCTTATATGAGAGTCTCCCCCATTCTGAACCCGGTCTTGCTGAGTTACAACACTAGCTACGGCTATTCTTACAGAGCGGACTTCCCGTTCAGCTACCAAATGAAAAAGGGACGTTCCCTGTGGTTCGCTCCACGCATCGGCTACAACTTCTCGCAGAGCCAGTTCTACTGGCAAGTGGGATTAAGATGGAACTACCTTCCCAAGCGATTGGGGTATATTGATTTCAAGATGGGAAACGGAGAGCGAATCTACAACAGCTCTGTGCTGGACAAGCTGAAGTCCATGTCCACACACAACGCTCAGATTGATTTCTCCAAACTGAACCTTGAGTATTTCAACGACCTGACATGGGACTTCTCGCACCGGATAGAACTGTTCAACGGCTTGCGGGTCGATGTGGGTTTGAGCTATCACCGGCGCACGCCTTTCGAAAAGTCTGACATTGGCTATGAATTCGACTCGCCTTTCGGGCAGGCCGCCATCAAGACGATTTACGTCTCCTTGGCACCCCGCATACACATAGCCTTCACTCCTGGGCAATATTACTATATCCAGAACTGGAACAAGGTGAATGTGCGCTCCAAGTTCCCCACCTTTTCCGTAGACTGGGAAAAAGGCTTGAAAGGCATGTTCGGCAGTTCGCTGAACTACGAGCGCATCGAGTTCGAGCTGTTCCACAAGGTTCGTGTGAAGTCTCTCCGCTCTTTCACCTACCGTGCGGGATACGGGCAGTTCCTGAAACAGACGGACATATTCTTCGTGGATTACCGCAACTTGACCCGTTATTCGCTGCCCTACGGGTGGGAGGACGAAATAGGCGGCTTGTTCCAGCTACTCGACCGGCACTGGTATAACTCCTCCACCTATTATATAAGGGGTAATCTCATTTACGAGTCACCCATGATGATGCTGACCCGTGTGTCCGGTCTCACCCGCTTCATCCAGCAGGAGAGGTTGTATTTCAACATTCTTCAGATGAAGCAGCTCCGTCCCTATTGGGAGATTGGCTACGGTTTCGGCACCCACGTATTCGACTTCGGCTTCTTTGTCAACAACATCAACGGCAAATTCAACACACTCGGCTGTAAATTCACCTTCGAGCTGTTCAACAAGTAGGAGGGGAATCACAAGAGACACCATATGGTTTCACTCCCAGTAGAGACGCGATTCATCGCGTCTCGGTTTGTGATTTATTGCGTCTCAGTCTACCACTTATACAAATTTGATTTACAGCGTGTTGATTCATTCTTTCATTATGATCTGCTATCACAGACGGAGACGCGATGAATTGCGTCTCTACTTTTATATGATGTGTGTTCTTGTAAATTGCAAATCCCTTAATGCTGATAGTCCTTTTTAGTCAGCACGAAGTGCATCACCTCTTTTCCGCTCTTCTTGGAATAATACACATACTCGAAACCAAAGCCACGGTCTTTATAAGGCTTCAAGTCCACAGACCCCGCTACGGCCTTCACTAATTCTTTCTTGAAATTCTGCCGAGCGGCCTCATAGAGTTTCGGCGTGTCATACTGGTCGGAGAGCGTATAATAATACACGAACCGCCTTTCTTTCACTTGCTTGGAAGCGTCGGAAAACACACGTTCCCATTTGCTCTGGGGCAAGATGACCGGAATCCCCTCCTTGTCCGCCATTTGATACGCCATGCTGTCCAAAGTCATGGTTTGGCTTTGGGGAATCTTTTGCGGACACTGTTTCACCGTAAACTCTTTTGCCTCTCGCTCACAACGCTCGTCAAAGTTCTCGTGACAAGCACTGAAAAGCAACGCTACTCCACATAACGGGAGCATTCCATTAGTAATGTATCGTCTCATGCTTAAAGCTGTTTCTTATTTTTCTGTACAGATAAATGCCAGCCAACGGAAGTCCCACTCCCGCCACTGTATAGACAATCCAGAAATAATCGTCCGTATGTTCATGAATTACAGGATAATACCCCATTCGGTCATAAGGCAGTCCGTAATACACTATTTTCAACAAGTTCACTAATTTGAACGTGAGGAAATGAAAGACAAACACATACAGGGTGTTGTTCCCGCAATAGACCAGAAAACGCCGCAGCAGTGTTTCATATCTTCCTATCCACCCCGACAGGCGATAGACCAGAAGACTGCCGCACACTGCGGGTGGTATGACGCCCCATACCTGTAAGACAGAGGCCGCCTTGTAAGGCATGCCGAAAGGCAACCGCCACCACAGCACCCATGCCGCTACCACGAAAGCGCACAATATCATCTCCCCTGTCACTTTCCACCGTAAGGAGGAAGCGTCTTTCTCCATGAAAAGGGAAAGCCCCGCCTTGGGTTCATAATAACGATACAGAAAGCCAAGACTGAAAAAGAAGAGTCCCATCAAATCCCGGTGTCCTCCCTGGGCCAGTCCTGTGATGTTGAAACCTAAAGTCACCTTCAATGTGGCAAGCAGCAAGGCCAACAAAGCGATTCCCCACGTAAGAACCGTGATTTTACAAGGCTTGCCCTTCCAACGCGCCGGGCATCTGCTGTCGCCCCACGCATACAAAAGCAGAAAGGCGACACTGGCCACCAACAACGCACGAAAGAACCAGAACGCGCCTCCCATGCACACTTCGTAGCCCGACATATTGGAGAGGACGCTCACCGCATTCTGCACTCCCTGCCGCCATGTGTAAGGATGAAGCAAGCCTCCCGCCGCATTCCCGTACCGCTCATTCATGACTCCACAATGGAACCACACGTTGTTCAGCAGCAAGAACACGAAACTCCATTTCACAAAAGGGATGTACAGCCCCTTGAAACGACGGCGTATGAACTCCCCCTTGCGGGAAAGATACTTCAGATTAAAGAAATAGCCGGCAGTCAGAAAGAACAAGGGCATGTGAAACGCATAGAGCATCCCTGAGCCAGGCATTCCGCAATGCCCCAGCACCACACAAATAATGGCGATACCCTTTGCGATGGAAATAGTGTCGTTTCTCTTTTGAGGCATGGTGTCTGCTCGTTATTCAAGGACGGAACACATCCACATGACGCATCTGCCGCTCAATCTCATGTTGTCTTTTACGCACATAAGAAGAAGGGGAGGCAGAGTCAAACCGCAATGGATTGGGAAGTGTGGCGGCTATCAGCGCACATTGTGCGCGAGTAAGCTCTCCCGCTGTACGGCTGAAATTCTGTTCGGCCACAGCTTCGGCTCCGTAAATGCCGTTCCCCATCTCAATGGAATTAAGGTACACCTCCATGATGCGTTCCTTGCCCCAGATAAACTCAATCAATACCGTAAAGTAAGCCTCGAATCCCTTGCGCACCCATGAGGAAGTCGGCCACAGGAACACATTTTTCGCAGTCTGCTGACTGATGGTGGAGCCACCTCCACCTCCTTCCCCTTTGATATGCTCAATGGCGGCATTCTGGATGGCGTTCAGGTCAAAGCCATGGTGCATGAGGAATTTCTGGTCTTCGCTCGCAATGACCGCCACGGGCATATAAGGCGACATATTCTCCAACGGCACCCAGTGATGTTTCCATTTCATGTGCTCGCCATGTCCCAGTTGTTGCACACAGCGAATCACCATCAAGGGAGTCACATAGACAGGCACGACCTTGTAAACCAGCACTGCGCCTATACTGGAGATGAAAAACAGCGCCACGATGGCCCCTAAGAACTTGGACACGCATCCCCATGTAAATTTACCTAAGATTCCACTCATTGATTATTCTTGAATAAACGAATGTCCTGAAGAATTCCTCTCATAAGGACTCTTCAGGACACACATAGCTTTATTGCAAAGTACCTTGGTTGGCTTTGTCTATCATTTCTTGTGAAGCGTACAGATAAATCTCCACACGACGATTCTGCTGCTGACCTTGCGCTGTGCTGTTGTCAGCTACCGGGCTGCTTTCGCCAAAACCTTCCACCGACTTAATCTGCGCGGTAGTCACTCCGCATTGACGAAGATAATTGCTCACCGCCTGCGCTCTTTGCTGGGAAAGGTTCAAGTTCTTCTGCTGGCTTTCCTGCGCCGTGCTGCCCTTCCAAGGCTGGTTGTCCGTATAGCCCTGGATAGCCACGTCCGCATCCGTATTCTTCAGCAGCACATTGTTTGCAAAACGGCTTAAAGAACTCTGAGCGGACGAGCTCAAATCAGACTTTCCTGTATTGAAAAGGATGCCGGAATCAAAGGTCACTTTCACGGATGAAAGTCCGTTCTTGTCCTTCACCTCCTCCACTTTCGCATCCGGCAGTTGTGCCGCAGCCTGCTTCTTCACCTTGTCCATCTTACGACCGATAAGCACACCCGCAGTCGTACCGACTGCCGTGCCTATCACGGCGCCCACGGCTTTATTTCCGGCCAGATGCCCGATCAAGGTTCCCAAAGCGGCACCACCTCCGGCGCCAATCAACCCGCCTTTCGCTGTGTTGCTCATACCGCAGCTTGACAACAAGATGCCTCCACACAGCACGGCTGTCATAAAGTTCGTTTTGTTCATCATTTGTTTAGTTTTTGTGTGTTACTTCACCGCGAATATAGTGATTTATTTCTAAAGAATCACTTTTCGCCTGTATTATCTTTCATCTACGCATGAAATCACGTCTGTCCATACTGCGGTACTTGAGATAAAACAGCATATTACGCAAAGGGATGCTCAACTCATACCACAACAGAGACAAGCCATAAGACGGAGTTCCGAAATAACGGGTTACCCGACGGAACATCGTGATTTTCATGACCTGCCATCCGACGAATAACAATCCCAACAAGGCGACTAATCCCCACTGGCTGTATTGTATAGCAGGTATTATATTGACATTCAAGTAGAATGCGATAGCAAGGCCAAACGCTCCCCATGCGAGATAATTCACAAAGCTGTTCCATTTATACAAGGCGAACGCATTGAAACGATGCTTGAAGTGTCGGCATGTCTCCCTGTAGAATACCTTGTCTTCCTTCCACAGACGGTGTGGCTCAGGTACGGCCTGCACCACAAAACTGTCGGGAGACAGCTCCACTCTCGTGCCCTCTTTGTACTCCGCGTAATTGTTCACGAACAACTCACTGGAGCCTTTCAGCAAATCCAAGTGATTGGAGAAGCCCTTCTTGGAAAGGAAGAACGACTTCCTGTATGCCAGATTACATCCCGTAGCTTCCACCGCCCTGTATGCATACGCCTGCCGAAGACGGTACATCTGCGTATAGAGACGGTCGAAGATGATCTTGCGACAGAAACGGGAGCAGTCCTCGTCAAACGCGTAATTGGCATAGCCTATCACTATGTTAGTGTCCGCCGTGAAGTTGCGGGAAAGTGACTTCAGCCAGTTCTCACTCGCCGGCACACAGTTCGCCTCCGTAAATACCAGCCACTCATTCTTCGCAGCCCTCACAGCCAAAGTCAACGCCAACTTCTTATGGCTCATATATTTGGCGTTCTCCGGAGTGAAAGTGTGATAGAGGTTTTTATATTTCCGCTCCAACAGGGTCAATACATCCTCCGTATCGTCTGTGGAAGCGTCATTCACCACGACAACCTCAAAGTTGCTGTAATGCTGTTCCAATATCAACGGAAGGTTTCGTTTAAGATGTTCCGCCATATTGTGCGCTGTGATAATCACAGATACAGGCTCCTCGGACAGCTCCTCGCCGTATTCCGCTGAATGAGCGATACGGCACAGCCCTGTATAAACCAGATAAACACCCATATTAAGCAATGGAACCAGACAAAGCACGCCCAATCCCAACGCTATGTAAAGGAGAGGAATATTACAATCCATTCTAATTCATTTAAGAGAGTTCTTCCGTCGTATAGGAAGCGGGCAAGGCACGGCAGTTGTACTGGGACGCCATAATCTCGCCATACGCTCCCGCACTCCGGAAAGCTATCAAATCGCCTCTGCGAGTGGATGACAACGGATAATCCTTGGCGAAGACATCGCTGGACTCGCAAATAGGTCCCACGATGTCATACTTCTCCATCGTCCCTTCACTTGTCAGATTCTCCATTTTATGCACCGCATGATAGAAGGCCGGACGTATCAATTCAGTGAACCCCGCGTCCACAATGGCGAATTTCTTCACCACGCCCTGTTTCACATAGAGCACACGAGACACCATTGTCCCGCACTGCCCCACTACAGCTCTGCCTAATTCGAAATGCAGCTGCTGTCCGGGACGCAAGCGCAAGTGCTTATGGTAAGTCTCAAAGTAGCCCTTGAAATCAGGAACCAGATGCGCTTCGGGATTCACATAGTCAATGCCTAAACCTCCTCCCACGTTGATATTAGGGAAGAATACGCCTTTCTGCTCAAACTTCGTCTCCAGTTCTTCGATTCTCTCGCATAAAGCGACAAAGTCGCCATACTCCAATATCTGAGAACCGATATGGAAATGCAATCCCTCGAAATGGATATGCGGCAAGGTCAAGGCAAGATTGATGACATCCTCTATATCACGCATAGCGATGCCGAACTTGTTCTCGGCCATCCCCGTGGTGATTTCCTTTATCGTATGCGCGCCTACCTCCGGGTTCACACGGAAGCAGACATGTGCGGTCTTTCCGGCTTTCTCCGCCAGTTCGTTGATGACTTCAAGCTCTGGCACAGACTCGACATTGAAACAGAATATGCCCGCGTTCAAGCCCAGCTCTATTTCCCAGTCGGCCTTTCCCACTCCCGCAAACACAATCTTCTCCGCCGGGATACCCGCTTTCAAAGCAGCCAAGATTTCTCCGCCGCTCACGCAGTCGGCTCCCAGCCCCTTCTCCTTTATAATAGCCAGGATCTTGGGGTTGGTGTTCGCCTTTACCGCATAATGTACATTGAAATTTCCATACTTGGCCGTCTCCTTGTTAATTTCATCTATCGTGCGACGGAGCAAGTCCGTGTCGTAATAATAGAACGGGGTCGGCAGTTCATTGAATTTAGCGGTAGGAAATTTATTTTCCATGGAAGTCTCTTTACTTTTCTTTATTATTGAATAACAACGCACTCAGGTTCTGCAACGCCTTCTTCTTGTCGTCCATGCTCACAAGGAAAGAGATGTTGTAGTTGCTGCCTCCGTAAGAGATCATGCGCACGGGAATGTCCTTTAACGCATCGGTAGCCAAGGTCTCAAAACCAAGGTTCGACCACTTCAAGTCGCCTACCACGCAGATGATGCACATATTCTTGTCCACCGTCACGATACCGTATTTCTTCAGCTCGGACACAATCTCCTCCAAGTGCGCGTCGCTGTCAATGCTGATAGACACACCCACCTCGGAAGTGGAAATCATATCGATGGAAGTCTGGAAGTTCTCGAATATCTCGAACACCTTGCGCATGAAACCGTATGCCAGCAACATGTGGGTAGACTTGATTTTGATGGCGATGATATTGTCTTTCGCAGCCACCGCCTTGATTCTGCCTTCCTGCAACTCACTGTTGATAATAGTACCCGGTGCGGCAGGGTCCATCGTGTTCTTCAAACGTACAGGCACTCCTGCGAACTTGGCCGGTTGCACACAAGTAGGATGCAGAATCTTGGCGCCGAAATAAGCCAGCTCGGCAGCCTCTTCAAAGTTCAACTGACGCACCGCATGAGTATTTTCCACCACTCTGGGGTCGTTATCGTGCATTCCGTCAATGTCTGTCCAAATCTGAATCTCGTCCGCTTTGATGGCCGCTCCCAGCAAAGAAGCTGTGTAATCACTACCGCCTCTTTTCAGATTATCCACCTCTCCATAAGCGTTTTGGCAGATAAATCCCTGAGTCACATACACGTCAAATCCTTTATTAGCGGTCAGTTGTTCACCGATATGCTCGGTGATAAACGCCAAGTCCGGCTCATTGTTCTTGTCTGTCTTCATGAACTCCAACGCCGGAAGCAATTTCGCCTTCACCTCTTGTTCTTGCAAGTAGAAGTAGAACATGTGCGTGCTCATCAACTCACCTTGGGCCACGACTTTCCGCTCCTCATACAGCGTGAAGATGCCTTTTGCGAAAGAACGCAGATAATCAAAGCGTTCTTGCAGATAAGCCCAGGCGTCTTCCTTGTATTTGTCTATCTCATAGAGTTCTGACACATGCTTCTTATACGTTTGCTCCAACTCTGTGATGACCGCATTAGCCCCTTCAGTATTATGTTTGTAAAGGTAGCCGGCAATCTCCAACAGTTTGTTAGTCGTGCCGGACATGGCACTCAGCACCACAATCGTCGGCTTTTCAGCCACCACCAGTTTCGCAACTTCTTTCATGCGAGCGGCACTTCCCACGGAAGTACCTCCGAATTTCATTACTTTCATTTATTCTAATCTTTTTATTTTATCAATGTTTATGCCAGTTCGGATTATGGCGTACCTGCAACTCTTTGGCCAAATCCTCGATACGAAGTCCTTTGGCCGTCAGCACTACTATCAAATGATACAGCAGGTCCGCGCCCTCATATACCAAACGCTCGTTGGTGCCATGCACCGCTTCAATCACAGCCTCCAAGGCTTCTTCACCCACCTTCTGAGCCATCCGGTTGATACCGTCCTTGAACAGACTTGTGGTATAAGAACCCTCTGGTTTTTCTTCGTAGCGTTTGTTAATGAAGTCCTGCAACTCGCTGAGGAACAAGATAGGATTCACTTTGTTTTCCTCTCCCCAACAAGTGTCCGTGCCCTTGTGGCACACAGGTCCTTCGGGGCTTACCTCAATGAGCAACGTGTCTTGATCGCAATCTTCCTTGATGCTCTTCACATGAAGGAAATTACCGCTTGTCTCCCCTTTCGTCCACAAACACTTGCGTGTGCGGCTATAGAAAGTCACCAGTTTCGTCTCCTTCGTTTTCTTGTAGGCTTCCTCATTCATGAAGCCCAACATCAACACTTTCTGTGTAATCTCGTCTTGAATAACACACGGTACAAGACCGTTCATTTTCTCAAAGTTTATATTCATCTTAAGTCTTCTATATTCTTACGTTTATACCTTCTTTCCTCAAGTAGTCCTTTAAATCTGGAATCCTTATCTCCCCGAAATGGAAAACACTGGCCGCCAATGCCGCATCCGCCTTTCCTTGGAGGAAAGCGTCTTTAAAATGCGCCATATTGCCAGCACCGCCTGAGGCGATAACGGGAATCGGCAGTTGTTCAGAAAGCCTTCGAAGGGCTTCATTGGCGAAACCCTGTTTCACTCCGTCGTGATTCATGGAAGTGAACAAAATCTCTCCCGCGCCTCTGTCAGCCACCTCTTTCGCCCAGCTGAACAAATCCCGTCCGGCAGGTATTCTACCTCCGTTCAGATAGCACTGCCATCCTTCTTCAGGCGTTTCTTTGGCGTCAATGGCCACCACACAAACCTGCGCGCCGTACTTCCCGCTGATTTCGGACACCAGTTCAGGACGACGCAAGGCCGCACTGTTCACACTCACCTTATCCGCACCGGCGTTAAGCAGTCTGTCCACGTCTTCCAACGCGTTCACACCACCGCCCACAGTAAAGGGAATATTAATCTCCGCTGCGATTTTTTCCACCAGCCGAGTAAAGGTCTTACGTCCCTCCGCACTGGCCGTGATGTCGAGATAGACTAACTCGTCAGCACCTTCGGCACTGTAATACTTCCCCAGTTCCACCGGGTCTCCGGCTTTCCGCAAGTTCACGAAATTAGTTCCTTTGACCGTTTCCCCATCCTTAATATCCAGACAGGGAATAATTCTCTTCGCTAACATGCACAGCCTCCTTTCTTCCGCCAAGTGTCCAAGTCCGCCCATGTGATATTCCCCTCATAAAAAGCTTTTCCGAATACCACCGCAGGCACACCCGCCTCTTCAAGACGAGTGAAATCCTCCACCGAACTGACTCCTCCACTGGCAATCAAATACACACCAGGGTAACGGGAAAGGATGCGCTTATATAACTCCACCGCTGGACCCGATAGTGTTCCGTCCTTGGAAATGTCCGTACAGAGGATTTTCTTTAATCCCTTGTGTACCACATAATAATCCAAGAATTCTTCCAGTGTTTCTTTACTATTCTCTTTCCATCCATTGACGCTAATCATACCGTTTGCCACATCAGCTCCCAGTATGAACTTATCCGCGCCATAGCGTGCTATCCAACTTAGGAACAAGTCTGGATTCTTCACCGCCAGACTTCCCACTGTCACATAGGAAGCCCCTGCCTCGAAAGCCTTTCGCACATCTTCGTCCGACTTCACACCGCCTCCAAAGTCCACCTCTAAGTTAGTAGAGGAGACCACCTTGCGCAGTACATCGTCATTTACTATATGAGAAGACTTCGCGCCATCCAAGTCTACCAAATGAAGCCGTCTGAAACCATGCGTTTCAAACTCAGCGGCGACTTGCGCCGGATGGCTGTTGTATATTTTCTTTTGATTATAGTCGCCTTTTGTCAGACGGACACATTGTCCGTCTATCAAATCAATGGCTGGTATCAACTCTATCATAAGTCAAGAAAGTTTTGAAGTAACCTTTCACCCACTTCCCCGCTCTTTTCCGGATGGAACTGAGTAGCGTAAAAATTCTCCTTTCTCAAAGCCCCGCTGTAAGGCTGTATGTAATCCGTCTGCGCTATGGTGAAAGGATTCAGCGGCACATAGAAGCTATGCACATAATACACGAACTCAGGACGGGAAAAGCCCTTGAACAACGGAGAGCTTGTATGCTCCACGGTGTTCCATCCCATTTGTGGCACCTTGTCCGCATGGTCACGAGGAACAAAACGTTTCACGTCCGTGTCGAAGATGCCAAGACAGTCCACATTCCCCTCTTCCGAATGGCGGCACATCAGCTGCATACCGATGCAAATGCCCAACACAGGCTGTCTCAGGTCTTTGATTACCCTGTCCAGCCCTTTCTCTTTCAAGGAACGCATGGTGGTGGAAGCCTCTCCTTGTCCGGGAAACACCACTTTGTCCGCCGAGAGTATTTCCTCCCTGGAATCCGTCAATAACGGCTCCACCCCCAGCCTTTTGAAAGCGTGGAGAACGGAAAAGATATTTCCCGCATTGTATTTCACAACTGCTATCTTCATATTATCCTTACTACAATTCACGCAAACGCACCGTTTATCATCTACGGATTCAAACCGTCTCACAGGCAGGTTTGCCCCGCAAAGGTACGAATCAAAAATGGGAAAACAAAGGGAAACAATTAAAAAAGCTCATTCCGCCAACGAAAAGACACCAAAGACCGTTTGAATCACACAAAAAGGAAGAAAGAATAACACTTTTTGAAATCACTCAGACTTTACACATTGAATTGTCATCAAAAGGGGAACAAGCCGTGACAAGATGTTATCACCCCTACACAGAAAAAGAAAGCAGCGGGACGATAAGCCGGGTTCTGTGCTTGTCCGAAGACAAGTGTCCGTCATTTATCTACTCCGCAGGTCACCCTGCGGCTCTATCGTTCTACCCTCCGGCTTGGACGGGCCGCCCTTGTAACGCCGGTTTACATGAACTTGCGTCTCCTGTATGCACAGCACGGATGTCACCATCCGCCTGGTAGGCTCTTACCCTACCTTCTCACCCTTACCGGCAGAGCCGGCGGTTATTTTCTTCTGCATAGCATAGGCTCTTGCGAACCTCTTCCCGTTAGGAAGCAGGATTGCCCTGTGCCGCCCGGACTTTCCTCTCCCCGCCTTTACGACAGGCAGCGACGGACTGTCCCGCTGTTTTCAAGCTGCAAAGGTACGGAAAAAGCGGCGTTTCACCAACTTTTTTCAACTTAAAGCGACAAATAAAAGTCGTCCGTCAGTCTTTTATAGTCTTCCGTGAATTGTCCCGACGCATCTTTTATCATCAGCGTTTTTCTCTGTTCTGTTCTTTCTTCCGAATATCCGAAAGCTAACAACACACGCTTAGGCGCCTTTCCTTCCTGCGTACACACACGAAGCGAGGCATAGGGATGCAACCCCAGTTCCACGGCCAAGCCTCTGATTTCAGGCTCACAAGAAGAAGGGATAATGAGACTGAACACGCCCTTTTCATCTAACAGACAAACCACGCTTTCCATCAGTTCCCGGAAATCAAGGGAATCCGTGTGCCTGGCCAACTGGCGGCCATGAGTTCCAGCGCAAGTTCTCTCCTTATAAAATGGCGGATTACAAACCACCAAACTGTATTTCTTTTCAGGACGAAAAGAACGGATGTCAGCCTGTGTCACTTTTATGCAGTCTTTCCAACGGCTTTCGTCCACATTCTCCTGTGCCTGAGACACCGCTCCGGGTTCCACATCAATGGCCTGTACATAAGAAGCTCCCCGTTGGGCAAGCATCAGTGAGAGGATACCAGACCCACATCCCACATCCAGGGCTTCTACCCTGCTTACCGATGGGAAGAGACACCATGCGCCCAGCAACACACTGTCCGTTCCCACTTTCATAGCGCATCTTCCATGCCGCACTATAAAACATTTGAATTGAAAATAATCCTTTCCCATGAGGGCAAAGATACGGAGATTCACACAAAAAAAACTATTCTTCCCTCTAAACCTTCCTTTATTAGCAAGAAAAACTGTATCTTTGCCAACCGTACATATAAGTTAGTTCAAAACAGAATGAAGAATAATAAACTTGACGATACCTTCTTCGAGGAAGAGACCGCACAGGCGCAGAATCCATTTTCCGTCATCGCCGATTTCGATGGAGACGACAAGACCATCTTTGACGTGAAGCTGGACAAAGAGATACCGATTCTCCCTATACGCAACATGGTCCTCTTCCCTGGAGTTGTCATGCCTATATCCGTGGGGAGGAAGAAATCCCTTGAACTGGTGAAAGACGCCTTGAGCAGCCAACAGCTGGTGGGTGTCGTCTGCCAACGGACTCCGCACACGGAAGATCCCATACAAAAAGACCTCTATCCTACGGGCACGGTAGCCAAAGTCATCCGCACATTGGAATTGCCAGACAATACTACCACGGTCATATTACAGGGAACTTGCCGCTTCCGTTTGCAGAAATTGACCCAAAAGGAACCTTATCTGAAGGGAACTGTACGTAAGTTGAGAGAGAAACTTCCCCATGTGAACGACACGGAATACGAGGCCATCATCGAAAACTGCAAAGATGCCACCATGGAGTACATGCACGCATCCGAAAGCAACGGCAGTCCGAAGTTCGCCTTGCTCAACATCAAGAACAAGATGTTCCTGATGAACTTCATCTGTGCCAACCTGCCTTTCCCCATCGCCGAGAAAGAAGAGTTGCTGGAACTGGGGGACTTGAAGAAAAGAGGCATGAGACTGCTTTCCATCCTCAATCGGGAAGCCCAGTTCGCCGACCTCAAAGCAGAGATTCAGTCAAGAACCAGAGAGGACTTGAACGACCAACAACGGGAGTATTTCCTCCAGCAGCAAATCCGCAATTTGCAGGAAGAACTCGGCTCCGAGGATGAAGACAGTGAGGAAGCTGAACTCAAGCGGAAAGCCAAAACGAAAGACTGGCCGGAGAAAGTGGCGAAGACTTTCAACAAGGAGCTCGACAAGCTTTCCCACATCAGTCCGCAATCACCCGACTATAATGTACAACTGAACTATCTTACCACGGTGGTAAGCCTGCCGTGGAACTATGTGACCAAGGACTCCATCAACCTCAAGAACGCAGAACGTATTCTCAACCGCGACCATTACGGCATGGAGAAAGTGAAAGAGCGTATACTGGAACACTTGGCCGTACTGAAAATGAAGGGCGACATGAAGTCCCCCATCCTCTGCTTGTTCGGTCCTCCGGGTGTGGGAAAAACATCCTTGGGCAAATCCATCGCCGAAGCCTTGAAACGGAAGTACGTGCGTGTGTCCTTGGGCGGTGTGCATGACGAGGCAGAGATTCGAGGACACCGAAAGACGTATATCGGCGCCATGCCCGGACGTGTTATAAAAGGTATAGCGAAAGCGGAAACCTCTAACCCTGTCTTCATTCTCGACGAGATTGACAAAGTGCAGAACGGCTCGCTGAGCGGAGACCCCGCATCGGCGCTGCTTGAAGTACTCGACCCGGAACAAAACAACGCTTTCCATGACAACTTCCTTGACTTGGACTATGACCTCTCGAAAGTCATGTTCATTGCCACCGCCAATTCCCTCAATACCATCCCGCAGCCTTTGCTGGACCGCATGGAATTGATAGAGGTCAGCGGATACATCACCGAGGAGAAAATAGAAATCGCCAAACGGCATCTTATTCCCCGCATCAGCAAGGAGCTGGGCATGGACAAATTCAAGGATTTGAAATTCACCAAGACGGGAATAGAGAAAATCATAGACAATTACACCCGTGAATCAGGGGTACGCCAGTTGGAAAAGAAGATAGGAAAGATATTCCGAAAACTGGCCATGGCGTATGTAAAAGACGACAAACTGCCTTACACCACCATCAACTCCGAAGCGGTGCGAGCCTTGCTTGGCACGGAAGAAGTCACTCCCGACAAATACCAGGGAAACGCAGACGCAGGTGTGGTAACAGGACTGGCCTGGACATCCGTAGGAGGAGAAATCCTCTTCATCGAGACAAGTCTCAGTCGAGGCAAGGGAGGGAAACTGACCTTGACGGGTAACCTTGGCAATGTGATGAAAGAGTCTGCCGTGCTGGCTTTGGAATACGTGAAAGCCCATGCGGACTATTTGAAAATAGACCCTCGCATCTTCGACAACTGGAACATTCACATCCATGTGCCAGAAGGCGCTGTACCCAAAGACGGCCCTTCCGCAGGCATTACCATCGCCACTTCGCTGGCTTCCGCATTGACGCAACGTAAAGTGCGCCGAAACGTGGCCATGACAGGAGAGATTACCCTCCGGGGAAAAGTCCTTCCCGTAGGCGGCATCAAGGAGAAGATACTGGCCGCCAAACGAGCCGGTATCACGGACATCGTAATGTCCAAGGAAAACCAGAAAGACATTGACGAAATCAACGACATCTACTTGAAAGGACTGACCTTTCATTATGTGGAACACGTAAAAGAAGTCTGGGATTTCGCGCTGCTCCGTACCAAGATAGAGAATCCGGTCGACCTGGAAGCTCCTATCCGGGAAGAAGAAGCCGCCAAGAAAAAACAAGAGGAGGCTTCCGCCAACCTCAAGACAAAAGCGGAAGACGCTGTGGGAAACGTTCACACAGCGCAAGGAAAAGTGAACACCGCAGACAAAGAGGTGAACACATCCTCTTCCCGTGTGAACACCATTCAACATATAGAAAAGGAATGAAATTCGAACTTATCCATACTGACAACGCCTCTGAAGCGCGTGCGGGTGTCATCACAACCGACCACGGCACGATTCAAACGCCCATTTTCATGCCCGTAGGCACCTGCGGAAGCGTGAAGGGAGTCTCGCTTCCCGAGCTGAAAGAGGATGTGAAAGCGCAAATCATCCTTGGCAACACCTACCACCTCTATCTTCGTCCGGGACTGGACATTTTGGAGAAAGCCGGGGGATTGCATAAGTTCAACGGATTTGACCGTCCGATGCTGACAGACAGTGGCGGATTCCAAGTATTCTCCCTGGCGGGCATTCGCAAGCTGAAAGAGGAAGGCGTGGAGTTCCGCTCCCATATAGACGGTTCCAAGCACTTCTTCTCACCGGAACGAGTGATGGACATCGAACGGACGATAGGCGCCGACATCATCATGGCGCTGGACGAATGCTGTCCTGGTGATGCGGATTACAACTACGCCAAGAAATCGCTGAAACTGACAGAAAGGTGGCTCGACCGCTGCATTGCCCGTTTCAACGAGACAGAGCCGAAGTACGGTTACGCACAGTCACTTTTCCCCATCGTGCAAGGATGCACTTATAAAGACCTACGACGAGAAGCGGCAGAGAACGTGGCTTCCAAAAACGCAGACGGATGCGCCATCGGAGGACTGGCAGTGGGAGAACCCACAGAGGTGATGTACGAGATGATTGAAGTGGTCAACGAGATACTACCCAAAGACAAGCCACGCTATCTCATGGGAGTGGGTACTCCGCTGAATATTCTCGAGGCCATCGAACGAGGAGTGGATATGTTCGACTGTGTGATGCCCACCCGCAACGGACGCAACGCCATGCTGTTCACCAAACACGGTGTCATGAATATGCGCAACCAGAAATGGGCTACGGACTTCACCCCTATCGAACCAGACGGAGCCTCCGCCGTAGACACGCTTTACACGAAAGCTTATCTGCACCATTTGTTCAAGGCAAAAGAATTGCTCGCACTGGAAATCGCCTCCATCCACAACCTCGCTTTTTACCTGTGGTTGGTAGGAGAAGCCCGCAAACAAATCGTGGCAGACAACTACGCACGGTGGAAAGCGGGAATGGTGACACAACTGTCACAAAGACTGTAACGAAACCATGACACAAGAGATAGAAGACATAGAGAAACAACAGACAGAATCTCCACAACAAAAGGAAGAGAAACCAAAGAAGAAGAAAAAAGGTATCTCCTTTTGGAAGAAGACGGGAAGATTTTGGAAGAAGGTGGGAAAACCATTGAAGAAAGCGGGAAAGGCCACAGGCCGTTTCCTACTCCGAGGATTGAAAAAGCTGATACACTGGCGTCCAATCACCCGGATTGACTTCTACATTATCAAAAAGTTCCTCGGCACCTTCTTTTTCGCCCTGCTGTTGATTATTTCCATCGTAGTAGTCATCGACTTCAATGAAAACATCGACCGTTTCATGAACCACCAGGCGCCCATGCGTGCCATCATCATGGACTACTATGTGAACTTCATCCCCTACTTCGTCAACCTGTTCAGCGCACTTTTTGTCTTCATCGCCGTCATCTTCTTCACCTCCAAACTGGCGATGAACTCTGAAATCATCGCCATGATGTCCACGGGCATGAGCTTCAAGCGACTGCTACGGCCTTATTTAATCTCAGCCGCCATCATCTCGGCACTGAACCTCTACTCCGGTTCCTACATCATCCCGCAGGGAAACAAAATCCGTCTTAATTTCGAGGATAAGTACAAGAAGAAAAAATCCGTGGACTATGTGCAGAACATCCAGCTGCAAGTGGACAACGGTGTGATAGCTTACATGGAACGCTACGAAAGCTATAACAAGACAGGCTATAACTTCCAGCTCGACAAGTTCGTGAACAAGAAGTTGGTCTCCCATCTTACGGCAGCGTCCATCTCCTATGACACACTGGCCACCTCTAAATACCATTGGACTATCAACAATTACATGATAAGAGACATCAAGGGCATGCGGGAAAAGATCACCCGCGGTGTCAAGATGGACTCTGTGATTGTCATGGAGCCGCAAGACCTCCTTGTGAATGTGAACCAGCAAGAAACGATGACCACGCCCGAACTCTCCCGCTATATTGACAAGCAGAAAGAGCGAGGAATGGCCAATGTGAAAGCTTTCGAAGTAGAGTACCACAAACGATTCGCAGCCGCAGCGGCAGCTTTTATCTTGACCACCATCGGCGCAAGCCTGTCATCACGCAAACGAAAAGGGGGAATGGGACTTTACTTGGGACTGGGACTGGTGCTGAGCTTCACCTACATCCTTTTCCAGACCGTCTCCTCCACTTTCGCCATCAACGCAGACCTTCCACCGATTATCGCCGTATGGATACCGAATGTCCTTTTCGGAATCGTGGCGGTCGTCCTTTACAAAAAAGCTCCTAAATAATAATCATAAAACCATATAACCGTGAAATTCTACGATACTGACCTAAATGATAATGTCCTCGACGCCTTGGACGCCATGAACTTCGAGGACTGCACTCCTATTCAAGAAAAAGCTATTCCCACGATTCTGGACGGACATGACCTCATCGGAGTGTCGCAGACAGGTACAGGTAAAACGGCGGCTTACCTTCTGCCTATCCTGAGCTGTCTCTCCGACGGCAACTATGCCGACAACACGATAAAGTGTCTCATCATGGTGCCTACACGGGAACTGGCACAGCAGATAGACCAAGCGTTAGAAGGGTTCTCTTATTATCTAAACCTCTCCAGCGTAGCCATCTACGGAGGAAATGACGGTGTGCGCTATGACCAAGAACGCAAAGGATTGGCCATGGGTGCCGATATTATCATCGCCACTCCCGGACGACTCATCGCTCATACACAAGTGGAGGACATCGACTTCTCCCATCTGAACTTCTTCGTCTTGGATGAGGCCGACCGTATGCTGGACATGGGCTTCTCTGAGGATATCATGAAGATTGCGTCCATGCTACCCAAAGAACGACAGACTATCCTCTTCTCTGCCACCATGCCCCCCAAGATAAAACGGTTAGGAGAAACCTTACTGAAGAACCCTGTGTCTATCGAGCTGGCCGTGAGCAAACCTGCGGACAAGATTATCCAGACAGCGTATGTGTGCCATGAGAACCAAAAGTTAGGTATTCTGCTTGACCTGTTCAAACACAGCACACCGCAGAAAGTCATCATCTTCTCTTCCTCCAAATTAAAAGTAAAAGACATAGGACGTGCCTTGAAACAACGTCGTCTCAGTGTGGGCGAAATGCACTCCGACCTCTCGCAACAGGAAAGAGACGAGGTGATGTACAATTTCAAGACGGAGCAAATAAGTATCCTTGTAGCCACGGACATCGTAGCCCGTGGTATCGACATCGATGATGTGAGCGTGGTAATCAATTATGACGTACCGCACGATGCGGAAGACTATGTACACCGCATCGGACGTACCGCCAGAGCCGGTCGAGACGGATGCGCCATCACGTTGATAAATGAAAAAGACCAATATGGCTTCGGCCAGATAGAACGTTTCCTCGAAAAGGAAATCACGAAGATTCCCGTGCCCGCAGAACTCGGAGAGGCTCCGGAATACAAGCCTTTCTCACGGAAGGGAGACAACCGCTCCCGTGGAAAGGGAAAACAATCTTGGCGTAACTCACACCCAAAGGGAAACAAACAGACAGGGCAACAAGAAAAATCGCAAACCTCTCCCAAAAGGAAGTTCCATCGACGGAAGTCGCCACAGAAGCCGAAGGTGGAAGCGAAATAAAGAAGCGGGGCGTTGAAAATGATTATCCGCAATTTACCATTAATTTAGGTAGAGACGCAATTCATTGCGTCTCCGCTTTTCATAGTGTTTTAATATCTTACCAATCACAGATACAATT
>CAVDHB010000028.1:0-7482 GCA_963608705.1 Prevotella sp. P5-108
GAGAGGAAGGCACGGGAAAGGTCAGAAGATAAAATAGAATTAACTGATGGTAAATAATTTAGCAATTAGAATCTTCCGACCGCTCATGAATACGAATCCGACGGAACGGAGAATCGCAATTATTTATCACTTAGCTCATTAAATCCCACAGATGTGAAATTGATAACCCCTGTGATTGTGAATGTTGCGGTTCTTTTGCAACCCGGCTTGAAGAGGAACCAGACTTTATCTCTGTCGTCAGATCCTGCCACCACATCGACAAAGGCTGAAACCCACATTTCTCTGCCTGCGGTAAATAGATCCATGAGTTCACTGACAGTGGTCAGGTCGATTTCTTTTGACTGTCCCACCGGAAACGAACCTGTGACTGCTTTCGATTTTATGCCATTGCCGTCCTGCCCATCCTTATAGATGCATCTTAATTTGACAACTGCTCCACACTGATTGTTCAAAATGATTGAATCAATGACTTGATTTTGATGAATTTCCATAATCTTCTTTTTTGTTATTTGTACTCAGTTCAACACTATCTACGAGACGGAAGCTGCATAGCTTCTCTATCTCCCCACCTGCCTTTAAACTCCTTTCTTTACGTGGCAAGGGAAAAAGGTTAGTAAATCCGTTAATTATCACTTGTGTTCATTGCAAGCACGTATTTTTTATGCCATATCCTGCCTTGCGGCGTAGTATGTCAGTATCTTGCGTATCATGCTGTTGTCTTTTATGTGAATATACAGATGATGTCTTTTAATTTACAGTTAGGGAATCTCCACGCTGCCTTGGCCTGTGTTGCCAGTAGTTGTATCCCAGCCGATGCTATTGGAGTTTATCGTTACATTGAGTCCCTTGGCATCCACGGTGATGTTGAAGGTGTATTGGTAGCCGCTTTTCAATGAAGAAAGTGATGGAACATCGGAGGGAAGTTCCCATTTATAATAAGTGGTTTCTCCCACTTTTATCTGTATGTATTTCCCTGCATTCGCAATGTCTTGCGGTATGACAAGTGCTTCGTAGGAGACGTATGCTGTATTTCCATTAGGCTCGATTTTGTTGGGGGTATCAAGCTGACAAGGAGTGATATCTTCATACTTTTGGTCTGGGCCTTCAACATATTCCAAAACAAACTCGTCGTTGCTATCATACTTAAATTCACCTACATAATCCCATCTTGAATCAGGATTATTGGTCATAAGAGTGACAAAAACGTTCTTGTCCTTCAGATAAGCCGAATTTACCAAGTTGATGACGATTTTTGACATCAGATGCTTGAACTTCAACTCATTGTTATTTTCAGCAGTCGGATAAAATCCTATGGCCTTATAAGCATAGAGGAAATCATCCTTTGCCAATGCTTCTTTTGAACTTTGAACATGATTGGATATCCATGTACACGTTCCATCAGCCAAAGGTGTGTCTTTGTAATCGGTTCTTCCTCCTGGATACCATGCACGGACACAGAACGTCTCAACCGTGCTTTGCCAATAGATTTGCTTGGTTTCATCAACCAAACTCATAGTCCCATTTGAGGCAACGGTGTATTTGACAGGGGTAATTGTATCCCACCGTATGCTGTTCTCACTTTCACCAGATTTGAGTCGCGCTCTTTGCACGTAAATGGTATCACCCCCATTTCAAGAACCTTCGTAAGTGGCACGTGTATTCGCCCCGGCAGGTGTTGCCACCACGTCCAATCCTCCTGCCGTCAGCACCAACGGATACTTGCCTTCGGGCAGCAACGTGTCTTGCCGCAAGCCTTCGTCTTGCGAGCAGGCGGCAAAGAGCAGCGATAGACCTGCCACACAAATCTTATTCAATGTCCTGTTCATCATATCGTTTCTTTTTATTCGTTTACAATTCCTTTGCCCTCTGCCACACTGGAAACGAAACGTCCCGCAAAGAAGCTCGACGCTTCCTTGTGGGACGAGAAACTTTATCTTTATAAACAAGCCAGCGTTGCTAAAGCAATACCGGCTTTTCTATCATGATACTCTCATTAAGTCTTTCACTGAATACACCCTGCTTAGGCGGTCGAATGTAAAGAACTGGTCATCCAACACCATCCATCTATTCCTTTCTTTTACGGAAAGCCGTTTTATGTCAGGAAAGAATGAGATGGGCACGATTATTTCCCTACCATCTGTCAGATACACTGCCATCTTACCACGATACACGGTGAAATTCAATTTCTTGATTCCAACATTTACATCTTTCATCTTGCACATATCATTACTTCTCTATATTTCTAACTACTGTCTTTTCTCCATTAAACGTCTTGGTGATTTGCTCGTTAATGAAATTCCAATGTTTGTCAATGGCTGTTACAAGCATGGAGTTATCTTTTGCGCTCAGTTGGCTTTCAGCTATTTCTATGTTCTTTACGCCATTACTCTCAATCCATATTTTCGCAACAGAATGCAGGTGGCGAACACATGCACATGCCTGCGGTTGTCGTTGACATCTGTCGGTATGCATACCAACAAGAACATTTTCAAGAAAGCTAACTGTCCCATACGGAATTGTTTTCGCAAAAATACGCAAATTCCGCTGAAACGCAAAGTTTTGTGCGTTAAAAGTTTCTCGTTTCCAGTATGTCAAAGAACGCGCAAGCCGTTGTCCTGTAAAGAACGCTTGTTTGTGCCACCGACGGCTGCGAGACCGTCGGCTACACCATATTATATTAAAAGGTGTACCTCCGTGCTTACGCACTATGCACGGCGGTGGCTATTAATTCACTGTTCAATTTCTGTTCGATTATTGTTCAACTACTGTTCAATTATAGTCCGAATTACTGCATCGAGGCATTGCCGCTATTTTCAACTATTCCCCATGGAGTGATGGACGAAGAGATGTTAAGTCCCGTGAGGTTTACTGTGATAGTGTATTTGTACTCTTTACTTCCTTCAAGAACCACAGTGTCAATAGGATTACCGTCTTTGTCCGTCAAGTTGTCGGATGTCAGCACACCGCCATCAGCCAACGTAACTTCGATAAAGCTCGTTGCAAGCGTTTGGGGAACCACGATGGCACTTCCTGTCAGAGCATTGTTTGCCACGGTCATTACCTTGATGTCACCAGCTTCACCAGATGACTCCGAGATTGTTCCACTTGTGGCATTTGCCGTAAGCGTAGTAGAAGGTTTTACGCTTTTCAATGTAACAGTCGCTCCGTCCAGTTTCGGACTTCCATTTTCGGATTTTAGCTCTACTGTTACCTTGGAGAACAGATGAGTGAAGTTGAGATTCACCGCTTCGTTTTGGCGTGCTACTGGATTGTTCTGTGTAGGTTTGCCATACATCAAGTCGCTCTTCTTATAGTTGGCATCCGTGCTTTGGTCTGTCTGCACCGTGAAAACCGTTCCCGCTTTGGCGGTGGTAGGATAGACCGCATAAATGTTCACTCCGTTTCCGCTTGTGGGGAAATATTGCTGTGGAGCGGTTGTCAAGCCACCAGTGCCATTAGCCGTATAGGTGAGGGGCTGTGCGTAAGTGGTGGTTGCCGTTTGGCCTTTTTGAATAGCCTCGTTGATATATACACTGACTTGTGCATCCTTATCAAACTGACTGCCTTGCAAATCAGTGGTGGCACGTGTTCCTGCCTGCTGCACAGTCAGTCCGCTGGTCAGATTCAGCTCCACAGGGCTGCTGTTGCCCACTTCATTCTCATTGCTGCACGCCGCCAGCATGTTTGCGGCTTTTTATCTCGTAGAGTGCACGCTCCAGCAGTTCGGTGTCGTGTGTGTCTTTCTCGTTCTCCGTAACGGATAATGATGTTTTGTCGTCAGTCTTGTCCTGTTGTACAAGAACCTCATTATGACTGGTCCGTCCCTCTAATTGCTCTTTCAAGGCCTTGCATTCGTTCTCTTTTTTCAGTAACTCGTCTTTCACCGTAAGCCCTTCCTTGACGGCACGTACGAGGGACACGTTGCGCTGGCGCAGCTTGCGGTTATAGTGGAAGAAGAAGGCGAGAGCGATGACGGCCGCCGCCACGATTGAGCCGAGGATTAGTTTATGGATGTCCTGCTCCATGATGACCTTGTCCTTCTCTGTGCTGTCATACGCCTCTGCCAGTTCGAGGGCGGCACTCTGTTGCTCACGGTTCTTGATGCTGTCACGCAGCACGGCAAGCTGCTCGAAGTTGATGGCGGCACGCTTGTAGTCGCCCATGCAGAAGTATGCCTGCGCCAAGTCCTTGCGGATGGTGGTGAAGTGGTAGTTCACGGTGTCGCCTTCCTCTTTCAGCATCTTTTCACGCATGAGGTTGATGCGGATTACTTCGCCATACATCTTCCGCTCAAACAGATAGGGCATGATGATGTACTGGTCACGGTCGGTGGGTTTGCCGAGTGACTGGAACTTGCGGTAGCACTCGTCCGCCTCCCTGTTGCGTCCTAACAGGTTCATCACCACGGCACGGTGTCCGTAGAACGCCTTGCGCTCCTTTTCGCCCAAGCCCTCGATGCTTGCTTTTTCCTTGCCCGTGGAGGCAGTGGCCACCTTCTCTAATGCGTCAAGCACACGCAGGGCATCCGCTCCACGATGGTCTCGCTCGTAATAGGTCAGCAGCGTGTTGTAGTGATAGCGGAGGTTGTCGTACTTGTATTCATAGTTGGTTGCAGCCATCATGCGTGCCGCCTGCTCCATGCGTCGGCATCCGCCCTTGTGGTCGCCCTGGTCGTATTCGCTCTTGCCCATGTTGAATAGGGCTACGGCCTGCATGGCCTTGTCGCCGCACGCCTGGGCCTCCTTCATCAGCCTTTTCACATACTCAGCCTTGCGCGTCTCGTTATGCACCATGTCATAGCAGGATATCATACGGTGCAGCAAGTCCATACGCAGCGTGTTGTCCTTCTTCGCCTTTCTGCTTGCCAATGCCTCGGCATAGAATTTCAGAGCCTTGTAGTTGCGTCCTGTGTTATAATAGAGGTCGCCCTCGGTGTAGTCAAGCTCCCATTCGGGCATCTTTCCACGTTCACGCAACGCCGCCATGATTGCCTCCGCCTTCTTGGTGTCGGAGAACATGAAACGATAGACATTATCATCGGTGACGAGGCTGTCGGGCAGCTTCTCCGCCTTCACAGGGGTAAATATGCAAAAAAGCACCATGACGGTGCCCAATATCCTTACTATGTTCATTTTTGTCATTCGATTCTGGAAAAAACATTGCAAATGTACTCAAAATGTGGTAAAAAGAAGAATAAGATAGGCTTGGAATTTGCATTTTACACATAGTTAAGGCGCATACGGGTGTATGGGCCAAGTTTTTTGCTTACCTTTGCCGCCAAGAAAGTGACTTTACAAGGTGAGAGACGAAAGCGAGTTCAAGCTGTTCTTTGTGGAGAACTATTCCAAGTTCTACTATTTCGCCTGCCAGTTGGTAGACGATAAGGAGATATGTCGCGATATCGTGAGCGACGCTTTCGAATATATTTGGAAAGAGTATAGGGACAAAGAGGGGGTGAAGAACTGGAAGAACTATATGTTCTCGTTCATTCGCAACAAATGTGTGGATTATGTCAGACACCAGGGGGTACATGAAAAATACAGGGAGTATTACACGCACCTATATAAAGAGGAGGAAGAAAAAGAGGATTACACTGAGACGGACCGCAAGATAGAAGCCATGAAGCGCATCATCGCCGGATTTACGCCGCAGACACGTCTCATATTCCGCCGTTGCTATGTGGATAAAAAGAAGTACGAGGAAGTGGCGGAAGAGTTGGGTGTCAGCACCAGTGCGGTGAAAAAGCATATCATGAAAGCCTTGAAAACACTGCGTGAGCATATTTCCGAGGAAATGGAGCGGGACGGGTACCCGAATGAGGAAGTATAACGACTATATTATAGAAATTGATTCATCATGAAAAGCAAAGAGAAACATACCGAAGACTGGACAGCGCAGATGACTGACTGGGCGGAGACGGGACATGAATGGCCGGATGAGGATTTGGAGCTTCTTCTGCGCCATAAAGAGGCCGTGGATGCCTGTCAGGACATGATGAATATGAAGAATGCCTTGGCGCAGGTGGAAGATGCGGACAAGCTGGACGTGGAGGAAGAATGGCGTAAGTTTGAGAGTCGTATTTCCTCGAAGGAAGAAGCTCCGGTAAAGCCTCGCCCTCCGTTCCGTTTTATATGGGGCGTGGTGTCTGGAGTGGCGGCTTCTTTACTGCTGTTTCTCGCCTGGTCATGGTATTCCGATATGCCGGATGTGTCTCGTAAGGAAGTCGCTAAGAATATGCCTGTCAATAAGGTAATCTCCCAACCGAAGTCTGCCTTGTCCGTCTCTAAGCGAGGCACGGCCTCCCATCCATTCCTTATTCAGTCTTCTGCTGCTTCTTCTGTCGCAAAGGTGACGATTCGTCCGGCTTCTTCCGCAGACAGTGCGGCGTTGTTAGCGTCTCATGTATCCGTTCCAGTGGTTAGAGGGGAGGAGAGAATGGAGGCGGAAACTGTTTCTGCTGCGGATAAACAGGAGATGGCGAGGTTGGAATCTTCTGTGGTGAAGACGAATACCATCACCATTCCAAGAGGAAAGGACTACAAACTGACACTGGCCGATGGCACAATCGTCTGGATGAACGCTAACAGCCGTTTGATTTATCCGTCTGAGTTTGAAGGTGGGGAACGAAGGGTGGCCTTGGAGGGTGAAGCCTATTTCAAGGTGAAGAAAGATGCGGCTCATCCATTTATCATCATGACGAAGAGGCTCCAGGCCAAGGTGCTCGGCACGGAACTTTATGTATGTGCCACGGCACGGAAATCACATGTGGCACTGATAAACGGAAAGGTGGAGGTGAGTAATGGTACTTCTTCTTTCCATTTACATCCAGGTCAAGATGCGACTTTGCGGCAGAATGGCAAGTTGAGCGTGGAGAATATAGATACGGACTATTATACCTACTGGCGTGACGGCTATTATTACTTTGACAATGAGACTCTCATACAGGTAATGCAGACGTTGAGTGACTGGTACAATGTCAATGTGGTATTTGAGAACGAGCGTGCGGCGCATACACGCATTCAATTCTTCAACCGTCGGCACGATTCAATTCGAGAAGTGGTGAAATCGTTGAACAATTTGAACGCATTCGAGGTCAGGATACAGGGTAATACGTTGTATGTGAACTGAGCGTCGTATGTTTGCAGTTCTGCCATGACCTTCACCGACTGTCTTGTTTCTGTTTCTTTGATATAAAGCTGCGAAGTCGGGACGCACGACCTGTGTGCTCGCTTGAGAGAGCGGACAAATATACAACGATTAAATAATATACAATGATTATTTGGGACAGCGATGAATTGCTTCTCCGCTTTTCATTGTGTTTTAATATCTTACCAATCACAGATACAATTATGTGGAGACGCGATGAATCGCGTCTCTACTGATTGATGGGCATTTAGGACGTGTCCTTGTCATGCCGTGAGTAGTGACCCTTATTCACCGTGTTTGACTCTATGTAATGAAGAGGTTAGACTGGAGAGTATA
>CAVDHB010000029.1:0-32743 GCA_963608705.1 Prevotella sp. P5-108
GGCAAAGCCCCGGCTTGCGAAAGTCAGGGCTTTGTTTTATGTTTTTCTGAATATTACAAAAAAAGAGGCCGTGCATATTTTGACACAGCCTCTTATCTTTTTAGGGATTAGTTGATAATTTTCTTGACCTCTTCTGTGTCAAGTCCTGTGGCATTGGCAATCTCTTCCGCCGTCCTACCCATCCCCTGTAGTCTCTTGGCTACAGCGGACAAGCCTTGGTGATAGCCTTCTTTATGTCCCTGTTTTAGCCCCTGTTCCATTCCTTGTTCCAGACCTTGTTTGAGACCCTGTTCCAAACCTTCTTTCATTCCTTCTTTCATTCCTTTTTCCCTTGCGATTCGGCTGGAATCCGAAAACAACGTTCGCTCTGTAATCACAGAGTCCCAGAAACGGTCATAGGCGTATAGTTGTGCGTCGGAGAAGGCCGAGATTTCCACCTCTTCCAGTGCTTTGCTTGTATGGGGATTAGAGAGAAGGGACTCAGGAGCAGTCCGGGTCTCTTCGTCGATACTTGTCAGAAACTCCAGCCAAAGCACGGCCATCCGTTTCTCCAGCATGGTGTGAGGCGTGAACTTAGGCAGCTCCACGAACGTGAGGTGCAACCCCTCGATGATACGGTCGGTGTGCAGCTCGTGTACGATATGATAATTGTGGATACATTCCGGCAAGTCAGGCATAAACGTCTCGTTCACCAGGTTCAGAGAGTAAACCGGTTGAAGGCTCTCGTAACGGTATGCCTTGTCCAGCTGACGGACGAATGCTTTCGAGGCGTTGAACAGCACACGCTGCTGGAATGCAGGTGTCCATATCATCTGCATCTCCACGATGAACTGCCGCCCACGGGCATCCTTGCACCGTACGTCCACAATGCTGTCCTTCTTCGTGGGAGTGTCAGGCACAAGTTCCGGCGGAAGGTACTCCACGCTTTGCACTTCCTGTTCCTCCGTCAAGGGGAGCAGGGCGTTGATGAGACTGATCACCAAATCCTTGTGTTGGCCGAAGACTTTCTTGAAAGTCAAATCAGCCTTAGGGTCTAAGTATTTCGCCATCTTTCCAAAAAACATGAGTTCTTTCACAAAGTTAGCCTATTTTTTCATACCGGCCAAATATTATACGAACTAAAACACAGGGCTGAATCACAGGACACTACGCAGTCGCCATCGTGAGTTCGGATTATATTGTAAGGTATTGTTTAATCGGTATTTTACAAAAGCCGGCGGATGACATAGCCGCCGTACCTTTCTGTTTTGCGACTGTCCATGAAAACATCACAAGCGTGTAGTCTTTCCCATCAAGTAAGCGTCCAGCAAAGTCATGGCCGCCATTGCCTCGACAATGGGCACGGCACGTGGAATCACACAAGAGTCATGTCTTCCTCCTGCCACGAACTTCACTTCCTCACCTTGTTTGTTCACGGTAGTCTGTTCCCTCATCAATGTGGCTATCGGTTTGAACGCCACCCGGAAATAGATGTCTTCTCCATTACTGATGCCGCCTTGTATTCCACCGCTGTGGTTCGTCCGGGTACGAATCCGCCCACCATCGTTGAAGAAAGCGTCATTCACCTCGCTTCCCTTGCGGGACACTATGTCAAACCCATCGCCGTACTCAAATCCTTTCACAGCGTTGATACCCAGCATGGCATAGCCCAGCATGGCATGCAGCTTGTCGAATACAGGCTCTCCCCATCCGGCAGGACATCCTTTGACGACACAGGTGATGACTCCACCTAGAGTGTCTCCCTCTGCTCTGGCAGAAGCGATAGCCGCTTGCATTTCCGCAGCCTTTTTCTCGTCGGGACAACGTACAGGATTGCTCTCCACATTCTCCAGTGACAAGTCATAGAGATGATAATCTTTCTCTAACGCCACCGTACCTATTTGAGAAGTGTAAGCGGAAATGTGGACACCCAATTGCGCCAACGCCTGTTTGGCCAATGCGCCAGCCACACAACGGGACACGGTTTCCCTTGCGGACGAACGACCACCGCCACGGTAATCTCTCACGCCATACTTCTCTGTATAGGTGAAGTCCGCATGGGAAGGACGGAACAACTCGCTCAACGCACTGTAGTCTTTGGAACGCTGGTTCTGGTTACGCACCAGAAAACCGATGGGACATCCCGTGGTGACACCTTCAAAGACACCAGAGAGAAACTCCACCTCATCCGATTCTTTTCGAGGAGTGGTGAAGGCACTCTGCCCAGGTCTACGGCGGATAAGCTCCTGTTGTATCTTGTACATATCCAACTTGATACCTGAGGGAAATCCGTCTATAACCCCGCCTATGCCAGCCCCGTGACTCTCCCCGAAAGACATGAGACGGAAAATATGCCCAAAAGAATTACCCATGTGTCACTTCTCTTCGTGATGGCAATGTCCGTGGTGATGGCAACAACCACCCTCGTGATGGTGTCCGCAATGTCCGTGTCCACCTTCACCTTCATGCTCGCAGCCGCATCCACATCCGCCTTCGTAATTCATCATGTTCAGCATTCCCTGCACTTCGTCGTTGGTGGCGTCTCTGTTTTCCACCAGTGTGCCTACGAAATGCAAGTCCTTGCCCGCCAACGGATGGTTCAAGTCCATTGTCACCTTGTCGCCCTTGATTTCCAATACGGTGGCGTTGAAATGATTTCCGTCTTGATTGACCAACGGGACAATCGCTCCTTCATAGATGTGTTCTTTGTCAAACCGTCCGTTCACTTCGAACATCTGACGGTCGAGGTCCAGCACCCGCTTGATGTCATAGTCTCCGTAAGCGTCTCCTTTGGACAAAGTGAAGTCGAACTTGTCTCCCTTGGACAAGTCCAGCATTTTCTTCTCGAACTCCGGCAAGGCTATGCCAAGGCCAGAGATGAACTGGAACGGCTTGTCTACAGGCGCGTCCTCTACCAGTTCTTCCTTTCCTCCATTGTCCACATATAATTTATACGACACTTCAAGGTGTTTGTTCTGTTCCTTATTTTCCATAATGTTCTATTTTAATTGTTTCAGTTTCTTTTGCCAGCTCACCGTCGTCTTGACCGATACGGAAAGAGGTGTTTCCGCTTTCCATCCCAACAGTTTCTCCGCCTTGGAAGTATCAGCACTTATCCGGATGAGGTCTCCCCTTCTCCTTTCCTTATATTCTATAGGAATCTGCGTGCCGGTGATACTCTCGAAAAAATGCACTAATTCCAGCACAGACGTACCCGTGCCAGACCCCAGGTTGAATGTCTCCAAAGGCTCCAGACAGCGGCCTTCGATGATACGCTTGACGGCCAACACGTTGGCATAAGCCACATCCATGATGTCCACAAAGTCCCTCACGCAGGTACCGTCCACCGTATTGTAGTCTGAACCGTAGATGTTGAACTTGTCCTTCAGGCCAAGCGCACATTCCGTGACACAAGTCACCACATCCTTCTGTGTGTAGCGGGTGTTCTCGCCGAGCAAAATACTCGGGTGCGCTCCCACAGGGGTGAAATAACGCAATGAGATTGCGTTGAAGCAAGGCTTGCAACGCAATACGTCCTGTATCATTTCCTCGTTCATCAGCTTGGTGTTACTGTAGGGCGTGTTCAGTTCCCTTGAAGTCTGGCTTTCCGTCACAGGGATTTGAGGCTCTGTGCCGTAGACAGCGCAGGTGGAAGCGAATACCAGCCCTTTCACCTTGTACTCCACCGCCAGTTCCAGCAGATTCAGCAACGAATTGATATTGTTGCGGTAGTACTTGATAGGCGCCACCAACGACTCATTGGCGGCCTTGCTGGCAGCACAATGAATAATGACATCAATAGGCTTGTACTTGTTGAACAAGCGGTTCATGCGCTCGAAGGAGTTGCAATCTATCTGCTCAAAATTGGGTGTGACACCCGTAATCTCCGCAATGGCTTCCAACGTCTCAGGATAAGAGTTGGAGAAATCGTCCACCACGATGACTTCATATCCGCATCGCAGCAACTCCACCACCACGTGTGAGCCTATATAGCCAGTGCCGCCTGTCACTAATACTCTACTCATTCGCTTATTCTTTTGTCTCAGCTGAAGCCTCGTTATCCGGTTCGGCTTCTCTTCTCTTTTCCTCTTCCACCATTTCGGGAATGTCCGTCACCACGCTTTCAGGCTCCGTTTTCACCTCGAACCTTTGCAACAGCTTGAAATCAAACTTATTGCTCTTTGCTGAAGGATACTGGCTGCGTGGATCCACGTCCTGACGACCTTTCAGATGCTCCACTAATTTATTATAGCAGTCCATCGCACTGTTGGCTCTCATACGAGCCGCGAAACGAGTGTCTTTGTAGCAAACCTTGGACGGATTCTCCGCCATCGGCACCACCCGTTTGAAAACGAGGAAGGCATCGTAAATACCCGGCACCTCATCGTTCAGTTGCATCATGCGGTCGTATGTACGGCGTTTCCACTCGTCGATAGGCGCGATGTCTGTCGCAGCCATTCTGTGAGGAGCCGCCGGCTGGGACGGTACAGCGACTTGTCTACGAGAACGTCCCCTTTCGTTCTCTCCTGCGTTTCCGTTACGCAAATTCTCTATATCAGTCTCTTCTGTTTTTAAAACCAACGCATACACTTTGGGCGTGATTTTCAAACGCAAGGGGAATTTCGAGGGGCTGTCCACGAACTTCCTCAGAATCTCACAACGGGCTGCGTCCATCTTTATCTGGGGGATAGACGCCAAAAAAGAATAGGCTTCTTCAAAGGAAGAAACTAACACATCCTTGTCAAAAAAACGAATGTAATAATTCATATCTATATATTACGTGTAAAATTATATACTACTTACGCACGGCCATTTCCACACCGTGTCCTATGGGCTTGGTGCGGTGCGTGAACACCCAGAAGAACATGGCGCCGGCCAGTACCACCGCACTGCCTATGAGGGAAGGGAACTTGTAGCCCAACCCTGCGTCTATGGGAAGTCCTCCCAAGTATGCGCCTATCGCGTTACCTAAATTGAAGGCAATCTGTATACTGGCAGCCGCCATCATCTCACCGCCATAGGAATAACGGAGTATCAGCAATTGCTGTGGGGCGCTGACGCCGAACAGACAGGCGGTCACAATGCCCATACCTATTAAAGACACCCACGTATGCTGCGCCGTGAAGAAAAGCAGAAGCAGCGTGACAGCCGCCACGACCTGCATGGAGCAAGCCACTTTGGAGGGCATATAACGGTCGGACAAACGTCCTCCGGCATAGTTGCCCGCCACCATGCACACGCCAGCGGACACCATGACAAATGTCATGAACTGCGAAGGCACGCCGGACACCTGCTGCATCAATGGCGAGATATAACTGTACCAGCAGAAAATGCCTCCGTTTCCAAACATGGTGGCCAGCAGAATAAGCCAGGGAGACCAGTGTGTCAAGAACCGGAACTGCCCTTTCACCCCCGTGTCTGGTACTGGAGCCATATAAGGCACCCACTTCCAAATACTGAACAACACAATCAGCCCCCATACGCCCGAAGAGAGAAAGACCACCCGCCATGAGGCGAAATGACTGAGGAAGGTACCGAGAGGCACACCAATCACGTTGGCGATGGTCATGCCCGACACCATATAGGCGATGGCGCTGGCCCCTTTCTCCTTGCCTGCCATTCTCGCCGCCACGATAGACCCTACCCCGAAGAAAGCTCCGTGAGGGAATCCCATCATGAAACGGACAGGGATGAAACATGCCATGTTGGGGACGAATGCCGCACAGAAGCTCGCCACCGTGTAGATGACGGCCAAAGCTATCAGAATCTGTTTCAGAGGCCGAGTGCGAGCCATCAACGTGATGACCGGCGCACCCACGCACACTCCCAACGCGTAAATGGAAATGAGATGTCCCGCCACGGGAATAGACACATTCAGACTTCGTGCCACATCCGGGAGAATACCCATCATTACAAATTCCGTGATACCCAGCCCCAATGTACCCAGAGCCAATGCTGTCAATCCTTTTTTCATCGCGCGGTTCTCTTTCTTTTCCTTTTACTATATCTGAATTTACGCCCACAAAGTTACAACAAATTCCCATAATACAGAAACGGCGATAACATTTATTACAGCCTTATCCTGCGAGAACTTTTGTTTTATGCGGGAAAAACCATATCTTTGCAATGAGAGAAACAGCGTTTCTCCTAAAAGAATATCATTAACAAATAAAACATAATGGTCAAAATTACAAAAGAAGAGGCATTGGAGTACCATGCCCAGGGCAAACCGGGCAAAATCGAGGTGACTCCCACCAAACCCCACAGCACACAGACGGATTTAAGCTTGGCTTATTCTCCCGGTGTGGCTTATCCCTGCCTGGAGATTCAGAAAAATCCGCAGGACGCTTACAAATACACGAACAAGGGAAATCTTGTGGCGGTCATTTCCAACGGCACGGCGGTACTCGGACTGGGTAACATCGGCGCCATGAGCGGAAAGCCCGTGATGGAAGGCAAGGGACTTCTGTTCAAGATTTACGCCGGCATTGATGTCTTTGACATCGAGGTGAACGAGAAAGACCCGGCCAAGTTCGTGGAAATCGTGAAATCCATCGCCCCCACTTTCGGAGGTATCAATCTGGAGGATATAAAAGCACCGGAATGTTTTGAGATTGAGCGAAGACTGAAAGAGGAGACAGACATCCCCGTCATGCACGATGACCAGCACGGCACGGCCATCATTTCCGCCGCCGGCTTGAAGAACGCTTTGCAGGTGGTAGGGAAAGACATCGCCAAGGTGAAGATTGTGGTGAGTGGCGCAGGCGCTGCCGCCATTTCCTGCACCAAACTGTATGTGGCTTTGGGCGCAAAGCACGAGAACATCCTGATGCTCGACAGCCATGGTGTCATCACGGACGACCGTCCGAACCTGACCGAACAGAAAAAGGAGTTCGCCACCAAGCGTCGTGACGCACATACACTGGAAGAAGCCGTGAAAGGAGCGGATGTGTTCGTGGGCCTGTCCAAGGGCAATATCCTGTCGCAGGACATGGTGCGCTCCATGGCTGAGAAGCCGATTGTCTTTGCCCTTGCCAATCCCGTGCCGGAAATCAGTTATGAGAACGCCAAGGCGGCTCGTCCAGACGTGTTGGTGTCCACCGGTCGTTCCGACTATCCGAACCAAATCAACAACGTCATCGGATTCCCCTACATCTTCCGCGGTGCGTTGGACGTGGAGTCCACGGCCATCAACGAGGACATGAAGATGGCGGCTGTACATGCCATCGCAGACTTGGCGAAAAAGCCCGTGCCGGAAATCGTGAACCAGGTGTACCACGTGGCCAACCTGACATTCGGTCCCGACTATTTCATACCGAAGCCTGTGGATCCCCGTCTGTTGACAGAAGTGTCCGCCGCTGTGGCCAAGGCCGCCATGGAATCGGGCGTGGCCCGCAAGTCCATCAAGGACTGGGACGCTTACAAAGACCACCTGCGCGAGATGATGGGCTACGAGAGCAAGATGACCCGCCGCATTTACGACACGGCTCGTCTGCATCCGCAGCGCATCGTCTTTGCCGAGGGCAGCCATGTGAACATGCTGAAAGCGGCTGTGAAAGCGAAAGACGAGGGACTGTGCCAGCCGATTATCCTCGGCAATGAGGAGCGTATCGCCAAAATGGCGAAAGAACTCGACCTGAACATCGAGGGAATAGAAGTCATCAACATTCGTCATGACCGCGAGTCTGACCGCCGTCGCAGATACGCTGAGATACTGACCAAGAAACGGGAGCGTGAGGGTTATATCTTGGATGAAGCGATAGATAAGATGTTCGAGCGTAACTACTTCGGAATGATGATGGTAGAGGCTGGAGATGCGGACGCTTTCATCACCGGCGTGTACACAAAATACTCCAACACCATCAAGGTGGCGAAAGAGGTGATCGGCATCCGTGAGGGATACCAGCATTTCGGCACCATGCACATCCTGAACTCCAAGAAAGGTACGTTCTTCGTGGCGGATACGCTGATTAACCGTGACCCGGATTTGGATACTCTTATAGACATCGCCCGTCTAAGTGCGTCCACCGTGAAGTTCTTCAACCACACGCCCGTGATGGCCATGCTCTCTTACTCCAATTTCGGGGCAGACAAGGGGAAAGACAGCGTGAAGGTGCACGAGACCGTGAACTACATGCAAACCCACTATCCCGACCTCGCCATAGACGGAGAGATGCAGGTGAACTTGGCACTGGACAAACAGACCCGTGACGCCACTTATCCTTTCACTCGTTTGAAAGGCAAGGACGTGAACACGTTAGTGTTCCCGAACCTGAATTCCGCCAACTCAGCCTACAAACTGATTCAGAGCATGAGTCCCGACACGGAAGTTATCGGTCCCGTTCAGATGGGACTGAACAAGCCTATCCATTTCACGGACTTCTCAAGCTCTGTAAACGACATAGTGAACATCGCAGCCATAGCCTCTATTGACGCCTATGTGCAGAAGAAAGTGGAAGGGAAATAAACTTATCTCTTTTATTATTCATGAAGTCCGAAGGCTCGTACCCTTCGGACTTTTTTTGTCGAAGCGGGTTGGCAAACTTGGAGATAAGAAAAAATGTAGAGACGTGATTCATCACGTCTCCAAGCCGACAAAGCATATACAACTAACACATTGTAAATCAGTCATTTGCGATGACATTCAAAGTCTCTTTCACGCGTCTTTGCAACTGCTTTATAATCAATAAGTTACAACTTGTACCGTAATGGCCGCTCACTTCTACCGTAATGGGCGTTCATTACGGTAGAAGTGAGCGGCCATTTGTATAGAAGTGGGAAATGACTTGTATAGAGGTGAGAAATGGAAGTGCAGTGAACCGTAAAGCGAAATGCGATAATGCACATATCGAAACGCAATGATGCACAAACCGAGACACAATAAAAAACATATCGAGACGCGATGAATCGCGTCTCTACTGGGGGGCAGAGACAGAGGGGTGAATCCCCTTTTTGTCATGAACGACCGTAAAACCGTATTAAACAGGAAATGGACGGGAAACAGCTCTGTTGAGAGTAGCTCTTATAAAATAAGGTGGTGACTTGCGAGATTGCTGATTTGAGCGTCTCTACGGGCGTTTTAAGAAAGTTTTCACTGAAATCCTTGCGTGAGTCCGGGAATAATTGTACTTTTACACGCATTTAATCAAAACACGACCTTTAAAGGCTGTGTTTCAGCGAATAGAACACAATAATGTTGGATCAAGACAGAATTATCAAAGTAAACATCGAGGAGGAAATGAAGACCTCCTACATAGACTATTCAATGTCTGTGATAGTGGCCAGGGCGCTCCCCGATGTGAGAGACGGTTTCAAGCCTGTACACCGCCGTATATTATACGGTATGCTGGGCTTGGGAAATACACATGACAAACCCACACGTAAGTGCGCCCGTATCGTGGGTGACGTGTTAGGAAAATACCATCCGCACGGGGATTCTTCCGTGTACGGAGCATTGGTGCGTATGGCACAGCCTTGGGCGATGCGCTATACACTGGTGTTCGGACAGGGAAACTTCGGTTCGGTGGACGGTGACTCTCCTGCCGCCATGCGTTACACGGAGGCCAGACTGACGGAAGTCGGAGAGGCCATGATGGACGACTTGGACAAGGACACCGTGGACATGATGCCCAACTTCGACAACACCTTGCAAGAACCCACTGTCCTGCCTACCAAAATCCCAAACCTGTTGGTGAACGGTGCGAACGGTATCGCAGTGGGTATGGCCACGAACATCCCTACACACAACCTGGGGGAATGCATCGACGCTTGCGTGGCGTATATCGATAACCCCGATATCACCGTGGACGAACTGATGCACTATGTGAAAGCGCCGGACTTCCCTACTGGAGGTTATATCTACGGTATGGACGGTGTGAAATCGGCCTACGAGACGGGACGAGGCAGAGTGGTGATGCGCGCCAAGGCCGAGATAGAAAACGGCCAGACACACGACAAGATTGTCATTTCCGAAATACCTTACAACGTAAACAAGGCGGAGCTGATCAAGAACATTGCCGAGCTGGCCAAGGAAGGAAAAATCCAAGGAATCAGCAACGCCAATGACGAGTCCGACCGTCACGGTATGCGTATCGTGGTGGATGTAAAACGCGACGCCAACGCCAATGTCATCTTGAACAAACTCTACAAGATGACGGCTTTGCAGAGCAGTTTCTCCGTGAACACCATCGCCTTGGTGCACGGCAGACCGAAGCTGCTCACCCTGAGGGACTGCATCAAATACTTTGTGGAGCATCGTCATGAAGTGACTATCCGCCGCACCCAATATGACTTGCGGAAAGCGCAAGAACGCGCGCATATCCTGGAAGCGTTAATGATAGCTTCCGACAATATTGACGAGGTGGTACATATCATCCGTGCGGCAAAGACACCGCAGGAAGCTATAGACAACTTGAAGAAACGCTTCGAATTTGACGACGTGCAGGCCAAGGCCATTGTGGAGATGCGTCTCCGTCAGCTGACAGGACTGATGCAAGACCAGCTCCATGCGGAATACGACGAAGTGGAGAAGAAAATCGCTTACTTGCAGCAGATACTTTCAGATGAGAGTCTCTGCCACAAGGTAATGAAAGACGACCTGTTGGCCGTGAAAGACAAATATGCGGACGAACGTCGCTCTGAAATCGTATATGCGGGCAGTAGTGATTTTGACCCTGAAGACTTCTATGCGGACGACCCGATGGTCATCACACTGAGCCACATGGGCTATATCAAGCGTACGCCGCTTACCGAGTTCCGTGCACAAAATCGTGGCGGTGTGGGTGCCAAGGGTAGCCAGACACGCGACTCGGATTTCATCGAGAATATTTATGCGGCCACCATGCACAACACAATGCTTTTCTTCACACAGAAAGGCCGCTGCTACTGGCTCAAAGTATATGATATCCCCGAAGGTGCGAAAACTTCCAAAGGACGTGCGATTCAGAACTTGCTCAACATCGAGAAAGATGACAGCGTGAACGCATGCATCCGTATCCGCACGCTGAAAGACGAGAGCTTCACCCAGACTCACTATGTGGTGTTCTGCACCAAGCAAGGTGTCATCAAGAAAACGTGTCTTGCACTCTATGCACGGCCAAGAGCGAATGGTATTAACGCCATCACGATTCGCGAGGATGACAGTGTGGTTGATGTAATGCTAACCAACGGCCATGACGAACTGGTTATCGCCAACCGAAACGGACGCGCTATCCGCTTTAATGAGGAGGTGGTACGTCCGATGGGACGCACGGCAGCCGGTGTGAAAGGCATCAAACTGGACGAAGACGGTCAAGACGAGGTGGTAGGTATGGTATGTGTGAACGACCCGGTGAAGGAATCCATCATGGTGGTCAGCGAGAATGGCTTCGGAAAACGCTCTGATGCGGAAGACTATCGTATCACCAACCGTGGAGGTAAAGGTGTGCGCACCATGAACATCACGGAAAAAACCGGCAAACTGGTGGCCATCAAAGTCGTGACGGACAAGAACGACTTGATGATTATCAACAAGAGCGGTGTGGTGTTGCGTGTGCGTGTGGCTGACATCCGGGAGACGGGACGTGCCACCCAAGGAGTCAAGCTCATTGATCTGGGCAAACGTAACGATACCATCAGTTCGGTATGCCGTGTGACTTCCGAAGTGGAGGAAGAGGAAGAAGCCAATAAAGAAGAGACGGTCGAACAGGCTGTAAACACTCCGGCTGCTGACAAACAAGACATCAGCGGAGAACAGACCACCAGTGAAGAAACAGCTCCCGCAAGCTCTGAGGAAAAAGCAAAGGAGAATACGGACACAAAGACCGACGAGAACAAAACAGGAGACAGTCCGAAGCAGGGAGACCTTTTCGGATTTGACGAGTGAGACAAGGTTATTTATTAATATTTAAACGTAACAGTATGAACAAGATGTTTTTAGCCGCAGCCCTTTTGGCTGTATCTTCTGCCACTTTCGCGCAGGAGGCTAAAGTGAAAGAGGCGTCCAGCTTGGCCTCTTCCAAAAATTGGGACGGTGCCATCGCCGCCATCAAAGCTGCCATTGAGAATCCAGAAACTGCCAACAGCGCAGAGACATACGCCACTGCCGGAAAGATTTACGCAGACCTCATGAACGAGCAGTATGCGAAAAAAGCCATCAAACAGCCATACGATGCCGCTAAATATGCCGAGGGTCTCTTGGGTATGTACGCAAACTATGTGAAATGCTATATCCTCGACAACAAGCCTAACGAGAAAGGTAAAATCAAACCGAAGTTCAGCAAAGGCTATCCCGACGAGCTGTGGAACTACCGTGGCGAGTTGATCAACATGGGTATCGAGGGCTTCAACAAACAGGACTATAAAGGTGCGTTGAGCATGTTCTCCACTTATGTGGACACTTTCACAAGCCCGGTATTCGCCAATGACGAAAAAGCGAAAAACGACACGTTGATTACCTACAATGCCGCATTGGCTACCTTGGCCGCTGACTTGGCAAAAGACTATAACGCCGTATTGAAATACGCTGATCTTGGTCTGAAAGACAAGAACAAGGAAAATGTGAAAAAGTCCCTCCTTTGCAAGATGGACGCAGCTCAGCATCTGAACAAGACAGAGGAATACACCGCGGCCTTGCAGGAAGGCATCCGTCAGTTCCCTGAGGAACAGACTTTTGTAGGTCAGTTGTTCCAGGACTACGTGAATAAGAAAGACTCTGTGAATGCCCAGAAACTGGTAGACGATCAAATCGCCGCTCATCCGCAGAGTTTCTATCCTTACTTCTTGAAGGGTTATCTTTTGATGAGCCAGAAGAAGTATGACGACGCAGTGACTTCTCTGAACAAAGCGAAAGAACTCAATCCTAAGTATACGGACATTTATCGTAACATCGCACAGAGCTATTTGAGCAAAGCGCAGGATTACAGTACAAGCAAAGACTTCAACCAGTCCAAATACCTTACTATCCTGAAGGGTGCCATGGACGCATTGGAAGCTTGGAAGGGATTGGAGCCTGACAAGGTGAAGGCTTGGGGACCGACCTTGAACCAGATTTACTATGTGCTGACAAACAGCAGAATTCCGGGATACAAAGAGAAATATGTGGAACTTTGTGGAAAGTTAGGACAGGAACCCGTGTTGCCAGAAGAGAAACCGGCTGCGGGCGCTGCTAAGAAATAAGCATACAAAGAAGCACTAAAAACTCATAAGGGTGTTCCGGCTCTTCTTCTTCAGAAGAGTAGGAATACCCTTTTCACTTACTATTCGCGGACTGATAATGAGACACAAGTTGATATTGACAATCTTTCTCTGCTTTGCGGGGTGTCTGTGTGCAGGGTATGCGGCCAACAAGCTGACGAAGAAGCTGGCACAAAAAGGGAAACTGGAAGATGCATTGAAAGCAAGCACGGAAGTAATGGCAGACTCCGTGTTACGCCAGAGCGCACAAACTTGGTTTTATTCCGCCCTTGTGCAACAAAGGGTGTATGAGGACGAGTCTGCCAAAATGTATATACTAAGGAAAGGCGAAGAAACAAAAGTAGACACTGTGAGATTCTACAGCAGCTTATATAATGTGTTCGACTATCTGCTCCGATGCGACAGTATTGAGCAAACCAAACACAAGTCCGCGTTCTTTTCAAAAAGCAAATCCCTGCTAAGTCCCTTGTGCAACAACTTGAACAGTGGAGGACTATTCTACTTGAAAAGAGAGGATTATCAGCAAGCATTGAACTTCTTTTCCATGTTGTTGCACATCGCCGACAGCCGTTTCTTCAAGGGAGATAAGAGATTCTCCAGGAACAATCAGCTGCCTTTAGTGGCCTACTCTGCCACGTTGTCCGCCTTCAAATTGCGCGACTACGGTCAAGTGCTGAAATATTCCGACATGGCCATGGACGACACAGCCCATATCCCCTACACCATGATTTACAAGTATCAGGCGTTAAGGTCACTGGGCTATGATTCATTGTCTGTGCAACTCCTGTCTGACGGTGTCAGACGCTTCCCCCACCATGATTATTTTTACGGGGAGTTAATCAACTATTACGCAGCGCACACGGAGAAGATAGACTCGTTCTATCCAACGGCGCTTCATCAACAGCAACTTAACAAGGACAAACCTTTCTACAATTACGCTTTGAGCTTGTTGAATCTTAAACGCCAGAACTACAAAGAGGCGGCATACTGGGGAAAGATGGCCGTCGGACAAGACCCCGTGAATCTTGTATTCCTTCAACAATTGGGGCAAAGTTACTTCCTCTGGGCGCAAGAGATGGAGACACACGCAGCCAGCGACATGGATGACCCTCAGTTCGCTGACGACCGTAAACGCATCCAAGACACCTACCGTCTGGCCTTGCCGAATTACGAGAAGCTAAGAGTGCTGGCTCCTACGGACAAGTCCGTCTGGCTCGCCGCGCTTTACCATATCTATTACAAGCTCAACATGGGGCGAAGTTTTCAAGAAATAGAAAAAATCATGCGTTAGTCTCTCCCACAGGTCTGACGCCAAAAACAGCTGACTATGGCAACTTTGGAATTTTCCATCAATTATTTTGTCAAAGGAGAAGAGCAATTGTTCCTCCATTTGACTGAAACGGACAAGAACCACGGCGTGAAGATGTCGAAATATCCGCTCTCTTCAGTGAACAGACGGGATTGGCTGCTATCGCTCGTGCTGGATTCCACGACAATCTCATTCTCCTATTATTATACACTGGATGTGGACGGAGAGGAAAGACGGATAGAATGGAATGCGGCACATCGAGTGTATCAGTGTGCCGATTGGGAAGAAGGGAAACACATTCTTTTTTCTGACAAGTGGACGGACATATCCTCGGAGTCATACTTGTGGAGTTCCGCATTTACCCAATGCCTCCATCCAAGGAACCTCGTCAAGGGATGTGAATCTTCGATGGAGAAAACCCTGCTTGTCCGTGTGTCCGTGCCTCACGTAAAGGCAGACGAAAGAGTGGTGATAGTGGGAGACTGCCCGGAGTTGGGTAATTGGGATCCTGCCTGCGCCCCTCTGCTGCATGAGTACAAGCGGAACGAATGGGAGATTTCCCTTCCGCTCTCCTTATGGCAACTGTATTCACAAATCGCTTGCAAGGTGGTCATTATCCATCACGATTCCTGCAAGGTAGTAGCCTGGGAAGAAGGAGAAAACCGTATTGTCCATTTGGCGAAAGAGAACATTTCAAGATATGACTGTGTGGTGGAAGAATGGAACGAGCCTTGCTTTGCTCTTCCTGACCGACAAAGTAGGATCGCCGGAATGGTCATCCCTGTATTCTCTCTTAAATCGGAAAAGAGTGCGGGCGTAGGCGACTTCGGTGATTTGAAACGGATGGTAGACTGGGCCGTCAGCTGTGGTTGGCATATTCTGCAACTGCTGCCCGTGAACGATACGACCATTACCCAGACATGGGAAGACTCCTATCCCTACAACGCCTTGTCCGTGTACGCTCTTCATCCGCAATACATCAATTTGGAAGCGGCGGGAGAAATCCACAGCTTCCGCAAACGGAGAGAATTCGAGAAAGAACGGAAACGGCTGAATGCCCTTCCGCAGATTGACTATGAGGCGGTGAATAAACTGAAACACGCCTATCTGCGTGCCTTGTTCGCACAAAATGGCAAACGTGTACTTGCCTCGCCGGCCTTCAAGTCCTTTTACGAAGACAACAAACGTTGGCTTCGGCCTTACGCCGTGTTCAGCTATTTGCGGGATGAATACGGCACGGCAGATTACGCCACATGGTCACGCTTCTCCGCATACAAAGCCGCGGATATTCACCGGCTTTGCCAGCCCTCTTATGAAGATTACGACCGAATCGCCTATTATTTCTTCCTCCAGTATTTGTTGGACAAGCAATTGAAAGAAGCCAGCGAATACGCTCGTCAGAAAGGAGTGGTATTAAAAGGAGACATCCCCATTGGAGTGGCACGGCACAGTGTAGACACATGGACGGAGCCTTACTATTTCAATATGCAAAGCCAGACAGGCGCACCACCCGACGCTTTCTCCGCCAACGGTCAGAACTGGGGATTCCCGACGTATAACTGGACATCCATGCTGGCGGGCAAGTGCAAGTGGTGGACACAGCGGTTCCAACACCTGAGCCGGTATTTTGAAGCCTACCGTATTGACCATATCTTGGGCTTCTTCCGAATCTGGGACATACCGTATGAGGCTGTGTACGGACTGTCAGGACAATTCTCCCCTGCCTTGCCGTTGTCTGTGGAAGAAATAGAAAGCTATGGGCTGACTTTCAAAGAAGAATACACTCGTCCTTATATTACGGAGAAGCTGTTGGAGCAAACCTTTGGCATGGAGAATGAGAAAGTAAGGGCTTTCTTCTTCACTCCGTCTGAAAATGGGCGCATTCAGTTCCTTCCCTCCGTGGACACACAGCGTAAGATAAAAGAGTGGTTCAACGCCAATGAGAGTACCTGGACGGAGGAGTGGAGCGACACACAGAAAGCCGACATCGAAGAGAAGCTGTACAACCTTGTCAGCAATGTCCTCTTTCTCAAAGACCGCCAAAAAGCGGACTATTATCATCCCCGCATCGCCGTACAGTACGACAGTATATATAAGGAGTTGCTTACGGAAGAGGAGAAGAAAGCGTTCAACCGCCTCTACGACCAGTACTTCTATCATCGCCACAATGCCTTCTGGTATGAAGAAGCAAGTAGAAAGCTGCCCCGTCTTACACAATGCACGGAGATGCTCGCTTGCGGAGAAGACTTGGGAATGATACCCTCCTGTGTCCCGACCCTGATGAAAGACCAGCACATCCTCAGTCTGGAAATTCAGTCCATGCCCAAAGAGGAGTGGCGGACGTTTGCATCTCCCCTGTCCTATCCCTACTTGAGCGTCTGCACCATCGCCACGCACGACATGCCCACCTTCCGAGGATGGTGGAAAGAGAATCCCTCACTGCACTCCTTATATTATAAGGAGATATTGGGCAAGGAAGGAGAACCACCCGCAGAGGCCACCGGCGAACTTTGCAAGGAGGTGGTGAAACTGCATCTGGCAAGTCCATCCATGCTCTGTCTCTTGTCCTTCCAGGACTGGATGGCCATGAACGAGCAATTGAGAAACCCGGACGTGGATGCTGAGCGAATCAATGTCCCAAAGATTCCACGTTATTATTGGCGGTACAGAATGCACATTACGATTGAGTCCCTGATGGCTCAGAAAGACTTCACCCGACAGATCAAACAGCTGGTACAAGAATCCGGCAGATAATCCATACACGGAATGCAACGCTACACTTAAAGAGGCTGCATTCCGTGTTTTTCGTCTCACATACCTATAAAAAAACTAAAAGTACACTTTTTCTCATATCACTTATCTCATTCATTCTAAGCCGTTTAACGTACAGTTATGTTGTATAGCATATTGGCAAGGCTTGGTCACGTTAAGGGAAAGTGTTACATTTACACAGTAAAAGGAGCAATTACCTAATTATTACCTAAATAAATCAGTGATGAGAATGAATAAATCAATATGTGTCATGGCGGCTCTGATGCTGCTCCCTCTGTCAGGAATGGCACAACGAAAAGCGGCAATTACCAAGTCTGGCCTTGACATTGCGAAGTTCCAGACGAACACAAAACTTTACGTGCTGAAAAACGCGAAAGGCATGGAAGTATGCATTACCAACTTCGGAGGCCGTATTGTATCCTTGTCGGTACCAGACAAAAACGGGAAGTCCCAGGATGTGGTGTTGGCTTACGACAACTTGAAAGACTATTACATCAACAGCTCGGATTTCGGAGCGGCGATTGGCCGTTACGGCAACCGCATCAACAAGGGGAAAATAACCATTGACGGGAAACAGTACCAACTCTCTGTGAACAATTACGGACATAGCCTGCATGGTGGCGCAAAGGGATGGCAGTACCAAATATATGACGCTAAGCAATTGGCGCCGAACAAACTGCAACTGACGATGCACTCTCCTGACGGCGACAACGGATTCCCCGGCAATGTAACCGCCACTGTGACCTACACTGTCACACCAGACAACTCGCTTGACATTGACTACAAGGCCACCACAGACAAGAAGACCGTCATCAACATGACGAACCACTCTTACTTTAATCTGAACGGAGACCCTTCCAAATTAGCGGCTGACAACCATATCATGTACATCAACGCCAGCCAGATTACCCCAGTAGACAGTACTTTCATGACAACGGGCGAGATGACTCCCGTGAAAGGCACACCGTTCGACTTCACGAAGCCGACTCCCATCGCCAAAGGCATCAATGACACAAGCGACACGCAAATCCGTTATGCCGGAGGATACGACCACAACTGGGTGCTGGATACCAAGGGAGACATCTCTAAAGTGGCGGCCAGTCTATACAGCCCACTGACGGGCATCAAGCTGGAAGTCTATACCAACGAGCCTGGCATACAAGTCTATACGGGCAATTTCCTTGACGGAACGACCATCGGAAAGAAAGGTATCGCTTACCGCAAACATGCTTCCGTGTGCATGGAGACGCAGCACTATCCCGACTCTCCCAACAAGCCGCAATGGCCGTCCACCCTCCTGTCTCCCGGACAGACGTACCACAGCCGTTGCATCTTCCACTTCAGTGTGGTGAAATAAAAGACACGAAATAACTAAACCTTATACACATTACAATTTAAAAACTTTATCATGAATTGGACTACACATGAATTTGTCTGGCTCGACTGGGTGATTATCCTTGCGGGGGTACTGCTCGTGGCCTGGGCCGTTTACCGCGCTGTGCAGAAAGACAAGCGTCTTCAAGGCACGGAAACCAGCGGTAGCTATTTTCTCGGAAAAGGTGAGCCGTGGTATGTAATCGGCGCCGCTTTGTTCGCCGCCAACATCGGTTCTGAACACCTCGTGGGATTGGCTGGTGCCGGTGCGAAAACCGGACTTGGCATGGCCCACTGGGAGATGCAAGGATGGATGATACTGGTACTGGGATGGCTGTTTGTCCCCTTCTATCAGCATGCCCGCATCTTCACCATGCCGGAGTTTCTTAGCAAGCGTTACACCCGCAACACCAGCTCCTGGCTTTCCATCATCACCTTGGTGTCCTACGTATTGACCAAGGTCAGTGTGACCGCCTTCACAGGAGGAATCTTCATGGAAAGCTTGCTGGGCTTGAACTTCTGGATTGGCGCCATCGGTTTGATTGTCATCACGGGTATCTTCACCGTCTTCGGTGGAATGAAAGGTGTGATGACACTTTCCAAAATACAGACACCTATTCTGATTATCGGCTCGTTCCTCGTACTCTTCCTTGGTCTGGCCGCCTTGGGTGGCGGAAGCATCTCAGAAGGATGGACAGCCATGCTCGACCATGCCCGTGGCATGAACGAAGGATTCGGTACGAACCACTTGATGCACTTCGACAAGAACGACCCGCTCTATGCGCAGTTCCCTGGTGTGTGGGTGTTCATCGGTGCTTCCATCATCGGTTTCTGGTATTTCTGCACTGACCAGCATATCGTACAACGTGTGCTCGGACAGACGGAAGGTGAGAAAGCAGAAGTGGTCATGCGTCGTGCCCGCAGAGGAACCATCGCCGCAGGTTACTTGAAAGTGTTGCCCGTGTTCATGTTCTTGATTCCGGGCATGATTGCTTCCGCCTTGGCAGCCAAGAGTGGGTCTGGCTTCTCCATGGGAGCCGGAGAAACGGATGAAGCCTTCGGACTGATGGTGAAGTTCGTGTTGCCCGCCGGAGTGAAAGGAATCGTGACCATCGGCTTCATCTCCGCTTTGGTGGCTTCCCTTTCCGCTTTCTTCAACTCCTGCGCCACACTGTACACCGTGGACTTCTACAAGCCCCGTCATCCAGAAGCCAGTGAGAAGAAACTCGTATGGATTGGTCGTGCCGCCACTTGGACAGTCGTGATTCTCGGCCTTCTGTGGATGCCCATCATGATGAGCCTCGGCGGACTGTACGAGTACTTGCAAGATGTGCAGTCCTTGTTAGCTCCTGCCATTGTAGCCGTCTTTGCCTTGGGCATCTTCACTAAGAAGATTACGCCGAAAGCCGGTGAATGGGGCTTGATTATCGGTTTCGTCATTGGTATGGTTCGCCTTGTGACCAACATCTTCAAAGACGACCTCATCCAGAGTTCATGGAATCCGATGCTCGGTTGGTTCTGGGGTACGAACTGGCTGATATTCGAGACCTTCCTGCTTCTCTTCATCATGGTGGTAATGGTTATCATCAGCTGCTTCACCAAGCAGGCCAGCGAGGAGAAACTCAAAGGCATCACCTTCCTTACACAGAGCAAAGAGCAGCGTGCTGAGACAGCTAACAGCTGGAGCGTGGGCGACATCGTGGCCTCTCTAGGAGTTGTGCTGATTTGCGTACTCTTCTATGTGTACTTCTGGTAAGCATAAACGATAAGGATTATGGCAGACCTTTACTTAAGTCATCCGAAGTTTTACGTGGCCGTAGACTGCGTAATCTTCGGATTCGAGGAAAAGAAACTTAAATTACTCCTCTTGAAACGTAACTTCGAACCAGCCAAGGGTGGCTGGTCGCTGATGGGCGGATTCGTGCAGGAAAACGAAAGCGTGGATGATGCCGCACATCGAGTGTTAGCGGAGTTGACAGGACTGGACGAGGTATATATGGACCAAGTGGGCGCATTCGGAGAAGTGAACCGGGAACCCGATGTGCGTGTCATCTCTGTGGCGTATTTCGCCTTGCTGAACATCAAGACCACAGACGAGAAACTGCTGAAGGCACATAATGCGGAATGGGCAGACTTGCATGAGTTGCCCGAATTGGTGTTCGACCATCAGCAGATGGTAGACAACGCCTTGGAGAACCTTCGCCGTAAAGCCACGGTTCATCCGCTGGGTTTGAACCTTCTCCCCTCACTTTTCACCTTGACCCAGTTGCAGAAGCTCTATGAAGCCATCTATGACAGGGACTTTGACAAGCGGAACTTCCGCAAGCGGGTGTCCTTGATGGATTTTATAGAGAAGACGAACAAGATAGACCGAATATCATCCAAACGAGGAGCCGCTCTGTACCGCTTCAACATGAAAGCCTACCAGAAAACTCCGAAGTTTAAATTAAAATAAATCGATATAGCGATGCTTGAAGAATTAAAAGAAAAGGTGTGCAAGGCCAATCTTGACCTTGTGAAAAATGGACTGGTGCTGTTTACATGGGGCAATGTGTCCGCCATTGACCGCAAGAGTGGTCTGGTGGTCATCAAGCCCTCAGGTGTGGACTATGACACCATGAAACCTTCCGATATGGTAGTAGTGGATTTGAACGGAGAAGTGGTGGAAGGAGACTTGCGTCCTTCCAGCGACACCCCTACCCATGTAGTCTTGTACAAAGCCTTCCGTGAGATAGGCGGTATTGTACATACCCACTCCACTTATGCGACCGCCTGGGCACAAGCCGGCATAGACCTGCCCAACATCGGCACTACACACGCCGACTATTTCCATGACGCAATACCCTGTACTCCCGACATGACAAAGGAAGAAGTGATGGGCGACTACGAACTGGAGACCGGCAATGTCATCGTGAGACGCTTCGAGGGAATCAACCCCGTACACACTCCGGGCGTGTTGGTGAAGAACCACGGCCCGTTCGCATGGGGCAAAGACGCAGACGAGGCGGTGTACCATGCCACCGTGCTGGAGCAGGTGGCCAAGATGGCTTTCGTCTCCTATCAAGTGAATCCTCACTTGACCATGAATCCCTACCTCATCGAGAAACATTTCCTCCGCAAGCATGGCCCTAACGCCTACTACGGACAAGTAAAAAAATAACTCACTAATTTAATAAACAACCTGAAGGTACATGAAAGATGCCTTCTTAACACTTTACACATTATGATCGAAGCATACAAAAATTTAGAAGTTTGGTTTGTGACTGGCGCACAACTCCTTTACGGAGGTGACGCAGTGGTTCAGGTGGACGCTCACAGCAACGAGATGGTGAAAGGCTTGAACGAGTCTGGAAACCTGCCCATCAAAGTCGTATATAAAGGTACCGCCAACTCTTCCAAAGAAGTGGAAGACGTGATGAAAGCGGCCAACAACGATGACAAGTGTATTGGTGTCATCACATGGATGCACACCTTCTCTCCGGCGAAGATGTGGATTCACGGCTTGCAGCAGCTCCGCAAACCGCTCCTGCACCTCCACACGCAGTTCAACAAGGAAATTCCTTGGGACAAGATTGACATGGACTTCATGAACCTCAACCAGTCCGCCCATGGCGACCGTGAGTTCGGACATATCTGCTCCCGTATGCGTTTGCGCCGCAAAGTGGTAGTAGGCTACTGGAAAGAGGAAAAGACCCAAGACCATATCGCTGTGTGGGAACGTGTCTGCGCTGCCTGGGCTGACGCACACAATGCGTTGATTATCCGCTTCGGCGACCAGATGAACAACGTGGCCGTGACAGACGGTGACAAGGTGTCCGCTGAACAAGTACTGGGCTATCACGTGGACTACGTGCCTTTCAGCGAGGTGATGACGTACTTCGACCAGGTTTCTGACGAAGAGGTAGACGCTTTGGTAAACACGTATTTCGCTGAATACGACCATGACGCAGCGTTGGAGAACAAGAGTACGGAAGAATACAAGAAAGTTTGGAACTCCGCAAAGGCAGAACTGACACTCCGTGCAGTATTGAAGGCAAAAGGAGCCGTAGGTTTCACCACCAACTTTGACGACCTTGGCGATGTGAACGTGGAGAAGACAGGACGTGGATTCGACCAGATTCCGGGATTGGCTTCCCAACGACTGATGGCTGACGGCTATGGTTTCGGTGCTGAAGGTGACTGGAAGTCCGCGGCTCTCTTCCGTTTCTTGAGCGTGATGACCGCAGGATTACCTGGCGGATGCTCTTTCTTGGAAGACTACACGTTGAACTTCGATGGCGACAAGAGTTCCATCCTCGAAAGCCACATGCTGGAAATCTGTCCGAAGATTGCGGCCACAAAACCACGTTTGGAAGTACACTTCCTCGGTATCGGTGTGCGCAAAACCCCGACAGCCCGTCTGGTGTTCACGTCAAAGGTGGGTACAGGTGTGACCGCTACCGTAGTGGACATGGGCAATCGCTTCCGTTTGATTACCAACGACGTGGTGTGCGTGGAGCCGAAACCGCTGCCCAAGTTGCCAGTAGCTTCCGCTTTGTGGATCCCGCAGCCTAACTTCGAGACGGGCGCCGCTTGCTGGATTTACGCAGGAGGCACACACCACAGCTGCTTCTCTTACGACTTGACAGACGAGTACTGGGAAGACTATGCTGAAATCGCCGGTATCGAACACGTGGCCATCACGAAAGATACCACCGTCAGCGACTTCCGCAAGGAACTTCGCCTGAACGAGGTGTACTATATGTTGAACAAAGCACTCTGCTAATCCCTGACTGCGTATGAAATTCGTAATCGGACTGGATTACGGCAGCGATTCCGCCCGTGCCGTGGTTGTAAACGCGGCTACGGGCGAGACGCTCGCCACATCCGTGAAATACTATCCCCGCTGGAAAAAAGGGGAATTCTGCAATCCCGCCATCAACCAGTATCGCCAGCATCCCCTCGACTACATCGAGGTGTTGCAGGCATCCGTGAAAGAGGCGTTGTTTAAATGCCCCCAGGGCACTGCCGAGAATGTGGTAGGTATCGCTTTCGACACCACAGGTTCCACGCCTGCGCTGGTAGACGAAAACGGCACTCCCCTCGCCTTGTTGCCAGAGTTTGCGGAGAATCCCAACGCCATGTTCATCCTGTGGAAAGACCACACCGCCGTGAAAGAAGCGGCAGAAATCAATGAGAAGGCGAAAGCTTGGGACATTGACTATACCAAATACGAGGGAGGCATTTACTCCTCCGAGTGGTATTGGGCGAAAGTGCTGCATATTCTCCGCCAAGACCCGACTGTGCGGGCGAAGGCATACAGCGTCGTGGAACATTGCGAATGGATGCCGGCCTTATTGACAGGTGTCACTAAGAGCAAGGACATCGTGCGCAGCCGTTGCGCTTGCGGACACAAGGCCATGTGGAGCGAGGAATGGGGCGGACTTCCCTCCGAGGAGTTCCTCACTCATCTCGACCCATTGCTGAAAGGCTTCCGCAGCCGTCTGTTTACAGAGACTTCCACGGCAGACAAGTCCGTAGGTCATCTTACCCAAGAATGGGCAGACTTGTTAGGACTGTCCACGAAAGTGGTAGTGGCCGGAGGTGCGTTCGACTGTCACATGGGTGCCGTAGGCGCCAACGTGGTGCCTCATGCCTTTGTGCGTGTCATCGGAACTTCTACCTGCGATGTCATGGTAGCGTCTTACGATGAGGTGAAAGGCAAGCAAATCAAAGGTATCTGCGGACAAGTGGACGGCAGTGTGATTCCGGGCATGGTAGGCTTGGAAGCCGGACAATCCGCTTTCGGTGACATCTACGCATGGTTCCGCCGTGTACTGGAGTTCCCCTTGCGCAATATCCTCGCCAAGAGTGAACTCATTGATGAAGCCACGAAACAGAAGCTCATCGAGGAAGCGTCCGACCAGATAATCCCCGCCCTCACAAAAGAAGCGGAGAAGATTCCGATGGAGGAAAGCACTATTCTCGCTACGGACTGGATGAACGGTCGTCGCACACCGAACGCCAACCAGTTGCTGAAAGGCACTATCACTGGTTTGACCCTCGGCAGCACCGCACCGCGCATCTTCCGTGCCTTGGTGGAAGCGACAGCGTTCGGATCTAAAGCCATTGTGGACTGCTTCCACTCACAGGGCGTGAAGATAGACACGGTGATTGGAATCGGCGGTATCGCCTTGAAGTCGCCTTTCGTGATGCAGACATTAAGCGATGTGCTGGATATGCCTATCAAGGTATGCCGCACAGACCAGGCTTGTGCCTTAGGCGCAGCCATGTTTGCCGCCACCGCAGCCGGCATCTACAAGACCGTACAAGAGGCACAAGCAGCCATGAACAGTGGCTTCGCCTTCGAATACGAGCCGAAGAAAGAGAATGTAGAAGCCTACAAGGCTCTCTACGAACGCTATCTGAAAGTGGGCAGCTTCACAGAGAAAGAGCTATTTCATAATTAAGTTTTTAGCGTCATAACATGAAAGAAGGCTGTATCATCGTCAGTGATGACACAGCCTTCTCTGTATTGCTACTGTCAACGGAATCAATATTCTTACGTTTGAAAAACACTAACCAGTTCACGCTCTCCAGACTGATAATCCTACAGTGGACAGTATAAATAACTCACAGGAAAAGGACTTGCAACTCACCGTTCCACGAAAATTACACGGTGAAATAAAATGACAAATCCGGCAAATTACAGTTTAATTATTTGTCCGCTTGCGGAAATCACCGTACCTTTGCGGCTGGATTCGTCCCGAGTGCTTGCGTAAACCTCGTAAAAAACAAGATGTATGAAAGAAAAAGACAACGTTTCTGTGCTCTTCATGGTTTTGGGAGCACTCTTCTGTACCTGCCTTATCACGGCGAACATCCTTGAGACCAAACAGTTCATGATTGGTCCGGTGAACCTTACCGGCGGACTGCTGGTTTTTCCCGTTTCTTATATTCTGGGCGACTGCTTCGTAGAAGTATGGGGCTGGCGAAAAGCCCGCACTGTTATCTGGATGGGATTCTTCATGAACTTCCTTTTCGTGTCCTTCGGTGCCTTGTGCGACTGGATACCCGGTGCTCCTTACTGGGACAACGAGGAAGGCTTCCACAAGATTTTCGGACTGGCGCCACGCATAGTCGCCGCTTCTTTTTTAGCCTTTTTAGTCGGCTCCTTCCTCAACGCCTACGTGATGAGCCGCATGAAAGTGCTCACGCATGGCAAAGGGTTCTCATTCAGAGCCATCGCATCCTCGGTGGCGGGCGAGTCCGCCGACTCGGTGATATTCTTCCCGCTGGCCTTGGGCGGAGTGGTACCTCTGCCCAATCTCCTGCTGATGATTGTCAGCCAAATCGTGCTGAAGACTCTGTATGAAGTCTTCATCCTCCCTGTGACCATCCGTGTCGTGAAAGAGCTGAAACAGAGAGAGGGACTGGACACATACGACGAGGGCATCAACTACCATATCTTCAGAAAATAATCATACCATATTTTATGAATACAATAGACAAAGAGGCCGCACTGGTCGTATTCAGCGGAGGTCAGGACTCCACTACCTGTCTCTACTGGGCGAAGAAGAAATTCAAGAAAGTACGGACGTTGAGCTTCGTGTACGGACAAAAGCACGCCGACGAGGTGGACTACGCACGCAAGATAGCGGAAAAGGCGCAAGTGGAATGGGAACTGATGGACGTGTCGTTCATCCAGAAGATAGAACACTGCTCGCTGACAGACACTTCCATCCCCATGGACCAGGAAAAGCCCGCTGACAAATATCCTAACACGTTTGTGCCAGGACGCAACTTGTTCTTCTTGAGCATCGCCGCCGTATACGCCCGTGAACACGGGATACACCAACTGGTCACGGGGGTTTCCCAGACAGACTTCAGCGGCTATCCCGACTGTCGGGACTCCTTTATCCGTTCCTTGAACGTAACGCTGAATTTAGCTATGGATGAGCAGTTTATCATTCACACTCCGTTGATGTGGCTGGACAAGTGTGAGACCTGGGCTTTGGCAGACGAGTTGGGAGTGATGGACTTGGTGCGCCATGACACCGTGACCTGCTACAACGGAGTACCCGGAGACGGTTGCGGACACTGCCCGTCTTGCAAACTCCGCAAAAAAGGATTGGAAGAATACCTCGCCTTGAAAGCGCAAGGCAAACAGCCACACATTCAAATCTGAAAAGACCATGAACAGAGAAGAAGACCACTTGCAGGCACTTGGCCGAAAGACGAAATACCGCATGGACTATGCGCCGGAAGTACTGGAAACCTTTGAGAATAAGCACCCGGACAATGATTATTGGGTGAGATTCAACTGCCCGGAGTTCACCAGCCTCTGCCCTATCACTGGACAGCCGGACTTTGCGGAAATCAGAATCAGCTACATACCCGATGTGAATATGGTGGAGAGCAAGTCTCTGAAACTGTACTTGTTCAGTTTCCGCAACCACGGCGACTTCCACGAAGACTGCGTGAACATCATCATGAAAGACCTCATACGGCTGATGGACCCTAAGTATATCGAGGTGACGGGCATCTTCACGCCTCGTGGCGGTATCAGCATCTACCCTTACGCCAACTATGGACGCAAAGGGACGAAGTACGAGGAGCTGGCGGAATATCGCTTCAAGACTCATCAGTGAAAATCTCCACGTCCGCATAGCTTTATATGTGTGGATGTTTACGGATACTAAAGAAAAGGGTGTTCAGAACAATGCGGCTCTTCTCAAAATAGAGAGGAGCCGCATTGTATTTGGCATCCTATATAATATAATAAGGAGTAGAGATGCACAAGCCTACTGCCGCCTCCTATAATGTCGCATCAAAAGAAACACATTTCACACCCTTTGCAAAGGTACATTTTTAAAGAAGACAGCCTAACCTTTGTAAAGGAGTTCTTCCATAATCGCAGACAGAGTGCACTTAAAATTAATTCAAGACCGACAATACACAAGACGAAGAATTTATATCATCAGAAGGAGAAAGTTCACCATGTCGGAAAAAACATCCTTATTTGCATTTATTTTGCCAACCTTGCTTTGCAATATCCGTTATTTATTCTAACTTTGCAATCGAAAATGAAAATGGAAGCATTCTATAAGACGCACGCATATTTGATAGAACATGCGAACTTCCCAGTCCGGCGTCCGTTGATTGACGAGATTGATCCACAAGACCGTCTTATCTGCATCAAAGGACCGCGAGGAGTGGGAAAGACCAGCTTTTTACTCCAATATGCCAAAGAGAAATACGGTACAGACACACGGTGCCTCTATCTGAACATGAACAATTTCTATTTCCAGATACATGGTATCTCCGAGTTTGCGGGCGAGTTCTACCATATGGGCGGAAGAGTGCTGCTCATTGACAAGATTTTCAAGCATCCCGACTGGGGCAAGGAATTGAGGTATTGCCATGATCACTATCCAGACTTGCAGATTATCTTCTCCTGCTCCTCCGTGACAAAGCTGAAACAGGATGTGCCGGAGATTCACGGCATCACCAAAAGCTACCATCTGAGGGGATTCTCCTTCCGGGAGTACCTGAATCTACAGACAGGACGGAATTTCCGCCCTTACACCTTGGACGAGATAGAGACACGGCACGAGGAGATTGTGAAAGAGATACTGCCTTACGTGCGGCCGCTCAACTTCTTCCAGTCTTATCTGCATCACGGGTTCTACCCCATCACACTGGAGAAACGCAACTTCTCCCTTAATCTGTTGAAGACCATCAACATGATGATTGAAGTGGACATCCTGCTCATCAAGCAAATCGAGCTGAAATACTTGTCCAAGATAAAGAAGCTGCTTTATCTATTGGCGGTGGACGGCCCCGGAGTGCCTAACGTGAGCCAGCTGGCAAACGACATCAACACTTCCCGTGCCACGGTGATGAAATACATCAAGTACCTCTGCGACGCGCGACTCATCAACATGGTCTATCCGCAGGGAGAAAGCTATCCCAAAAAGCCGTATAAAGTGATGCTCCACAACACGAACTTGATATACGCTTTTTATCCGCTGAGGGTGGAAGAGCAAGACGTGTGGGAGACGTTCTTCTTGAACACGATGTGGAAAGACCACAAGTTGAACAAGGGACTGAAAGGCTCCACCTTCCTGGTAGACGACACGAAGAACTACCGTGTTTGCAGCAACGAGACGAATATCCGCAAGCGTCCAGGTGTGACTTACGCCACATTCGGCACCGAGGTGGGACACGGAAACCAGATACCGCTCTGGCTTTTCGGCTTCCTGTACTAATAATGACATCATACATTAATAACATAGAAACCATTTAAATTCAACTAATAATATTCAGTTATGGCTAAAGAAAAGAAATTTGTAACTGTGGATGGTAATGAAGCAGCCGCACATGTAGCCTACATGTTCACGGAAGTCGCTGCCATTTACCCCATTACACCTTCTTCTCCGATGGCAGACCATGTAGACGCATGGGCCGCTCAGGGAAGAAAGAACTTGTTCGGTGACACCGTGTTGGTTCAGGAAATGGAATCAGAGGGTGGTGCCGCAGGTGCTGTGCACGGCTCTTTGCAGGCTGGTGCGCTGACCACTACCTTCACTGCATCTCAGGGTCTTCTGTTGATGATCCCGAACATGTATAAAATCGCTGCGGAATTGCTTCCGACAGTGTTCCATGTGTCCGCCCGTACCGTGGCTACACACTCTCTGTGTATCTTCGGCGACCACGGCGACGTGATGGCTTGCCGTCAGACTGGTTTCGCCATGTTGTGTGAAGGTTCTGTACAGGAAGTAATGGATCTTTCCGCAGTATCTCATTTGACAGCTATTCATACACGTGTTCCGTTCATCAACTTCTTCGATGGTTTCCGTACTTCTCACGAGTATCAGAAAGTGGAACTGATGGATCAGGAAGACATCCGTCCGTTGGTAGACATGAAGGCAGTGAACGAGTTCCGTAAACGCGCCTTGAATCCGGACCGTCCCGAAGCACGCGGTATGGCTGAGAACCCAGAAACATTCTTCGCTCATCGTGAAAGCTGCAACAAGTACTACGAGCAGATTCCGGAAGTGGTGGAGAACTACATGCACGAAATCAACAAAATCACTGGCCGTCACTATGAATTGTTCAGCTACTATGGAGCTGACGACGCTGACCGCGTGATTATCTTGATGGGTTCCGCTACAGAAGCAGCTCGCGAGGCTATCGACTATATGAACGCAAACGGCGAGAAAGTTGGTATGGTTTCCGTACACTTGTATCGTCCGTTCTCAGTGAAACACCTCTTGGCCGCTGTGCCTAAGACCGCTAAGCGTATCGCCGTACTCGACCGTACAAAAGAGCCGGGAGCAAGTGGCGAACCTCTGTATCTGGACGTGAAGGACGCCTTCTACGGACAGGCTGACGCTCCGTTGATCGTAGGCGGACGTTATGGTTTGGGTTCTGCCGACATCACGCCGACCATGATTATCAGCGTGTACGACAACTTGAAGCTGAACACTCCGAAAGACCACTTCACCGTAGGTATCGTGGACGATGTGACATACGCTTCTCTCCCCTTGGAAGAAGAGAAGGCTCTGGGCGACCCCAGCACATTCGAGGCTAAGTTCTATGGTTTGGGTTCCGATGGTACCGTAGGTGCTAACAAGAACTCCGTGAAGATCATCGGTGACAACACCAACAAGTACTGCCAGGCATATTTCCACTACGACTCTAAGAAGTCCGGTGGTTTCACCTGCTCTCACCTGCGTTTCGGCGACAAGCCTATCCACAGCACTTACTTGATTAAGACTCCTAACTTCGTGGCTTGCCACGTACAGGCATACTTGCGTATGTACGACGTGTTGCGTGGTTTGCGTAAGAACGGTACGTTCTTGCTGAACACCATCTGGGACGGAGAGGACTTGATTAAGAACCTGCCGAACAACGTAAAACGTTACTTCGCACAGAACAATATCAAAGTTTACTATATCAACGCATCCAAGATCGCACAGGAAATCGGATTGGGCAACCGTACCAACACCATCCTCCAGTCTGCGTTCTTCCGTATTACGGAAATCATCCCTGTTGACTTGGCCGTAGAGCAGATGAAGAAATTCATCGTGAAGTCTTACAGCAAGAAGGGACAGGATGTCGTAGACAAGAACTACCAGGCCGTAGACCGTGGTGGCGAATACAAGGAACTGACTGTCGACGCAGCATGGGCTAACTTGGCTGACGATCCCGAAGTGGAGCGTGACGAGCCGGCCTTCATCAAGGAAATCACTCGTCCTATCAACGCGATGAACGGTGACTTGCTTCCTGTAAGCGCATACGTGAACCATGACTTGGTAGACGGTACATGGCAGCAGGGTACAGCTAAGTATGAAAAACGTGGCGTAGCCGCTTTCGTACCTGAATGGAATCCTGAGAACTGTATCCAGTGTAACAAGTGTTCTTTCGTTTGTCCTCACGCTACCATCCGTCCGTTCGTATTGGACGAAGAGGAAATCAAGGGCTTCGAGGCTACCACTTTGGATATGAAGGTGCCGGCTCCTATGCGTGGAATGCACTTCCGTATGCAGGTTGACGTGCTCGACTGCTTGGGCTGCGGCAACTGTGTGGACGTTTGTCCGGGCAACCCGAAGAAGGGCAAGGCTTTGGAAATGAAGCCGCTCGCAAGCCAGCTCGACAACCAGAAGAACTGGGATTACGTAGTGAAGAACGTGAAGAGCAAACAGCACTTGATAGACATCACTCAGAGTCCGAAGAACTCTCAGTTCGCACAGCCGTTGTTTGAATTCTCCGGCGCATGCTCTGGATGTGGTGAGACTCCTTATGTGAAATTGGTGAGCCAGTTGTTCGGTGATCGTGAAATCATCGCCAACGCTACGGGTTGTTCTTCAATCTACTCTGGTTCAATTCCTTCTACTCCTTACACTCAGAACGCCAAGGGTCACGGTCCCGCATGGGCTAACTCTTTGTTCGAGGACTTCACCGAGTTCGGTTTCGGTATGCACCTCGCAGAGAAGAAACTCCGCAACCGTTTGGCTACAATCTTGACTGAGATGGTAGGCAAGGATGGCATCAAGGCTGAATTCAAAGAAGCCGCTCAATTGTGGCTCGACAACCAGAAAGATGCGAAGGTTTGCCGTGAAGCTGCCGACAAGTTGATTCCTATGATTGAAGAAGGCAAGGCTGAATGCCCGTACTGCAAGGAACTCGACGGTTTGAAGAACTTCTTCACCAAACGCAGCCAGTGGATCATCGGTGGTGATGGTGCTTCTTACGATATCGGTTACGGTGGTTTGGATCACGTATTGGCAAGCGGTGAGAACGTAAACATCCTCGTATTGGATACCGAGGTTTACTCTAACACCGGTGGTCAGTCTTCCAAGGCAACTCCTTTGGCAGCTATCGCCCAGTTCGCTGCCAGCGGTAAGCGTGTGAAGAAGAAAGACTTGGGTCTGATGCAGACTACTTACGGATACATCTACGTAGCACAAATCGCTATGGGCGCAGACCAGAGCCAGTGCTTGAAGGCTATCCGCGAGGCTGAGGCATACGACGGTCCTTCTTTGATTATCGCTTACGCTCCGTGTATCAACCACGGTTTGAAAGTCAAAGGTGGTATGGGTAAGAGCCAGGCAGAGGAAGCTCGTGCCGTGAAGTGCGGTTACTGGCATCTGTGGCGTTTCAACCCGGATTTGATCAAACAGGGCAAGAATCCGTTCACCTTGGATTCCAAAGAACCAGACTGGTCACTGTTCGACGACTACTTGATGCACGAGGTTCGTTTCATGTCCGTGAAGAAGGCATTGCCCGACCAGGCTGACGAACTCTTTGCAGAATGTAAACGCAGCGCACAGCAGCGTTACATGTCTTACATCCGCAAGTCTAAAGAAGACTGGGCTGATGAGGCTGACGAAGCAGGAGAAAAGAACGTCTAACAAGATTTCTTTATTTAGCTAATACACGAGCCGCAGGGTGGATTCATTTCCACACTGCGGCTTTTTGTTTAATATGATTCGTCCTATCTTGTACAGTGCTGAAATAGTAGAGACGCGATTTATCGCATCTCCACATTCATCGCATCTCCTCCTCATTCATCAGCGATGAATTATCTGTGATTAGTAAGATATTAAAACACTATGAAAAGCGGAGACGCGATGAATCGCGTCTCTACTG
>CAVDHB010000030.1:0-40303 GCA_963608705.1 Prevotella sp. P5-108
CGAGTTCTGCTACAAGTTCAACCGCAGGTACTTCGGGGACAGGATGTTCGACAGGCTCATGGTCGCTGCCGTATCGTACAGGACGGAATTTAGACACAGGATATATAAAAATATTAATAGGTATGTTGTTTATTTAACAGATTCGCTATGCAATTAGAAATGCATTATCTATTGAACGACTCTTGTCCTTCTGAAATTAGCAATTTCTCTTGAAAACAAGATGTAACACTCAATAAATTTATGTACCTTTGTACTCATTAAGGTCGGGAATCGGATAAAGAGGTCTTAGACGAGAAAAAATAGCTAAACGATGTTGGATAGTGTGTTCAATGTGGTCAATCTATATGTAATAAATAAAATGATTAAGTTGCATCCTGTCTTCACCTTAGAGCAGACCAAGCGTTTCCGCTATGGCTACCGCAATGTGATAGTCATTCGGGAAATGACCTTCCCGAATGACAAGCAGTTGAACATCGAAATGACGGATAACCAAATCAGCGGTCGCACCCTCTCGCTGAAAGTAAATTACAGCGATGTGCTGTCCGCCGACTCATTCAATCCCATATTTCTGAAATAGCAAGAGTCGCATCACGCTATATTGTTCAGAATAGAGATTTGAAGACACCGCTCTATCTTAGCCAAGGTTTCAAGGGACAGGTTCTCCTGTCCTTTGAGAACTTTGGAAACATATTGCTGGCTGCATCCCATGAGTTCAGACAACTGCTTTTGGGTCATCCCCAGTTTCTCCATCTTGTCAAGCATCATCATGGCGATGTGCTGAGAGTAGTGAAGCCAAGACTTGTTTTCCATGCGCCACTCGGCATTCTCACGCCATTTGGATGGAGCCGAAGACTGATGTTCCTTCAGTTGGGAAACAATTTCGTTTGTAGTTCTCATAATAACCTCCTTTCTATATGATTTCATTCAAGAAGTCCATAAAGGAATCCTTGTCGGCAATATCGTTATCAAGCAAGAAGCGTCTCACCTTTTCCATTCGGGCAAGCTCCACCAAGGTGTGTTCACGCTCCTGCATGGTACGAGTCAACTTGATGGCACCACCAGTGATGATGTAGATGCCTGGTTCGAGCTTGATGGCATAGATGCGAAGCCAAGAAGCGTGTCGTAGTGTGTTGCGCAACCGTGCCTTTTCCTTGCCCAATAGCATTTCGGAAGTGCGGCTGTTCTCCAAAGGACGGAATATCCTGTCAAGGTCTGCATCTGGAGATATATCCATGATAAGGCATTGCAAGCGTTCGCTGTCCTCTATCGTGTCATAGATGGCTTGGTTGACATCCGTGATTTTGAAGTAGGATGCCAAATCATCTATGTTCTGCTTGAAGAAACTGCGCAACCATTCCACATCATTCCATTGTCCAAGGATGAAGTCAAGAACGTTGTCAAGGCAGCCATTATATCTGACAGCCCAAAGGCGCTCGTTTTCTGTGATACGGTCGAATGTCATAATCGTATAGTTTTTATAGTGTGAAGATAAAACAAATAACCGAAATACACAACTTATAGGTTGATTATTTAAGAATATTTATGGAAGAAAGCAAGGAGTTACAAGGATTTTACAAGATATTCAGGGCTGTCATCTACATATCCGTGTTGATGGAGTTCTTCATGTACGTCATAGACCCAAAGGCGATAGACGGCTTTGGCAGTGTGGTGTGCGACCTGCACGACCGCATCAAACAGTGGTTCATCTACCATGACGGCAACTTAGTGTATAGCAAGGTGGTGACGTTTCTCTTGATGTGCATCACCTGTGTCGGCACAAGAAACAAGAAGCACTTCAGTCAAGTATTCTTTTCCATAAAAATCATCTGCTATATTGAAGCTATTGAAACTAACATCAATTATGCTTATTATGGTAGCATTATCAGAAAGAATTATTTTGTAATTACATGACCCCAATTCCCCTCCAAGTAATTGTACTTTATGAATGCTCTTTCTAATCGTCTCTGAACTTTGGACTATTTCATAAATTGCTTTTCGGAATAATCCTAACCATTGCACGTATGCATTAAAGTAACCTTTCCATTCCCTATAAAGATTCTCGAAATTAAGAGCGCAAACACGATTTACTTTCTCATGTACTTGAGGAGATAAGCAAAGCAAAATCTTTTTACTATTCCCCATGATTTCTAGCTGCTTTATCTGCAATGTTATAATATTGTCTCATGGCTTCCTCAAATGGTATGAGCCCATTTTTCCGTATGTATTCTTCGGCAGACTCATTTACACGAATGATTCCACTTCCAATGCTTTCTAAAATAGAAGCCCCTTCATGCTCCTTTTTACTAACTATTCTTTTCTTCTTTTCCATGACACCGTTTCTTACTTATACATATTTAGTCCTCAGCAAATATACGGACAATTCCCATAATGGGGAAGAGGACACGGTGATAAATTGAGTGATTTCCGTATGATTCCCAACGGCTAAAGAGCGGGCGGTCCTTCTTTTAAAGATGGCTGACGGCAGATGGGGTTAATATCTGCCATCAGCCTGTCGTTCTATGGTGTTACCCACAGGGGAAATCGTCCGTCTTGGAGTTGGTGGTACGATTACGGATAATTATTTTAAATTTCATATTCAGAGAATTCCGAGATTAACTCCTTTAGAGTCTCTCCAAATTCTAACGCACTCTTTTATTGCAAAAAAGCGTGTATCCTGCTTTTCGGCAAAAGCCTCAACGGTTCTTTCCACGTGCCAGAACACGCTTCATACGATATGAGGTAACTGTCGAAAAAGTCGGTACGGAGATGAATGTAGTAAAGGATGTGACTTTCGAAGGCTCTATCCTGAACCAGATTGTAAAGGCCGTAGAATATATTGAAACCCAAGTACGTGAACACTCCTACCTCGGACAAAACGGGCAGTTTGTGACCAATCGTAACTATCCCAAGTTTGCCATACAAGAGATGGTGGTAAACAGCGAATGCCATAGAGACTACAGTATCCGAGGAACGGAGATACAGATAAAGATGTTTGACGACCGTCTTGTGTTTGAGTCTCCAGGCAAATTGCCCGGATTGGTAAGAGCAGAGAATATCCGACACACCCATTTCTCTCGCAACCCCAAGATAGCCCAGTTCCTAAAGGCATACAACTATGTGAAGGAGTTTGGTGAAGGCATTGACCGTATCTGCAACGAACTGGAGAGTCGTGGTGCTACCATACCTTCATTCTATACCGATTCCTTCATTCTTAAAGCTACGCTAATGGCTGAATCTGTGGAAACACATACAGAAGTTGACGAGACGAATGTCCCATTAAATGTCGCAGTAAATGATGTGGCGAATAAAGCTGTTGAACTCACTGAGAGGCAGAAGAATATACTTAAAATAATAGGTGATGAACCTGCCATAAAAGATAAGAATGTCCTATTAAATGTCTCATTAAATGTCCCATTAAATACGAAGCTTTTGGCTGAGCGTATGGGATTGGGTAGGAAAACCATGCAACGTGAACTTAATTGGTTGCAAAAGCAAGGAATCATACGTTGGATTGGAGCTAAGAAAAACGGACATTGGGAAATCGTGAAAAACAATACAAACAACAATTAATCACACTATCACTTCAATAATTGATAACCTGCACCCATCCAGTACCGTTTTCAGTACCATATAGGCAGTACTGGAGTTTTAGCTGACTGGTACTGGAGTTTATCTTAACTTAAACTGCAATACCAGCTAAGATAAACTGTGCACGGTACTGTGTGGATGTTGTCAAGGTGGGTAATTCATTTTCCTGTACAATATAAACGTGCAACGGATTCTACGGAATTGTACTTTATAAGATTCAAACAAGGGTAATGGCGCACACCAGCCTATAGTTTCCTTCCCGATTTGAATTGATTGGCGGTGGAAACACCAAGATCGGCAGCTTGCAGTCTTCGATTGAGAGGCACCGATACGTGTCATGTGCTGTCCCATGTTTGCACCTGCGTCATGGCAAGCAAGGTCAATATTCAGTTTGAAGGGCAGTCAATTTGAGGTGGTAGTGTCCGTCATAATCAATACGCATCAAACGCTGCGGCTCAAACGGTGCAGGCGACAGAGCCAATGCTACGTGTCCCATGGTGCGACGGAAGTTTATTTCCACACACGGATGTAACATAAAACGTTTATTATCAGAAGTCACCATCATGTCTACACCAAACACACCTTTATATGTGGTACGTATCTGAGGCGATAAGCACTTAATGATTTCTTCCACCGTCTCTTTAAACAGTTTCTCCGGCACATACTTTGAAAGCACCCTGAGTTTGTCGTCTTCCGTCGCAAGCAAATTTCCCGTATAGGCTCCGTTCACCGTCTGGAATAACGAGAGACCTTTGTAATCAATATTCCCACACCCGTCAGCATACAGTTCCACGCCAAAATCCATCACCTTATTATAATAAGGCTCCACCATCACTCCACCCTGCCGAGCTATGATGTTCGCCACCCAGGCCAGCTGTGGCGGCTGAAGGGCATCACAAACATACCTTATTCCCCTTCCGCTACTGCTCCACGGTGATTTCAACACACACCTGCCTGTTCGAGAAACGAGACGTTGCACATCCTCCACATTGGCACAATAGGTGCTTGTACCTACACAGCGTTCACTCACAGCCACTATCTCCGGCAATACTTTTTCAGCCGCAAACCGCCTGTTGCTTATCTCACGTATGTGGCGCAACACCTCCTCATCTGGCAACAAGGCAGCCAATCGTTTGTCAGCACGTCTGAACTGGTTTGCAACTGCCACATCCCATCCCCACGGACACAGTTCCACTCCTTCCACACCCTGCGCAAACATCCCGTGCAGCTCATTCAGCGACACGAAAGTAACGTTGGCAGTATACTTTTTAAAATGACTGACCGACTCTAACGCATCTTCCACATTGTCTACGACCACCACATCACCCTCATCAGCCCACAAGGCCGGGATGAAACCAAGGTCTGCTCTAAGTACCCTTCCTGCCCGAGGAGCCGTAAACTGTACGACATTCGTAGCAAGGGCGATGTCGTGCTCAGGATTGAACAAATGTATTTTCATGCGGCAAGTTTCATTAATTCGCACAAAGGTAAGCAAAAAAAGCGAGAAGCACCCTCAAGTATATTATGAATCACCCACTGGTCAAATATTCATGAATAAAAATCCTTCTATGTATGACCCCTATCCGGTGATATCTTCCATATAATAAGTACTTTAATCGTCTGCAAAGATAATGTATTTCACATAATCCAGGCATTAAATACTATATTTTTTCACATAATCCGGCCTTTAAATCGCTCTAATTTCACATAATCCGGCTTTAAATATACCTTAGTTTCACATTCTCCCCATAGATAAGGCTAAAAATATTCCTCCCCGCATCAGCAACGCTAATGCGGGGAGGAATGCTATTATATAAGGAGTAGCCCGTAAAGAGCTACTTTGGCTATTCAAAAAGCAGTCCGACTTGTATCACTACAGGCCGGACTGCGTTAACCACATTATTCTAAACTTACAATCTTATTATTCTTCGGCATATTGGTTCGGTTCCATTGACCAATACGGATTCTGATACAAAGGAGATTCAGACGGAGTTGTATGGTCTGGAGCCGTCAACATCATCTGCTTGATAGGCATCGGCTGCAAGTAGTGAGCCATGAACCATGTCATGCCATTGCGGTAAATATTGCCACTCGTCGTATTACGTTCCAAGGGACGAAGATAATCGCTTAAGCTTGGTGCAGAAACAGTGGCACTTCCGCTACCGTCATAGTTCTCAGGTTTCAGGGTAGGATACCAACTGGTCATTGCGGAATTCCACAATTTGAACCCCTCTATGTGGTAAGGAAATTTCTTCAACTGGTCAAGTGAACGCCAACGTATCAAATCAGCCCAGCGCATTCCTTCTCCAATCAACTCTGAACGGCGTTCCCGGCGGATACAATATGTAATCTTATCCACAACCTTTCCTCCGGAGAAAGCTCCCCAGTCATACGCTGTACCATTGGCCAAGCCTGCGGTTTCTTTGTTCATATCCGTAGCGTTGATGGTCGTCATGGGGTCGATAGCGGCACCCTTAAAGCCAGCACATTCCCTCACTTTCTTCCAGTAGGTCATGATTTTTCCCGCATTGACATTCTTTGTCAGCATATATTCTGCCTCAATATAGTTCAACAGAGCCTCCGTTGCCCGGAAAGAGCAAGCGGCATTATAGCAGTTCCAGTTAGAAGCCAGGGACTTGTCAAAGGTGCCTCCTTTACGTAAGGTGTAGCCTGTGGAGCAGCCATAGTCATCGCTTGCGTCCAGAATGGCAGGATACCCTTCTGTTAGGTTTGCCTGCTCACCACTTTTGTCGTCCGAGTTCTTGAAATAGTTGATTTGTCCCGGTTCTTTCAAGAAGATTTTCAGACGCGGGTCGGCGTGTCTGCGTATGGTGCCGATTGAGTTATCATCGTATGTAAAGCCATTATGCTGGGCATAGCGAGGCTTACCGTCTTCCATCACATAGCTTTCTATATATCCTCTGGTCAATCCTATCAAGTAGTTTCCACGTTCCACGCCGGATTCCACTTGGTTGGTCACGCTCAAAGAACGGCTATATTGCTTCCAAAGCAACACTTCGGGAGTCACAGACATATCCGTGGTACCGAACATATAGAAATAAGGGTTCTGGTCATCCGCATTTTGTGGCACAATGCCCGTATTGACCACCATTTTGCCCATATATTTGTCTGCCACCTTTTCTGCGGAAGCAGTCGCTTGCTCAAGGAAGTACTTGATTTCCCCGTCGATACTTCCCGTGGGGAACTGGTAGTTCTTGTTATAGTCCTTTGCTGCACCCGGCCATTTCGGGCCGTTCGGCACAAAAGGTGTGCCTTTGAAGTTTGTAAGCCAAGAAGCTTCGAACAAGGCCACGCGGGATTTAATCAAGTTGGCCACGTCGACAGACACACGGGTATGGCGGGCACTGAAGTCCGGGGTCATATACGTGTTGGCCGTATCCAGGGTATTGATGATGAAACGAGCCACCTCATTCCGTGGACGACGCTTGTTGGCCTTCACCAATACCGCCTCGTTATCAGGCATGGCTGTAGTCACGATGGGGAAGTCGCCCCAGTTTTTCAAAGCGTTGAAATAGGCGTAGGCACGGAAGAAATACAACTCTCCGATGTATTGACGGATAGACTTGTCGTCTCCGCTGATTTCTTTATTGTTGTATCTGCTCAACACCGTGTTCAACTGGTAGTTCACGTTACGGATGTCTCCCCAAGACCAATTGCCATTGTCCAGTCCTGTTTTCCATTGGTCTTTGTAGTATTTTCCGTCAGACCCTCTGGTCGTCTGGTTATCGGTGTTGGTGTCCCAGCCATAAATTCCAATTTGTCCGCCATGGGAGGGGAGCATACCATAGAAATTGTTGGCCACGGCTTCAATCTGGTCTACAGACCTGTAATAATCTTCCGGCACGATATAGGAAGGGGGTTCCTGATTCAACAAGTCTTCGCAGGAAGTCACGGTGGAGCCTAAACACATCAGCAAGGCTGCGTATGAAAAAGTATGTTTGTAGTTCATTATTATGTTCTTTAGAAAGTGATACTTAAGCCCAAAGACAGGGTTTTGCTCAACGGATAGGCGTTACCACCGTTTGACTCAATCGTCTCAGGGTCGAATTGGTCGCGTACGCCAGACACTGTCCACAAGTTCTCTCCTGAGAAGTAGAGTCTTGCCTGCGAGATACCCCATTTCGAGGTAAGGTTCACAGGAAGTGTATAGCCCAAGGTGAGGTTCTTCAACCGCATATAAGCCGCATTCTGCAAGTAGCGTGTCTGTGTCTGCTCGTTCATGTTGCTGTAACGAGGCCTTGGCAGGTAAGCGTCTTTATTTACGGAGTTATACCCTTCTTTGACAGACCATGTGTTCTCATCACGGTAGTAGTCGAGCGCGCCTTGAATGGTCGCAGCTGTCCATTGTCCGCCACCTGTCGCACCAAACATATATTCTCCACCGTTCCAGTAGTCACGTTTCATAACACCTTGGAAGAACACACGCACGTCAAATCCTTTCCAGGAAGCGTTCAAATCCAGACTGAACTGATAACGAGGCTTGCTGTTACCAATCACTTTCAAGTCGCCATGATCATCCAGTGTATTCTTTCCGTTGTCGATTTTGCCGTCACCGTTTAAGTCTTTATACATGATATCGCCAGCTCCCCATGCGTCTCCGCTGATGGCCTTCTGACCACCATTGGGCAAGGATGCCAAGTGCTTGTCCATTTCCTCCTGTGACTTGGCGATGCCGATGGTCTCATAGCCCCAGATGTCACCCCAGTTCTGCCCCACGTAGTATGTACCGAGACTGTTGGTCGGGTTATTGGGGTAACGGGTGATTTTAGTCTTTGAGTCATACAACATTACCCTCACTCCGTAGGAAAGTCCATTTTGAAGACGGTCTTGCCATCCCAAAGATAACTCCCATCCTTGTGTGCGTAAGTCAGTGTTGTTAGTTACAGGCACACCTGTACCCAAGATAGCCGGAAGCTCTGGAGCATTACCCACCATGTTCTTGGTGTTACGCACATAGTAGTTGAATGAACCTGTGAGACGGGAATTCAGCAATGCCCAGTCCAAACCTGCGTTATAGGTCTCGATGGTTTCCCAAGTCAGACTCTCTGACACCAGTCCCGGAGTAGAGGCCGTGTTAGGCTTCGCACCGTCTTGCAACCAGCTTCCAGATGAAGGACTGGCACTCAACGTCAAATAAGTCTGATACCAGTTGTTCGTATTCTGGTTACCCAATGAACCGTAAGAGACACGGAGCTTGAACATATCTATGGTGCTGCGGAGTGATTTGAAGAAATTCTCCTCAGCGATATTCCATCCTAAAGAGAAAGAAGGGAATACCTTCCAGCGGTTGTGCGCTCTGAATCGGGAAGAACCATCGGCACGTACATTGGCCTCGAACAAGTAGCGGCTCTTGTAGTCATAGTTCAAACGTCCGAACGCACCTACTGTAGCCCATTCATTTCTCTCACCGTTCACACTCGGCACGATGGAGGTGCCGTTTTCCATACCAGAGGTCAAGTTAATCTGAGGTTTACCGGAAATCATGATTCCACTACGCTGTGCGCCAAACTTTACTTCCTTGTAATCTTCCACCTGCCACCCGGCCATTATATGGAAGTTATGCGCTTGATTGAAAGAATGTGAGTATTCCGTATAGGCTTGGAAGTTATAGTAGTTGTTCTTCGCCAAGTCCTCATGCACATTAGAGGTCTTACGGTATTCAAACGGGTTGCCGAACCGGTCGTGACCATAAATCTTTTGCTGATCCCAGTGGCGGTTGGCCGCATTGATACGGTAGTTGAAGTCCACGTGTGTCACCCAATTCTTGATAGGTTCTATCTCGAATCCGATTTGGTTATACAGGTTGTCGGTCTGTGTCTTGTCAGTACCACCACTATCCAGATACCAAACAGTACTGCTCACCAAAGGGAATCCGTTGCGGTCGTACAGAGGAAGCACTGGCCAGTTACGTCCCATCTGGTCATAAAGGCTGCCCGTCAAGTCTGCCGGACGGATGTAATCCTCACGGGTGAAACGCATATTGTAGTGCATTCTCAACCAATTGGTCAGTTCCGCATTAATCTTGGCCGTCATGGTATAACGCTGCAAGTCGCTCTTACCAAGGTTCAGGTTACTGTTCTGGTCAAAATAACTGCCAGAAGTGTAGAAATTGAATTTCTTATTTCCCCCCGTCACGCTGAAGTTGTGTTCCTGTGAGAAAGACCATTTCTTATAGATGAACCCGAACCAGTCCACGTCATCAATACCGTTGGAGAAACTACCTTTCCACTGATTTGTGTTGGAGTCATAGTAAGGCATGGCGTAGATTTCCGTTCCGTCTGCCATACGACGCACGCCCGGACGCACGGGAGTGGCATGCGCATAGTTCCAGATACGGGTGAAACGTCCGTTGTTCACATCATCGGCATCCCCATTTCCGAAATAAGCGGACTGTCCGCCATTGACGAAGGTATCGTTCATCCACTCCGCAAAATCCACAGACCCCATGGAATGATTCATGTTCACGGGAGTACCGAAACGGAAGTTGTTATTGTAGTTTATCTTTATCTTACCGTCTCCAGATCCGCTCTTAGTGGTAATCAAAATCACACCGAAAGGCGCACGTGAACCATAGATAGAGGAAGCGGCTGCGTCTTTCAACACGGAGATGTTGGCGATATCCTGCGGGTTGATGGAGTTGATATCGGCTTCCATTCCGTCAATCAACACCAAGGGATTGCCGCTGGTTCCCTGTCCGATAGTGGTAGTACCACGCACATTGATGCTCGGACGTGATTCCAAGGAACCGCTGGTCTGGCGAATATCCAGACCCGGAGTCAAACCTTGCAGAGCCTGAGTGGCATTAGCCACGGGACGCTCTGCCAGTTGTTTGCTGTCGATGACATCTACCGCACCGGTCAGATTCACCTTTTTCTGTACACCAAATCCGACTACCACCAATTCATCCAACGACTGGCTGTTGTCGTCCAGTACAATGTCAATGGGCTTTCCGGGAGTAGCCAACACTTCTTTTGCCGTCTTTCCTATATAGGAAACAGTAAGATGTACGGGTTTAGAAGATTTCAGAAGAAATTTACCATCCATGTCGGTGATAGTTCCTTGAGATTGTCCTTTGATTCTCACACTGGCACCTATGATTGGCTCACCACTCTTATCTTTCACGACACCACTCAAAGAAGATTGTGTCTGATTAATTTCTGTATTCTCTGCCACCCACATTTTTGCAGAAAATCCCTTTACAGGAAGTCCCGCCAACAAGGAGGTGCAGAACAATACGGCTGCCACGCTGTTGCGTTGATTAGGTAAAATGATTGGTTTCATTCGCAATATTATTATTGTAAGTTGTTATTCGTCTGCCGCAAATGTACGCCAAAAAGTGTTAGTCGGAATAAAAAGGAGAACATAAAGCAGAGGTTAAAACGTGCAGAAATAGTATATAAATCGTGCCACTTTATCTAATCTACTGTATTTCTTGTTTTTACATATATCTTAAAGGAGCCGTCATGTAAGGGAATAAGACATATTCTGTACCCTGTTTTTGTGTATTATATGAGAAGTTCGTACTTTTGTAGCCAATCAAACCATTCTGTAAATGAACAAAACCTTATTTAGCCTTTTGACTTTTCTGTTGCTTTCCTTGTATGGACAGGCAGCTCCCTATACATTCCAGCGACTGGGAGTAAGAGACGGACTTACCAACAACTATGTATGGAAGTTGACGCAAGACGACAACGGCTATATTTGGATTGCGACCGATTACGGGTTGAACCGTTTCGATGGCGGACGCTTCACAGGATTTACACAGCTCAACTCTACTCTTCCCGGTAACAACATTCAGTCTGTCTTCTATGACAAAACGGACAATAAGTTATGGATAGGAGGCGCATTCCTCGGCTTTTGTGCCATGGACTTGACCGACAACCAAATTCAGCATTATACTTTTGAGAAAGGGTACTGGATTTCCAATGCAAAAGAATTCTGCCAAGCTAAAGATGGCGGACTCTGGGTGGCGTGTGAGTATGGAGGCATCCTTTATTATGACAGGCGAAACCATTCATTCCGAACACTGGATGAACTGGGGATAAAAGGATTGGTGCGTACTGCTTTTTCAGTATGTGACGACGGGCAAGGCAGACTTTATATAGGACACGCACATGAAGGATTCTCCGTAGTAGACTTAAGAAGAAAGACGATAAGACATTTTACGGAAGCAGGGAAAGAAGGATTGCCGGGAAACTCGGTATACCATATTTTCATAGACAGCCAACGTAATATATGGCTTGGAACGAATAAAGGACTGGCTTTATACCATCCTCAGACAAATGCTTTCACCGTATTCACACATAAGGAAGGGGTGAAAGGTTCCTTGCTTGCAGACCATGTGTATGACATTAAGGAAATGACCGGGAATGTGCTGTGGATTGGATCGGATATTGGAGGAATCAGCTTGTTGGACTTGAAGACGTTTTCCGCAAACCATCCGAAGTCAAACTTGTTCTCCTACATTTATGCTGACAATACGGAACACGGACTGTCTTCCAAGAATATACGTTCTTTCCTGCAAGACAAGTTTGGCAATATATGGATAGGCAATTACAGCAGCGGACTGGATTTTATCGGACATATCCATCCTGTCTTCCAAATATTGCCCGACTTTATGGAAGAAGGAACTTTGCTGACTTATAAACCGGCCTGGGGATTATGGGAGGAGAACGGACGCATCTGGATAGGAGGAGAGAATGAGGTGAGCGTTTTTCAGCAGGGGGAACGGTTAAAGACATACAATCTATCACCTTATCTACCAAGAACCTACGGGCAGGTATCCTCCATTGCCCCAGTAAGTAATGGTCAATTTTTGTTGGGATTGTATGACAACGGATTACTTTTGCTGGATACCCGGACAGGAGATGTGCATCCCGTGAAGATGGACAAGCCTTATATCGACATCACTTCATTGAGCAGACGAAGAAGTGGTGGATGGTGGGTGTCTACTGAGAACGGAGTCTATTCTTTCCATGACGGGAAATTATATAAAGAAGAAATTATCAACAGGCTGTTGAAAAGTCCCTATGTATCCAGTGTGGTGGAGGACAAAACCGGAAGCGTCTGGGTTGGTACGCAAGGAGGAGGTATCACCATTATAAAAGGGAACCGCCGCTGGAAGTCGTTCGAGGGAGACGGTACACTGAATGTCATCAATCAGTTGTATATGGACCGTAAAGGAGAAATATGGATTGCGTCTAACATCGGACTGGGGCATATACCAGACACAGCACATCCTGAGCGTTACTCCCTATATGCGGAAAAGGAAGGACTGACAGACTTGACAGTGAAAGCGGTGACAGAAGACAGACAGGGACAGATATGGATTAGCACGAACAATGAGTTATGTTATTGGCGACCCGCCACACAGTCTTTCGCAAAGTTCGATTACAAAGACGGACTTCCTCAAGGTAATTTCACGCCTCAGTCCGTGGGAAGACTAAAGGATGGCACCTTGCTTTTTGGCTCTTTGACGGGTGTCTGTTATTTCAATCCTCAGTCCGCCGTAAGCGGAAAAACGTTAAGTCCAGTACGTATCAGTGGTATGGAGTCGGTGCAAGGCAATTCCGGCAGCAAGTTTGAGGCTTGCATTCCACGAGACGGAAAGGTATTCCTCACCTATGACCAAAACACGTTCCGAGTGTCGTTTGCCGTACCTGATTTTGCGCTTCAAGGAAAGGTCGAATACGCTTACCAGATGGAAGGACTGGACGACAAGTGGCAGTCGGTGGGAGAAGACGAAAATATTACGTTCCGCAACATCGCTCCCGGACATTATACGTTGAGGGTAAGGGCACGGATGAAGAACGGAGTATGGGATGACAGTCATACGGACTCCTTGCGTATCGTAGTAGCACCGCCTTTCTATCGGAGCTGGTGGGCTTATTGCCTGTACCTACTCCTTATTATATATGGTACGTATTATGCCCTTAGAAGATACAAACGAGGACTGAAACTGAAAGGCGAACTACTGGTGGAACAGAAGAAAAGACAAGACGAGGAGGACTTGAACAACGAGCGGATGCGGTTCTTCACGAACATAGCCCATGAGCTGCGCACACCGTTGACACTGATTGTAGGTCCGTTAGAAGATTTAGAGGAAGATGTTAAATTGCCGAAACCTTACAAACGGACAATCCATGTCATTCATGAGAGTGCCCAACGGTTGGCAGGACTGATAAACGGCATCTTGGATTTCCGAAAGACTGAAACCTCCAACCGTCCATTGGTAGTGACTCATGGCAATCTCAGCGAGTTTGTCACGGAAACAGGCTTACGCTTTCTGGAGCTGGAGCGTAGTGACAAGGTGGACTTGCGTATGGAAGTCGAGTCTGACTGTGTTTGCTTCTTTGACGCGGAGATTATCACCTCTGTATTGAACAATTTACTCAGCAACGCTTTCAAGTACACGCCAGAGGGAAATATCACCCTGTATCTACGAGTGAAAAGAGAAGACAACAAAGTGGAACTTGGCGTAAAGGACACGGGATATGGCATACCCCAAGCAGCGTTATCCCATGTCTTTGAGCGGTATTATCAGGCAGGAGGAAGACATCAGATGCCAGGTACAGGAATCGGACTGGCCTTGGTGAAAGCACTGGTCACATTGCATAAAGGAACTGTAGAAGTGAAAAGTACAGAAGGGGAAGGGGCGGATTTCACCATCACCCTACCCTTGAAAGAGACTTACCCTAACGCAGTACACAAGGAGAAGCCACAAACAGAGAAAGCAGATGTACCATCTGACAACATCCAAGAGAACGCCGAAGAAAAGCCTGTGGTGTTAGTGGTGGAAGATAATGCGCCCATCCGTTCTTATATCCAGACATCACTGGCAAAAGACTACCAAGTGATTACAGCGGCCAATGGGAAAGAAGGTCTGGAAAAAGCCTTGAAAGCCATACCTGACTTAGTGGTGAGTGATGTCATGATGCCGGAAATGAACGGAATAGCCATGTGCAAGTGCCTGAAAAATGATGTGCGTACCAGTCATATCCCCGTCGTACTGCTAACGGCCAAAGACACCTTGTCCGACAAAGAGGAGGGATATGACAGTGGCGCAGACTCCTATCTGACCAAGCCTTTCTCCGCCAAATTGCTTCGCACACGGCTTCGCAACATCATGGAGATGCGCCGGGCTTTGGCAACACATTGGAAAGAGCAGTGGAAAGTAGACGACAGTGTGGCGGAAAAGGACACCACCCCCAAACTTACCCCCCTGGATGCGAAGTTTATGGAGACACTGACAAAACTGGTGGAAGACAATCTGACGAATGAAAAGCTGGATGTGAACTTCTTGGCGACCTCCGTACACATGAGCGTGTCCACCCTCTACCGCAAGCTGAAATCGCTTACTGGTATCTCAGGCAACGAGTTTATTCGGAAGGTGAGACTGAAAAGGGGACTACAACTATTGAAAGAAGGAGGTTACAATGTATCGGAAGCTGCCTACGGCTGCGGTTTCAGCGACCCCGCTTACTTCCGCAACTGTTTCAAGGAGGAGTACGGATGTTCTCCGTCAGCGTACAAGAAGTTGTAATTCTCTTCAACCTGCGAAAGAATATATAAAAGTAAAATCCCGCTGTAGCAATGAGCCACAGCGGGATTTATATATCAGTATTTTCTATTTACTTCAAAACTAACCGAATGGCAGAGGCTTCGGGTACAGTCAAGGTATTTCCTTTTTCTATTTGCGCCTTGCCCTCCACTTTCCATTGGTTATGAGCGTCAAACCGTCCTAAGGACAGGGATTTCACTTTCAAAGAAGCTGGCAATGTAAACCGACTCTTGTCGGTGGAAAGAAGAACTATCTCTTTCGGACTATGGCGCAAAGCGATAGCCTGTGAGCGGGAAGTAACGGGATGAAAAACGATACCATTCAAGCCAGTTTCCGACTTCACGACAGCGGAACCAGCCCAGTTGTACACATAGAGACTCTTTCCTTGTGCTTTAGTGGCAATATCCTGGTTAGCGAGGTTCAGTATCTTGTTGCGGCGGCGTACATCCTTGATTTGCGGACGTTCCACTAACTGTGTGCCATTGGCCGTATACAAGTCGTTGCCATCCACTGCCGCCATATTGTAATAATCAAACGATTTGCCTCCAGCCAGTGCCGCCATCTGGTAAATAGGTGTGCGGCTGTCCTTGGCATCAATCTCCATAATCATTTGGAAGTTCTTCCCCATCACAGGCAGATGACCGTCAATGTCACCATAGATTTTCTGTGCGTTTGTGCCATACACGTCCACTCCCACAAAGTCGATATTCGTACCACCATTGACTCTCTTCTTCTCGTTGGCCTCGATACGTCCCTTCGTCATCCAAATGACACAGTTCATACGAGTCCACACCACATAGTCAGACTTCTTCACCGATTCGCCTACTTGGCTGTAATAGTCGACCACGACTGACGGATCTACCTTCTGTTCGTGTCCGAGAGCCTCGTTGCCTAACTGCACACCGATAACAGTATGTGGATTCCCATTAGCCTTATCCCATTCAGCCACATGAGCCATCACTTTAGACAGTACGTATTTATCACGGGCAAGCAAATTCTTGTCATTCCAATCCAATGTCCACGGGTCAGTCTTGCGCAGTACTTTGTACTCACTCGTACCCTGTGGTGTACACACATAGTCAGGTGTACGGAGTTCCGGCTTCATGTCTTTAGGACCTTTGGTCAGCCATTGGATACGTCCTCCACTACTCCAACTGAACCATAGCAGCTCCATTTTCAAGTTGTATTTCTTGCACCACCCAAGGTATTTGTCAAGGATAGTCCAGCTGAATTTGTCTTTTTCAGGCTCTACTTCCCGCCAGAATACGGGAATGGAGACTGTATTAAAACCGTCATCAGCCGCACGTTTAATGACAGCCTCCAATGCCTGGTCATTCCAACCCAGATAGCCGTGCAACTTGTCAAAGCGAATTTGGATGTTTGTCATGTAATAAGGTTTGCCGTCCACTCGAAGCGTGTATTTCTCGCTTCCTTTCAATGAGGTGTCCACCTCCGACACCTTCACTCCCCGAGCTGTCATAACCGTCAGGGAACTTACCAATGTAAGTAACAGGATAATTGTTTTCTTCATGTTTAAATATCAGTTAATTTCCAACGGCAAAGATAAGAGATACTGAAATCTACGAGGACACAGATTTCAGTCAAAAAGCGGTAGAATTAGGTCATAAGCAGACCCAACTTATTCCTTATTTGGGCGATTAAACGCCGAATTTGCAATATCTGTATGGCATACAACAGGACTAACAGTGTAGGGTAGTGTACCTTTAGTGTAGGCAAATAGTATTATAACTATCTGGAAACTAATAGAATAAAAGCTTAGTGTAGGCAGTGTAGGCAAAAACGAACTTTTGTGTGGGGGAGAAGTACTGGATGAAATTACATACCGAGGTTGTTACATTGTAGAATCAAAGGATGTCATGATGGGAAAAAACATTTACCATACACTGAATTGCAGACCATAACTCACCGTGCAATTTTTGCCGTGCGGTGAGAAAATTTTGCCGTGCGGTGAGTTTTGAGGCGTAATTCACCGTAGAATAATGAGTATTTTGGTTCATCTAAACAAAGTTTTCCCTATAATTGATTTGGAGACGTGATGAATCACGTCTCTACTTTTATTGAATCAGAGAGTTGCTGTAGACAATGCAAGCCTGTAAATCATCAAAGAAAAAAGCGTATTATCAGCCTCAAATTGATATTCAGGGTTTAACAACGAGATATTTTGTAATTTAGTAATTACCTTAGTTTCACATTCTCCCCATAGATAAGACTAAAAACATTCCTCCCCGCATCAGCAACGCTAATGCGGGGAGGAATGCTATTATATAAGGAGTAGCTCGTAAAAAGCTACTCAACTCCTTAGAGACTCATCCCGAAACTCAATCCGTTCAATCCAGTGTAAATGCAGCTGCACAAACCAAAGAACACGATACCCACAAGACACAGCACAAGGCTCAGTCTCGTGTAGCCGTCACTCTTGAACCCTGCGATTGGCCGGTCATTCGGCTTGATGTACATCGCCTTCACGATCAGCAGGTAGTAGTACAGCGAAATCACCGTGTTCAGCAAAGCGATGAACACCAATGCCCAGTACATCGGACCCAGCTGGAAAGCCGGCATGAACACGAAGAACTTCGAGAACATACCCGCGAAAGGAGGAATACCGCCCAACGAGAACAGAGCCAAAGTCATCACGAAAGACAACTTCGGATTCGTCTTGTACAAGCCGTCATAGTCGTCCATCCCAGTCTTGCCGCCAGTCTTCTGCTCCACCACGTTAATCACACCGAACACACCCAGGTTAGACACGATGTAAGTCACCACGTAGAAAATCAACGCAGCCATACCCTGAGCCGAGCCGGCCACAATACCCAAAGCGATATAACCCGCCTGGGAGATGGACGAGAACGCCATGAAGCGTTTCAAATCCTTCTGACGGATAGCGAACAAGTTGGCTACCGTGATACTCAGCACGATGATAACCCACATCATCGGACGCCAAGCTTCCGCCATCCCCGGGAAAGCCTTCACGAAGATAAGCAACATCGCGAAAGCCGCTGCCCCCTTGGAAATCACACTGAAGTAGGCGGTCACGATGGTCGGAGCACCCTGATAGGTATCCGCTGTCCACAAGTGATAAGGAACCAAAGAAAGTTTGAAGCCCAGTCCACTAATCACGAAAGCCAAGCCCATAATCTCCAAATACGTAGGATTGGAGGTTACTTCCTGTGCGATGTCCGTGAAGTACAATGTACCGCAAGTTCCGTAGATCAAAGAAATACCGAACAAGAGCAGCGCACTGGAGAACATAGCGCTCAAGATATATTTAGCACCCGCCTCCATCGACTCCTTCTTCCACTTGTCGAAAGCCGAAAGACAAGCCATCGGAATACTCGCCGTCTCCAGTCCGATAAGGAAAATCAAGAAATCACCTGCGCTTACCATGAAGTACATACCCAACAGCGTACTCAGCAGGAGAATGTAGAACTCACCCTGCTTGTCACGGGTGTCAGGACGTTTCAGCCACAGGTCAGCTTGAAGCAATACCAAGAACGTACCTGCGGAAAGAATACCCTTCACCACGTTCTGAATCGGAGCGGCCTCGTACATACCGCCAAACAACGTGGTAGTCCCACACGTGGCCGCGAAAGCCACCACCGTGTTCAAGGCCACCAACACACACGTCAACGGCTGGAAGAAGCGACGCGCCTTCTGCCCTCCGATCAAGTCATAAAGAAAGACAATCAGCAGGACGGCGATCAAGCTCACTTCCGGCACCATATTGAAAAACTGTGAATAATTCATGCTTCTATACTAATTAAGGATGAATGTTTGCGATGATAGGAGCCACCCCGGAGCTGATCATGTCCGTCACCCACCAAGGAGCCATACCGATACCCGCGATGCAGCAAATCAGCACGATAATCGGGAAACGCTCGTCCCAAGTCGCGTCATGCAGCTTGTACAAGTCCGGGCTCGCCACTTTCTGATACAAAATCTTGCCCATCACACGCATGATGTAGACAGCCGTGATAGTCACACTCAGACAAGCGATAATCACACACGCCCGGCGGAAAGTGTCACCATTCTCAAAAGAACCCACGAAACAAGTCATCTCAGCCACAAAGCCCGAGAAACCCGGAAGTCCGATATTGGCGAAACCAGCCAAGGCGTAACCTACGGAAAGGAAAGGAATGATTTTCATCAAACCACCCAAGTAACGCACGTCACGCGTATGCGCACGGTGGTAAATCATACCGATGCAGGCGAAGAACAAAGCCGTCGTCAAACCGTGGCTCAACATCTGCAACACCGCGCCAGTACAAGAAGACTTAGTCATCATCAACAGGGCGAACAGCACCAAACCACAGTGAGAAACCGAACTGTAAGCGTTGATATACTTCAAGTCCGTCTGCACGCAAGCGCAAAGCGCACCGTACACCACACTGATGGTAGTCAGGATAAGGAATATCCAGCCCAACTGTTCAGCGGCCTCCGGCAAGAGGAACATCGCGATACGGAAGCAACCGTAACCACCCAACTTCATCAACACACCCGCGTGCAGCATGGAAACCGCCGTAGGAGCCGAAGCGTGACCATCGGGAGACCATGTATGGAACGGGAACAAAGCGCCCAGCACACCGAAGCCTAAGAAAATCAAAGGGAAGAACACCTTCTGCATAGCCACCGGAATATTGTGCAGATGCGCGATAGCGTTCACATCCATCGTCTGCGCCCCACTGCCGTAGTAAATACCCAGAATACCGATGAGAATGAAGGCAGAGCCACCCATCAACATCAACGTCAGCTTCATGGCCGCATACTCCTTCTTGCCAGTTCCCCAGTAACCAATCAGCAGGTACATCGGAATCAAGGCCATCTCGTAGAACATGAACATCGTGAACATATCCGTAGAGATGAAGAAGCCGAACACACCCGTGCTCAACAACACGAACCAAAGGAAATACTCTTTTGTCAGCGGCTCCATGCGCCAGGACACAAAGGTACCCGTGAACACGATGAACGCTGAAAGCAACAGCAAAGCCACGGAAATTCCGTCTACTCCCACAGAGTAACAAATATGCAACGGAGCGAACCACGTCACGCTGGCCGTGTAGAGCATCGGAGCCGTATTGCCCGCAGCCCTGAGCTGCAAGAAGTCAATACAGAGCCATACCGCAGCCACCACAAGGACAGACGACCCAACGGCCATCACCCCTCGTATCTGCGACACATTTCGGCTCAACCAAAGTCCCAACAGCATCAACAGCGGGACAATGACAAATATACTTAATATATTCATTTCTATTTCGCTTTATTCATTAGCTAATCCAGTAAATCACTCCCAGCGTCAAAGCCAACGCACCGCAAATGTACCATACATTGTACTTCTGCACGTTGCCGCTCTGGAAGCCGCGGATAGTCTGGCTGAACGCCTGTGTAGACCATGCCAGGAAATTCATGAATCCGTCGATCACATAATGGTCGAAGATACGGATAGGCCAGCACACACATTTGAAAATCACCTTGTGAGTGATGAACATCCACACCTCGTCGCAGTAGAAGCGGTGGTAAGCCCACGTATGCAGACCACGGAACTTACCCGCGAGCATATTAGGAATAGTTTCCTTGCCGTTCGCATACCAGATAGTAGCGATAACGATAGCCACCACGGCAATCAGCACGCTCGGCACAGCCACACCCATCTCGATATGGATGTCATAGAGATGACCGTTGGAAGACACGAAATGGCCGAAAGGAATGAAACCCGCCACAATCGTCACCAAAGCCAAGAATACCAAAGGAATCGTCATGCAAGGCACTTCTTCATGCGGCTTGTGAGGCTCTTCGGCGATTTTACCTTCTTTGTACAACTCAAGCTGAGTCTCGTAATAACTCTTGCCCCAGAAAATCACGTAGTACAGACGGAACATATAGAAAGCCGTCAAACCAGCCACCATGCTCATCCACCATTTCATCACAGGAGAATACTGTCCGCAAGCCGCGATAATCTCATCCTTGCTGAAGAATCCGCTGAAAGGAGGAATACCGCTGATGGCAAGACAAGCGATCAAGAAAGTGATGTGCGTAATCGGCATATACTTGCGCAAACCACCCATGTGGTCCTTCTCGTTCGTACCCACCACCTCGATGATACAACCGGCACAAAGGAAGAGCATTCCCTTGAACATAGCGTGTGTAAACATGTGGAACATAGCCGCCATGTAACCAAGACCGCCTTCGTGGGGATCCAAGCTGGTGCAAACACCGAGGGAAACCATCATGAACGCAATCTGGGAAATCGTAGAGAACGCCAGCACACGTTTGATATCACTCTGTGCGCAAGCAACTACAGCCGCATAGAAGGCGGTAATAGCACCTACGATGGCTACAAAGTGAAGTACGCCCGGAGCGTATGTGATAAACAAGGGGAACATACGCGCCACCAAGTACACACCAGCCACCACCATCGTAGCCGCGTGAATCAACGCAGACACCGGCGTAGGACCCTCCATAGCGTCCGGCAACCAGATGTGCAAGGGGAACATGGCACTCTTACCCGCGCCACCGATGAACATCAGCAGCAAAGACAGCGGCAACCAAGCCTGCGCAGCCGTAGCCGCGGGACTTCCGGGAGCCACGAAATCAAAGGTCTTTGTGTAATAGCTATAGAAGAGGATACCTATCAGGAAGAACATATCAGCGAAACGAGTCACGATGAACGCCTTCTTCGAAGCGGCCACCGAAGCGTGACGCGGATAGTAGAAACCAATCAACAGGTAGGAGCAGATACCCACGCCTTCCCAGAAGATGTACATCTGGAAGATATTCGTGGCAAGTACCAGTCCCAACATAGACATGGTGAAGAGAGACAGGTAAGCGTAGAAACGCTGGAAACCCTTCTGGCCATGCATGTATCCGAACGAATAGATATGCACACACAAACTCACCGTGGAGATGACAATCAGCATCAGACAGGAAATCGGATCCAGCAGGACACCCATGGAAATATGGAGGTCGTGTGAGATAGGCAACCAGTGCGTCATGTTCAACGCCACAATCGTCTGATGAATCTCATCCACCCTCGGCAGAGAGAAATACGTGATAGCCGTATAATACGACAACACGGCAACGGCACCCAAAGAGAAGGTACCGATCAATCCCGCCACCTTGTGAGGCATCTTCATTCCGGCCAAAGCCAGAATCAGGAAGCTCAGGAAAGGCAAGAGCAGGATTAAGAATGTATAAGAGAAATCTACTGCCATGGCTTTTAGAATTTCAGTTCATTCAAATTGTCCACATTCGTGCTGTGGAGGTTACGGTATATGTTGATGATAATCGCGATGGCCACAGCCGTCTCCGCAGCCGAAATACCGATGGAGAACACGGTGAAGAACATACCTTCCAAGTGTTCCGGGAAAAGGTAACGGTTGAATACGGCGAAGTTTATGTCCGTGGAATTAAGCATCAACTCGACACTGATCAGGATACCCAGCAAGTTCTTGCGGGTCACGAATCCGAAAATGCCGATAGCCATCATCACCATGGAGATGACCAAGTAATATTCCATCTGTATCATAAGTCCTCCTTTTTACTGTTCTTGCTCTTGCGGGCGATCACGATACCTCCGACGATGCAAGCAAGCAGCAAAATACTAATGGCCTCGAAAGGCAACACGTACTGGAACTTGCCGGAACCCATCATGGTCTCGCCAATCTCATGCATCGGCAGCTCTTCCTGAGAGGGGACGATCTGAGCAATGAAATGTTGTTTGCAAATAAAGAATAACGCCATCACCAAGCCCGCCAGTGAAGCGACACCCGCCGCAAGAGTCTTGCCCGTGAAGCGGAACTTCTCATAATGCTTCTGGTTGGAGGTCAGCAATACGGCAAACACGTACAATATCAAGATACCGCCGGCGTACACGCCAATCTGCACAGCGCCGAGGAAAGTATATCCCAAAAGGAAATACAATCCAGCGGTGGCGAACAACACGAACAGGAGGCTCGTGGCCGCATGCAGGATTTTAGGAGCGGTAATGGCGATCAGCGACCCTGCCAGGATAACCAACACCAATACTATAAACACGATTAATTCTACCATCTGTGCTATTATTTTTCAGTTTTACTTGCGTCGGGAGAAGCTTTAGGAGCCTCACCTGCGGTAGCGGCCTTTGCCTCAGCCTCTGCTTTCGCCTTAGCTTCCGCAGCAGCTTTAGCAGCCTTTTCCGCTGCTATCTTGGCTTCCGCTTCCTTGCTGGCCGCACGGAGAGCCTCGATGTCCACCGGTTCGTTCAGACGGAGCACCAACTTATTACGGTCGAACACAGAGTTCTCGAAATCATTGGTGAAATGGATTGCGTCGTGAGGGCAAGCGTTCACACACAAAAGGCAGAACATACAGCTACCCAAATCGTAATCATATTCCGTCAGGAATTTCTTCTTGCGCCCAGTCTTAGGGTCTGTCAAAAGCTCCGCTTTGATAGAGATAGACCCGTTCGGGCAGGCTTTCTCACACATCGTACAGGCAATGCACTTGTTATTTCCGTTCTCGTCATGCGGCATTACGAGCTTGGCATGATGGCGGGCGGAAATATGCTGCGTCTTTCTGTTCTCTGGATACTGCTCTGTCACCTTCGGGGTGAAGAACTCCTTGAAAGTCACCTTCATACCCGTGGCCAGAGAAGCGATTCCATCGAACACGCCTTTCATATATGATTTATTTTCCATAATTCAATGTTTTATTAGTAGAGACGCGATTCATCGCGTCTCCCATCGCATTAAAAGTGCCACCCCAGTACAATGACAAGAGTTATCAGAATCAAGTTCACCAAGCTGATAGGCACCATGTACTTCCACTCGAACGCCAATATCTGGTCGATACGCAAACGCGGGAATGTCCATTTAATCCACATCAACAGCCATACCACAAAGAACGACTTTGCGAAGAACCACACGAAGCCGGGAATATAGTCCATCACAGCGTTGAATCCGTCCAAACCGGCAATGTGCAACGGCATCCAACCTCCTAAGAAAAGAGTAGCCGCGATACCCGACACGATAAAGCAGTTCACGAACTCAGCCACATAGAACAGACCGAAACCCATACCCGAATACTCCGTATGGAATCCCGCCGTCAACTCAGACTCAGCCTCCGGCAAGTCGAACGGCCCACGGTTCGTCTCAGCGTTACCCGCCACGATATACAGCAAGAACGCCAAAATCATGGGAACATGCCCCTTGAAGATATTCCATCCGTCAGCCTGACTCTCCACGATGCCACTGATACTCATCGTACCGCTGAAGCAAGTCACGGCGATAAACGCCAAGCTGATAGTCAGCTCGTAACTAATCATCTGCGCCCCGCTTCGCATACCACCGATAAGAGAGAACTTGTTGTCAGAACTCCATCCCGCCAGCATAATACCCAGCACACCGATAGAAGAAACAGCCATCATCACAAAGATACCGTTATCGAAGTTCAGCACCTCCCATCCCTGGTTGATAGGCAGGCAGGCGAAAGTCAGAATAGAACTCAGCACCACAATAAAAGGCGCCAGCCAATACAACACCGTGTCAGCGTTCGTAGGCTTGAAGATTTCCTTCGTCAGCATCTTGAACACATCGCCAAACACCTGCAAAGTACCCCACGGACCCACACGCATAGGCCCCAGACGGCACTGGAAGGCGGCACAGACCTTACGTTCCATAAAAATCATCACGATCGCAAGCATGGCATACACCAGCAGGATGCACACCCCGATCACGATACATTCCAACACGGTGGCCAAGAACTGCGGCATATACTGCAACAACCAGTCATTGATCATCGAGGGAAGCGTACTCAAAATATATTGCTTATCCATAGATCTCTATTATTATCATCTGTCAATGTCAGGAATCACATAATCCAACGTCGCCCCAATGGCGATCAAGTCGGCGATTTTCTCTCCACGGCAGATGGTTTCCATACAAGCCGTCAGCGGCAGTCCCATCGGACGGTATTTCAACCGGTAAGGAGACTTGTCGCCCTTGCTCTCCAAGTACACGCCAAACTCGCCACGGCTTCCTTCCACGGCTGCATAGTATGAGCCTTCCGGCACCTTGATGATAGGACGTGTCTTCTCGCGGAAGTTACCCTCCGGGATATTGTCAATCAACTGCTCGATGATGTGCAAGCTCTGCTTGATTTCCTCGATACGCACCAAGTAGCGGTTGAAGCTGTCACCATGGTTGAAGGTGATTTCCTTGAAGTCCACCTTGTCATACATATCATAAGGATGACGCTTGCGCACGTCGCACGCCCAGCCAGACGCACGTCCCGTACCACCAGTACATCCAAAGGAGATAGCATCCTCACGAGTCAGCACGCCAATATCCTTCATACGGTTCTGCATGATGACATTGCCAGTGAACACTTTGCGGTATTCTTCCAGCATAGGCGGCAGATACTTCAAGAGTTTCTTGCAGTTCTCGATGAAATGCGGGTCGATGTCGGCCTGTACACCACCAATCACATTGTAGGTCTGAATCAGACGGCCACCCGTAGTCTCTTCCATGATGTCCAAAACCTTCTCACGGTCACGCATACCATAGATGAAAGCGGTCAAGGCGCCCAAGTCCTGCGCACAGCAGCTGAAGAACAACAAGTGAGAGTCGATACGCTGCAACTCATCCATAATCGTACGGATGTAGTGTACACGCTCGCTCACCTCGATGCCCATGGCATTCTCAATACACATACACAGGGCATGGCGGTTCATCATGGCACTCAGGTAATCCAGACGATCGGTAAAGCCGAGAGTCTGCTGATAAGTAGACTGCTCATTCAGCTTTTCGATACCACGGTGGATATAGCCACAGTGTACGTCCAGCTTGTCGATAACCTCACCTTTCAAGGAAAGACGGAAACGGAGCACACCGTGAGTGGCAGGGTGCTGAGGACCGATGTTTATCACATAGTCATTATCGGCGTACATGGGCATTTCCACTCGCTTCACGCTGCCATCCGGCTGTGTCTGGTAGCACACCCTGCGAGCGTCGTCATCGTTCTCGGCGTACATACGCACGGGATTCGTCTTCTCGTTCGGGTCATAGTCCTTGCGCAAAGGATAGCCCTTCCAGTCATCACGCAAGAAGAGACGGCGCAAGTCGGGATGGTCGGTAAAGATGATGCCGAAGAAATCGAACACTTCCCTTTCGTAGAAGTCGGCGATTTTCCATAAATCGCACACCGTCGGAATATACGGATGCTCACGGTCTGTAGTGCGGGTGGACACGGCGATGTTCTCGCCTGTCTGCGTGTTCTCCAGCAAGTAGATGACACCCAGTCCCTCCTCCTTCCAGTCCATGCCAATCAGATTCCGCAGGAAGTCCATTCCTTTCTGACGGCGCAATTCCGTCATCTTCGCGCGGAACTGCTCAAGAGGTATATTTTGTATTTCCATATTCATTCGTGCCTGCTTTATTTCAACGCTCTGTCGGCTTCTTTCTGGATTTCGTCCATTTCCTCTGGCGTCCAGTTCTGCGGCACATTGGTCACTACCAACGGGTCATGCGGCATCTCGTCTTTGCTGTGCTTCTTGTTCACATCGCCGAAGAAACGCTCCACTTTCACCTTGCGCTGCAACTGCATCATGCCGTACAAGATAGCCTCCGGACGGGGCGGACAACCGGGCAGATACACATCCACAGGAATAATCTTGTCCACACCGTTCAATACGTGGTAAGACTTCTTGAACGGACCGCCACTGATGGCACATCCGCCCACAGCGATTACATACTTTGGATCGGCCATCTCGTCGTACAGACGTTTCAACACCGGCGCCATCTTGTGCGTAATCGTACCAGCCACCATCACCAAGTCAGCCTGACGGGGAGAGTTACGACATACCTCGAAACCGAAACGGGCGAAGTCATAACGGGCACAACCCACGCTCATGAATTCGATACCGCAACAACTCGTGGCAAAAGTCAAAGACCAGAGAGAATTGCTTCGTCCCCAGTCTATCAACTCGTCAAGACATCCCACAATCACGTTGGTGTTTTCCTGATTCAGCTCGTCAATCAGGCTCTGAAGTGTCTCATTATCCTTAAACTCGTTGAAGGGAATGGACTTGATTTTCGGATTCCTTATTTCCATTCGAGCGCTCCTTTCCGCCAGGCGTAAGCCAAGCCTAAGATGAGTACAACGAGGAAGAACACAACGCTCACCAAACCGTTCACGCCCATGCTATTCATCGTCACCGCCCATGGAAACAAGAAGACTGCCTCCACATCAAACATGAGGAACAAGATAGCGAACAGGTAATAACCCACCCGGAACTGCACCCATGTTTTCCCCCTGGTAGGGATACCACACTCATACGGCTGCCCTTTCTGGGCGTTGTATGAGCGAGGAGAAATCAGCATTGCCACTCCTAGTCCACAACCCGCCAGAACGAGGGCTGTGAGGACGGCAACCAGTAACAGTGTAAAACTCATAACGTTATTGTTTATATTAGCTATTAATTAATTCTGCTATGCTACGTGGCTGCAAAATTAGCGTTATTTAATAACATAAGAAAATGTATGCGTTCCAAATCTTTATATTTAGGTTTAATTATAACTCAAGTTTAAAATTCAAGCACACCTTTCCCCACATGGCATTTTACGAAGAAAGGGCTTATTACCTGTTACTACACGGTGAGTTTCGGGTCGTAAAGCGGTGACTTACGACTCACTTAAACACTAATTAATGTCAGAATATTCTTCTTTAATGTCAGATTTTCTTCATTCGCAAGGTCATGTCAAAAACATATTGTATCTTTGCAGTGTAATGCAAAAGGGTTCTCACCAAGTGATTCTCTTTGCGCATCCCTTACACAAACTACAAAATTAAAAATCTTAATGCTATGTCATTGAAAGAAAAAATCAAGAAAGTAACCTCTTCGGAGCTATTCCAGAAGATTTGTTTCGCCAAGCACTGCACTTTCGCAGAACTGCAACAAACCTCTAATCTGGATAACATGGAGCTGTGCATGGCTCTCTCCGAGCTAATGAAGACACAGAAAATCAGCCAGACAAGAGACAAGAACGGGAATATCATTTTCCAAGCCTGCGCTTAAGGAGCGTTCGCTTGAAAACTAACACATAAAGAGGGCAATCCTAACCGGTTGTCCTCTTTAAGTTCCTACCTATATCCAATGAACAACAAAGGCGTACGCCAATCCAATATAGAACTGCTACGCATCGTGGCCATGTGCCTGGTGCTGGTGGTGCATACCTGCTTCTACTCTTTCGGAGAACCTTCTCATGACACCGTGGTTTGCGCGCCTTTGGAATCGTTTCTTCGCATTGCGGGACAAGCTTTTTCCGTGGTGTGTGTGAATGTCTTCGTGATGATTTCCGGCTGGTTCGGGATTCATCCCCGGTGGAAAGGCTTGGCCAGCTTCCTGTACCAGTGCGCCTTCATTGCGACGGCAGTCTATGGCATACTGATGATGACAGGAATGTCCTTCACCTGGGCGCAAATAAAGCACGATGTGATTTACCCCAATTCGTACTGGTTTGTCTATGCCTACTTATGGCTTTATCTCTTGGCTCCCATACTGAACCGCTTCATGGAGACTGCCCCAAGAAGGGAAGTGAAACGACTGCTTATTGCGTTCTTTCTCTTCCAGACACTCTATGGATGCTGGCCTTTTGAGTTGGGATATATTGGCAAAGGCTACAGTCCGTTGTCCTTTATCGGACTGTATCTGCTGACCCGCTATGTGCGTATCTACCAACCCTCTTGGTCACAATGCGCAAAACAGACAGCCATCGGCTTGTACGCATCCGTCTCTTTGCTGCCAGCTGTTGTCCTGTACGCTTACGCCCGCTTATCTACTAATACGGAAAATCTTTCCACGCTTTACCGCTGCTTCCTTTCATACACGTCTCCCCTTGTCATCGCCGCCTCCCTGTATCTGTTACTGTACTTCTCCAAGATACGTTTCCAGAGCCAGTTTATAAACTACATCGCCTCTTCCGCCTTTGCGATTTATTTAGTACACTGCCACCCGTCCGTATTAGGCGGATTTTTCAAGCAGACTGTGCTTAATCTCCATACAATGAATTCCTTAGGGATGTTTTACTTTAAGCTATCCCTCTTCTTGGCGGGTGTGTTTCTCGCCTCCATCCTGTTGGACAAACTACGAATATTATCCTACCGTCTCCTATTGAAAGGCTGCCACCGTCTCTTTTCTCGCTAATTTTTCGTAAGTTTGCACACTCGGAATTTACTCCGTTGCAAAGAAGACCATGAACGAACAATTAGAAAGTACACTTAAGCTGCTGGAACAGCTTATCGCCACTCCCTCTCTCAGCCGGAATGAAGAAAAGGCTGCGGACGTGATAGCACATTTCTTGGAAGAAAAAGGAGCGAACCCTTCCCGCTTTTTACAGAATGTATGGGCGGTATGCCCTGACTATGACGAGGCTAAACCCACCTTGCTGCTGAATGCGCATATCGACACAGTGAAACCGGTAGATGCGTGGACAAGAGACCCGTTCACTCCTGCATGGGAGGAAGACAGGCTCTATGGACTTGGCAGTAACGACGACGGAGGCGGACTGGTTTCTTTGCTCCATACCTTCTTGGCATGGCGGAATAAGCCACGAGCCTATAACCTTGTGTTCCTTGCCGGAGCGGAAGAGGAAGTGTCTGGCAAGAACGGAATGGAGGCCGTGCTGCCGCATCTGCCCAAAATAGACTTCGCCATCGTAGGGGAACCTACAGGACTTCAACCCGCCACTGCGGAGAAAGGATTGATGGTGTTGGACGTGACCGCACATGGAAAGGCCGGACACGCCGCCCGTAATGAAGGGGTAAACGCTATCTACAAGGCGATGGATGACATCGCTTGGTTCCGCAACTACCGCTTTCCAGAGCAGTCGGAAATGCTGGGGCCTGTAAAAATGACCGTGACTATTGTCAACGCCGGCACACAACACAACGTAATCCCCGACAAATGTACCTTTACCGTGGATGTACGGAGCAACGAGTTCTATTCAAATAAAGAAATTTACGACACCGTTTGCAAAGCGGTAAAAGGAGAGGTGAAAGCCCGTTCGTTCCGTCTGAACTCTTCCCGCACACCGATGGAACATCCCGTAGTACAACGATGTCTGGAGCTGGGTCTGAAGCCGTATGGCTCTCCCACCCTGTCAGACCAGGCGTTGATGCCTTTCCCTTCCATGAAATTAGGACCAGGGGAAAGTAGTCGTTCCCATACCACAGACGAGTATATCCGCCGGGAAGAAGTGAACGCCGCACTTGATTTGTATGACAAGATACTCGACGGACTGAAACTGAACTAACAAAAAGTCTCCGTGTCCTTGTTAAGATGTAGAGGTTTTCCAAGAAACACGGAGACATCACATTATATTAATTATGTACTATATCACTAAAACCCTTGAGATTTCAGCGGCCCACCGGCTGTCGCTGAATTATGAAAGTAAATGTAGTCGGCTGCATGGACACAACTGGAAGATAAAAGTCTTTTGCAAGGCAGAAAAACTGGACGAAAACGGAATGGTCTGCGACTTTACCCATATAAAAACAGCGGTAATGCGTCTGGACCATCAATGCCTGAATGACTTGCTGCCCTTCAATCCCACGGCGGAGAACATAGCCCGTTGGATTACGGAACAAATCCCCCACTGCTACCGCACGGAGGTACAAGAATCAGAAGGCAATATAGCTGCGTATGAGGAAGATTAACGAACTGTTCTACAGTATTCAAGGGGAAGGTTTTCATAGCGGTACACCGGCTGTCTTTGTCCGCTTTTCCGGTTGCAATTTGCACTGCTCCTTCTGTGACACTCACCATGAGGAAGGAAAGACTATGAGTGAATCAGAAATTGTGGACGAAGTGAGCCGCTATCCTGCCGAATGGGTAATCCTGACAGGAGGAGAACCATCTTTATTCATTACGGAAGAATTGGTGAAAGCCCTGCACAAGGCAGGAAAGAAGGTAGCGGTGGAAACAAACGGGACACATCCACTTCCAGCCTCAGTAGACTGGGTGACACTCTCCCCCAAGGACGCTTTCTGCGAGGGAGCGGAAGTAAAGCTACAAAGATGTGACGAGTTGAAATTAGTTTTCATGCCCTCAAAAGACGGGAAAGCCCCGGCCTATATCACAAAGTACTTATCCATCCCGGCGTCACATTACTATCTTCAGCCTTGCGATACGGGAGACGAGAAACAAAACCGTGATATCAGGAGGCAGGTATTCGATTATTGTCTGTCACATCCTCGCTGGAGTATTTCAATCCAGCTACATAAAGTGTTAAATGTGCGGTAAATCCCCTTTTTTCCTGCAAATCATTAGCGGCATAAAAAAAAGATAATTACCTTCGCGAGAAGGTTTAAGAATATAAACAAATGCAACAAGATGAATCTTTTCAGATAGATATCGACCGCATCGTACGCGAGAAAGCGGGTGAAAAGGCGAGATATATCCCGTCTTTCGTGGTTGGTATGCTGAAAAAACTGCTCCATCAAGACGAGGTGAACCGTTTCCTAAAAGAGTCTGAAGGGAAAGTGGGAGTACCTTTCCTCGAGGCTTGCGTACAGTATCTGGACATGACCCTGGATATAAAAGGAGAAGAATTTCTTCCCAAACCGACTGACGGGAAACGCTATACCTTCGCCTCTAACCATCCTTTGGGAGGACCGGACGGAGTAGCGTTGGGATATATCCTTGGCACACGCTACAACGGACGTATCAAATACCTTGTGAACGATGTGCTGATGAATCTGAAAGGTTTGGCTCCCTTGCTGGTGGGTATCAACAAATTCGGCTCTCAGAGCCGCAACTTTGCCAATACGGTGGAGGAAGCCTTTGCGTCGGACAACGACATCATCATCTTCCCCGCCGACCTCTGTTCCCGTCGTATCCACGGCGTGATACAGGATGTGCCTTGGAAGAAGACATTCATCAACAAAAGCGTGCAATACCACCGTGACATCATCCCTGTACATTTCGGAGGAACAAACTCCAAGTTTTTCTATAACTTGGCCTCCTTCTGCAAGACGGCGGGCTTGAAATTCAATCTCGCCATGCTCTTCTTGGTGGACGAGATGTACAAAAACCGCCACAAGACATTCACGGTGACTTTTGGCCGTCCCATTCCCTGGCAAACCTTCGACCGCAGCAAACGTCCCATAGAATGGGCACAATACGTACGCTCGCTGGTCTATTCCCTTGAGTAACCTTATCTGGATGAAACTTATAACACCACAAATCATGACAGAAGAGAACATTATACCACCTATTGATAAAGATTTACTTCTCAAAGAGTTGACTCCTGAAAAACAGTTGCGGACAACCAACCGGAGCCATAATGAGATTTATATCGTGGACTACCAGAACTCCCCCAACCTGGTGAAGGAAATCGGACGTCTGCGAGAGATTGCCTTCCGCACGGCAGGAGGAGGAACGGGCAAGGCTTTGGACTTGGACCATTTCGACACCGACCCTCATTCCTACAAGCAACTGTTTGTATGGAATCCAGAGAAGCAGGAAATTATCGGAGGTTACCGCTATATCTGCGGTACGGACGTGAAGTTTGACGCACAGGGACAACCTATCCTCGCCACGTCACACATGTTCCATTTCTCCGACCAATTTATAAAAGACTATCTTCCCCAGACCATCGAGTTAGGACGCTCTTTTGTCTCCGTACCCTACCAGTCTACTCGTGCCGGCTCAAAAGCCATCTTCGCACTGGACAACCTGTGGGACGGACTGGGCGCCTTGACGGTTGTGATGCCAAACGTGAAATACTACTTCGGCAAAATGACCATGTATCCTTCCTACAGCCGCAGAGGGCGCGACATGATTCTCTATTTCCTGAAAAAACATTTCATGGACAAGGACAGCCTCATCATTCCCATGAAGCCATTACAAATAGAGGCCGACACGAAGGAGTTCGATAAAATCTTCACCGAAGACGGCTTCAAGGAAGACTATAAGATACTGAAAGCGCAAATCAGCCAGTTGGGATACAACATTCCTCCCTTGGTGAACGCTTACATGGGACTGTCACCTACGATGAAGATGTTTGGCACTGCCATCAACTACGGCTTCGGAGACGTAGAAGAGACGGGGATTCTGATTGCAGTGGACGAGATATTGGCGGAAAAGAGAGTACGCCACATCGACTCTTTTGTAAAAGCGCATCCTGAGTCTCTCTCTTTTAGCAGCGGCTCCGTACCTGTTATCCGAAAAGAAACAGTCTGAGTCATTCAATGCAGCCTTTTTACAGTTATGGAAGAAAAGAAATACAAGGTAATCGAATCGGAATATCTTATCCGCCGTCCGTGGCTTACGGCCAGAAGGGACAAACTGCAACTGCCTGACGGAGCTATCAACCCGGAGTACTACGTACTGGAATACCCGGACTGGGTAAACACTATCGCCATCACTAAAGAAGGCGACTTTATCTTTGTGCGCCAGTATCGCCACGGCATTGATGAAATGTCCACGGAAATCTGCGCCGGAGTGATTGAGAAAGGGGAAGACCCACTGACCGCCGCCAAGCGGGAACTTTGGGAAGAGACAGGCTACGGCAAGGGTACATGGAAACCGTGGATGAAGATTTGCGGAAATCCAAGCACCACGAACAACTGGACGCACTGCTTCCTTGCCACGGACGTGGAGCGTGTCTGTGACAAACAGCATTTAGACAAAACGGAACGCATAGAAGTCTTGCGACTCACCTATGAGGAGGTGAAGAAACTGCTCATGGACGACCAAATGAAACAAGCCTTGATGGCGGCTCCGTTATGGAAATACGTATCCATGCGGGATAATAAAGGTTGAACGTTTTTAAATACCCTTTTGGGCGATTCTTGTACTTCACTTTAAAGGAGTTTGTTTATCTTTGCACACGGAACTAATAAAACAAGAATCATGAACTTAAGAAACTTATTTTTCGGAGCAGCCTTGCTCTGTCTTACCACAGGAGCACAAGCGGCCAAGAAATGGACGAAACAGGCCGTAGTGAATGTAGTGGAAAAAGTAAACGACCACTGGCAAAGCACGCATCCTGAACCCACCCATCCTTTCTGGCATCCGGCAGTATACCAGACGGGAAACATGGCGGCTTACAAGGTTACAAAGAAGGCTCAATACAAACAATACGCTTTAGCCTGGGCGGAACACAATAACTGGAAAGGGGCCACGTCTGACAACAAGAATGAATGGAAATTCTCTTACGGAGAAAAGCCTGAATATGTGCTGTTCGGTGACTGGCAGTGCTGTTTCCAGACCTATTACGACTTATACGTTCTGGACGGAAGCAAAGACGCCCACCGTATCGCCCGGGCACGTGAGGTAATGGAATACCAAATGTCTACCCCAGAAAAAGGATACTGGTGGTGGGCAGACGCTCTGTATATGGTGATGCCTACAATGACAGACTTATATAAGGCGACAGGCAACAAGCTGTATCTGGAAAAGCTGTATGAGTACTTCTCTTTCGCCAAGAATCTGATGTACGACAAAGAGACAGGACTGTTCTTCCGTGACGGGAAATATGTCTACCCAAAGCACAAGACTCCTGCTGGAAAGAAAGACTTCTGGGCAAGAGGAAACGGATGGGTATTCGCAGCCCTGTCCAAGGTACTGGCGGACCTTCCCAAAGACGACGCACACCGTGCGGAATACATCGAAGTCTACCAAAAGATGGCGAAGTCCTTGGTCAACTACCAGCAGAAAGAAGGCTACTGGACTCGTAGTATCATTGACCCGACTTATGTGCCAGGCCGGGAAACAAGTGGAACTTCTCTTTTCATGTTCGGTTATTTATGGGGTGTGAACAACGGCTATCTCGCCAAGAAAGACTATCAACAAGTTATCAACAAGGGATGGAACTATCTGACCACAATCGCTCTCCAAAGCGACGGCACGGTAGGTTATGTACAACCCATTGGAGAACGTGCCGACCAGAACCCGAAGATAGGCCCTCGAAACACGGCGGACTTCGGTGTAGGTGCCTTCTTACTGGCAGCTTCTGAAATGACGAAATACATGAAATAAAACATAGACTTGAAAGGCTTCACTGTGAACTGTCACTGTGAAGCCTTTCACATATTCTATACCTACCTCCTTTTAGATTTATAGGAACCCATGAACATTTCTTATATCGTATAAATCATTTTAAAAGGCTCAGACATTTCAATGCAAATCTATACTTTGCAGTATGAAATGGTTGTTGAAAATTTATATAGCTCTTTTTTGTTTAGTACTGACAGGATGCGATACATTCGTTTGGAACAAGAAATTACAAAGGATAGACCAAGAGTTACAAAAGAGTCCTACTCACGCACTCAAAGCTCTTGAAAGTATGCAGAAGCCCATCCTCGAAGCGCCAATCAATGCACAAATGAGATATGAAGTGCTAAAAGCCGACGCTCAGAATCAGTTATGCATACCTTTTTCCTCTGACACGACCATGAAGAAGGTTGTAAGATGGTATTATCTGCATGGAGGGCCGAGCGAAGAGAAAGCTAAGGTATATTACCTGATGGGAGCCGTCTATCGAGACTTGGAAGAATATCCACTGGCCGTAGACTACCTATTGCGATCATACGAACTTATTAAGGGCAAAGACTTTAACCGAGAATGGAATGTATTAGTGCAACTTAGCGAATGTTATGCCTATGTCAGACTTTGGAATGAAGCCTTAACCTACGATCGGCATCTATTATCACTTTCACTGACCCAGAAAGAAGATGCCTATATTGCAGAAGCCTATTTCAAAGGGGGAAATGACTTACAGAACCAAGGGAAGCATAAAGAAGCAATTGCGTATTTTCAAAAAGCACAATCGAAAAGACACCTAAAGAATTCCTCTTTACAATCCTTGATACAACTTCACCAATCCTATTCCCTGCTTCAATTAGGGTACATAGAACAGGCCAAACACTATTTACAAATTCTACGGCCTCCTTTTCAACCTTCCGAAGAGAGAGCCTTCTATTATTTGACAAAGACCAACTTACTCATCAAAGAAAACGCCCCCATAGATTCTGTACTACATTATGCGAAAAAGACCATTGACTCTCATTTCATAAAACAGACCATTCAAGTCTACTCCTTGCTGTCGTCCTACTATCAGAAACTTGCACAACCTCAAATTGCCTACCACTATGAGCTATTAAAACAAGAAGCGGAAAACAAACAAGACCAACAACTCATTTATAAAATGGCACATTATATAAATGCAGTGCATAACGATTATCTTGCTCACAAAGAAAAACAACGCTTTCAACGAATGGTCATATACACATTAGGCTGTTCTGTATTATGTCTTGCCATCGCTTTTATTGCGTGCTTCTTCTATATCCGTAATAAAAAAGCAAAAGAACAAATCTATCAGAATTATAAAGTCAAGAACTTGCTATTATCCATTTATAAGGCAAAGATTAAAAATGCGGATTACATAGACACAGCCTATGAACAAAAACGACATCAATTGCAAACTTCACTGAAAGCCGCATTGAACTCTTTCTCTGATACACAGACGTTGTCCGAAATAAAAGAAGCGCTTAAGCTACTTCAACAAAAATCGGAACGAATAAAGGATGCGAAAAAAGAACTGACATTCGCCAGCCAACAAATTACCCTACCCCAAGAGTATAGTTCAATGAATTTCGCCAAACTGCGAAACACTCCCCTATGTCAAAAACTTACAGAATTGGCTCGCAAGAATGAAAAAGCCAGTGAAGAGGACTTTCAGACATTGACACTGCTTATAGATGAATATTATCCCGAGTTCAGGACACACCTCTATACCTGCAACACACAAATAACCATACCAGCCATTCGCCTCTGTCTACTCATAAAATCGGGATATCGCAACGTGGAAATCGCCTCCTTAATGTGTCTATCCCACACCACAATCACCCATAAGATGGAACGAACCTATCTTCTGCTTACAAAAAAGGAAGGAAAAGCGAAAGACCTAAAGAACTTCTTATCAATAATTTAAAGCCATCATACGTAAATAGCACCTTTTTGGCACCTTCATTATGCGACTTATTTGTTCCCCAACACATAACTTTGCAAGCGTAAACCAAAACATAAGACAAGATGAAACAATTATTATCGACCATAATTTTGGGCTTGGCTACCTCCATGAGTACACAGGCTCAAACGTTACGTAGTGGTATTGAAGCAGGATTCGACCTTTCCACACCTAAAAGTGAAGCAGACAATTCCAAAGCGGGTTTTCATGTGGGAGCCACGTTGGAATACAACTTCAAAGGTACCGCAAATCAAGGTTGGTATGGTACCACTGGTGTATTGTTTTCAGCCAAAGGTGCTAAATCCAGTGAATATTACATTCCGAACAACAATATCAGCGCTACCTGGAAGGCGACAAACTACTGGCTCACCATTCCAGTACATGTAGGTTACAAGATACCAGTTTCCAAAGTTTCTCTTTGTCTGGAAGCAGGACCTTACATCGGAGTGGGACTTTTCGGTAAAAGCCAAGTGGAAGCAGCAGGGAAGACTGAAACAGTGTCCAGCAATGTATTTAAAGACAAGATATATGACCGTTTTGATTGGGGCTTAGGTTTAAAGGCCGGATTACAATTCCGCAAGCATTATCAAGTGAGCCTGGGATATGACTTCGGTCTACAAAACTTATCCACAAAGAAGAATCTCGCCGATTACAAGAACCGCACCTTTACAGTAAGTGCCGCTTATATTTTCTAATTTCTCCCTTAATATATTACCATCTCCAATTCCCATGAAGAAACTGGAGATGGTATATTCATTGAACTTTAATACCAACACACAGGTTTATTTCCCATCTCAAACTCCAAGACACCACCTTTCATGATGTCCGCATGATTAATCCATGCTTGTTTGAGTTCTTTCCCGTTCAATTTCACGTGCTGGATATACTTATTCTCTTTGCTGTTATGGTGTGCTATCACCGTAAACCGTCCCCCTGGCACTTTCAACTCCACCTTGTCAAACAACGGAGAACCGAAGAAATAACGCCCTCCGGCTGGCTCTGCCTGATAAAAACCGATGGAAGAAAGAATGTACCATGCGGACATCTGTCCCACATCCTCATTGCCGGAAATACCGTCTGGCGTGTCGTCATAGAGTGTGGTGAGTACTTGGCGTACTTTGTCCGCCGTTTTCCAGGGCTGTCCCGCACGGGTGTAGAAATAAAGAATATGATGGCTTGGCTCATTGCCATGGGCGTACTGACCTATCAAACCGCTGATATCAGGAGAAGCATCCTTTCCCGCATCCCCTTTCACTATGAACAAGGAATCCAGCTTCTGCAAGAACTTCTCCTTACTGCCGAAACACTGGATAAGTCCTTCCATATCATGAGGCACCAGCCAAGTGTACTGCCAAGCGTTACCCTCGCAATAGTCGTCTCCCCGATGCACGGAATGAATCGGATTGAACGGCTCATGGAACTTGCCCTGCTTGTCCTTACCTCTCATAAAACCAGTGGACGAATCGAACAGATACTTATAAGCCTTGCTACGTTGTAGGAACTTCTCATAAGCCGCCTTGTCGCCTAATTTCAAGGCTGCCTGTGCCAATGCCCAGTCCGCCAGTCCATACTCCAAGGAATAGGCTACAGACTCATTCATTGTCTCAAAAGGTATATAACCATACTTCTCGTAGTCCGCCAATCCACGGCTCTCTTTCATGGCCGTCTCCTTCATCGCTTCCAACGCCAATTTTGTATCAAAGCCTTTCACACCCTTCAATACTGCCTCCGCCACTACAGGAATACCCGGATTTCCCACCATACAATCGGTCTCGCAACCCATCAGATGCCAGACAGGCAAACGTCCTTGTTCTTTGTATATATGCAGAAAGGTATTCACCATATCAGCCATACGGTCATCATGAATGAGTGTCATCAGCGGAAACGCCGCACGGTAAGTATCCCAGAGAGAGAATGTCGTATAATTCACGAAATCCGCTCCTCTATGCACTTTGTTGTCCGCACCGTAGTAACTTTTATCTACGTCGCAAAATACCGAAGGAGCAATCATGGTATGATACAAACTGGTATAGAAGATGCGTTGAGCCGTCTTGTCCTGTGTAGTGAGTGCAATGCGAGACAATTCCGCATTCCATTGTTTCTTCGCCTTTGTCACAGTCTGCTGGAAATTCCATCCCGGCAACTCCGCTTTGAGATTCTTCTGCGCACCTTCCATAGACACGGGCGACAGCGCCACTTTCATGTAAACTGTTTCTCCCTTTCGAGTCGTAAAATCCGCACGGCCATACAATGCCTGTCCTCTCGCCTCTTTCCCTTGTAATTCCTCACCGCCAGCTATTAAATGGAATTTCTTGAACGGCTTGGAAAACTCAGCCCTGAAATACACTTTCTGGTTATTCGCCCAACCTTTCGAGAAACGATAGCCACAAATAGTCCGGTTATTGAGAACCTTGATATAAGTCTCCGTCGCCTTATCCCAGCATCCTCCATTCTCAAGATCAAACACGATACCCGCCTCTTTAGTCGCAGGAAACGTATATTTATGGAAGCCCACACGAGAAGTAGCGGTCATCTCAGCTTGTACGCCATAACGAAGCAAATAGGTCTTGTAATACCCCGGTGTGACAATCTGACGAGTCCTGTCTGAATAAGACCAAAGCCCAGAGGAAGGATTACGCTCATTACCTCTCGCATAAGTTACCTTCCCAACCACAGGCATTGTAGTGATATCAAACAAGTCCCCAATTCCTGTACCCGAAAGATGCGTGTGGGAAAAACCAATGACCGTTGAATCGGAAGCGTGATACCCCGAACACCAGTCCCAAGACTGTGGAATACTGGTCGGGCCGACCTGTACAAAACCAAAAGGTACATTAGCTCCCACAAACACATGCCCATGTCCTCCTGTTCCAATCAACGGATCCACAAAACTTGTATAATCTGTCTGCACCGCCATTGTAGGCAAGGACAAAGATAACACAAACCCCAGTAAAATTGTTTTTAGTTTCATACCTTATGTTTATTCTGAATGATTGTAAGCAATGACAAAGGTAAGCATTCTTTTCACACAAGCCAAATTCTGCTGAGAAAGTAATAAAAAAAAGCGGAGTCGCTCCTTTCGGAACAACTCCACTTCCTGTAAAACGGCGGC
>CAVDHB010000031.1:0-22974 GCA_963608705.1 Prevotella sp. P5-108
TAATAAAATTTCTACGGTGAGTTACGAAATTTCTACGGTGAGTAATTTATTTTCTACGGTGAGTTACAAGAGCTTATGCACCGTGCGGGAGTTTAGGTAGAGACGCGATTTATCGCGTCTCCGCTTTGCATAGTGTAATCACAGATACAAGTCATCACAGATGAATGTGGAGATGCGATGAATGGAGACGCGATGAATCGCGTCTCTACTTATGGCCGTAACAAACACTACTTTCGCTCCGCCTCGATGAAGCGCAGTTCCTGCTCCAGCATCTTTATCAACGGCACTTTCACACCGTGCACCTCCGCCTCCAATATCGCATTGGTGTAAAGGTACTGAATCTCCATCGGACGATGGAAGTCATAGTCCAGTTTCATGCTGGGCGAATACGGCACCATCTTGCGGGTCATCTCCACGGTTTCTTCCGCCAACTGCGAAGAGAGCTGACAGCCACAAGCGTTGGCGGCTTCCACCACCTCACGGATGATACGACATACCAAGTCACTGGCCGCAGGATTACGCACAATCTTGTCAGTCGTAGTGTTCAGTACCACCGTCAGCCCGTTGAACGGAATGTTCCACACGGACTTGCGCCACCGCACCCATGCGTAATCCTCCAAAGAAGCAGGCACACCCGCCTCTTTCAAGTCTTCCACCACCTGTTTCCATACCTCATCCTCCTTATTAATATATGGAGCCACTTGTATTTTTCCCAAGTCTTGATGATGGATGTGTCCAGGCCCCACTTTTCCACTGCACACGTATGCAATGCCTGCCGCCAAGTTCAAATCGGGGAACATGGAAGCTACTTCCTTCTCCACTCCGATGCCGTTTTGAATCAGCAGTATCCTTGTGCCCTCATGCAACAACGGAGGAAGCAACGTCTTCAACAAACTGTTCCGGGTCGTCTTCAAGCATACAATCACCACGTCGCAGGAAGGCATATCCTCTGTGTGCGCATAGGCGTTTACCTTATCTAAGTGAAAGTCTCCGTCCACAGAGTCCACCTGCAATCCACGCTCTTTCACATACGCATAGTCAGAATGCAATAGGAAATGCACCTCTTTTCCCGCCTTTGCCAATACACCTCCATAATAGCCACCGATGGCACCTGTGCCAATCACGGCATATCTCAACGCTTTCATATTCTTTCTTTTTTGGTTTATCACACGCAAAGTTACTCTTTTTTTCTGTTCATTAATCTCAAAACACAGGCTTATTCGTTAATAAGTCCTTATTTACAAACTTTTCCACGATTCACATTTGTAATTAATACAATTATTGAGTACCTTTGCACATGTAATCAAGAAATAATAAACCGCTAAAAAAAGAAACATGGAAACATTAATCAACACCCAATTACCAGAGTTCAAACTGCAAGCATTCCAGAACGGTTCCTTCCGTGAAGTGACCAACGCCGAAATCAAAGGCAAATGGGCAATCTTTTTCTTCTATCCCGCAGACTTCACCTTTGTATGCCCTACCGAGTTGGAGGACATGGCAGAGAAGAACCCTGAGTTCCAGAAAAGAGGCGTGGAAGTATATTCCGTAAGCACGGACACTCAGTTCACCCACAAGGCATGGTATGATACTTCCGACCGTATCAAAAAGATTACCTACACCATGCTGGCAGACCACACCGGTGCGTTCACTCGTGCCTTGGGCGCCATGGACGAAGCTGAGGGTGTGTCTTACCGCGCCACCTTCGTGGTGAACCCTGAAGGTCAGATTAAGTTGATTGAAATCGGAGACAACTCCATCGGCCGTAACGCAGACGAATTGCTCCGCAAGGTGGAAGCCGCTCAATTCGTGGCCGCTCACGACGGCGAAGTATGCCCCGCAAAGTGGAAAGAGGGAGCTGAAACCTTGAAACCGAGCATCGACTTGGTGGGAAAACTTTAATCTTCCCTTTATACCATACATACTTTTACAGCCGTCCTGTGCGAAGATGTCCCATTGCGGGACAAGCTTCGCCATGGCACGGCTTTTTTATTACCCCTAAAAACGAATCACATGTTAGACAATAGCATCTTAGACCAACTGCGGAGCATCTTCTCCGCACTCGAAGGACAATACACCCTTCGTGCCTCAGAGGGGAACACCCCCAAACACGATGAACTGAAAACCTATGTGGAGAGCTTCGCCCATGTATCCGGCCATATCAAGGCCGCATACACCCCCGATGAAACCATCCGTCTCGAACTCTTGAAGGACGGCGAAAGCACGGGCGTTTCCTTCCGTGCCGTACCGGGCGGTCATGAATTCACCTCCCTCATTCTGGCTATCCTCAACGCCGACGGAAAGGGTAAGAACTTGCCCGACGCACACACCACCGCCGTAATCAAGAGTCTGCACGGCCCGGTGCGTCTCACTACTTACATGTCCCTGGAGTGCACCAACTGCCCGGACGTGGTACAGGCGTTAAACATTATCTCCCTGCTCAATCCGGCCTATTCGCACGAAGCAGTAGACGGTGCCTTATTCCAAGAAGAGACAGACAAACAGCATATACAGGCCGTGCCGACCGTCCTCACGGACGACGGAGAGACCTTCCATATCGGACGAGGCTCCTTGGACGACTTGTTAGGCAAGTTGCTGAAGAAATACGGACATGACAAGGTGGAAGCAGCCGCACCAGTCTCATTCGACTTATTAGTAGTAGGCGCAGGTCCGGCAGGCTGTGCCGCCGCCATCTATGCAGCCCGCAAGGGTCAGAAGGTAGGATTAGTGGCAGGACGTGTAGGCGGACAAGTAAACGAGACAGTGGGCATCGAGAATCTCATCTCAGTTCCCTCCACCACGGGTAGCGAGTTGGCCGCAAACCTGCGCAAACACGTGGAAGCCAATGATATCACCTTGCTCGACAACCGCAAGATAGAGAAATTCACCCTCTTGGAGGACGGAAGGAAACAAGTGGAAACAGAAACAGGAGAACGCTTCCTTGCTCCAGAAATCATCATAGCCACGGGTGCCTCATGGAGGAAACTCGGCGTACCGGGTGAAGATACCTACACTGGACGTGGCGTAGCCTTTTGTCCGCATTGCGATGGCCCGTTCTATAAAGGAAAAGACGTGGCAGTTATCGGAGGTGGAAACTCCGGCATTGAAGCGGCGATAGACTTGGCGGGCATCTGCAAAAGCGTGACCGTACTGGAGTTCTTAGACGAGCTGAAAGCGGATGCCGTGTTACAGGAAAAGGCGAAATCCCTGCCCAATGTGAAAATCCTGCTCCACCGGCAGACCTTAGAAGCCGTGGGCGACGGAAACAAGTTGACTTCTCTCCGAATAAAAGACCGTCATTCAGAAGCGGAGGAAGACTTGACACTGGATGGCGTGTTCGTACAAATCGGTCTCTCTGCAAACAGTGCGCCTTTTAAGGACGTACTGAAGACAAACCGTCCCGGCGAGATAGAGGTGGACAGAAACTGTCGCACAGAAATTCCGGGTGTTTACGCCGCAGGAGACGTGACGAACGTATCCTACAAACAGATTATCATTGCCATGGGAGAAGGAGCCAAAGCCGCCCTTTCCGCCTTTGACGACAAGATTAGAGGAAAGTGGAAATGATCTGACAACGCAATACGGTCTATTCCGTATTATCCCCCACACTACAACGACATAACAAGTTGTGTGTATTCATGTATTACATTATAAACTATAAGGACGTACAATTTGTGCGTCCTTGCTTTTTATTACCCACTCGCTTTCGGTCATGTCTCGAAATAATTCTACCACCTAAGAATAAAATCCGACCAGTTAAGCATGATTTTTATCAATTATAGTATTTTGAAGCCTTATACAGTTAAAACTATTCAATTTATCTTTGTAACTTTGCCATAGAAGACAAAGTGTATGTTTCTTTACAGCAACTTCTATAATAACCTATTTATCAACTAATTAAAATAAAATAACGTATGAAAAAGATACTATTATTAGCTTTTGCCCTTGTTGTAGTCTTTTCCTCAGACGCAGCAAAGAAAGTAAAATTTGATTATTCATTAGTTTCAGTGCCAGAAGAAGGCGGTGTCAAATTCGAACGAATTACAGATGATGCAGATGATGTATATTCTTACAGTGTCGGCCAAAAAGAGGGAATCTTCGGACGAAGGAAAACATCCCTCATTAACTGGTGGGTAAATCCGGAGATTGCCGTATCACCAGACGGATCACAAATAGGCTATCTGAACTATAAAAACGGCACCTGTAACATTATGATCAAGAGTTCTTCCAAAGGAGGTGCCAGTACCCAACGCACCTTCCGTACAAATGTGGAAGACTTTACCTGGAGTAAAGACGGTCAAACTCTCTGCTTCACTGAATATAGAGGTGGACACCATGGCATCTACCTTGTGAATGCTAAACAGGGGACAGTAGTACGGCAAATTTCCACTGGAACAGACAATGATTACGGAGGCGTAATGTCCCCAGACGGCAACACCATCTATTTTCATCGCGGAGAGGGATTCTCAAGCTACAGCCTTTGGAGCTACGACCGCAAGACGAACTTATTCTCCAATTATTCCAGAGGCATGACCCCTTGTCTTATTCCAGGACAGAAAAGTACCTTGTATTGCGCCCGTTTCACGGACAAGAAAGAGAGTGAGATATGGCGCATCAACTATGATACAGGAGTGGAGGAAGTTATCTTAACACAACCAGGAAGGAGCTTCACCACCCCACAGCTTTCCCCTGACGGCAAATGGATTCTCTGCACAGGAAACAGTATCTCTGAAAAAGATAAATCTGTTAATACTGACATCTTTGTCGTACGCACAGACGGAAGTGGGTTCACCCAACTTACCTACCATCCAGGTAATGACTACTCTGCGGTTTGGGCACCTGACGGAAAGAGCATCTATTTTCTCTCCCAAAGAGGCTCCGCTAAGAAAATATACAACGTATGGAAAATGAACTTTAATCTATAACCACTAAACATTTTATCATGATGAAAAGATTAGCAATAGCAGGAATGGCACTCATAGCCTGTGTCTCCGCAGCCAATGCACAAAGAGCGGAAAGTGTATCCACGTCCTTCTTTTCCACAGAGAGATCTGACCAACCCATCACCATCGGTATCCGAGGTGGTGTGAACTTTGCGAAAGTGAAAGCGCAAGCTGACAACGTATCCGTGTCCGCCGATAACATTATCGGCTACAACGTAGGACTAAGTGTGGATTTCCCTTTGTTGCAAAGTCTCTATTTACAGAGTGGACTCTACTGGACGGCCAAAGGATACACTTACAAGGAAGAAGGTGAAAGTGACACAAAGTATCATGCCAACTATCTGGAGATACCTGTGTACGCATCCTATCGTTACAACTTCACCGAAACTACGCAGCTTCAGGTAAACTTTGGCCCGTACATCGCCTACGGTATCAATGGTAAAGTCACCAATAAAGACTGGGGTGACGAGGAAGGAAAGTTCTTCGGAGACGGAGATGACGGAGCAAACTATAACCGCTTTGACGCAGGTCTGGGCGTGGGTGTCGGCATGACCTTCAACAAATTCTATGTAGGACTGGACTACAAGTTCGGACTGACCAACATGGTGAAAGATGCAGAGGATTATTCGGAAAAGTCACGAAATCTCTCCATCAGTGTCGGATATAACTTCTGAAATAGACAGTTGTTAAATAGATAGTTTCTCCCGCTCTTCTTGTGATTGTACAGAAAGGGCGGGAGTTTATTTTCCTCTGACTTTACCGTCTATCAAAAATGCAACGTGATGTCCACGCCTGCTTGCACGGGATTGGCTATCTGTGCGAAGCCGTTTCCCATATTTTCGAAATAGAAAGAATTATAGTGTGTATTCGTCAAATTACATCCCCATACGTCTATCTTCACACAGCCCATGTCCAACGTAGTATGCGCACGAAGTGTGGCATAAAACGGTTGCGACACTTCGTTCCGTTCCGTCCAGTAAATACGTCCCGCTCCCTGCACAGACGCTCCTAACAAAATGCCTTTGAATAAAGACGAACGGAAACGGAAGTGGTAATCCGTGGAGAAACTGAAAGTATGGCGGGGAGTGAACGGCACTTCATTGCCCGTGTAGTCTCGTCCGTCTCCCGCATCATAGTCGCTGAACACCGCCTTGGTGAATCCGTAACTTCCATTCAACAGCAACCTACCGTCACACAGGTCCGCTTGAAATCCCGTCTCGAATCCGTAGCTCCTCACCTTGCCCGCATTCACCATCTGGCGTCCCAGTCCACTGTCCACAAACCGAGTAATCTGCGCATTGCGCAAGGTCGTGTAAAAAGCGGCGGCATTTAACTTCCACGCTCCATTAAAGAAAGAGAAGTGACCACCAGCCTCATAGTTCCAACTATATTCCGGCTCATAGGCTGTGGCAGAGGCATCTACCTCTGAAGCTCCTTGAGGCAACAGTTTCTCTACCATTTGAATCACACTCTCCCCACCTCCATGCGGAAAGAAAGAGGCCACTTTCTCCAAAGTCGCCTTGGCGGCGTCACGAGTCATGGCAGAACGCAAGCCATACTGGGAAATATCGCTGAACATCTGGATATTATATCCTCCGCTACGGTATCCCTTCGTGGCGGACAAGTACACCTGCTGTCTCTGCCATTCATATTGTACGGAGAACTTGGGAAGCAACTCTGTGTATGCATGCTTTAAACTGCCTTTATAGTCCGCCTCCGAGGAAAGCCCGCTCATTGTCCACGGCAACCGCAACATACGATAAATCTGTGCAGGAATTGGAATCTTCCCTCTGTCTATGTCAAAAGTGAAGTCATAATTCCCCATCTTCGTAGAAGAATCATATTTCAACCGTTGCGACTCATGCTCTAAACGCAGCCCGACCGTAACAGACAGCCCTTTCACTAATACATCACGCACTGTGGACTGATGAAAAGCCGCCACATTCCAAGAGGGAGTGCGGAACGTACCCCCTACCCGCAAGGAAGGGTCGTTCAACCGCAACCCCAGCAACACTCCCTTGGATGCCGCAGAGGAGAAAGCTGAATTTATCTGATTTCCCAGCCAATCCATGCCTTCTTGCTGGAACTCCACTGGCGAGAGTGTGCGGAGCGACTGATAGAAACCGAACAGCCCCGTTGTCCACTGCCAACGACTGTCCGAACGGCTCTTCAAGTACAATTCCTGCGAAACCGAATTGACACGCTGTTTCTGTGTGAGTGTGAAGATATTGGCCGCCGTGAAGTCCTGGTCTAACAACATACGGTCGTCCAGATGCTGATAACCTGTGACCGCACGCCACTCCATGCCCTTCCAATTATATGACACATTCAGCCCTGCGTTCAACAGACCTCTGTAATAATTTCCCTGCGGATTGGAAAGCACAGGCCCCACCTGTGAGGTTTTCGGATCATACTGGCCGTAAGCATATCCATTCTCATCGCTGTACTCATATCCCACCAGCGCATTGAGCTTTAAAAGAGCCGAAGGTTTCCAGAAAGCGTTCACCTTTCCGCCGCCCGACATACTCTTGTCCGCCGACTCATGCAATGTCTGGTTCTCGAAAAAGCCTTGCGAATGTTGGAAAAAGCCACTGGTGGAAAAAGCGAACTTGGAAGACAGGCGATGGTAATGCGCCAAAGAAGCCTTATAGGCGTTCTCCTTAGAAGCCCCTCCGAGCCGTATGTCCGTCCCCTGATAATCGAACGGATTCTTCGTATAGACATTTATCAGTCCCCCTATCGTGTTGCGTCCGTACAACGTGCCCTGCGCTCCGCCAAGTACTTGCAAGTGATCTATATCGTAGAAGTCGAAATCATAAGCCGATTTGTCCAGCACGGGAATATCGTTCACGTACAGTCCCACTGAAGGCTGTCCGATACGTGCTGCCATTCCCCTTATGGAAATGGTGGAAGTCAGACGGGAACCGTAATCCGGCATATAAAGATTGGGGACAAGCGCAGTGAGGTCTTTCATGGAACCTACCCCTTTATTGTACATATCCTTTTCCGACAAGGCCGTGAAGAACACGGGCTGTTCCGCCAGCCAAGCGTTCTCTTTCGGCATGGCAAAGATATTCACTTCGGGCAACTGCCCTTTCAAAAGTGTGGAATCCTCCACTTCCGCTCTTAATGTGCTTGATACAGACAGCAGTCCGCACAAGACATATAAATTCTTCTCTCGCATGAATGTATTCATTTCAAGTCGCGAAGTTCGTCATCTTCCGCTTGAGACGCAATACAAACAAATAGGGATAGTCGCAAGGATTTGTGTTAATAATGATTATACATAGCCGTTCATGGCGGCATACAACGCAAGATTGGCGGTTCCTTTCAGTTCCAGCTTGGCAAGGATGTGCTTGTGATGGGTCAACACCGTATTGTAGCAAATGCCTAATTTCTCCGCCACCTGCTGATTGGTGCAGCCTTTGGCCAAAAGAACCAACACCTCTTTTTCCCTTGCGCTCAGCACATCCTCTTTACCTTTCTCCACTTTCTCCCAGTACTCATGCGGCATATTCTTTCCCGCATGATGCGCACTGTCTAAAAAGTGCATGAATACATCCAGCATCTGCGACTCCGTAGGCTGCGCACAATCCAAGACCTTGAATACCTTTAACGCAGGAAGCGGGTTTAAATCCACTCCCAACAGGATAGTCTTTCGTTGCCGTTCAGTGAAAAAAGCAAGATGCTCCTTGACAATCTCCGGATTGACAAAGTAATGGAAATACACATCGGATGTGTCATCCGCAAACCGCATGAAATCGGTGAACACCCTCACGGTAGCGTTGGGCATCACCTTCCGCATCACACTCTTCAAGCCGATGCAGGTCATTATATTGCGATCAAGAATCGCTATTTCGGGAGACTTTATCACCTTACCTTGTTTACTTTAAAATGAGGTGTCACCACCCGGTTGAAATACACCATACTGACTAAACTCAATACAGCGCCAAAGAGATACACCGCCGCAAATGAAAGCCATTCCGCAATACATCCACCCGCCACCATACCGATACCAATACCCACATCCCAAGCGGTGAGATAGGTGGAAGTAGCCGTACCACGCCGGTTGTTCTCCGCCAGATTCACATACAACGTGTTATATGCGGGGAACATCATGCCGAATCCCACTCCCTGCATCAGCGGCACAAGCAGAAACGCCACATCCGCCACGGAACGTTGCCAGCCCACTAATTCCCGGCAAAGCCCCAACAGGAAAAAGGCGGCGATGACAAGGTAGAAACCTCTTGCGATAGTCTCCGTTATCTGTCCTCTGTCCACCCATCGTCCGGCAAACAAACGGGACACGCCCATTCCCACCGCCATCAGTGTGAAAAAGAAGGCGGAAGACACATCCAGACCGATTTGTTTCACATACATGGCCACGTAGTTAGTCGTGCACCCATACGGAATGGAAAGCAACAGCAAGGAGATGCTGGCCGGAATCCCTTTCACAAGAATGAACCTGTCCAATGACATGGGCGGTCGCTTCACCGGCTTCTTGTAGGAAGTCTTCACCAAAGAGGCGGCTACCAACCCTGCCAGACAGGACACAAAAGACGTGAGGAAAATCACATCATACGACACTCCTTGCTCATGCAGGTAAATACCCACCATCGGTCCCACACTCATGGCGATGTTATTCATCAACCCATAATACCCCACCGCCTCTCCTCGACGGGAAGAAGGCGTGATGTCAATGACGATGGTATTCCCTCCTACTGTCACCGTGCCGAATGCGAATCCGTGCACCACCCTGCACAAGATGAACAAGGTCAGCGTACCGGCCAGGTAATACCCTAAGAAAATAGAAGTGAAAACGAAATAGGAGAGCAAATAGAGTGGCTTACGAGAGAAGCCGTCATAAAGATACCCCGTGAAAGGACGTATGCACAGGCTGGACACGGTATAACAGCACAACGCCGCCCCGATGACAGAGGAAGTGCAGCCGAAAGAGTCTTTCAGATAAAAGGGCAATACAGGAATAAGCAGCCAAAATCCAAAGAAAAGGAGGAAATTGGCTGCCATTATAAAGCTGTAGCTCGAAGTGACGAGACGGTCTTTCATTCCTACACAGGATTGATTAAGACAGGACGGTTCAATAAGCCGCCGTAAACTCGTCAAGGAAGTTCACATCGTTCTCGGAGAACATACGCAAGTCTTTCACTTGGTATTTCAAGTTCGTGATACGTTCCACACCCATACCAAAGGCGTAGCCCTTATAAACCTTGCTGTCGATACCGTTCAGTTCCAACACATTCGGGTCTACCATTCCGCAACCGAGAATTTCCACCCAACCGGTATTCTTGCAGAAGGCACATCCCTTGCCGCCACACAAATGGCAGCTGATATCCATCTCAGCGGAAGGTTCCGTGAAGGGGAAGTAAGACGGACGCAGACGAATCTTCGTGTCCGGTCCGAACATTTCCTGTGCGAACAGCAACAACACCTGTTTCAAGTCCGTGAAAGAGACATCCTTATCCACATACAGTCCTTCTACCTGATGGAAGAAGCAGTGCGCACGGGCACTGATGGCCTCGTTACGATACACACGCCCCGGGCAGATGACACGGATAGGCGGCTGGGTGTTCTCCATGATACGGCTCTGCACAGAAGAAGTGTGCGTACGAAGCAACACGTCAGGATGGCAACAGTTGTGAATCGTAATTTCCGGGTGTTTCTCCACGAAGAACGTATCCTGCATATCCCTTGCCGGATGGTCTTCGGGGAAGTTCATAGCGGAGAACACATGCCAGTCGTCCTCTATTTCAGGACCGTCCGCCAAAGTGAATCCCAACCGGGAGAATATGTCAATGATTTCGTTCTTCACAATCGTCAACGGATGACGGGAACCCAATTTTACAGGACCCGCAGTGCGGGTGAGGTCAATCTCCTCGCTTTGTTCTTCTTTCGTCTCGAACGCCTCACGCAGTGCGTTGATTTTCTCTTCTGCCAGTTTCTTCAGCTCGTTCAGCTTCATACCTACCTCTCTTTTCTGTTCGGCAGGCACGTTGCGGAAGTCAGCCATCAACGCTGAAACCGCCCCTTTCTTACTCAGATATTTATTACGAAGTTCCTTCAATTGCTCCATGTTCTCCGCATGGAGAGCCTTTACTTCTTCAGTGTACTGCTGTATCTTTTCTAAAATCATTGTTTGATTTCTTTTTAATTCTGTGCAAAGGTACGCAATTATACGAAAAACGTAGCGGCTGATTGAAATAAAATGCGTATTTTTGTAGCTGAATTTAGAGCTAAAGGCATTTTCGGAGATATTGTTATGAAAAAATTAAATTGGAGTATAGGTTTTACCATCTTGCTTGCAGCCTGCAGCGGGAAGAAGACAGACGGAGGGAAAACGATGGAAAGTGACTCCGACTCACTAAAAGTGCAACAGGACTCGCTCATCCTCTCCGGAGAGAAAGAATACAAGGCGGAATACACCCATGCGGACAATCTGTTTGACGATTTCCTCTATGCGTTCTCCACAGACAACAGCTTCCAGCAGAAACGCATCATGTTTCCCCTTACTTACAAGGCGAACAACCAGACCACTCTCTTGCCCAAAGAACAGTGGAAAGGTGCGAAGATGTTCCCAAAAGCAAATGTCTATATCGTGTTGTATGACCACAGCGGACAAACCGGGCTGGAAAAAGACCAGTCGCTGACCTCCGCTTCCGTGCAGTGGATTTACCCTGCGAAAAAGACCGTGGAGACGTTCCACTTCCAGAAAAAGAAACAATGCTGGTTGCTGTCAGAAGTGGACAAACAGCCGTTGGCGCAAGCAGACAAGGGAGGATTCATATCCTTCTACGAGCGGTTTGCCACAGACTCCGTGTTTGCGAGCAGAAGCGTGAAGGAGCCTTTGACGTTCATCACGAACGAGACTTCTTCCGACACACCTATCGAAGGTGTGTTAGCCATTCCGCAATGGTTCGCTTTCAAGCCACAGCTTCCCTCGGGACAACTGCTCTGTATAAACTACGGACAGCAAAACCAAGGCTTGACCCAGAAAACGATGGTAATCAAAGGAGTGAGCAGCGGTTTCCGCTACACCCTCACTTTCCGAAAGGGAAAGAACAAACGGTGGATGCTGACTCAATATATGAACTAAAAGCTATGAACGAATACAATGACTACTCCCTTCGGCCGTACAACACGTTCGGTTTTGATGTGAAATGCGCCCGTTTTATCGAGCTTAACTCGGTAGACGACGTGCGCCATGCGGTAAATTTGCTGAAAAAGCCAACGTATTGCAACCGTCCCTGCTTCGTGATGGGAGGAGGAAGCAACCTTGTCTTCGCCTCCGACTATGGCGGAACGATACTCCACTCGCAAATCAAAGGACACGAGGTGGTGAAAGAAGAGGATGGACACGTCTTCCTGCGTGTGGGAAGCGGAGAAAACTGGGATGACACAGCCGCCTATTGCACCCAGAATCATTGGTACGGTACAGAGAACTTGGCTTTGATTCCTGGAGAAATGGGAGCAGCCTCCATCCAAAACATCGGTGCATACGGCGCAGAGATAAAAGACCTCATCGAGAAAGTCGAGGCGGTGGACTTGGAGTCTGGCGAAACCAAGACTTTCACACAAGAAGAGTGCCACTACGCCTACCGCAAAAGCATTTTCAAGAAAGAATGGAAAGGCCGGTTTCTCATCACGTATGTGACGCTGAAGCTTTCCACCCGCTTCCAGCCTGATTTGGACTACGGAAACATCAAGGCTGAATTAGTCAAAGAAGGACTGCTCGCCTCCATCGAAGACAAAGATTATTCCAAAGTCACCGCCCTCCATCTGAGAGAAGCCGTCATCCGCATACGGAAAGCCAAACTGCCAGACCCGAAAGAGATAGGCAGTGCGGGAAGTTTCTTCATGAATCCCATTATCCCGACTATCCTGTACGACCGTCTCATCAAACGTTTTCCCACAATGCCTCACTATGCCCTGCCCGACGGAAAGATGAAAATACCCGCCGGATGGCTCATTGAACAGTGCGGATGGAAAGGAAAAAGAGTCGGAAACGTGGGAGTCTACCCCAAACAGGCGTTAGTGTTAGTGAACTGGGGCGGAGGCACAGGTATAGACATTGTGGCTCTCTCCAACACTATCAGAAAAGAAGTACGCCGTAAATTCAATATCGAAATCATTCCCGAAGCAAACATCATCCTATGAGAATAAGCGTGCTGGGAAGTGGCACAAGCACAGGCATACCCTACATCGGATGTGCCTGTGATGTCTGCACCTCTCCCGACCCGAAAGACCGACGACAGAGATGCTGCTCCTTGGTGGAGACAGACGACGGAAAACGGATTCTGCTGGACTGCGGCCCGGACTTCAGGGAGCAGATGCTCCGGCTGTACCATACACCCGGCAGCGGATTCGAGCCTCATCTCTACACCCGCAGCTTCTACGAGAATCCGGACAAACGCCTCATCGACGCAGTGTTTCTGACACATAACCATTACGACCATATCGGCGGATTGGACGATATGCGGCCTGGAATCTTCGGCAACGTGGAAATCTATGCGGAGGAAGAGGTCATCCAGTCGCTCCACCACCGTCTTCCCTATTGCTTTCCCGACAAACACAAATATCCCGGCACACCGGATTTCCACGTACACACAATCAATATGCAGCAAATAGACAGCACGGAGGACATCTTGGGAAAGATTGCGGAACGAAGCGAGGAAAACGCTTTGGACTATTTATATAAGGAGTTGACACCGCTCACGGCAGAAGAGACACGGCTGATGGAAAGCCAGGCGGTACAAATCGGGAGGAACAAAGTAGTCCCGCTGCGAGTGTACCATGGCAAGGAGAATTTCCGCCGGAAACGCATCTTGGGCTACCGCATCGGCGGTTTGGCTTATATCACGGATATGCGTTCCTACCCGCTTGCCACGCTACGATATTTATGCCACGCACACATAGACACTCTGTTTGTCAATCTGCTGCGCTACCGTGAACACCCCACCCACCAGAACTTCGAGCAAGCAGTCCGCTTCGCCCGTAGCGTGGGAGCCAGACAAACGTTCTTCATCCACATGTGCCACGAAATCGGCCTGCACGAGAAAGCTGAGCAAAGACTGCAAGACTATCTCCGGGACACCCAGTGTCCCCCACAGCTTTCCATGCACTATGCCTACGATGGAGAAGTAATCGACATACGAACTCATTAACTAACTTAATATAATAATCATTATGGCTATAAAAATCGCTTTTTTTGACACTAAGCCGTATGACGAGAAATCGTTCAACGCAGTCAACAAGGATTTTAATTTTAACATTGAATACTACTCGGAACGTCTCTCCATCAAGAACGTACCCTTGGCCAAGGGAGCGGATGCGGTATGTATCTTCGTCAATGCGGAGTGTGACGCAAAAGTGGTGGAAGAACTCCACAAACAAGGAGTGAAACTCATCGCTCTGCGCTGTGCGGGCTTCAACAACGTAGACTTGAACAAGGCGAAAGAATTGGGTATAAAAGTAGTACGCGTACCTGCCTACTCTCCACACGGAGTGGCGGAATATGCCGTGAACCTCATGCTCTGCCTAAATAGAAAGACCTACCGTGCCGTGAACCGCACACGGGAGGGAAACTTCTCCCTGAACGGGCTTTTGGGCTTTGATATGTACCAGAAGACCGCCGGCATCATCGGCACAGGAAAAATTGCCAAAGAACTTATCAAAATCCTACGAGGCTTCGGCATGAATATCCTTGCCTACGATGTCTATCCCGACCATAAGTTTGCCGAGGAACACCAGGTAAAATACGTGACCTTGGACGAGCTGTACGCCCAGAGCGACATCATCTCCCTCCATTGTCCGTTGCTGGACTCCACTAAGTTCCTCATCAATCACGACAGCATCGCCAAGATGAAGAAGGGCGTGATGATTATCAACACGGGACGTGGAAAGCTCATCCACACCAACGACCTCATCGAAGGGCTGAAAGAGAAGAAAGTGGGCAGTGCCGGACTGGATGTGTACGAGGAAGAGGGCGACTACTTCTACGAAGACCGCTCAGACAAAATGATCAACGATGACATTTTAGCTCGCCTGCTCGTCATGCCGAACGTGATAGTCACCTCCCACCAGGCGTTCTTCACCAAGGAAGCACTCCATAACATCGCAGAAACCACCCTCGGCAATATCAAAGAATACGCAGAAGGAAAAGAACTCACGAACGAAGTGAAATAAAACCATCGCCCTGCAAGGATTAAAGAATCACAGAAAACTTCATCCTTGCAGGGTGTTTTTTACAGCACGCCTTGGGCGAAAGGCTACGGAAAGTGCGTGAAAACAGTCATAAATCTTATCTGAATGTTTTATATTAACTTTTTTTACATACGCATTCAGACCACCCAATACATATATTGCATACATTTGCACACAAATAGTTCAGAAAAGAAGAAATGTGCTTAGAGAGAATTGTGAGAGAATAACCCTATTTTCAACAAGCATACTACACAGATGACATCTTTGACGCCATGATTTATTCATGGCGACAGACTTGGTAATTGCGAGAAGATAAGAAGATAACTTAAATAATTCATTTAAAAAGGTGAGATTATGAACAAAAGAAGAATGCTGTTAGCAGCTTGCCTTGTGGCGGCCTCCAGTTGGGCTTCCGCACAAGTGCGAGTAACAGGTACTGTGGTCAGCGCAGAAGACGGACAACCCGTGGTGGGTGCTTCCGTAATCGTTCCCGGAACGAAAGTGGGCGTGGTCACTGACCTCAACGGTCATTTCATTTTGACCGTACCCAAAGGACACTCCAAGGTAAGAGTTTCCTCTATCGGAATGACACCGTTGGAAGTTGCCGCACAAGAGAACCTGCATGTGGCATTGCAGGGCAACGCAAGCGCCTTGAATGAAGTCGTGGTAACGGCTTATGGAACCACCACCAAAGCGGCCTTTACGGGTTCCGCCGGTATTATGGACGCACAGCAAATCGAGCAACGCCAAGTATCTAATGTGACCAATGCCTTGGCAGGTGCCGTGGCAGGTGTGCAGATTCAGAACGACAACGGACAGCCGGGCGTGGGTGCCAAGGTGAAAATCCGTGGTATCGGATCTATCAATGCCAGCACATCCCCCTTGTATGTAGTAGACGGTGTACCCTTTGACGGGGATATTTCCTCTATTAACACCGACGATATCGAGTCACTTACCGTCTTGAAGGATGCCTCCTCCATGGCCATGTACGGTGCCCGTGGTGCCAATGGTATCATCATGATTACTACCAAGAAAGGTAAATCTGGCAAGGCTACCGTTAATTTCACCGCTAAATGGGGTAGTAACAGCCGTGCTATTAAGAACTATGACGTGCTGACTTCTCCGGCTGAATATGTGGAGAGAGTGTACCAAAGCTTGTATAACTACGCCTCACTGACAGGTGGATTCGATGCCACCAAAGCCAACCAATGGGCAAATAAAAATCTCGACCCTTGGCAACCAGACGCTAATGGGAATCTCGGTGGTGTCTTAGGTTATCCTGTCTTCACCCTTCCCGAAGGTGAAAGCCTTATCGGAGCAGACGGAAAGTTGAATCCGAAAGCTACCTTGGGTGCTAAATATGGCGACTATTATTACACGCCAGACGACTGGTCGAAAGAGACCTTCCACAACAAACTTCGTCAGGAATACAACGCCAACATCAGCGGAAGCACAGAGCGCATGAACTACTATGCCTCTTTCGGCTATTTGGATGACCAGGGCGTGATTGACAACTCAGGATTCAAGCGTTACACAGGACGTTTGAAAGCGGATTACCAAGCCACCGACTGGTTGAAGATTGGAGCCAACATGGCTTATACCAACTCTAACAGCACCTATCCACGTGACCAGGACTCAGAAAATACAACCTCCAGTGGAAACGCTTTCTACTTGGCCAACAACATCGCATCAATTTACCCGATGTATGTGCGTGGTGCCAACGGCAACATTCTGTACAACAAGGCATACAACAAACCTATCTACGATTACGGAGACGGTAATCCTGCCATTTTCAACCGTCCGTTCATGGGACAGGCCAACCCTGCAGGACAGTTCCAGTACGACACGCGCGAGTATCTGATGGACATCCTCAGCTTGAACTGGTTTGCGGAACTCACCCCTGTAAAGGGACTGACACTTACCGCCCGTTGGGGACTCAACGTGGACAACACTCGTCTCAACACAGTGCTGAATCCCTTGTACGGCCAGTTCGCCTCTATGGGAGGACAAGCCACACAGTATGCACTGCGCAACAGTGGTTTCGACCAGCAGTATATCGCCAATTACCAACACTCTTTCAACGGAGAGCATAACATTGATGTGACGGTAGGTTATGATGGTTATTCCTTCGAGGCCACCAGTGTGTCCGCCTTAGGTTCCTACCTGTACAATCCGAACGATATCTATGTGGACAACACCATCAACCAGAAGAACGGAGGCGGAGACAAGCAAGAGTATGCCACGGTAGGTTACTTCGGACGTATTAACTACAACTACAAGAACACCTATTTCGCCAGCTTCTCTTACCGCCGTGACGGTTCTTCCCGTTTCACGAAAGACAACCGTTGGGGTAACTTCTTCTCCGGTTCTGCCGCTTGGGTGATTTCCAACGAAAGCTTCATGAAAGACCTTACGTGGGTGAACCTTTTGAAGCTGAAAGCCTCTGTGGGACAACAGGGAAACGACGCCTTGCTGTACAGTGACGGTGTGACACAGAACTATTTCCCCGCCTGGGACCAGTACAAAGTGACTGGAGCAAACAGTGTGTTCTCTGACGCTACATTGTATTACAAGGGCAACTCGAACCTGACATGGGAGAAATCCACTTCTTACAACGTGGGTATCGACTTCTCCTTGTTCGACAGTCGTCTGAACGGTTCTATCGAATACTTCGGCCGCCAGTCGAACGACATGTTGTACAACAAACCGACCGCTCCCATCTTGGGTTATTCCTCTATTCCGATGAACGTTGGTTCCATGCGCAACACAGGTGTGGAAATCGACTTGAACTACGACATCTTCAAAACAAAGGATTTCAGTTGGAATGTGAACCTGAACGCATCCTTCATCAAGAACAAGATTCTGAAACTGCATCCCGACTTGAACGGAAAGCTGATAAGCGGAACCCGTATCTTGGAAGAAGGCGAGTCCATGTATCGCTTCTACTTAGTGAAATACGCAGGAGTAGACCCGGAGAACGGTGACGCACTCTATTGGGCAAAGGATGACAAAGGCGAAGAATACAAGACGCATGACTGGTCTATAGCCAATGAGACAGACCGAGTGGCCACCAAGGATATTCTTCCTACTGTGTACGGAGGTTTCGGTACGACTGTCAACGCATACGGATTCGACTTCTCCATCCAGTTGTCCTATCAATTAGGTGGTAAAATCTATGATTCAGGTTATCAGGACTTGATGCATGGTGGAGACAGCTCTAACATGGGACGCAACTGGTCTACAGACATCCGCAAGGCGTGGACACCCGAAAACAAAAACACGGATGTGCCTCGATTGGATTACGGAGACAATAAGACTTATCAAAACATGACATCCGACCGTTGGTTGACAAGCTCCAATTATCTTTCCATCAACAATATCACGTTTGGTTACACCCTACCGGCCAACTTGACGAAGAAAGCGTTGATTAACAAACTGCGTCTTTTCTTCACGGCTGACAACGTGGCGTTGTTCACGACACGCAAGGGATTGGATCCCCGTCAGAGTTACACCACTTCAACCACCTCCCTCTATTCTCCCATCCGGACCATTTCAGGAGGTATCAACATTACATTCTAAATGAACAAGCAAATGAAATTACAATATTTCTTCCTTTCCATGGCACTTGCCGGAATGTCTCTCTCGGCATGTACCGATTTGGACACTTCCTTAGGAGGTGGTATCATCACTTCGAACACCAAAGACAGTGTACTAAGCAAATTCCCGGAGAAAGCAGAAGCGAGCGTGAACGCCATCTTCGCCCAGTTCAGCCAGTATTTCCCCGCCACAGGAGACCGCCACGACTGCGATTATGGCTACGCCAGCCTTATGCTGATGATGGATTGCAATGGCGATGACATGGGATGTGATCCAGGGTCAGGTTACCAATGGTACGCCCCCAGCCTGCAATTGGCCGACCGTCTCTATACATCCTCAAGATCCACCATCATGTGGAACACACTGTACAAGCAAATTGTGCCAGCCAACAACATCATCCGGACAATCGATCCGAATACACAGGAATCCTCTTCCAAAGTATATCTGGCCAACGCCTTGGGAGCAAGAGCTTTCAACTATTGGGTATTGGCTCAGTTGTACCAATACAACTACAAAGGCAACGAGGACAAAGCCTGCGTACCGTTGCTAACGGATAAGAACATGGACGAGGCGGCACAGAATGGTGCCAAACGCGCCACTGTGCAGGAAGTGTACACTCAAATCATGAGTGATTTGGACACAGCTATCAAATTGCTTTCAGAGGAAAACGAGAATTACGGTGGCAACACCAACACCTTGTTTGGCGCCAAAGACAACCGCTACATTAACTTGGGAGTGGCCTACGGTCTTCGTGCCCGTGTGAACTTGACCATGCACAACTACAAAGAGGCGGCTGAAGACGCAAACAACGCCATCAAGGCTGAAGAAGCATTGGGAATGACCAAAACCAATTTGCATCCGGGAAAGACCATCGGTTACGATGTAAGCGACTGGATGTGGGGCATTAAAATCAGCGAGACGGACGATGTGGTACAGACTGGTATTATCAACTGGCCTTCCCATTTCTGCACCTTCTACAAGGGTGGCTATGCCAATTACTCTGGCGGTTTCCAGATAAACAAGAAGTTGTACGAAAGTATTCCTGCTTCCGATATACGAAAAGGATGGTGGTTGAATGAAGAAGGTAAGAGTGCCAACCTGACGGCAGACCAACAAGCCTGGGCAAGCCAAGTAGCCGGCGCATACACGAATGTGAAATTCGGAGGTTATCAAGACGGTGCGCCCAGCAAAGTAGCTGCCAACAGCATTCCCTTGATGCGTATTGAGGAGATGTACCTCATCAAGGCTGAAGGACTGGCTATGAGTGGTCATGAAGCAGAAGGAAAAACGGTGCTGGAACAATTCGTCAAGAGCGAACGTGATCCTGAATATACCTGCACAGCTACTTCCGCCACAGACTTGCAAAACGAAATCTTACGCCAGCGCAGAATCGAGTTGTGGGGTGAAGGTCTTTCCTGGTTCGACATTATGCGTTTGAACAAAGGAATTGACCGCCGCGGCAGTGGTTTCGCCGAAACAGTCATCTACGACATCAAACCCACAGACCCGAATATGCTGTGGCGTATTCCTCAAGCCGAGATTCAAGCCAATCCACAGTTGAGTGATGCGGACAACAACCCAGGCGGTGCTACACCGGTGGCTGTCCCAGATAATTCAACAACGAAATCCGCTCATGTAAAGAAAGCCTCTTTCAAGGCTCCCATGGGGGGAAGACTACTCAGAGTGAAATAATTCTCTCTTTTTTAAAATAGTAGAGACGCGATGAATTGCGTCTCCACGAAAGCAAAGAAGCTCCGTTGTGAAACGGGGCTTTCTTTTTAAGAACCTTACGGTGGACAGTATAAATTACTCAGTGGAAAAGGATTTAGTGCCTTGCAGACAACTGTCATTAGCCTCTACAGTGTATTCCTTTGATTTTAGTAATGTGAATTGTTGCAAGTTCCGCCCTTTTGCCGTAAATTTACGGGCGAAACGAAAAGATGTGCTTATGAAATACCCGATAGGAATACAGACATTTGAACAATTGCGTGAGGACGGTTATGTCTATGTGGACAAAACCCAATTAGTATATTCTCTCGTACATGAAGGAAAAATCTATTTTCTAAGCCGTCCACGACGGTTTGGAAAGAGTCTGCTGATTTCCACCTTGGAGAACTATTTCCTCGGGCGGAAGGAGCTGTTCAAAGGGCTGACCATTGAGAAAATGGAGACGGAATGGAAAACATACCCCGTGTTCCATATTGACTTCAACGGTTCGGATTTCAAGGTGGACGGGACGCTCGAAGACGCACTTGAAGGCTATGTGTCCGAATGGGAGGAAAAATACGGACTGACTAAACAATCCACTTCGGTCGGACGAAGATTCAAGAAAGTACTGGAGGAAGCTCACCGTCAGACGGGGCTTCGGGCAGTGGTGCTGATTGACGAATACGACAAGCCTATTCTGGATGTGCTTGACCAGGATGTCCTCATCGACTTCCAGGGTGACAAAGTCAGTCTGGAGGAGCGAAACCGCGACATACTCAAGAGCTTTTACTCCACCTTCAAACTGGCGGACCGAGACTCGCAGTTCGTCTTCCTCACGGGAGTCACCAAGTTCTCACAGGTAAGCGTCTTCAGCGGATTCAACCAGCCGGAGGACATCAGCATGGCGCCACAATACGAGAGCCTGTGCGGAATCACCGAGGAGGAGTTGTACGAGACCTTCGCCGAGCCTATACGGAAAATGGCGGAGGAATACCAATGCACGGAGGAAGAAATGAAACTGAAACTGAAGAAACAGTATGACGGATATCATTTCAGCAAACGCATGACAGACGTATACAACCCCTACAGCCTGCTAAACGCAATGAAAAGCTCTGACCTCCAGAACTACTGGTTCAAGACCGGCACGCCCACATACCTCATCCGACTGCTCGGACATTTCAGGGAGAACCTCAACGAGCTGACAGGCAAATACTACTCCCCGGAGGACTTTGACGACTACAAGGCCGACGTGGAGCGGCCACTCCCCATGATTTACCAGAGCGGGTACCTCACCATCAAGGACTTCGACAGGGACATGAACACCTTCCTGCTCGACTTCCCAAATGACGAGGTGAAGAGGGGTTTTGTGCTGCTGGCGGCCAACAACTATTTCCAGACGCGGGAGAACACCGACACATGGATACGCTCCGCCGTAATCTCACTGCGGAAAGGCGAACTCGACAACTTCCGTGAGCAACTTACCTCCTTCCTATCCAGCATCCCCTACTCCATGCGGCGTAAGGAGAATGAAAGGGAAAAGGAGCGTTATTTCCATTACACCTTCTATTTGATTATGAGACTCATCAGCGTCTACACCGTCTATACCGAGAAGCAACAGAGTCACGGACGGGTGGACTGCATCGTGGAGACAAAAGACTACGTGTACATCTTCGAGTTCAAGCTGGACGGAACAGCGGAGGAGGCGTTACGGCAGATTGAAGAGAAAGGATACGCCAAACCCTACGCCACCGACAATCGCCCCGTATATAAAATAGGAGTGAGTTTCTCCTCCGAGACAGGGACGGTCTGTGATTGGAAGGATTGTCTTTAACACCTTGAGTTGTACATTAAAAAAGAGTCATTATGAAATACCCGATAGGAATACAAACATTTGATAAATTACGTGAGGACGGTTATGTCTATGTGGACAAAACCGAGCTGATATACTCTCTTGTACATGAAGGGACAATCTATTTTCTGAGCCGTCCCCGACGGTTCGGCAAGAGTCTGCTGATTTCCACCTTGGAGAACTATTTTCTCGGACGGAAGGAGCTGTTCAAAGGACTGGCTATTGAGAAAATGGAGACGGAATGGAAAGAATATCCCGTATTCCATATTGACTTCAACGGCTCGGATTTCAAGGTGGACGGGACATTGGAGAAGCGTTTGAGGAGTTATATTAGCAGATGGGAGCAGCAGTACGGTGTGACTTCTGATGCAGAAGAAGACTTAGGCACAAAGTTCAGTACCCTGCTTTCCGAGGCTCACCGCCAGACGGGACTTCGGGCGGTGGTGTTGATAGACGAATACGACAAACCCATTCTGGACGTGCTTGACCAGAATGTCCTCATCGATTTCCAAGGCGAAAAAGTCAGTTTGGAGGAGAGAAACCGAGACATACTCAAGAGCTTCTACTCCACCTTCAAACTGGCGGACCGCGACTTGCAGTTCGTTTTCCTCACGGGAGTCACCAAGTTCTCACAGGTAAGCGTCTTCAGCGGATTCAACC